>CABRCR010000055.1:0-14635 GCA_902469435.1 uncultured Collinsella sp. | reverse complement strand
GACGGGTTGATATAGGGAGAGGGCCTGACCCCATATCGTTGGGGCCAGGCCCGATTTTGCCTCTTGACAATGTCCTGCCCATATTAAAAGGAACGTCCCCAACTGCCGGCTAAAGTTGCGGTGAAATAGGGACTGATTGAAGCCCTGAGACCGCCAAACAGTCCCTATTTCACCGCAACGTATGATGGGGAATTTTGGATGCTGGGTATAATCGTCGTATTGCATTGAAATGTGGCGAAAGGAGTGGCAATGTCTCGGTATTGCGCCTCGTGCGGCAAGCTTCTTGCAGATGATGCCAAGTTCTGCACCTCATGCGGTGCACCCGTTGAGCAAACAGCCGCAAGCGATAGCCAGCCCGCTTTTGAGCAGACCGGCTCCCTTGATACGCCGCAAGCCAAGGCGGATGACTCCCTCGCCTATAGCCCCGACCCTGCCGCAAGGACCGAGGCCGTCGAGACCACGCAGCGCATACCCGTCGCGAGCGGCTCGCCCCAACAGCAGCCGGCTCCCGCATACGCGCCCGCTTCGCCACAGACCCCCGCTCCCAAAAAGAGCGGCACCGGGCCGCTTATCGCCGTTATTGTTGTGCTGGTGGCGATCATCATCGCCCTGGTCGTTTTCTTTGTGATCAAGCCTTTCGACAACGCCGCCACGCAGACGACTGCCGCGGTAGCTAAGCTGCACCATGACGTCGACGACGATGACCTAAAGCCTCTCGGCGATCCCAACAGCCTGTACGACGATGATGACGATGACGACGAGGATGGCGGCGAAGCAACGCTCTCCGAGCAGAACCTCTACCGTCGCCTGAACGAATACTACGACCTGCTCGAAGATCTCGACAGCCAGGTCCGTGGCTGCGCGCAGAACTTCAACGGCAACTATCTGGAAGAGGATCGAACCACCCGTCAAAATCTCGCCGACGTCGCCGAGCGCACGGAGGACACCATCGAGCAGTATTACGACATCGTCGAGGACCTGGACGTCCCGACGAGCTCCAAGAACTACAGCTCCTGGAAGGACATCATCGCCCTGTACGACGACCTGGATCACCGCATTGACGCAATCTGTGATGCCTGGGAGATCAGCCTGAAATACGCCAAGCCTGCGGACCACAAGAATGAGATCGTGGCGCCGCTGTCGCGCGACAACGTGGCGGGCACCAATGACAATAAGTACCGCCTAGACTTTGAGGAGCGCTATCCCGGCGCCAAGCCTGTCGAGGTGAACTAGCGCTTTGTCGTTCCCGAGCCGGCAGTTAGGGACGTTCCTAAACTGCCGGCAGAAAAAGAACGTCCCTAACTGCCGGTCAAAAAAACGAGCGAGGATCGCGGGGTCCTCGCTCGTTTTTTTGGGCAATGTTTCGACTGCGCCGTTACTTGTCGGCGGCTGTTTTCTTGGCAGTCGACTTCTTCGCGGTCGTCTTCTTGGCGGCAGTGGCTTTCTTAGCCGTCGTCTTCTTGGCCGCCGTCGTCTTCTTTGCCGTGCTCGCCTTGGTTGTGGTCTTGCGACCGCGGGCGGGCTTCTTCTCCTTGGTCGGGCAGTCCATGTTCACGCAGATGCGCCACGGGCCGCGCGCCGTGTTGACCACCACGATGGGGGCGCCGCACTCGGGACAGGTCTCGCCCGTCGCCTCGAGCTTGCCACGCGCCGGCAGCGGATAGCTCACGCCGCAGTCATCGTAGTTGGTGCAGCGGATAAAGCGCTTGCCGCTCTTCTCGCTCTTGTGTGCGATCAGGTCGCCATGGCGTCCGGCCTCGGCACACACCTTGCACTCGCCCACCTTAAGGTCAGGCTCGTAGTTGGTGGGGCACGTGGGGTTCACGCAAATCTCGAAGGCCTTCTGACGGAACGGCTGGCATTTAATGCGCGGCGCGCCGCACTCGGGGCACACAGCGGCCTCGCCCTCGAGCGGGCTTACCTTGACGCCGCTCGGCACCGGATAGGTCACGTCGCAGTCGGGCCATCCCATGCAGCCGATAAAGCTGCCGCGGGTCTTGGCACTCGTCTTCATAACCAGGTCCTTGCCGCACTTGGGGCAGGCGCCCACGCGCGCATCGGCCGTGACGGCGTCGCTGATGGCGTCGCCCAGCTCCTGCGTATGCTTGAGCAGCTCGTCGAGCACGCCGGCCAGCAGCGCGCGCGAGTGCGTCACGACATGCTCTTCGGTGTCCTCGCCGCGCTCCACGCGGGTCATGTCGCCGTCGAGCTCGCTGGTCATATCGGGGCTCGTGATGCGCGGGGCAAACTGTGACAGCGCGTCGATGATGGCGATGCCCAGCTGGCTCGGCTCAACGGGATCATTTTTGAGATAGCGCACGGCATACAGGCGCTCGATGATGCTCGCACGCGTGGACTTGGTGCCCAGGCCGCGCTTTTCCATCTCCTGCACGAGCTTGCCCTGGCTGTAGCGCGCGGGCGGCTCGGTCTGCTTGGCCTCGAGCTTAATGTCGAACACGTCGACCGTGTCGCCCTGCTCCAGCGGCGGCATCTGCTCGTCGCGCTTGAGTCCGTACGGATACGCCTCGCGGAAACCCGGGGTCACGAGCACGTCGCCCGAAGCCACGAACGGCTCACCGTTCACGTCAAGCTCGAGCTTGGTGTTCTCGATAGTCGCGGGGCCCATAAGCGTTGCCAGGAAGCGGCGGGCGATGAGGTCGTAGAGCTTGCGCTGGCCACCGTCGAGCGTGGACGGATCACCCTCGCCCGTGGGATAGATAGGCGGGTGGTCGGTGGTCTCGACTTTACCACGCGTGGGCTTCATGGGGCCAGCGAGTACCTTTTTGCACACGGGCGCCAGCGCCGGATTGATCTTTGCCAGGTCGCTCACCACGGCGCCCAGATCGAGCGTCGCGGGGTACACGGTGTTGTCGACACGCGGGTAGCTGATGAGACCCGCCATGTAGAGAGACTCGGCGATGCGCATGGTACGCGCAGGCGAGATGCCCTCGGCTGCGGCGGCAGCCTGCAGCGAGGTGGTCGCAAACGGCGTGGGCGGCTGCTGCTTGCGAGAGCGCTTGGTCACCGCGGCGACGGTTGCCGTCGCGACGCCGTCGACGTGACCATACGCCGTCTCAGCAGCATCTTTGTCGGTAAAACGCGCCGTCTTGTGCGCGATCTTAAAGCGGTCGTCCTCGGCAACACCCTGAGCGGCACCCATGCCGCGAATCTGCCAATAGTCCTCGGGCACAAACGCCATGCGCTCGCGCTCGCGCTCGACCACCAGGGCGAGTGTCGGCGTCTGCACGCGGCCGGCAGAGCGCACGTTACCAAAGCCGCCAAACTTGGCGAGCGTCAGATAGCGCGTGAGTACCGCGCCCCAAATGAGGTCGATGTGCTGGCGACTCTCGCCGGCGTCGGCCAGATTCTGGTCGAGCGAGACGAGATTATCGAAGGCCTGCGTGATCTCGGCCTTGGTAAACGAAGAATACTGGGCGCGGGCAACCGGCAAGTCGGGCGCCACCTCACGCACCTTGTTGAGAGCGTCCGAACCGATCAGCTCGCCCTCGCGATCGAAGTCCGTGGCGATGATGACGCTGTCGGACTTCTTGGCCAGGTTCTTGAGCGAGCGAATGAGCTCCTTCTCGGCCGGCAGCTTAATGACGGGCGCCCAGGTGAGATAGGGCAGGCTCTCGAGCTTCCAGCCCTTGATGGAGATACCGTCGGCAAGAAACGGCTTGCGCTTGGTGTCGTAGGGCGGACGAGCCAGGCCATCGGGCATGTCGGCCGGCAGCATCTCGCCGTCCTCAGTAACCGAATACCAGCCCAGCTTTTTATCGAACAGCACGCTGTCGCAAAAATCGGGCGCAAGGATGTGACCGGCAAGACCGATCGTCACGCACTCCTCGCCCTTCCACTCAAAACGGTAGATGGCGGTGTTGTACACCTTGTCCTTTTTGGGTTTGCCCGTGGATAGACGCTCGGCGATCTGACGCGCGGCGTCGTTTTTCTCGGCGATGATGAGCTTCAAAAGAGGCTCCTATCTCGTGTCTCTGCGGCTACGCCCGCCCGTATGGCGGCCGATTTACGCCCTTGCTTGCTCGATCTGCCCGATGAGCCAATCGCACCAGGCATCCATGCCCTCGCCCTTGCGCGCGCTCACGGCAAACCGCGGCGCCTGCGGATTGAGGTCATCGAGTGTCTTAGTATACCTATCCATGTCAAAATCGAAAGCCGGGGCCACGTCGACCTTATTGAGCAGCTGCGCGCCGGCGTGCTGGAAGATGCCCGGGTACTTGATGGGCTTGTCGTCGCCCTCGGGCACCGAGAGAATCATGATGGACAGGTTCTCGCCCAGGTCAAAGTCGACCGGGCAGACTAGGTTGCCCACATTTTCGATAAAGATGACGTCGATGTTCTCCAGACCGACGGCCTGGTCGAACGCGTCAACGGCCTCCATGATCATGTTGCCCTCGAGGTGGCACAGGCCGCCCGTGTTGATCTGGATGGCGGGCATGCCGGCTTCCTTCATGGTGATGGCATCGACATCCGAGGCGATATCGCCCTCGATGACGGCACAGCGCAGGTCAGCCTTGTCGCGCAGGCGCTCGTTGGTGCCCAGGATCGTGGTGGTCTTGCCCGAACCGGGGCTCGACAAGACGTTGATCACATAGGTGTTTGTCTCATTAAATCGCTGACGCAGCTGATCTGCCAGGCGCTCGTTGCGCGACAGAATCGGCGATGCGATATCAATCGTTTTCTCAGCCATACTCGGCACTCCTTACTTTGGCCCCTTTATACCCCATCACCAGATGGCTAGCGGGCTAATCGTCGGGGGTTTCGATTTCGATACTCGCGATATCGAGCTCGCGGCCGTGCAGTAGGCGCACGTTGGCACCACCACACTGGGGACAGCGACAGTGGAAGCGATCGTGGTCGAAAACCTCGCCGCAGTCCAAGCATTCACTTTGTGGGTGAATCTCCTCAACCGCGAGCTCGCAGCCTCGCGTGAGCGGGTCCTCGTCGCGAAATGTCTCCCATGCAAAGTCAAGCGCCTCGCGCACAACTTCGGTCATATCCCCGATACGCAGCGTTATCAAAACGGCGCGCGAGGCCCCCGCCCCACGCGCCGCGCGAATCACTGTATCGAGTATGCCGTTGACAATGCCAACCTCGTGCATACCGATTTACTCCTCGTCGTCCTCATCGTCC
Organism: uncultured Collinsella sp.; assembly: GCA_902469435.1. Lineage (GTDB taxonomy): Bacteria > Actinomycetota > Coriobacteriia > Coriobacteriales > Coriobacteriaceae > Collinsella. Next base: position 9,484 of record CABRCR010000055.1, on the reverse strand, counting down.
GAGAACAGGTCCAGACGGCTCACAAACAAGCCCTCCTTGCCCTCGCGCGCGGTAATGACCACGCGAGCGATGGCGAGCGAAATCTCGTAGAGCGAAAGCAGGGCACCGTACATAAGGCCCAGCGTGACGGGCGAGCCGTCGGGCGTAATCACAGCCGATCCCACAAGCAGGCCAACGTACACGTAGCGCCAAGCGCTGCGGAAAGCCGCATAGGACACGATGTGGAAGACGGACAGGTAGAAGATGATGAGCGGCAGCTCAAACGCCACACCAAAGCCGATCATAAAGAGCAGCTCCATGTTGACGTAGTTCTCCAGGTCGGGCAGCGCCGTGGCGACGGCCGAAGTCTCGCCGATGAGCCACTCAAAGCCCGCAGGAATGATGATGAAGTAGCAGAAGATGGCGCCCAAGAAGAACAGCACCGTCGAGGCGAGCACCGTGGGCACAACCCACTTGCGCTCGTTGGGGCGAAGCGCCGGCAGGAAAAATGCCAGAATCTGCCAGACGATCATCGGCGTGCACATGACCACGGCCATCTTGAGGGCCAGCGAAAAGCGCAGGCCAAAGCCGCCGAGCGTGGTGGTGATGTAGAACTTACCGTCCGGCACAAAGGAGCGGATGGGGTCTTCCAGGATATCGAGCACCACGGGCGTGGCGAAGTACAGCACGATAGCGGCGGCAAACACCGACACGACCACGATGGTCAGACGGCGACGGAGCTCTCCCAGGTGATCGAAGAGCGGCATGCGCGCAGGTCCGATCGGCATTACTCATCGCCTCCCTTCGGGGCATCGGCGGTAGCGGCATCGTCCTCGTCCTCGAGCTCACGGGCGAGCTGGTCGACGACGGCCTTGCGCTTGCGGGGACGACGGGCGTAGAGGTCGGCCGTCGTGGGCTCTGCCGGCTCGGGCTCGGGCTCTGCAGCAGGCTCGGGCTCGACGGCAGCAGCAGGCTCTGTACCCTCGGCCTCATCAACAGCGCCTTCGCCCTCAGCAGCACCCTCGCTTGCGGCCTTCTCGGCAGCAAGACGGGCGCGACGCTCGGCAAAGGTCTCCTTCTTGGCGGGCGCTGCCGTCTCGGCGGCATCCTCGTCCGCATCGGAATCGTCGTCGGTCGCAGCAGTCTTCTTGGGCTTGACCGGGGCCGACGCGGCCTCGCTCACCGGATCGATAATCTCGGACTGAACAACGGCCGTCATCTTTTCCTGCGTCTCGCGGAACTGACGGATGGCACGGCCGATCGTGCGGCCCATCTGCGGGAGCTTATCCGGGCCAAACAGCAAAAAGCCGAAGACCACGATGATCGCGAGCTCACCCTCTCCAATACCAAACACACATACCTCCAAGGCTCGATGTGAGTCGAGCCCGCACCGCGCCATTCGGCCGGAACTCGTCTATTCATTCGGTCAAGTATAGCGCCCGGACGCCAAAACGTCCGAGCGCATCACAAACATATGCCAAACGGCACGCCCTTTTGGGGGCAAAGATTATGCAGCGGTGATCGAAATCTCCTGGTCGACGCCCAACAGCTGAACCACGCGCATCACCGGGGGCTGCACGTTGACGCAGCTAAAACGCTTACCATGATCAGCTGCGTGGTGTGCGGCGCCCACAAGCACGCCAATGCCCGTCGAATCGATGTAGCTCACCTGGGCAAAATCGAGCTCAACGGCCTCAGTGGGCTGCTCGAGCGCCAGGTCGATGGCATTGCGCAGGCTATCGGCGTTAGAGATATCGATCTCACCGGTCACCTTAATGGTGTAGAGCTCTGGCGTGGGGCTGGTGGAAATACCCAAATCCATGTATACGCTCCTTTACGTATCGAAAGTGCGGATAGTACTAGGCGCGGACTTGCGGGGCCCTACGCGTTAGGCGCGCTCGGCACGCGCAAGCTCGGCAGCGACGAGCTTGACAGCCAGCACCAGCACATCGAGCGCAGCCTCCAGGTCCTCGACCGTGGGATAGCTCGGCGCGATGCGGATGTTGGTGTCGCGCGGATCCTTGCCATAAGGCCAGGTGGCACCAGCCGGCGTGAGCTTGACGCCCAGGTCGGCACAAAGCGCGGCGACCTTCTGGGCCGAGCCCTCGGGGCCATCGAAACTCACAAAGTAGCCGCCATGGGGATGCGTCCAAGTGGCGCAACCCGTGTTACCCAAGCCCTCGGTGAGTTTACGCTCAACGGCCTCAAAGCGCGGGCATAGGAACTCGGCATGCTTTTTCATGTGCTCCTTGACCGCCTCGATGGTGGGAAGGAAGCGCACGTGACGCAGCTGGTTGAGCTTATCGGCGCTAATAAGACCGGCCTTCAGGCGCTTGGAGAACTCGGCGATGACCGCGGGGCTCGCACCGATAAAGCCGATGCCGGCGCCCGGGAAGGTGATCTTGGACGTCGAGGCAAAGGCCACCACGCGATCCTCGGTGCCCGCCGCGCGAGCGAGGTCAAAGATATTTGCGAGCTCGTCGGTCTCGTCGTACAGGTCGTGCACGCAGTAAGCGTTGTCCCAAAAGATGCGGAAATCGGGCGCGGCCGTGGGCATCTCGACCAGGCGGCGCACAGTGTCCTCGCTAAAGGTGATGCCCGTGGGGTTAGAATACTTGGGCACGCACCAGATGCCCTTGATGGAATCGTCGGCGGCAACCAGGCGCTCAACCTCGTCCATGTCGGGGCCATTGTCGGTCATCGCGACGGGGACGTTCTCGATGCCCAAGTCGGCGGTGATGCCAAAGTGGCGATCGTAGCCGGGAACGGGGCACAGGAACTTGACCTTCTTGCCGTCGTGCGCTGCCTCGTAAGCCTCCCAAGGGTCGCTGCCGCACGAGCCACAGCGCCAGAACATGCCGGCGATGTCGTGCTCAATCAGCAAACTCGACGAACCCAGCACGAGCGTCTGCTCGGCAGGGCAACCCAGGAACTCCCCCGCCAGCTTGCGTGCCGAGGGAATGCCCTCAAAGCAGCCGTAGTTGGAGCAGTCGACGTTGCCGTCGTGCAGATCGGCATCGGCATTGAGGATATCGAGCATGGGTCGAGAGATGTCCACCTGGGAGGGCGACGGCTTGCCGCGGGCCATATCGAGCGCCAGGCCCTTGGCCTTGACCTCGGCGACCTCGGCTTTGAGCGCCTCGATGGCGGCATCGAGTTCGGTGGTTTCCATCTTCTGGTAGATCGTCTGCATGGGTGCGACCTTTCGCGAAGCGGTACGTTGCAGTTCGTCTAAGTATAGACCGCCACCGCCGCAACGGTATGAAGCCGTGATAGATTAAGTTCATCGCAATGAATTACGAATCGCCGCGCATGCCGGCGTGGGGCGCCCAAGGAGGCACTATGGAGTACGGATCGTTTCAGGCCGAGGAATTCGGCGACTTGCAGCGCCTGGTCGACGGACTGTTTTACGACCGCCACGCCATCGACCGCCTGGATCTGATCGTACAGGCCGAAATCTTGGACCTGGCGCCCGACCTCATGGAGATCGTGAACCTTTTGCCGCCCGGCTACTACGACCGCCAGTCACTTTGCGACCAGCTCAACTCCGCCTTGGCCGCCCACGGCTGGGGCGCCGTCTACGGAACGGTGGAATAGCCCTAGTCGTTTAAGAACGTCCCCAATGATTAAAACGCCGCCTGTGATGGTGTTCACAGGCGGCGTTTTTAAACTTGTATGTGCTTTTACTCGTCCTTGGGCGCGGGGTGCTTGCAGATCACACTCATGTAGATCATGCCGAGCACGGCTGCGGTGACCGAACCGGCAAGAATGGCGGCCTTGGCTGCAAGAACCTCAAACTGGGCCGTCGGGAAGGCAAGGCCGCTGATGAGAATCGACATGGTAAAGCCGATACCGCCCAGAATGCCCACGCCGGCAATCATGTGCCAGTTGACATTGTGCGGCAGCTCGCAGGCCTTAAGCTTAACCAGGGCAAACGTCATACCAAAGATGCCGATCGGCTTGCCCAGCAGCATGCCAAAGTACACGCCGAGCGTCACCGGGTCGGTGAGCAGCGTGCTCATGTCCACGCCCACTAAGCGAACCTGAGCGTTTACGAACGCAAAGATCGGCAGGATCACAAAGTTGACCGGCGTGGAGATCAGACGCTCCATGCGGATAAGCGGCGGGGTCACGCGGTGCATGACGCGCTCGACCTTGGTTGTCGAGACGGTAAAGTCATGCTGGCCCAGGATGTGTGCCTCATCATCGTAGCGGTCATCGAGCAGCGGCAGGCACTCGCCCAGCCAATCGGTGAGGCTATCGAGCTTGACGCCACACTTGGCCGGGATGGTGAAGGCCAGGATGACGCCAGCAAGCGTGGCATGTACGCCGCTCTTGAACATGCAGAACCACAACAGCAGTCCCAGTACCGAATACGGGGCAAGGCGGTAATGCTGCGTCTTGTTGAGCCACACGAGCGCGCAGGTCACAAGTGCGGCGGCGCCCAACCAAAACGGATTGGGGCTCTGACCGTAGAAGATGGCGATGGCGGCGATGGAGATCAGGTCGTCGGCGATGGCGAGCGTCGAGAAGAATACGCGCACGCCGTTGGGCACGCGATTGCCCAAAAGCGACAGCACGCCCAGCGCAAAGGCAATATCGGTTGCCATGGGGATGGCCCAACCGTTACGGGCACCGGCATGGTTAAAGATCAGGTAGATGCAGGCGGGAACGACGACACCGCCCACGGCCGCCAGCATGGGAAGCATGGCCTGACGCGGATTCTTGAGCTCGCCGACCGTCATCTCGTACTTAAGCTCAATGCCCACCAACAAAAAGAAAATCGCCATGAGGAAGTCGTTGACGAAAAGCTCAACGGTGAGACCGGCCGTAAGGTTTCCCAGACCCACATACAGCGGGGTCTCCAAAAAGTGATGGACGGCCTCGTAGGCATCGGTATTGGCGCAAATGACGGCGGCGATGGCGGCGAAGACCATGACGGCGGCGGAAATCGTGCCGTTCTCGGCGATGCGCTCCCAGATGTTGTGACGTTCAAAGCGCTTGCGCTCACGAACGTTGAACAGCTGCTCAGTTGCTGCCATGGGCGGCTCCTTTCACGGGAAAGCTCCCGTCTTAAAAAAGCACGGCCCGCCCAAGTGGCGGCGCCGCGCTCTAACGTATTACGCTTGCATCTAGCCTACCCTGCACGACAAGCACGCAGGCGTGGCCGAAAAGCGGAACCACAGGTTGAACATTATTTGTTCAACGGCACGGGCATACCTGTCCAAGAGACGACGCGGCGCCGTGCACAAAAAACGACCGGAGCGCGGGGCGTCCGCGGTCCGGTCGTGGCGTTTGGTCAACTAAACCTAGCAGGCGGCCATGATGGGGGCAGCGACCTGCTTCTTACGGGAGAGGACGCCCGGCATCCAGACGCCGTCGTGCTCGTCGGCAATGCCCAGGCCCTTCTGAGCGGCCTCGGTCTCGCCCTCGAGCAGGACCTGCGAGCCCTCCTCCATGATGTCAGTGATGCACAGGACGATGCCGTTGGCACCTTTCTCGGCGGCGTAGGCGCGCATGGCCTTGCGAATCTCGTCGATCATGCCGAGTGCGCGGGTCTTGTCGACAGTCTCGTACTGGCCGATGAGCAGCTTCTTGCCGGCGGGCTCGAACATCTTGATGTCGTTGCCGACCATCTCGGCTGCGGTGAAGGAGCCGGACGGGCGGGTGAGGAAGACTTCCATGCCAAACTTGACCGGGTCGACGCCCACCTGCTCGCCGAGCTTGGCGGCGACGGCGCGGTCGACATCGGTGGTGGTGGGGCTCTTGAGCATGAGCGTGTCGGTCATCATGGCCGAGAGCAGCAGCTTAGCCTGGACGTCGGAAAGCTCAACGCCGAGCACGCCGGCGAGCTTGGTGACGATGGTGCAGCTGGAGCCCCAGGGCAGGCAGATGTAGTGCAGCGGGCCGGCGGTCTCGAAGTCGCCGATGCGGTGATGATCGACAACGCCAAAGACCGTGGCGTCCTTAAGGCCGGCGACAGACTGGGCGGACTCGTTGTGGTCGGTGAGGACGACGAGCTGGCCGGCCTCGACGGACTCGATCACGCGGGGCTCGGCAATGCCGGCGTCGGCAAGCAGCTTGGCGGACTCGGCCGGAAGCTGACCAAGGGCGCAGGCCTCGTAGGTGTTGCCGGCATACTCAACCTGGTTGAGCAGCTGGGACAGGACGACGGCGCTCATGATGGCGTCGTTATCGGGGTTCTGGTGACCAAAGACAAGAACGTTTGCCATGGATATCCTCCACTTGATATGTGTACTTGGACGTAGCTATGGTAGCACGCTGACGCCGAACCTTATGAGACGGAAGGGTCGCGGCACAATTTGGGGCAAGCGCTGAGGCGAGGTCAGGGACGAAGCCTGTCCCCCTTTCACCACCTGCCCCCGCACCAGCTATTTACCGGCGGCGCGCAGGGCTACGTAAGCGGCACCGATGATGCCGGCGTCGTTGCCGAGCGAAGCGACCTTAATGGGCGTCTCGCGCGAGGCGGAGAGCGCGTACTGCTTAAAGTGCTCGCGGACCTTGTCGAGGTAGACATCGGCCGAAGCGGAAGCACCGCCGCCGATCAGGAACATCTCGGGATCGACCACGTTGGCAATAAGCGCCAGGGCGCGGCCGAGATAGTCGGCCATGGTATCGGCAGCTGCCAGCGCGAGCTTGTCACCCTCGCGGCAGGCCTGGAACACGTCCTTGGAATCAGAAGGCCCGGTGAGCTCGATGGGCTCGACGCCCGCCTTTTCGCACTCGGCAAGGTAGTTGCTCACCACGCCGGTGGCGCTGGAATACTGCTCCAGATGGCCATGGCCGCCGCAGCCGCAGGTGCGCTCCTCGTCGGGGTTCAGGCACATATGGCCAATCTCGCCGCCGGCGCCCACAACGCCTGATACCACGTCGCCGTTAACGATAACGCCGCCGCCCACGCCGGTACCAATGGTGACCATCACCACGTTCTGTACGCCCTTGGCAGAGCCGAGCCAGGCCTCGCCCATGGCAGCGGCGTTGGCATCGTTCTCGTACTTAACGACCGCGTCGGGGCAGTGCTCCTGAATGGCGACTCTTAGCTCAGGCAGGTTGATGGCAATGTTGGCCTTGACCTTGGCATCGCCCGACGCCGGGATGGGACACGGAACGGCCAGGCCAATGCCCGCCACAAAGGCGCGCGGAATCTGCGCCTTGGCAACCACCTGGTCAATAGCCTCGGTCACCGCGGCAAAGCCCGCAGCATCAACGATGGGAGGCGTGGGCACACTGGCCTTGGCAAGCAGGTTGCCGTCCTCATCGAACAGGCCCTCCTTAACCGAAGTGCCGCCGACGTCAATGCCGATGTAGTACTGCTTAGGTTCCATGGGAGCCCACCTTTCTCGTTTAAACATTGCCTGTATGGTACCGCTCCCAAGGCAAAAACCCACCAAAAAGGGACAGGTTTGTTTTGGCAGGTTTTATCTGGGGAAACGCAGGGATGACAATCAGTTCGTTAGGCGGCAACGCGACTCGGCCCCGTCCCCAGACTGATCATCCGCTCAATACGGCACCATTCGAGTGTATTTCGTTTTAAGGCGCTTTTATTTAATAAGAAAAGCGTTTTAGATATTCTCTTTCTCGAACTATTCTAAAACGCAATAGGGATACTTAGGTGTTGGCTATACTTTCTTTTATACTCAATCAAGCTGGAAAGGGGGTTCCATGATTCCCAAATACGAGGCGATAGCTGCGGATATCCGTCGAAGCATCGAGGACGGCACTCTTAAACCGGGCGACAAGCTACCCACCGTCGTTAAGTTCTGTGAGCTCTATAGCGTTTCCAAGATCACCGTCAAACGAGCTATTGAGCAGATCACCGAGGAAGGCCTGATCACCAGCCGGCGCGGATCGGGCACCTACGTTAAGGACACGGCGGGTCTCCCCGACCAGGCATTTTTCCAGGGCAAAAATGACCGCGCCCAGGGTTTTTCGTATGAGCACCGCGGGGAGAAGGTGACCTCGGTGGTCTACGATTTCTCGATTGTCAATCCACCAGCGGACGTCGCAACTCAGCTGGGAATTGCCGAGGACGACTTTGCCTATCACATCGTGCGCGTGCGCCAGGTCGATGGTCAGCCCATCGTTATTGAGTACACCTATATGCCACTCGAGCTGATTCCGGGTCTTAAGAAAAAAGACCTGTACGCGTCGGTCTACAGCTTCATCCGCGAGCAGTGCGGACTCAAGATCTCGAGTTTCCACCGTACCATTCGCGCCGTCGCGGCAACTGAGGAAGAGGCTGAGCGCCTGGATACCAAACCCGGCTCTCCCCTGCTCGAACTCAACCAGATTGGCTTCTTGGATAGCGGCACCGCATTTGAATATTCTATCTCGCACAACGTAGGCGACCGCTTTGAGCTGCACAACGTAACGCTGGCCTAGTTTTGTAATCCGGTGGGTGCTCGTTTTGAGCTGTCTTACGCGGCACCCGCACAACCTTATGGGAGTATGCACATGTCCGATTTGATTAAACTCACGCCGATTTTCCACGAGAAGATCTGGGGCGGCCGCCAGCTCGAAACCGTATTTGGTTACGACATTCCCGAGGGTCCCATCGGTGAGTGTTGGGCTATCTCGGCCCACCCCAACGGCGACTGCCAGATCGCGGAGGGCCCGTACGCCGGTCACACGCTTTCGTGGCTGTGGACCGAGCACCGCGAGCTCTTTGGTAACTGCGAGGGCAAGGAGTTCCCGCTGCTCATTAAGATTCTAGACGCCAAGGACGACCTTTCGATCCAGATCCATCCCAATGACGAGTACGCCGCCGAGCACGAGAACGGCAGCCTGGGCAAAACCGAGTGCTGGTATGTACTGGACTGCGAGCCCGGCGCCACGATCATCGTCGGACAGCGCGCGCACGACCGCGCCGAGGCCGCGCGTATGATCGAGGACGGCCGCTGGGACGACATGCTCAACGTGCTGCCGATTCACAAGGGCGACTTTTTCCAGATTGATTCCGGTACCGTGCACGCCATCAAGACCGGCACGCTCATTTTGGAGACGCAGCAGTCGAGCGACGTGACGTATCGCCTGTACGACTACGACCGTCCCGGCACCGACGGCAAACTGCGTCCCCTGCACATTGAGCAGAGCCTCGACTGCATCGACTTTGATGCTCAGGCTCCGACCGACGGCACCGTGACCGCGCCCGAAGTCGACGGCGTGACCGAGCTCGAGTCCAACTCCTGCTACACCGTCGATCGCGTGCGCGTCGACGGCAGCAAGACCCTCGAGCAGCGCTGGCCCTTCATGTGTCTGTCGGTCATCGACGGCGAAGGCACCGTCTGCGGCGACCCCGTCCACAAGGGAAGCCACCTGCTAGCTCCGAGCACCGTCAGCTCCATTGACCTCGAAGGCAAGATGGAACTGATCATCAGCCACCTGTAAGCTACCGGTCCCCGAGCGCTCGCCGGGACGGGGCGCGGGGTTTGGTCGCCTGCTCGGACAGTCCTGCTCGCACGGAGAGCACATTAAGTGCTCTCCG
>CABRCR010000054.1:0-45014 GCA_902469435.1 uncultured Collinsella sp. | reverse complement strand
CATGTGGCCGGCGGGGCGCCCTTATCTGTTGTGCTGTCCGTGAACTAACGAGCCTGCTTTACCTTGGCCGCTGCCTCGACAAACGACTTCCACAGGTTAAAGTCGGTCTCGAGCGTCTTCCACGTATACTCAGGGTGCCATTGCACGCCCAGGCAGAAAGGCTGGCCTTCGACTTCGATGCACTCGGGCACGCCGTCGGTTGCCTTGGCGACCAAGCGCGTGCTTTTACCCAGACGATCGACGCAGCAGTGGTGTGCGGAGTTGGTCTGGATCAACCTGTGCCCGCCAACCGCGCGCTCCAGCAGCGAGCCCGGCACGACCTCGACAGGATGCACGGGGTCGTTGAGCACATGGGTATGGCGCCACTGCGTGCGGCCCTCACGCGCACCTAGGCTCGGCACGTCCATGCACAGGGTGCCGCCAGTGGCGACATTGAGCAACTGCGTGCCGCGGCAGGTGGTAAAGAGCGGCTTTTTGGCACGGAGCACCTCGTTGACGAGCTTAAACTCAAAGCGATCGCGGATCTCGCAGCACAGCGTGGGGTCGTACGGACGCTCGTCGCCCCAGCGTTTGGGGTTGACGTCCGGGCCGCCGGGAATGGCGATGCCGTCGGCGATTTCCACGTAATGACGGATAACCTCAATGTCCTCGGTGATGGACATCTGCAGCGGCAGGCCGCCGGCGGCAAGGATGGCATCGACAAAGACACTTGCGATTTCCTCGTTGGGGGAGAGCGTCTCGCTCAAAAACGGCTTTGCCTCTTCCCAACGCGGCGCGACGAGGATGAGCGGACGGTCGGCGGGGGCGACGTCGACGTGCGGGGTATAGGACGAGGAAGTACGGGTTCCGATCATAGGTGCTGCTTTCGAATCTGAAGGTGACAGGGCGCATGAGAGACGTAGGACAACACTTTCAATGTATTTGTCCCACGGGGAGGCTGGTTAGTGGCCCTTGATGGAGTTGAGGAAGTCCTGGGCGCGCTTGGTCTGGGGGTGGTCGAAGAACTCGTCGGGTGTGCCGGTTTCCACGATCTGGCCGTCGGCCATAAACACGACGCGGTCGGCCACGCGGCGGGCAAAGTTCATCTCATGCGTAATCACGATCATCGTCATGCCCTGCTGCGCCAGACGGACCATAACCTCGAGCACCTCGTTGATCATCTCGGGGTCAAGGGCGCTCGTGGGCTCGTCGAAGAGCATGGCCTTGGGCTGCATGGCAAGCGAACGTGCGATGGCCACGCGCTGCTGCTGACCGCCCGAGAGCTGTGCGGGCACCTTATCGGCCTGCTCCGCAACGCCTACGCGGCCCAGCAGGTCCATGGCGCGCTCGCGGGCCTCATCCTTAGAGACGCCCAGCACGTCGACCGGTCCCAGCATGACGTTCTGCAGCACCGTCATATGTGCGAACAGGTTGAACTGCTGAAACACCATGCCCAGCTCGGCGCGCATGCGGGCAAGATCCTTGCCTTCCTGCGGCAGGGGCTCGCCTTCGATGAGGATCTCGCCCGAGTCGATGGTTTCCAGGCGGTTGATGGTTCGGCACATGGTCGACTTGCCCGAGCCCGAGGGGCCGATCACGACGACGACCTCGCCACGGTCGACCGAGAGATTGATGTCGTTGAGGACGTGCAGATCGCCGTAGTGCTTATCGACGTGTCTGAGCTCGATCAGCGGCTGATTGCCGGTGGAAGAGGTGCTCTGTGCCATGGTGCTCGGCTCCTTATGACTCGAAATGGTAAATCGTTAGCGGATGATGGTCGCGCCGGTCTTGTGCGAGACGTAGACGGCGGCCTTGTTGATCGCGACGTTGATGAGGATATAGATGACCGCGATCACCAGGTAGACCGACACGAGGGCATCGTAGTTGGTAATGAGCACGCGGGCATTTTGCATGAGGTCGGGGTAGCTCACCACGTAGGCGACGGTGGTGTCTTTGACGACGACCACAAGCTGCGAAATCAACGACGGAATGATAAACCGAATAGCCTGGGGCAATACGATTTTAAAGGTGATTTTTGCCTTGGAGAGGCCGAGCGCCTGGGCAGCCTCGACCTGGCCGCGCGGCACGGCGTTGACGCCGGCACGGAAGATTTCGGCCAGTACACCGGCTGCGGCGAGCGCGACGGGAAGCGTGAGCATCCAAAACGACGGCAGCGCGATCTTGTACTGGGGCAGCACCAAAAAGAAGAAGTAGATGAACAGAAGGCTCGGCACGCCGCGGAAGAAATCGGTGAGCACGCGGCAGACCAGCTGCAGCGGCTTGATGTCGCTGGTACGGCCAAGCATAAGGGCAAGACCCAGCACCAGCGCGATGGCGCCGGCGGTGAGTGCGACTTTAACGGTGCCCTCAAAGCCGGCAAGCAAGAACTTCCAGGTGGTGAGGTGCGTAAAGAAATACCAATAGTGAACCGAAAGTTGGCCGGTCACATAAAAGCGCTGCAACACGAGGGCAACGAGTGCGACGACGGCAACCAGCGAGATGGCGGTGCCGATGCGAATCTTGGCGCGCATCTTGGGGCCGGGAGCCTCGTAGAGCGCATCGCGCATGGTGAGCGCGGGGGAGGAGTGCTTGCTCATCGGAGGATTCTCACCTTCTTATCGATGTAGTTGCCAATGTGGCTCACCACAAAGGCCGTGCCCAGGTAGCCGAGCGCCGAGATAAAGAATGCGGCGACGCCGCCGAGCGAGCGCGTGTTGATATAGCTCACCACGCCGGTGAGCTCTTGGGGCTTAAGCGGCACCTGACTGCCGAGCGCGGTGGTGAGCATGACGGCGATAAAGAGGTTGGTCATGGGCAGCACACTCGAGCGTAGTGCCTGCGGAATCACGATCTTGGCGAGGATGCGGTTGAAGTTCATGCCCAGCGAGCGGGCGGCTTCTACCTGGCCGACGCCGACGGTGTTGATGCCGCTCATAAAGTTTTCGGAGCCAAAGGCCGAGCCCAAAAGGACCGTGGCGACGATAACACAGGTGCGGTAGGGCAGGACGACCTTGAGCGGTGGCAGCGCATAGACGACGATGACGAGCAGTGCGATGCCGGGGATGTTACGGAAGACCTGAACATACAGGTCGCCAAAGACGCGCAGCGGCTTGAGCGGCGACACGCGCATCACGGTGACGGCGACGGCCAGCACCATGGCGATGGCAAACGACTCAAGCGTCATGCCCCAGGTTGCTAGCAGCGCGTCGATATAGTTCTGGCCATAGAGTGACCAGAGTTCGGAGAGACTCATGCGGACCTCCCGCCGGTAAGGAAAGGGGCTCCCGTGTGTACGGAAGCCCCGACAACTCAGTGAGGAAACAGTTTACCGCAATAAAGCGCATCATGCGTTTCCGTATGGTTTCGTTGCGGCCGTTACCAGGCTCGCTGCCTAGGCGCCGATCTCGGGCAGCTCGGGAACATTGGTGTCGCCCGTACGGTCGCCGATGCAGATCTGCCACAGCTCGGTCCAGGTGCCGTCGTCCTCGATCTTCTTAAGGAAGTCGTTGACAAAGGCAACGCCGTCGGAATCGAGCGGCAGACCGATGCCATAGGGCTCCTTGCTGCCGAAGGGCTTGCCGGCGATCTTGTACTTACCGGGCTCGCGGACCAGGGCGCTCTGCTGCATGTTGTTATCGATGACGTAGGCGTCAACGCGGCCCTGCTGGAGTGCCTGGCGGGCCTCCTCGTCGGTCTTGAACTCCTGCTGGCTGGCCTTGGGAGCGAACTCCTCCAGGATAGCGGGGCCGTTGGAGCCGGACTGGACGGCGACGTTCTTGTCGGCCAGGTCATCGACGCTCTTGATGTCGTCGTTGTCGGCGAGCACCAGGATGGCCTGCTGGGTGTAGTAGTAGGGACCGGCAAAGGAGACGAGCTTCTTGCGCTCGTCGGTGATGGTGTAGGTGGCAAAGACGGCGTCGACCTGGCCGTTCTGCAGGACGGACTCGCGCGTGTCCGAGGTCACCTGAGTGATCTCGACCTTGTTCTCGCCCAGAATGTAGTTGGACAAGAGCTGTGCGATACCGGCGTCGAAGCCGCGGGTCTGACCGTCCTTCTCGTTGAGGAGGGAGAAGAGCGTGGAGGTCTGAACGCCACCGATCTTAAAGACGCCGGCGTCCTTAACGGCCGTGGCCCAGGTGCTGGCGGCGATGGCATCGTCATCGGCCTTGGGACCGTTGTCGACGAGCTTGTCGAATGCCTTAGCGTCGAGCGTGGTGGAAGCCTCGGTATCATTGGAGCTCTTGGAAGAGCCGGCGGCGGAACCCTTGTCGGCCTCGGCGCTGGTGTCGGAGCAGCCGGCAAGACCAAGGCCGGCGACGGTTGCGAAAGTGGCGGCAACGAAGCTGCGACGGTCGAGAACGACCTGCTGGGAGAGGTTCTTGCTCATGGTAGAACACCTTTCTCAATAAAATCCCTAGCGGTTGAGTAGAGTTATACCCCATTGCGTTCAGACGGGTCAACACGAAATAACTCAGAAACATACTTACCTTATGGGCTATTGTACCTACCAAAAAGGGACAGGTTTATTTTGGCAGGTTTTATCTGGGGAAACGTTGATTATTACAGCTGAGAAAGCGTTTTGCGGACGGCATAATCGCTCGCGGCGGTCGCTATAATGGCGGCAACGCGACACATATATAAGTAAGGAGATCGCGTATGAACGGTTATTCGTTTTTCGCTCCGACCATGACCTAAAACCACCACAAAGGGGACAGGCACCTTTGTGGTGGTTCTGGCCGATGCAGTGGCATGCCTTACTGCTTTGTCTCGATCTGTAACATCTGCAGCCGTTTTTGCCGAGTAACTGTTACAGATCGAGATTATCTCCTTAGGGGGATTCGAATGTCTCAATCTGTAACATCTGGACGGACAAAAGGTCTCTATCTGTTATAGATTGAGACAAAGGTCTGGGACTAGGATGTCTTATCTAGATCTGTAACAGTTAGACGGAAATTCGGGCCATAGATGTTACAGGTTAAGATAATCGCGTCGCGAAAATAAAAACCTCCGCAGGGGTGCTTTCCTTGCGGAGGTTTTCTTACTCGTTGAGTAGTCTCGCGGCTTCGGCGGCCATGTTCTCGACCGTTATGCCGTTCTGAGCGAGCAGTTCGTTGGGGTCGTAGCGGTCGGGGAAGCCCTTGGCGATGCCGAAGGTGCGCGTGCGCACGGGCGTGCAGGCCAGGTAGCACGCCACGCGCTCGCCCCAGCCGCCGTCCAAGATGCCGTCCTCGAGGGTGACGACAACGCGATGCTCGGCGGCAAGGCTGTCGAGGAACTCACGGTCAAGCTCGGTTGCATAGCGCGGGTTGACGAGCGTGGCCCCGATGCCGTACTCGGCAGCCAGGCGGTTTGCCACGCGCTCGCCCAGCTCAAAGAAATCGCCAAGCGCGAGCACGGCAACGTCGCGACCCTGGCGCACCACGTTGTAGCGAACGGCGCCGTAATCGGCGTCCTCGGCGGGCGCCAGATCGGGACGGCTTACCAAGCCAATGCCCGGTACGCGGATCGCCACGGGATGCTCGCGGTGGTCGAGCGACCAGCTCAGCATGGACAGATATTCCTCCATGCAGGCCGGCGCTAGGTAGCGCATGTTGGGAAGTCCACCCAGCATGGAAATATCAAAGAACGAAAGGTGCGTTTCGGACGTGGTGCCAAAGATTGACGCACCAAACACCAAAATGGTTGCCGGGGCGTCGTTGAGGCACAGGTCGTGCCACAGTTCGTCGTAGGCGCGCTGCAAAAACGTCCCGTACACACCAAAGACTGGCTTGGCGCCCGAGCGCGCAAGCGCGGTGGCAAAGGTCACGGCGTGTTCCTCGGCAATGCCCACATCGACGAACTGTTTGCCGGCGGCAGCGCGAAGCTCGGGCGTAAAGCCCATGATGTAGGGTGTGGCGGCCGTGATGCCCACGACCTGCGGATCGCGCTCGATGGCGGCGCTGAGCGCCTCGCCCGTAATGTCGGCATAGGTGCGCGGCGCCGGCTCGCTCGGATGGCCCGGGCAGAGCTTGCGCCCGGTCGCCATGTCAAACGGACCCACGTGATGCCAGCGCTCGGGGTCGCTCTGTGCCGGCTCAAAGCCCTTGCCCTTGGCGGTGGAGACGTGCAGCACGATGGGATGATCGATATTGCGCAGTTCCTGCAACGCGTCGACGAGGGCCAACACGTCGTTACCGGCGTCCAGATAGCAGTAGTCGAGCCCCATCGCGCGGAAAACGTTGCGCTCACAGGTACCGTTGCTGGCTCGCAGCTCGGCCAGATTGCGATACAGGCCGCCATGGTTCTCGGCAATGGACTGGTCGTTATCGTTGACGATGATGATCAGGTTGCTATCGAGTTCGGCGGCATTGTTAAAGCCCTCAAACGCCAGGCCGCCCGAAAGCGAGCCGTCGCCAATGATGGTGATGACGTTGTACGTATCGCCCGCCAGGTCACGAGCGTGCGCCAGGCCGCAGCCCAGGCTCACCGACGTGGAGGTATGGCCCATGGCGAACAGGTCGTGCTCGGACTCGTCGGGATTGGCAAAGCCAGAAGCCTCACCATAACGCTCCGGATCGATATAAGTGTACGCGCGCCCGGTCAGCGCCTTGTGGGCGTAGGTCTGGTGCGAAACGTCAAAGACAATCTTGTCGATGGGGGAGTTAAACACGCGATGAAGCGCGACCGTAAGTTCAACGACGCCTAGGTTGGGGGCAACGTGCCCGCCGACGGCGGCGGAGCTTTCGAGGATTGCCTGACGGATCTCGCCGCAGAGCAGCGGAAGCTCGGCGCGGTCGAGAGCCTTGACGTCCTCGGGCGTTGTCGTTTGCGTAAGCAGCATCGTTGTGGGTTACTCCATGCGAATCGTGCGCCGGCACTCCCTCGGCCGGCACAATTGCACAAGACAGTCTCGCACATTTTGGCGTTTGATATGTGACGGCGGCGCGGTAATTCGCCAACTGGTGGGGCAAAACGTTTTGTCCGATGCCATACTGATATGTTCCATGATGTTTTTATCGATTGTGCACAGGCCGTGGCTTGTCGCCGTGAGTCGCTGGAAGGAGGCAGCATGTCCGATACCGTTCGTGCCGAGAAAATCGCGCACGAGGTCGACTATGCCGCCCGCCAGCTGGCCCAGGCGGGCCGCTTGGACCTGACGCGCGAGTTTATCCAGCATGGTGACGTGACGGTCTATGCACATGTGACTTCGGTAGCGCGGGCGAGCCTGTCCTTTGCCGAGCGCTTGGGCCGTGCCGGCATTTCGGTCGACCGTGCTTCGTTGTTGCGCGGGGCCCTGCTGCACGATTACTTTCTCTATGACTGGCACGATCCCGACCCAAGCCATCGGCTGCATGGCTTTCGCCACCCGTTTTTTGCCCTGGCACGTGCGGAGGAAGATTTTGAGCTGACGCCGCGCGAACGGAATATTATCGTGCGGCATATGTTTCCGCTGGTGCCAGTGCCGCCGACGTGTCGTGAGGCTTGGATTGTATGCCTGGCAGATAAATGGTGCGCTCTGCGCGAGACGGTCGCCGGCCGTCTGCCGCGCAAAGGCGGCGCGAACGATTTGAACGAGGGCTCGAGTGACGGCTCGAGCAAAGATTCGAGCGAAAAGAGGAGAGGGTAGACGGTGGGGACCGCGATTGATATGGCGTTTGGCGGCGCGACGCTTGCCGCCTGTCCGCTCTCGGCACTGGTGCTCTCGTTTGCCTTCTACAGTTTTTGCGGCTGGGCGTGGGAGTCGACGGTCTGCGCCATGCTCAATCACGGACGATTTGCCAACAGTGGATTTTTGCTGGGGCCGTGTTGCCCTATCTATGGTGTGGGCGGCATAGCCTGTTGGCTTTTGCTGCGCGGGATTCCGGATGCCTCGAGCCAGTTTGTCGCCGCGGCGCTTGTGTGCAGTGTAATCGAGTACAGCGTCGGCCTTCTGTTGGAAAAAGCAACAGGCGCACGCTTTTGGGATTACTCGCATCTGCCGTTTAACCTGCACGGGCGCATCTGCCTGTACTGGGCCTGCGCGTTTGGCTTGGGTGCGCTGTGCATTTGCCGTTTAGTGGAGCCGGCATTGCTGGGGTTGCTTGGCCATCTGCCGGTGCTGATTGTGCGGCTGTCCGCCTTTATCGTCGCGGTCGCGATGATGGTCGACGCGGTGTGCTCTTTGGCCAGCTGGCGTCGCCTGTCCGATCAGCTGGAGCGTGTGCGCGCCGACCTTGCCGACCGCATCAACGAGTCGCTTGCCGATGCCTCGGATTCAATGCTCGAACGTATTCCCGATTCTACGATTGACTCGGTGGCACAGACGCACATCCGCAGCCGTGCCGTTAACGCGTGGCTGGCCGAGCTGGGTGACGCGGCGCTCGATGCCCTGCGCGAGAAGGCTTCGATGCCGACGTTTATCGCGGACGGTGCTCGCGGCCTGGCGCTTGCCGCCCGCCGCGTGGCCGATGCCGCGCCGAGCATGCCGCGTCCGTCGCTCAGTCGTCGCCTTGCCGGCAAGCGCATGAGCCGTCCGGTGCCGAGCGTGTCGCTCAGCCGCCGCGACCTACGCTTTTTCAATGCTTTTCCGCGCCTGCGCATCAACCGTTACGAGGGCGTCATCCGAGCCACCGACCTTCGCGACCGAGCCCGCGAGCTGTTCCGGCGCTAGCTGGGACGGGCGCGCTCTCGGCTCCCTTGCTTGCGTATTTCCCGTTCGTTTCGCGCCCGTTGCCGCGCCGTTTCCAAGATTGCGGCACCGTTTCCATTCGACAACGCCGCGTTTAACAACGCCGTATCTGGTCTACACCAGTTGCCCCTCGGCCGCATGATGGGCGCCGACAACGTTCATGCGACCAAGGGAGAGCGAATGTACGATACGGGATCGACAACGTTTATGCTCATCTGCACCATGCTCGTGTTTTTAATGACACCGGGTCTGGCGTTTTTCTATGGTGGCCTGTCCAGGCGCAAAAATGTCATCAACACCATGCTCATGTGCTTTGGCGCCATTGGCCTGGTCGGTGTGCTGTGGATTGTTGCCGGCTGGTCGCTGGCCTACGGTGGCGACGGCTCGAGTCCGTTTACTGGAGGCCTTGACCAGCTTCTGTGCCTGCCGGTGCTCAACCAGGTGCTGCAGGCGGCCGAGGGCAACGCCGCGGACGGCGCCGTCTACCCCCAGATCATCAACATCGCCTTCCAGATGGCGTTTGCCATGATCACCGCCGCCATCGTCACGGGCAGCCTGGCCGGCCGCGTTAAGTTTGGCGCCATGACGGCTTTCCTGGGCATTTGGCTGCTCGTGGTCTATGCGCCGCTCGCCCACATGGTCTGGGGCGGCGAGGGCTCCTTTATCGGTGACATCATCGGCGCGCTCGACTTTGCCGGCGGCGACGTGGTGCACATTTCGTCTGGTCTTACCGGCCTGATCCTCTGCTTAATGCTCGGCCGCCGTCGCGGTTTTGGCATGGTGAGCTATCGCCCGCATAACGTGCCGTTTGTGGCGCTCGGCGCCGGCCTGCTTTGGTTTGGCTGGTTTGGCTTTAACGGCGGCAGTGAGTTTAAGGCCGACGCCGTGGCGGCGCTTGCCATCTTTAACACCGTGACGGCCAGCGCGGCGGGCATGGTTTCGTGGCTTGTCGTTGAGCGCGTGCACACCGGTCGCCCCACGCTGGTGGGTGCCAGCACCGGTTTGGTCGCGGGCCTCGTGGTGGTCACGCCGGGCGCGGGCTTTGTCGAACCGTGGGCAGCGCTGGTCATGGGCCTGATTGTCTCGCCTGTCTGCTACTTGGCTATCAGTCATCTTAAGACTAAGTTTGGCTACGACGATGCGCTCGACGCGTTCGGCTGCCACGGTATCGGCGGCATTTTGGGCGGCGTTCTCACGGGCCTGTTCTGCGTGCCGGAGCTTTCGTGGACCGGTAAGGGTGGCCTGTTCTACACGGGCGACATGTCACTGCTCATCTCGCAGGTCCTGGGTATTGTGGTGACGGTCGCCATTGTGCTGGTGCTCGACTTGGTGATCGCCGCGGTGGTCAAGGCGCTGTTCCACGGCAGCCTGCGCGTGGAC
This sequence comes from uncultured Collinsella sp., assembly GCA_902469435.1. Classification (GTDB taxonomy): domain Bacteria; phylum Actinomycetota; class Coriobacteriia; order Coriobacteriales; family Coriobacteriaceae; genus Collinsella. Next base: position 35,008 of record CABRCR010000054.1, on the reverse strand, counting down.
GAGGCCGACGAGGCGCTGGGCCTGGATACGAGTCAGCACGGCGAGAGCGCATACCCCTCATTCTCCGGACTCGATTAGCAGCTTCCCCAAGCACCGCACCTTGCCGTTCAATCGTCGCTCACGTACTTAAGTACGCTTCGCTCCTCTTTCACGGCAATCTGCGGCACTTGGGAAACCTGCTAAGACCAGTCAGTTGAACTTTTTTGATCTCTGAGGTTGGTTTACGGCACCTGGGAAACCCGCGTCTCATGTAAAGGGATACGTTGATTATTGAGAGGAATTCACTATGAAGAAGATCACGGCGATCGTTCGTGCCGAGAAGCTTGAGGTTCTTAAAGATGCGCTGTTTGCTGCCGATGTTCGTGGCATGACTATCAACCAGGTACAGGGCTGCGGCGCTCAACATGGCTGGAAAGAATACGTGCGCGGTAACGAGCTACTCGTCAACACGATTCCTAAGGTGCAGTTCACCCTCATCTGCGCCGACGAGCATGTCGACGGTATCGTTGAGATCATCTGCAACGCAGCTCGCACCGGTGCCGTCGGCGACGGCAAGATTTGGGTCGAGCCGGTCGAGGAAGTCATCCGCATCCGCACCGGCGAACACGGCCCGGCCGCGGTGTAGAATCGACCGTCTGTCATCCGCAACGTTAAAATACTGCAATGAGGCATAAGGCTTGCGTTGCGGATGGACGGATTATGGGTCGCAATAAATATCCCGAGGAGACGGTCGCGAAGATTCTCGACGCGGCACAGGAGCTATTCTGTGCACAGGGTTATGAGGGGACGAGCATTCAAGATATCGTTGACCGTCTCGATGGCATGACCAAGGGTGCTGTTTATCATCACTTCAAGAGTAAAGAAGAGATTTTCAACGCCGCGTTTGATCGGGCGATGACTCCGATTGTTGAGCACCGCCGCTCGATGCTTGGCGTCGGTAATATGACCGGCGCCCAAAAGCTAAAAAGGCTTTACGCTCCCGAGTCCGTTGTTCCGCAAATTGAGCTATGGGCACGTATGCGTCCTGCAGCAGATCCGCTAAAAAGCTCGCGTCTTCTGGCGATGCAGTACCAGGGCTCGTTTAACGAGTCTGCCGATGGCTATCTCTTGCCGGTGATCGAGGAGGGCATCGCCGACGGATCCATTGCGTGCGAATGTCCGCGTGAAGCGGCGGAGGCCGTATCGTTGTTGGCGAATCTTTGGCTGCTGCCGCTGTTCCGTCCGCTTGAGCCCAAGGATCGAATGCTCGCTCGCGCTCAATGTTTGGCGCAGATGGCTGCCGCGGTGGGACTCGATTTGGGGGAAGAAGTGCTTCAGACAACGGCGCAGATTTGGGACGTATGGGACCGCGCCGGGTGGTAATATAGATACCAACGGTATGTAATTGATTTGTGAGGGTAGCCACGGCTGCCCTTTTCAAGTCATTAAATACATACTAGTGGTATGTATAGGGGGTGGGCTTATGGCTGGAATGCGGAGGAGTAGCGTCTCGTTGACGCAAAAAACAGTGCGATCTATCAGGATTTTTGGCTTTCTTGTTGCGCAGCTGTGCACGTATTCGATGCTGTCGGCGCTGTGCTTTGCGTATCCGCTATATTTGTTCGATTGCAGCGGATCGTCAACGTTATATGGCACTGTCGTGGCGACGGCGTTCATACCAGGTGTGCTCGCGACTCCGGCTGGCGGAATCTTGGCGGATAGGGGAAGACATCGCGAGGTCCTCATGGCCCTCGGCATTGCTCTGATGACTGCATCACTGCTGTCTATCCCCATGAAGCACTCATTGCCTCTTGCGGTCGTCGTAGTAGCGATACTTTGTGTTCAATATGGCGTTCAATCGCTGCTAAAGCCAATGCTCCAAATTGAGACAGTGCGCATGGCGGGTGAAGAGAAGGTTGAGCGGGCCACTGCATTGGTTTCGCAGATGACCATGGTGAGCAATATCTTGGGCCCTGTGGTCGGGACGGCAGTCTATGGGTGCTTTGGCATCGATGCTCTTTGCGCAACCGCGTCGGTGTCGTTTGCGATTTCAGCTCTCTTGTTTGGGGTCGCACTCAAACAAAATGCCTCATCTGAAACGATGGGAGACGGCGCGACTCGTACGACATGCCGAAACGATTTTTGGGAGTCGATTCGGTATCTGTTGCAAAATGCATCATTGGTCGCTGTGATTTTGCTTGCGGCTGTTTTGAACTTTGCGTTGGTTGGGCTAACGATTGGCGCTCCCATTATTGTTACAAAGCATCTCGGCATGCAATCGTCCTGCGTTGGGATAGTTGAGGTGGCTATGGGCTTGGGTGGTCTTGCCGGCAGTGGCTTGGTCGGCATTTGGCCGCATCGTTTTTCTTTCAATGGCATATGTCGATATGTTGCGATGATCTGTTTTGGAGTCGCGCCGATTATTGTTACGCTGCTGTTCGGCGTAGATGTATGCGTGTTCACCGTGTTTGCGGTTGGTTCGGCATGGGTCATGGTGTGGGCAAGCATTGCGTCGGTTGAAATTACCGCGTTTGTTCAGCGGGCAGCGCCGACTGAGCTCTGCGGAAAAGTGCTTTCGGTCGTTTACATGGTCCTTTCCTGTGCAACGCCTATTGGCCAATTGGTTTACGGGCTCGCATATGATCGATGGACACCGGCGATTGTATTCGCAGGCATGTTGGCGGTGCTGACGTTGACGACGGCGCTGTTTTATCGGCTGAAAAGTCGCATGTGGCGATTGTCTTAACGCGCTGGGGCACCGTTGCTTTGCGGAAGCGAATGTCCTGGCGCGTTGGAACACTCTTGCATGGGCATGCCTCTCTTTCGTCTAAAATAACGTGCAGGCGAAGGAGAGGCATGCCCATGATCAAGATGTTCGCGAGTGACTTAGACGGAACGCTGCTTAACGCCCTGCACGAGGCAGATAGGACTATCCGCCGCGCCATTCGCGAGCTGACTGAGGCTGGCCTGCATGTGGTTCCCGCGACTGGACGCTCGACGTTGCCGATCGGCGAGCATGGCTTTACGGGCCTGGCGCTTGACGCCTGCTGCTCCAATGGGTCCATCGTGCGCGACAGGCATGGCGAGGTGCTCAAGACCTGGACCATCGACCCGCAGGTTACCGAGGAGCTGCTCAAGGCGTTCCCGGACATTTGCTTTGACTGCTCCACGCCCGATGGCATGTTTTCGAGTGGATCGTTCGAGATGCATCAGGCGGGCTTTAAAAAGGACAGCCCCATCAAGCGTATTGTGATGCGCGGCATGCGTGCGCGTGGCGGCTATCACGAGGAACAGTATTTCGACCAGTCGATCGGCGATATCTTGCGTCACGATGTATGCAAGATCAATTGTCGCGTGACCTCGCCCGAGCTGGAGCGTGACCTTAAGTCGTATCTTGCCGAGCGATCGGACCGCGTGGTCAACGCGCCGTTCGATCCGGTGATGTTCGAGATCACGGACGTGGCGTGCAACAAGGGCGAGGGTGTGGCCTGGCTGGCGGGCTACTACGGTATTGCCGAGGACGAGGTCGCTGTCTACGGCGACGGCGGCAACGACATTGCCATGCTCAAGCGTTTCCGCCACAGCTACGCGACCAAAAACGGCAGCAATGCAGCTAAGGCCGCCGCGAGCGCAACTATCGGCAGTTGCATGGTCCACGCCGTTCCCAAACACATGCTCGCCACCATGCGCAAGCAAAACTCCCGCACCGTCATCGAATAATGTGACAAAGGGACAGCCCCTTTGTCACAGGGGCCTGTGTGCTTGGAATACGAACATATATTCGTATATATAACTAGGCTCTGGTAGAATCGGTATCGTTGACGGCAGTTCCATGTGCCGGGCAGCGCCCTCCATCTGATGGGAGGTGATGCCCATGACCGATCTGATTGATTTTGTGAGGCTCCTGACCGCCTTGGTCTCGCTCCTCACGACGCTCATCGGACTTTCCGAGGCACTTAAGCAACGTTCGAAGCAACGTAAAAGGGGTCGCCGCCGCTAAGGCGTTGACCCCTTAAACCAAGCAACGGCGCTGCCCAGCTAACCACAACTTGGGCTGCCGTCGACACTATTCTACCCACGAATGCCATTTTGAACAATCGGTAATACCGCTCCAAAAGCCAGGCACAACCGGCACAACCTAGGCGGTCACTGGATGCGACAAAGGGATAATCCCTCTGCCACATTCCAAATATTGCCTTTACGTGTTGATGCACACGGTGTGCAATAATACTCGCACTGTGCAATAGCGCACAGGCTGAGTAACAAGGAGGACGCTTGTCCCAGCTCGAGAAATGTGATCGCCGGTCCCTTCGCTCGCAGCGTGCCCTTCGCCAGGCACTTGCTAGCGAGCTTGCCGAAAGCGGCGACCTTTCGCGCATTAATGTCGCGTCGCTCACCGAGCGCGCTGGCCTTACGCGTCGCACGTTCTATTCGCACTACCGCGATATTCCCGACTTTATCAATCAAATCGAGGATGGCTTGCTGGCCGAGATCCGTGAGCGCATTGAGCTCATCACCGCAGCTCAGCTGCCTGATCTCTATCACAACATCGATGAGCTCGAGCCGGCGCCCGGTTCGGTTGAGCTGCTGCGTTATCTTGCGGCCAACCGCGACTTAATCGGTGCGCTGCTGGGTCCGGGCGGCGACCAGGCCTTCATTAAAAGGATTATCGACACCGCGCGTGAGGCTGTGGTGCCGCGTGCACAGACGGGTATTTTGGGCCTGGCGCTGGGTACGTTCTTTGACTACTACGTCACCTACGTCGTGAGTGCCGAGGTCGGCATGATTCAGCGCTGGTTTGAGCGTGGGCTCACCGAATCGCCCGAGGCCATGGCGCGCATTATGACGGTGCTCGCTTTTGTGCGTCCCGGCGACCTGTATGGCCAACCCATTGATATCAACGTGCCGGAATACGGCATGAAGCTATTGAACTTGCAGCTCGAGGACGCGGCCGACACCGCCGCAACCGTCGAGTCCAACAACTAAGAGGAGAGACAGATGAGCAAACTCGTCGAGGGCATCAAGGATCGTATGGTTGCTGCCGCACGCGAGGCCGCGCCCGCCGTGGTGAACGCCGCGCAGAAGGCCGCGACTGCCGCTGCCGAGAAGGTCGCCGAGGCTGTTGCCGATGCCAAGAACGCGGCAGGGGAGACGTCCATCGCTAGCGAGCCCGCCACCGCCGCTGAGCCCGTAGCCGCCGCCCACGCCCCCGAAGGCGCGATCTTCAACCCCGAGGCCGCCCGCGGCAACCTGCACCTGGGCATCGACGTGGGCTCCACCACCGTTAAGCTCGCTGTGCTCAACGACGACAACCAGATTGTCTACGCCAAGTACCAGCGTCACCACACCGACGTCCGCGCTTGCGCCCGCGACCTGTTCGAGGGTGCTGCGACCGTGCTGCCGACGGCCCAGATGACCTGCGCCATTACCGGCTCGGGCGGCCTGCTGCTGTCCCAGTGGCTCGACCTGGAGTTTGTCCAGGAGGTCATCGCCAGCAAGCGTGCCGTCGAGACCCTCATTCCGGCCACCGATGTCGCCATCGAGCTGGGCGGCGAGGACGCCAAGATCATCTACTTTGACAACGGCATCGAGCAGCGCATGAACGGCACCTGCGCCGGCGGTACGGGCGCGTTCATCGACCAGATGGCAACCCTGCTGCACACCGACGCGAGCGGCCTCAACGAGCTCGCGGCCAACGCCACCACCATCTATCCCATCGCTAGCCGTTGCGGCGTCTTTGCCAAGACCGATGTGCAGCCGCTCCTCAACGAGGGCGCCCGCCCCGAAGACGTGGCCGCCTCCATCTTCCAGGCCGTTGTGACCCAGACCATCTCGGGCCTGGCGTGCGGCCGTCCCATTCGCGGCAACGTCGCCTTCCTGGGCGGCCCGCTGCGGTATCTCTCCGAGCTGCGCCACCGCTTCTACCTCACGCTCAACCTGGACGAGGAGCATCGTATCGTGCCCCAAAACGCCCACCTGTTTGTGGCGAGCGGCGCCGCCATGGCGCACGAGTCCAACAAGCTCAGCACGTTCCCGCAGCTCATCGAGGCTATCGACAGCTTAGGCGACACGCAGGGTGCCGAGGTCGAGCGCCTGGATCCGCTCTTTGCCACCGACGAGGACTTTGCTGAGTTCAAAACCCGCCACGACCAGGAAGTCGTCCCCAAGGGCAAGCTCGACGGCTACACCGGCCGCGTGTTCATTGGCATCGACGCCGGTTCCACCACCATGAAGGCCGCACTCGTGGGCGAGGACGGTCAGCTGCTGCACACCTGGTACGGCAACAACAACGGCGACATCCTAGGCACGGCCAAGGTCATCATGGCCGATTTCTACAACCACATTCCCGCGGGCTGCACCATCGGCCACGTGACCACTACGGGCTACGGCGAGGCGCTGCTCATCGAGGCCCTCAAGGCCGATTCCGGCGAGATCGAGACCGTTGCGCACCTGCGCGGCGCCAAGGCATTCCTGCCCGGCGTCGAGTTTATCCTGGACATCGGCGGCCAGGACATGAAGTGCCTGCGCGTCAAGGACGGTGTCATCGAGCACATCATGCTCAACGAGGCCTGCTCGTCGGGCTGCGGCAGCTTTATCGAGAGTTTCGCTGTCTCCATGAACATGGACGTGCGCGCGTTCGCCGACGCCGCCATCCATGCCAAGGCCCCCGTCGACCTGGGCAGCCGCTGCACGGTCTTTATGAACTCGCGCGTCAAGCAGGCGCAAAAGGAAGGCGCCACGGTGGGTGACATCGCGGCCGGCCTGTCCTATTCCGTCATCAAGAATGCCCTGTTCAAGGTCATTAAGCTGCGCGACCCCAAGGAGATCGGCAGTCAGGTGATCGTCCAGGGCGGCACCTTTATGTCCGATGCCACGCTGCGTGCGTTTGAGCAGCTCACCGGCGTTCACGCCGTGCGCCCCGACATCGCCGGCTGCATGGGCGCCTACGGTGCGGCCCTGCTCGCCCGCGATCGCGCCGGCGCCGATGGCATTTCGACCATTCTTTCTGCCGAGGACATCGCGCACCTCACCGTGACGCAAAAGCATGTCCGCTGCGGCCGTTGCTCCAACAACTGCCAGCTCACCGTCAACGACTTTGGCGGCGGCAGGCGCTTCATTACCGGTAACCGCTGCGAGAAGGGTGCCGGCCACAAAAAGCAAAAGACCGAAGCCCCCAACCTCTTCAAAAAGAAAAACGAGCTGCTGTTTAACCGCGAGGTGCTGAGCCCCGACGAGGCCCCGCGCGGCACCGTGGGTATCCCGCGCGCACTCAACATGTACGAGAACTACCCCTTCTGGCACGCGTTCTTTACGCGCCTGGGCTTTAGCGTGCAGCTGTCCGACCAGTCGAGCAAGAAGACCTACCAGGCGGGCATCGAGTCCATGCCGTCCGAGAGCGTGTGCTATCCGGCCAAGATGAGCCACGGCCACGTGATGAATCTCATCGACCGTGACGTCGACTTCATCTGGATGCCGTGCGTGCGCTGGGAGCGCAAGGAGGATCCGACGGCTGGCAACTGCTATAACTGCCCCATCGTCATGAGCTACCCCACGGCGTTGGCACTCAACATCGACGAGATCCGCGAGCAGAACATCGAGTTCCTGTATCCGTTTGTGCCCTATCACGACAAGACCGAGCTCAAGCGCCGTCTGTATCAGGTGCTCGCCGTCGACCGTGTGGCCGATGCGCAAGCCGGTCGCGGTCGCGTGCGTGGGCCCAAGATCACGCGCTCCGAGGTCGATGCCGCTGTCAACGCTGCCTTTGAGGCCGATGCGCGTTTCCATGAGGACATCCAGACCATGGGCGAGGAGGCTCTTAAGTGGGTCGAGGACCACGGTGGCCACGGCATTGTGCTCGCCGGCCGCCCCTACCATAACGACCCCGAGATCAACCATGCCCTGCCCGAGCTTATCTCGAGCTTTGGCTTTGCGGTCTTTACCGAGGATTCGCTCGCGCACCTGGTAAAGCCTGAGCGTCCGATTCGCGTCGTCGACCAGTGGATGTACCACAGCCGCCTGTATGCCGTCGCCCGTTTTGTGACGATGCGCAACGACCTGGATCTGATCCAGCTCAATTCCTTCGGCTGTGGCCTGGACGCTCTGACCACCGACCAGGTGCAGGAAATCCTTGAGGCCAGCGGCAAGATCTACACCGTGCTCAAGATCGACGAGGTGTCCAACCTGGGCGCTGCGCGCATCCGCATCCGCTCGCTCATGGCGGCGCTCAAGGACCAGGAGGCCGAGCGCTTGGCCGAGGCTACGGCAGCGGGCGAGGCCTACGAGCAGGGCGACGCCGCGCCGGTGGCACCCTCCATGGATGCTCCCGCATTCGCGAGCCGCAAGTACACGTTCGAGGCGCAGCGTGAGAGCGCCTCGACCGCATGGCCCAAGGTGCCCTTTACCGAGCAGATGCGCGAGGAGGGTTACACCATCCTGTGCCCGCAGATGGCGCCGATCCACTTTGACCTGGTCAAAGAGGTGTTCCGCGGTGCCGGCTACAACCTGGAGCTGCTGCCCTCGACTGACCACGATGCCGTCGAGGCCGGTCTGCGCTATGTGAACAACGACATCTGCTATCCGTCGATCCTGGTGACGGGTCAGATCATGGAGGCCATCGAGAGCGGTCGGTACGACCTGTCCAAGACAGCCGTGGTCATCAGCCAGACCGGCGGTGGCTGCCGTGCCACCAACTACATCGCGCTTATCCGCAAGGCCCTGCGCGAGAGCGGCCACCCCGAGATTCCGGTGATCTCGCTTTCGGCCGTGGCGCTGGGCGAGGACAACCCCGGCTTTAAGATTACGCCGGCGCTGCTTAAGCAGGCAGTCTACGCGGTGCTCTTTGGCGACGTGATGATGCAGATGCTCTATCGTTGCCGCCCGTACGAGGCAACGCCCGGTGCGGCGAACGCACTCTACGAGGAGTACATGGCGCGCGCCCGCAAGCTGGCGCCCAAGTTCAACAGGCATAACTACACCAAGCTGTGCCGCGAGGCCATCCGCGCGTTCGACTCCATGCCGCTCGTGGGCGAGGGCACCAAGCCGCGCGTGGGCGTGGTCGGCGAGATCTTGGTCAAGTTCCATCCCACGGCCAACAACCACGTGGTCGACGTTATCGAGCGCGAGGGCTGCGAGGCCGTGGTGCCGGGCCTGCTCGACTTCTTCCTGTACTCCATGAGCAACGCCGAGCTGCAGAAGGACGAGCTGGGAAGCTCTCCCACTACGCGCGCGGGCATGCAGGCGCTCATCAAGCTGGTGGACTGGATGCGCACGCCGGTGGAGGAGATGCTCGAGAAGTCCCGCCGCTTTGAGGCGCCCGAGCGCATCGGCACCATGGCCGACAAGGCCCGCACGGTGCTTTCGGTGTGCAACAACATGGGCGAGGGCTGGCTGCTCACGGCCGAGATGCTCGACCTGATCGATCACGGTGCGCCCAATATCATCTGCACGCAGCCCTTCGCGTGCCTGCCCAACCACGTGGTGGGCAAGGCCGTGATCAAGGAGCTGCGCCGCCAGCATCCCGAGAGCAACATTGTCGCGGTGGACTACGACCCCGGTGCGTCCGAGGTCAACCAGCTCAACCGTATTAAGCTCATGATCAGTGTGGCCAAGGAGAACATGCGCGCCGGCAAGGGCTTTAAGCTCGAGAAGGTGGCGCCGCTCGCGATGGACGAGGTCACCGGCCAGATGCGCGCCCACGACGGCTGCGTGAGCTGCGAGCCGGCCAGCGAGGAAGCCGTTGCGTCGGTCGCCGAGCGTCTGGGACGCGGCATTAAGAAGTAGCTTGCCCGCTATGGGCTAGATATGAGACAAACGGGTGGCAGCCGTGCCGGCTACCACCCGTTTTTGCTGGACATATGTTGCGTAAACGCCCCAACTATCACCCTTTGCGAACTTAGATTTCGGAAGTATGCGGCAAAATCTGAATAGGCCGAGCACACCGGATATGACAAAGCTCTGTACCTGCGGTTTTATTGGCGAAAATCAGGACGTGCTCAAGAGTTTCGGAATTTGCCGCATACTTCCGAAAACGACGTCTCGGTGGCACCAAAAACTGCCCTCGGAACCCCTGAGATAATGAACATATGTAGCCGTTTGCCGCGAAATACCGCCCGTTTATAGAACCCACCCCCAGCGCGCGTCATCCTTACGGTTGAATAAATACACATCTATGGAATTACGTAAGAGAGGGCCGTTCCATGAGCTACAAGACCGTTTGTGTTGCCGGCGGCGGCGTGTTGGGAAGCCAGATTGCCTTTCAGGCTGCCTACTGCGGCTTTGATGTAACGATTTGGCTGCGCAGCGAGGGCAGCATCGGCCGCACCCAGCCCAAGATCGATCACGTGCGCAAGGAGTACATCGCGGCAATCGAGGGCATGGCGGACGGCACGGGCGAGTGGTGCGCCGGTATCGCCGATGGCACCCAGCCCTTCGACAAGGAAGCGGCGCTCGCCGCCGTCGAGCGTGCCTACTCCACACTCAAGCTGGAGCTCGATCTTGCCAAGGCCGTGGCCGACGCCGACCTGGTCATCGAGTCTATGGCCGAGGACACTCAGGCAAAAATCGACTTCTACAAGAAGCTCGCCCCGGTTCTGCCGCAAAAGACCGTCATCGTGACCAACTCATCCACGCTGCTGCCGAGCACCTTTGCCAAGTACACCGGCCGTCCCGAGAAGTACCTGTCGCTGCACTTTGCCAACTCCATCTGGAAGAACAACATGACCGAGGTCATGGCACAGGACCAAACCGACAAGCGCTACTTCGACGAGCTCGTCGACTTTGCCAACGATATCCGTATGCTTGCCCTGCCCGTCAACAAGGAAAAGAACGGCTACCTGCTCAATTCCATGTTGGTGCCGTGGCTGCTTTCGGGCCTTGACCTGTATGTTTCGGGTGTGAGTGACCCCAAGAGCATCGACCTTGCATGGACGCGGGGCACCGGCGCCCCCAAGGGCCCGTTCCGCGTATTCGACACGGTGGGTATCCAGACGGCCTACAACATCGTCATGCAGTATCAGAAGGTCCCGGGCCTGGTGAGCCCGCTGCTCAAGAAGATGATGATGCCCTACAACTTTAAGGCTATGGCATCCGTCCTCAAGAAAATGCTCGACGAAGGTAAGCTGGGCGAAAGCTCGGGCGAGGGCTTCTTCAAGTACTAAAAATGATCTCTTGGGGGCGGAAGCGTTGAGGATCTACGGTAGTATGCGACAAGATCTGAATAGGTCGAGCAAGAGCTGTAGCGCGCGTTGACGTTTGCCCAATAGAACGCAAAAATGCACCGTTCGCCGATACTCCTCTCGCGAGTGGTTGCCATATGGTTTGATGTTGGAAACATATGATTGCCGACAGGCCGTAGGTGACATTCGCCATGATATCGGAGGTACCAAGTATGTTTCGTGCTCCGTTAAACAAGTATCGGGCTGGCTGACATGAGCCGCCGTTTTGTCTCGATAACCGTTGCAGTGGTTTGCCTGGCAGTGCTTCTGGGCGCTATAGGGCAGTTCGCTATAAGTCGAGAAACATCCTATATGCAGGAATGTGCTTCCGAAGGCTTTGCCATTGACGGTTACTATCGGGATGACGAAACAAGTCGGGAAACCCTGGCTTTTCTTGAGGAGGACAACTGTCGATGGCAGCTGGTCGACCAAGACGGAATCTGCGCAGACGGGCAGTTTAAGCGTACGGATGACCCCAACATCCTGATATTAAAGAAGGAAAACGGCGAAGAATTCGGTACGGTCCACGTGGCGTATATTTCGCGCCGACGCGATCAGGGCTTGCTCTACCTATTTAGAGATACCAGGGTGACCCGTTTTTATCTGGTGAGTACCGGCCCGGCGTTTACAGTGGAGTCTGGCGATGTCGATGCGGACAGCTGATTCACGGCAATAAAACAGCGAGCGGGGCGCGGCCATGGACCGCGTCCCGCTATTTGCTCGTGGCCCGCGTCACGTCTGCGCCATGTCGTGACTCGCGGCTGCGCGCATCCATCCCACGTCGCGTATTACTGCACATCAAACTCCACGCGATCGAGCTCGGGCACATTGAGGTCGATGAGCTTGCGGGCTACACGGCGGTCGTGTGCCCCAAGCGCCTCGCTTGTCGTCACATGGGCGACAACCTCGCGCTCGACGATACCCTCCTCCTCGCCTTCGGTGGCCGAGGTCTCGACGGCAACGGTGTAATCCTTAAAGCCCGGCAGCACCGCGGCAAGCTCGCGCGTGGTTTCGGTGACGCCATAGCCGTCCTGCACGCCGGCCTGCGCCGAGCCAATGGATCCCGCGGTCATAACGATGCAGGGGATGGCAAAGATCACCGTGCCCACGATGATGCGGCGGCGCACCTTGTGTGACAGCTCATCGACCTCGGCATTTTCCTCGGCGGTCACAATGCCGTCGCCGTTGAGGTCGCGCTTGAGCGGCACGCGCAAAAGAAGCAGCACGGCTTCGGCAGCCAGTGCGATAAAGACCACGTTGATGCCAAACTCGTAGAGGGCCGAGAGAAACAGCGACCCGCTTGCGATGGCGATGCCATAGCCCGCCGCGCACAGGGGCGGCATGAGCGCGGTCGCCACGGCCACGCCGGCGATGAGCGTGGCGGGTTCCTGGTCGCGCGAGTTGCCCAGTCCGCCCGCAAAGCCGCCCGCGAGCGCGACGGCAAGGTCCCACACAGTCGGTGTCGAGTTGTCGATGATGGCGGCCGTGGTGGTGCCAAGGGGCGAGAGCTTAAAGTACAGCGTGGACGTGATTAGACAAAAGACCATCTGCAGCGCGAGGCCGGCAATTGCCTCGACGGCAATCTCGCGGTCGAGCGTGGCGATGCCGTATGCCATGGCAAGGACCGAGCCCATGAGCGGACAGATGAGCATGGCGCCCACGATGGCAATGTCCGAGTCGATATCGAGGCCGATGCTCGCGATCAACATGGCAATGATCAGGATGCATAAGTGCGAGCCAGTCAGGCGCGCCCCGTTTACAAAGCGCTTGCGAATCACGTGATAGGGCGCGCGTCCCTCGCGTATGTTGAACGCCTGCTTAAGGAAACGGGTGGCATTCTCCATGGCCTCGCTGTGTGCAGGGCGTATACCGTGACGACGATGATGACGCTCGCGCAGCCGCTTGATCTGTTGTTTGTCGAGTTCCATGCTTACCTCGTTTAGCTTCTGAGCCGCTTCTTGCGTCTGTCGTCTTTACACTACACCGCGTTAGGCGAGGTGTCAGACAAGGTTTGTTGACCTGGAAGTCAGGACAATCGACATGGCTAAAACGCCGTGAGGATCATAAGAGTCAAATAGACAAAAAAGCGCGGGGCCGGTTTGATTCCGACCCCGCGCTCTGCGCTGGTGCGTTGTTGTTCGGCCTACCCCAGCAGGCTCAGACCAACAGAGACAAACGCCAGGATAACGCCGACGATGGACTCGCCGCCGAGCAGGCCGCTGGCGACGACCAGGCCCTGCTCCTGGAAGGCGGCATCCTTGGAGGCCTTCTCCTCGTCCGAAAGACCGGCAGCGGCGTCGCGGCGTGCGGCCCACTTGTCGTAGGCGAGCTTGACGCAGGAGCCCAAGAAAGCCGTGAGCGACATATAGAACGGTAGGTACACGCCCAGGCCGATCATCATGGCCGGAATGCCGAGCCAGTACATGACGATGCCGGCGATAAAGCCGCCTGCGAACCACGGCACGCTCGGGATGCCCGAGACCATGGTGGCGACCACACTTGCCTGCGCGGCCACAAAGCTCTTGTCGGGGCCGAAAGCATCCGGACCATAGGCGGTGACGAGCGCGACCATGACGGCAGCGGCGACCAGGGCGCCCACGATGCCGCCGATGGCCTGGCCGATCCACTGCGCACGCGGGTCGGTGCCCAGCACGGCGCCGGCCTTAAAGTCGTTCATGACGTCGCCCGCAAGGCCGCATGCCACGGCCACGATGCCGGCGATAAAGAACAGCTTGACCTGGGCGATCTGTGCGAAGGCAGCCACGATGAGCATGACGATGAGGCCGAAGATCTCCATGGGGTCGATGCCCGTCTGGCCGCAGCTCTGCGCGCTCATGATAGTGGTGACAAAGGTGAACAGCGTGACGATGACGGCCGGGACGGGGCCAAGGTCGAGCGCGATGGCGACGATCACGGCTATGGCGGCAGTACCCAGGCCGATGATGCCGGCGTCGAGCTTAAGCGAGCCCGAGATGAGCGACTGCTCGTCGGTGTCGCTGGAGCTGTCGGCGGCGAGGCCGCGGGCGATGCCGGCGACCTGCGGCAGGATGTCCTTGAGGACGACGGCGACGCCAAAGCCCATCATGAGGCCCATGCCGAGCGATTTGACGATGCCCTGCGCAGTCACAACGTCGAATAGACCCGCAGCGGTGCCGCCCACGATGATGCCAAAGTTACCTAGCAGCGCGCCGGCAAACCAGAAGGCAACCGGGGCGAAGCCAACCAAAAAGCCGATGGAGAGCAGCATGGGCGAGTTATAGATGGCAAAGGTCACGCCGGGGATATTGAGCGTGCACAGCATGCTGGGCACCACGCCCAGAGCGTCGCGAAGCACGCTGTAGATGCCTGCGATGGCCATGGAGCCAAAGAGCTGCTTGCCGGTCTTGCCGCCGGCCTCGGTGGCGCGCAGTGTCTGAGCTGCGGCATTGCCGGTGGGAAACTCCAGCGCGGCGTCCACGATGAAGTGGCGGTGGATGAGCGCCGTTGCCAGCAGGCCCAAGATGGTGCCGGCGAGTGCCACGATAAACATGTCGAGCCAGCTGATCTGGTCGGCATAGCCCAGCATCCAGGCGCCCGGGATGGTAAACGCCAGGCCGCCGGCGACCATGGCGCCCGCGGACATGATGGTGTGGGTGACGTTGGCCTCGTTGAGGCTGGCGTTGCCCATGAGCTTCAGGAAGAACAGCGAGATGACGGCAGCGAAAATAATCGGCCAGGGGAGTGCACCCATCTTGAGGGCCGTGTAGGCCGAGCTTGCCGTGATGATCACGCAGCCAAGGACGCCGATGACGACGCCGCGCAGCGTGAGTTGCCCGCGCATCGAAGCGCGGTTCGAGGGATTGCTCATATAAAACTCCTTTGCGTATATCCGCTTCCCCCGGGAGCGCCGTTACGGATACGGCGCGGGAAGTCGGGTTACCAAGGGCCGCCGCGTGAGCTCGCAAACGACCGCGCACCAGTATAGCGGCACGGCAGCTAATTTGGGACTGGGCTTTTTTAGCTATCCCAAGCGAAGCCGAAGGATGATTATTCTGGGACGGGGATTTAAAAATCATCAGGTACGCAATGATTTTTAAATCCCCGTCCCAGAATAATCATCGGGATATACTGCTGGGCAGACGAAAGGAGCGCCGACGATGCTTAATGGGTGCGCATATATATTGACGGTCGACGTGGGCAACACGTTCATTCGCTTTGGCCTGTTTGCAGAGGATTCGGCCGCGGCGCAGGAATGTCCGCTTGCGACATGCGAGATCACGACGCCGTCGAGCATTACGGCCGACGAAGCGCGCATGCGACTTGTGCAGGTCATGGGCGCGCTCGCCGCCGATGCAGGTGTGCCCGGGGTGCTTGCACCCGCCGCGGCCGTGCTGAGCTGTGTAGTCCCGGCGCTCGAGCGCCCGTGGAAGGCGGCACTTTCCCGCACCTGCACGGGGCGCGTGCTCACCGTGGGGCCGGGACTTAAGACCGGCATACCCGTGCACTACGACGATCCGGCCGAGATCGGCCCCGACCGCATCGCCGATGCCGTGGCGGCCCGCGCCGTCTACGGCTCGCCGTGCATCGTGATTGACCTGGGCACGACGACCAATATCGAGGTCATCGACGTGCACGGTACCTTTGTGGGCGGCGTTATCGCGCCAGGCCTGGCCCTCGGCGCCCGTTCGCTTTCGGCGGCAGCAGCGCGCCTACCCCAGGTTGAGCCCTCGGCGCCAACGCACGTCATCGGACGCAACACGCGTGAGGCCATGCGCTCGGGTGTGGTTTTGGGCGAGGTAGCCCGCATCGACGGAATGCTCGACATGGTGCTTGCCGAGATGCGCGCGACCAAGGCCGCGGGGGAGGGCGATGTGCCCATCGTCATTACCGGCGACGATGCCGAGGCACTTGCGGCGCTGGTCGGCCATAGCCTGACGGTAGACGACGCGCTGACGTTGCGGGGTCTCGCCGAGCTCTACCGCATCAACCAAAAGCCCCGCCGCGCGTAGGGCGAGGGGCTGGTGGGATAAGCGCCCCTACCTTTCACCTGCTACAATGGGCCAAACTATTGCGATTGCGGAGGTGTCTGCCATGTCGGACGATCTTCATCAAACCGCGTCGGGCAAGCGCCGCGACGTTATTAGCTGGGACGAGTTCTTTATGAGCGTGGCCATCGCCGCGCAGCGCCGCAGCAAGGACCCCAACACGCAGGTGGGAGCGTGCATCGCCAGCACCAACCACCGCATCCTTTCGGTGGGTTACAACGGCACGCCCTCGGCGCTCAACGACGACTTTTTCCCGTGGGGTACGAGCGATGACCCGCTGCAGGACAAGCACAACTACGTGGTCCATGCCGAGGCCAACGCCGTGCTCAACTACCGTGGCTCGCTCAAGGACCTCGAGGGTTCCACGGTTTACGTCACGCTGTTCCCGTGCCATGACTGCGCCAAGATCCTGGCGCAGGTGGGCGTGGGCGAGGTCGTCTACCTGGACAATAAGTATGCCGACACCGATGACGGCCGTATCAGCCGCCGCATTCTCGACTCCTGCGGCATCAGCTACCGCCAGGTCATCGTCGATGTCCAGATTGGTACCGGGGGACAGGCTCGGCAGTAGCGCGTGCCAACGCCAGCTGGCGGCAAAACAGCCAAAAGAGCCCCGTCCCAAATTGACTGCTCGTGAAAGTCGTGTCCGCACGCATGGCTGGCGCCTAAGCGGGTACATGGCTGTAGTAACATAGCCCCTGTCCGCGGGCGTGCCCGCGTTATTGTGAGAAAGGAGCCCCTGTGGCTGTTAACGAAGAGCTGCTTAAGAAGGTTCTTGAAGAGATTCGCCCCAACCTGCAGGCCGATGGCGGCGATATGGAGTATGTGGGCGTCGACGACGAGGGTGTTGTCAAGCTGGAGCTGCAGGGCGCCTGCGCCGGCTGCCCCATGAGCTCGCTAACCCTTTCCATGGGTATCGAGCGCATCCTGAAGGAGCATGTGCCCGGCGTTACCCGCGTTGAGCAGGTCAATGCTTCCGGCGAGGCCGAGGACCTGTACGACGAGTACGCGCCGTTCTAAGACGCGAAAGCTGCGGACGGTACGCTCCGCATAGACGTTACGTCCAAATGTGCGGCTGCGAGCGTAAGGCCCGCGGCCGCATTTGTATGTAGGGAGCAGGGGATCGATATGCTCAACGACCTCTACCATATGCTTGATCCCGTCGCGATCTCGGCGGGCCCCATCACTATCTACTGGTACGGCCTGGCCTACGTGGTCGGCGCCCTGCTCACGGCGGTCGTTATGTACCGCACGCAGCGTCGTTGGGGCTTTAGCATTACGATCGATGACCTGACGAGCGTCGTGGTCGGCGCGGTCTTTGGCCTCATCATCGGCGCGCGCCTGTTTTACGTCGTCTTTTACGGCGATGGCTACTATTGGACCCACCCGCTCGAGATCTTTGCCACCAACGAGGGCGGCATGAGCTTCCACGGCGGCCTGGTGGGCGGCATCTTGGGCGGTATCATCGTGTGCCGCATGTATAAGCTTGACGCCTGGACCATCGCCGACCTTGCCGTGATCGGCGCCCCGCTGGCCCTGTGCCTGGGCCGTTGTGCCAATTTCGTCAACGGCGAGCTGTGGGGTAAACCGACCGATCTGCCTTGGGGTGTGGTCTTTGGCGGCACTGCGGGCGATATGCCGCGCCATCCCTCCCAGCTCTATGAGGCGTTTCTTGAGGGCGTCGTGCTCTTCTGTTTTTTGCAGGTGCTCAGCCGCAAAAAGCCACTGCTGCCCCAGGGTACGTTTATGGGCGTGTTCGTGATGGGGTACGGCGTCGTCCGCTTTCTCGTTGAGTTCGTGCGCGTGCCCGATGCCCAGCTGGGCTATCTGCTGGGAGGCGTTATCACCATGGGCCAGCTGCTGAGTTTGCCGCTCGTGATTGCCGGCCTGGCGCTCATCATCTTCGCCCGACACCGCAACCGTCCCCAGCGCATCTACCTCGACGCCTAACCACCACAAAGGGGACACAGGCACCTTTGTGGTGGTTTTGCTGAGTTTGATAGGTTTCTAGAAAGGCTTTCGGACTGTGAAGGATTCCGATCTCTCCACAACGGCTGCGCGCGACGCGGCCCGCATCGTCTGGTTTAAGCGCTACCCCGCCAAGCAGACGCTCATCGCATTTCTGCTCGCGCTGTTGGCGACCACGGCGTTTTCCATCGATCCCGCCCCGGTGTCGAGCAACGCAGTCTTGGCGATTGACCCCAAAGCCTCGGGCATGCTGTACGTGTGCTACGAGGTGCTCCTCTCGTTTGCCGGCCATACCGACGCGGTCATGCTGCTTGCGCTTGCCTGCCTGCTCACGCTGCCGTTTCGCTACGTGTTCTTTGGCCGTGGCGACACCTGGCGTCCATCGATCATTCTGCCGTCGCTGTTTTTCGCCATCTGCATGGTGTTCGGCCGCAGCTACGACCTCACCGACTCGGCCGAGATTGTTCTTGGCGACAAGGCCCGCATCATCTGCGCCTGGATTGGCGGCGCGGGCTGGATGCTCCTAGCGATCGTGGCCTTCTATCTGGCTTTTGAGTGTCTGGATTGGCTGAGCTCCCGACGCATCCCGTTTTCCGAGGCGCACTTTGGCCGCATATGGCGTGTGGCTCACGCCGTGCTCTCGGTCCATCCCTTTGCCGGGCCCTTCCTGGTGCTTATGATCGCCTGGGCGCCCACGCTCATCGCTTCGCTGCCCGGCCTTTTTATGGGAGATACGGGTGCGCAGATTCGCCAGTGGTTCAACTATCCCAACGGCACGAGCGACTACCTGCGCCTACTCAACCCCAACGTGCTGCTCAACGGGCATCATCCCGTAGTGCACACGGCCATTATCGGCTCGTGCGTTCAACTGGGGCTTTCGCTGTTCAACAGCGCTAACGCGGGCCTCATCATCTATACCTGCGCTCAATTTGTCATCACGGCTGCCTGCATGGCCTATTCCATTTCGTCGCTGCGCAAACTGGGCGTGAGCCTGCCGGTTCGCGGTGCGATCCTGCTGTTCTTTGCGTTTATGCCGATGTTCTCTAACTACGCGGCGTTGCTCACCAAAGACGTGCTCTTTGCCGACGCGTTTTTGGTGCTGCTGGTACAGACCGTCAAGCTCGTGGCATGTGGCTTGCCCCGTCGTGATGCCAATGCCGAGCGTGCGGGCGAACAGAGGCCCGTGCTCTTTGCGCGCCACGACTGGCTGTTGCTTGCGCTGGCTGCCATGGGTTCCACGTTTTTGCGCAATGGCGGTCTGGTCTTTCCGTTGGCGGCCTGCGTGATTGCGGCGGCGTTTTGCGCATGGGATGTACATGTCGCCCGTCGTGCGGCTAAGCAGACGGGCACCGCGGTCTCATGCGCCACGCCGCGCTTCCGCTGGGTTGGCGTCCTCGCGGTGCTCGCACTCTGCCTTGCCTCTAATATGTACTTCACCAAGGTCTTTATGCCGGCGCACGACATCACGCCTGGTTCCAAGCGCGAAATCCTCTCGATTCCGTTCCAACAGACGGCTCGTTTCGTCCAAAAGCACGACGGCCTCAACTCGGGCGTCAACCCCACGGTAAAGGAGGACGGCGCCATCGTGGAGGCTCCTTGCGACGGCTTGGTGACCGATGAGGAGCGCGCCGTGATCGACCGGGTGCTCAAGTACGAGAATCTGGGCCGCCGTTACAACCCGGATAAGTCGGATGCCGTCAAGAACTGCTTTAACGAGTACGCCTCGCAGGAGGACATCAAGGCCTATTTTGAGGTCTGGGCGCAGATGTTCAAAAAGGATCCCGAGTGCTATATCTCGGCGCTCATCAATAACTATTACGGCTACTTTTATCCGAGCGCGCGCGATGCCTGGGTCTACAGCACGGCGCGTAGTGCCGAGATCATGGCGCGTCCCGACAACCTCAAGTACTTCGATTTCCATCCGGTTGACAGCAACGTGGTGCGCTGGTGCGACCACCTGATCAATCTGTACCGTGTGGCGGTGCAGCGCATCCCGTTTATTTCGCTCACCATGAGCTCGGCCACCTATGTGTGGATCATGATTGCCGTGGTGGTCTACCTGCTGCGTCGTCATTCATGGCGTGCGCTGGCGATCTGGGTGCCGCTGTTGGGCGTGCTCGCCGTGTGCCTGATTGGTCCGTGCAACGGCTCGACCTACATGCGCTACCTGTATCCGGTCATCGCCTGCATGCCCTTTGCCATCGGCGCCACCATCACCCGCAGCGACCTCCTCTGGTCCTAATTTGGTGCAAAGGGGACAGGTTGCTTTGCACCAAAGGGTGGCATCATCACGACGCCTTCATTTTGGGGTTTATCTCGCAGGCCAGTAGGTATATCATAACGACGTTTGTTTATATTGCCCGAGCATCTGCGCTGGGCTTTAGGTCGAAACCGATAGGAGACACGTATGTCCGGACACTCTAAGTGGGCCACAACCAAGCATCGTAAGGGCGCGCAGGACGCCAAGCGTTCCGCCCTCTTCTCCAAGCTCAGCCGCAACATCACCGTTGCTGCCCGTCTCGGCGGTGACCCGCTGCCCGAGAACAACGCCAGCCTCGCCGCTGCCGTTGCCAAGGCCAAGGCTCAGTCCATGCCTAAGGACAAGATCAAGTCCGCTATCGACAAGGCTTTTGGTTCGGGTGCCGACGCCGCCGTCTACGAGAACATCGTGTACGAGGGCTACGGTCCCGCCGGTGTCGCCGTCTACGTCGACTGCCTGACCGACAACCGCAACCGTACTGCCGCTGATGTCCGTTCCGCCTTCTCTCACGCTGGTGGCAACCTGGGCACCTCCGGCTCCGTCGCCTTCCAGTTTGAGCGCAAGGGCCAGATCGTCGTCGCCAAGGAGATCCTGGACGAGAACGCCAAGAAGGAGACCATGATCGCCAACGGTGCTGCCGGTGACGAGGATGAGTTCATGATGGCCATCGCCGAGGCCGGTGGCGAAGACTACGAGGACGCCGGCGAGGAGTGGATCGTCTGGACCACTGCCAACGAGGTCATGGCTGTCTCCAAGGCGCTCGAGGAGCAGGGCGTCCAGGTCAAGGGCTCCGAGACCACCATGGTCCCGACCACCCCGACCGAGGTCTCCGGCGCCGACGCCAAGAAGGTTCAGCGCCTCATCGACCGTCTTGAGGAGCTCGACGACGTCCAGGATGTTTACAGCACCATGGACATGACCGACGAGGTCATCGCTGCCCTCGAGGAGGAGTAGCGCCCGCACGGGTTAAGCCGTGCATATCTGGGCATAATGAAGCGAGCATGCAAGCCTCGTGGAATAGATGAGCCGGATCCGCGTGCGTAGAGCACCGGACCCGGCTCTTTTATAATGATGCGAACCGTTTTGCATTTCGAGAGCCGAGATTTGAAGGGAGCGCCGCGTGCGCGTACTCAAACGAGCCCTAGCGATCGTGTATCTTGCCGCCACCATCGTGGCGCTGGGTACGCTTGTCTGCCAGTTTTGGGGGCCGTATACGTATCGCTTTATGCTGCTGATGCGCGACCCCATGCCGCGCATCGTCGTGACGGTGTGCGCCGGCGTCGTGGCGATCGGCGTACTGCTGAGCTTTTTCCGCCTGATGTTCGCCCGTCGCGAACCGTCCTGCGTGCATCCGGCGGGGGAGCGCAATATCGAGGTTACCCTTGCGGCGCTTTCTTCGTGCGCCAGGGCTGCTGCCGAGCGTGACGACCGCGTGATGGTCGAGCATGTCGAGGCTCGCGTCCAAGGCCCCGACGATTCGCACGTCCGTTTTAAGGTCGAGGCTATCGCGCTTGACGATAAGGACGTGGCATCTCTGGCTACCGCGATGCAGCAGCGCATCGAGGAAGCTTGCGACACCATGCTCGGCACGCCGGGTACGACTACGCGCGTCCGTTTTTTGCCGTCCAAGACTACCGTCCAGACCGTGGAGGTTTCCGGTGAGTGATACCAATCAAGATAAGACCGCTCGTACGCCGCGCTTGACGATTGACCAGAGCGCCACGCCGGCGAGCGAACCTGTTGATTCCAAAGCAGAGGCAACCGAGTTGCAAGACGCGGCAGCCGTGGATTTTGACGAGGCTATGGGTCTCATCAAGGGTACGGGCGCTGCCATCTGGAGCTATGCTGTGCGTCATCCCAACACCACGCTTGGTGCCGTCGCTGGCTTTATCCTCGCCGTTTTGGTGCTCACGCTCGGCCTGTGGGATACGCTCGTCATTGCGTTCTTTGTGCTGATCGGCGCCGTGATCGGCCAGATTCGCGACGGCGAGAACGGCATCGTCAACTTCTTCGGCCGTTTGTTTAGCGGCCGCTAATATGTATTCGACTGTCGCATCCGCGGCAGGCATAAGGAGGAACCATGGCTTTTAATACGAAGGTCGATGTGGCCGATACCGAGCTCGAGGCGGACGAGACCGTCACCGCCGAGGCCGAAGGCGTGACGCTCGAGGACGAGGCGCTTGTCGAGGCCGAGTCCGAAGACGAGGATGACGAGGAGGCTGACGAGTCCGAGGACTCGCTGACCTATTCCAACGGCGTGATCGAGAAGATCGTCGCCATGGCCACTCGCGAGGTGCCGCACGTCTTGGGCATGAAGGGCAACCTCATGCACTTTGTACAGGAGCAGTTTGGTGCCGAGAACCTGACCAAGGGCGTGACGGTCGAGGTCACCGATGACAACTGCGTGGTCGTCAACATTTCCGTCATTATCGAGTACGGCGCCTATGCGCCTGCGATCTTTGACGACGTTAAGGCGCGCGTCACCGAGCGTCTTGCCGCGATGACCGGCCTTGAGGTGGCGGGCGTCAACCTGCGCATCGAGGATGTCATCACCCCCGAGGAGTACGAGCACCGCACCAGCCAGCACGAATAACCTTCCAAAAAGGGACAGGTTTGTTTTGGCAGGTTTTATCTGCGAAAACATTAAACGGCCGACCGCGCAAGCAAAAGCGTGGCCGGCCGTTTTTGTACGCTCCCGATATAGTCATACCGCTCGTCTAACTAAGGGTTGCAATCCCCACGTTCCGCGTTACTCTAATGGGCGCATTGTTTCCAAATTGTTAACGAGGGGTTGCCGTAATGGCCGACGAGCACGAAACAGAAAGCAAGGCATGGGCAATTGAGGCCGCTGCGGCAGAGGCGGCGTCGCGTGCTGCCGAGGAGGTGCATCGTCCTCCCGTAGTGCCGATGGAGCGCGTGGTCGATCGCGATGTTATCGAGCGGGGCGAGCGCGCTGGTCGCAAGCGCAGCCAGGAGCCGGGCTTTCCGCGCTTTTTTGCCGAGCTCAATTTGGGCCTGATCCTCACGGCCTTTGCCATCGTCGCGTTTAAAACCCCTAATCACTTTGCTTTTGGCGGCACCTCGGGCGTGTCGGTCATTCTGTCCACGCTGTTCCCGACCCTGCCCGTCGGCGTTTTTATGTGGATTATCAATGCGGTCCTGGTCGTTCTGGGCTTTATCTTTTTGGAGCGCAAGGCAATCCTGTGGAGCGTCTTCGCCTCGTTTGCGCTGTCCGCCTATGTTTCGCTGTTTGAGCTCTTTATTCCGACCGATGTCTCGATGACGGGCGATATGTGGCTCGACCTGTGCTTTGCCGTGATTCTGCCGGCGCTCGGCAGCGCCATCGTCTTTGATATTGGTGCCTCGACGGGCGGCACGGACATCCTCGCCATGATTCTCAAACGCCGCACCACGCTTGAGATCGGCCGTGCGCTGCTGTTGGTCGATATCGGCATCGTGACCATCGCGGCCTTCTTGTACGGTCCGCGCGTCGGTCTGTACTGCGTGCTCGGCCTGTTTGCCAAGACGCTTGTGGTCGACAAGGCCATCGAGAGCATTCACCTGCGCAAAGTCTGCACGGTCATTTGTTCCGAGCCCCTTAAGGTCGAGGAGTTTATCGTCAAGCATCTCAACCGTACGGCGACTATCAGCCGCGGCTACGGTGCTTTCTCGGGCAAGTGCGTGACGGTGATCATGAGCGTGCTAAGCCGTCGCGAGGCCGTGCAACTGCGTCGCTACGCGCGCGAGATCGATCCGGGTGCCTTTATCACGATTGTCGACAGCTCCGAGATCGTCGGCAAGGGTTTCCGCGGAACGAACTAACGCGGTCGAGCTTATCAAACAATCGAATAGCGCCCTGCGCATTGCAAATGCGTCATGTTGGAGTATTTGTCCCCACATTGGGTGATAATGATGCCAAAGACATCGTTTGCGATCCAGATGATTCGCTCAAGATACGAAGGGATGATCTCGATGTTCTGTTCGCAGTGTGGTGCCCCCATGGGCGACAACGATAAGTTCTGTGGTGCGTGTGGTGCCCCCAATGCCGGTGCCGCAGCCTCTGCCCCTCAGGGTCAGCCCCAGCAGTTTGTTCCGCAACCGCCCGTGGCGAATGCGTCCAAGGGCTGTGTGGCTCAGGCGTTTGAGGACATGGCCAAGACGCCGGGCGTGCTGCAGCGCGTGTGCCAGATCGCCTTTTTGCCGGCGCTGATTTGTGTTGTGTCGGTGCTCGTGCTGTTCATTCCCGTTATCGGCGGTATCGCGGCTGCCATCGGCTTTTTGGCAGCTTGCATTGCGAGCGTGTGTGGTTCCGGCTTTGGTATTGAGTGGGGTCGCGATCTGTCGCTCAAGGTTGATGACGGTATGGATCGTCCACTCATGCGTTCCACGTCGTTTGGCCTCGGAGTCTTTTCGAGCGTTATCTCGGTCGTGCTCGAGGTTATCGCTGCCATTCCCGTTATCGGTGTAGTGCTTTCGCTGGTGGAGAGCGTGGTAATTGGCGCCGCGGGCTCGTATTCGTATTACGGCTCTTATGCACTCGAGGCAGCGCTGTTCGGCTCGCTTGGCCTGCTTGTCCTGGCTATGATTGCCACGGCGGTCTTGGGGGTCTTCTTTAAGATGTTCGCCGACATTGCCGTGATGCACTTTGCGGTGACCGGTCGTGTCGAGAGCGCGTTTTCGCTCGATAAGGTCTGGGCGGCCTTTAAGCACAACAAGACCAAACTGTTCTGCGCTTCGTTCCTTCCCGAGTTTTTGACGGGCCTGGTCGCCAACGTTGTCACCTGGATCCTGACGTTCGTCTTTGGCACCATTGCCTCTGTCGGTATGTATAGCTACTACTACCGTCCTACGGCTATTGAGGCGCTTGTTACCGGCGGTGGCATCACGCTCGTATTGTTCTTGGTGCTGACGGCGTTTGTCACGGTATTCCTCACGGTCTTTGGCAAGATGCTCAAGCACCGTGCCGTTGGCTATTGGGTTGCGCGCTACGCAAGCGAGTGGGCCGACGAGGACAAGGACGACGTCCTGACTTTTGTGCTGCCGTTTGAGAAGAAGTCTGCTCCGGCTGGTTTTAGCGCCGACGCAGCGCCCGTATCCGATTCCGCTGCGGCGCCGGCGCCTGCGCCCGAGCCCGAGCCCGAGCCCGTGCCTGAGCCTGAGCCTGAGCCCGCGCCCGTGCCTGAGCCCGAGCCCGCGCCCATGCCGGAACCGGAGCCCGAGCCTGCACCTGAGCCCGAGCCTGCGCCAAGCTCCGACGAGGACCCGCAGGACGAGTAACCCTGCCACCTGCCATTTGGGGACGGGGTAGAAACGGTAGAAATAGCGCTTGACAAATAAGCGGGGGCGGACGTGCCGAAGCGTCCGCCCCCGCTTTGATATCGCGATGCGGCTATGACTGCGAGATGGTCGTGGATCGACTACTCGTCGTGCTTCTCCTCGCGGCGGGCGGCGGCGCGAGCGTCGTGGATGCCCTTGATTGCGGCGTGTCGGGCGGTGCGGGCATCGTGCATGGCGTCGCGGGCCTCGGCGGCCGTGGCCTTGGCAGAGCGCAGTTTGGCTGCCAGGTCGGGATTGGTCTCGGCGACCGCGGCAATCGTGGGGCCGTCGAGCTCTTCTTGTGTGGGCTCGGCCAAAAAGTCGATGGCATATTGGGCGGCCACCATGGAGCCCTTGGCCAGTACCGACTCGTCAATCTTGTAGAAGCAAGAATGTTGGGCGTACGTGGCGCCAATCTGGGGGTTGCGCGTGCCAACAAAGGCGAGCACGCCCGGTACGCGGCGCAGGTACTCCGAAAAATCCTCACCCGAGAGTGTGCCGCGATAATGGCCTTGGCCGGTGGGGCCCAGGCATTTGATTACTGCCTGGCGGCAGCGCTCGCTCGAGGCGGCATCGTTTTCGACCTTATAATTGGCGATGGTGTAGTCGGTGAGCTCTGCCTCGGCGCCCAAGGCGGCCGCGGTATGCTCCACGATGCGGCGCATGAGCTCCGGCATTTCCTCGTGGGTCGAATCTCCGTAGGTGCGCACCGTGCCGGCGAGGTAGGCCGTGCCGGCGATAACGTTGCGCGCGGTGCCGCCGTGCAGCTCGCCGACGGTAATGACGGCCGGCTCGTAGGGGCTGATCTCGCGCGAAACGATGGTCTGCAGGGCATTGACGATCTCGGCGGCCACCATAACGGCGTCGTGGCCGCGCTGGGGCATGGCACCGTGGCATGAGGTGCCGCGAACATCGATGCGGAACCAGTCGGTATTGGCCATGCGCGGTCCGGGCTCGCAGCTCACGGTGCCGGCGTCGACCTCACTCCAGATGTGCGCGGCGTAGGCGCCATCGACGCCGTCGAGCACGCCCGTGCCGATCATGAGTTTGGCGCCCTGGCCGTTTTCCTCACTGGGCTGGAAGACGATGCGGACTTCGCCGTGGATGTCGTCGGTCATATGGCGCAGGATCTGCAGCGTGCCGAGCATCATGGCGATGTGGCAGTCGTGGCCGCAGGCGTGCATGCAGCCCTCGTTGACGCTGGCGAAATCCTCGCCGGTCTGCTCGGTGACGGGCAGGGCGTCGATATCCGCACGCAGCAGGATACGGCGGCGCGGCGTGCCGTCCTCGTGGTAGGCATCCGACGCGGTGCCGCGAAGCGTTGCCACCAAGCCGGTCTTGAGCGGACGCTCGTAGGGGATATTCATGGCGTCGAGCTGGTTGGCGATGTCGGAGGTCGTGCGCTCCTCGGCAAGGCTCAGCTCCGGGTGCTTATGGAAGTGTCGGCGCTGCTTGATGATGTAGGGCTCAAACTCGGCGGCGATATCTTGGATGGCTGCGGTGACGTCGTCAGCCGCTCGCACCTCGGTCGCCGCCATAATCTGCTGTGCCTTGGTCTTCGTCATGGTCGATTTGCTCCTTGCTGGTTTTTGCAAAATCGTACAGGCTCATTCCAGTATGCCACCTGCCACTTGGCCTGGCAAAGCTGCCGTTTGCCGCTTGGAGTTTTTTTGCAAGGGCGGGGGAGTACACTCGGGGGTGTTGAATTTCCTGCCAGAGATGGGGATGCCCATGCAACATATCGATCGGATTATCCGCTCCAAGAACGTTTTTACCGCCCAAGACGGTATCGATACCGCCCGCGAGCTGGCGATTGCCATTGCGGGCGATCGCATCGTCGCAGTCGGTGCGCCCGATGACGTGATTGACGCCGCACCTGCTGCCACGCCGGTGGTCGATTACGGCGAGCAGTTTGTCTGCCCCGGTTTCCACGATGCGCACCTGCATTTCTTCCATACCTCGGTTGGCTCCTCACCGTATATGCTCATGGATATGGGCACGTCCGAGGCGGCGCTGGTGCAGGACGCGCTCAAGTTTTCCCAGGACCTGCCCGACGACGCCTGGGTCGTGACGCAGGGCTGGCGCGATTACCGCTGGGATCCGCCCGAGCACCCTACCAAGGCCTCCCTCGATGCGGCATTTCCTGATCGTCCCTGCGTTATGTACTCGGGCGACGGGCACACGCTGTGGCTCAACAGCCGCGCACTCGAGGCGCTCGGCGTTACGCGCGACAGCGAGCCTCCGGCGGGTGGCAGTTACGACAAAGATGCAAATGGGGAGCTTACGGGTATCGCTCACGAGGCTGCGGCCATGCAGCTGCTGCCGCGCTGTCTTGAGTGGCTGGGCGAGGACCGCATCGCGAGCTCGTATGCCGACCAGATGAAGCGTATGGCCGAGCAAGGCATCACCTCAATCTGCGATATGTCGCTCATGCCCATGCCGGGCTGTGACTTTATTCGCGACGATGTTTACGACAAGCTGCAGGCCTCCGGCAAGCTGGGAATCCGCGCCCATTTGTTTCCCACGCTGTTGGATGACCAATCGCGCTTGGAAGAGCTCCAGACCCGCTACGCGAACAATGCGCTGCTCTCGGCGCCAGGCTTTAAACAGTTCTTCGACGGCGTGTCGAGCGAGCATACTGCATACCTCACTGAGCCCTATACCAACCCGCGCTTCCCGGGCGACCAGGGCCGTCTGACGGTTCCTGTCGAGCGCATGCGCAAGTTGGTTCTGGCGGCAGCCGAGCGCGGCCACACCGTGCGCATCCACGTTATCGGCGACGGCGCCATCCATGCCGCACTCGATATCTTTGAGGAGGCGGCAGAGCTCTACGGTTTGCCCCCGCACGGCCATAATACGCTTGAGCATTTGGAGAATCTGCTGCCCGAGGACATCGATCGTCTGCGCAAGCTCAACGTCATTGCCTCGAGCCAGCCTTGCCACATCACGCTCGACCCGGGTGGCCCGGAGCGCGACCTGGGCCTGGAACGCAGCCGCATCATGTGGCCGTTCGCAACTTATCAGCAGCGCGGTATCCGTCAAGCTTTCGGTACCGACAGCCCCATCACGGCCGTTACCAGCATGAACGTGCTCTACACGGCTATCACGCGCCAAGATCCCCGCAGCCACTGGCCCGAGGGCGGCTGGCTCCCCAGCGAGCGCATCGACGCGGCTACAGCTCTGCGCAACTACACCCTGGGCAGCGCCTACGCGGCAGGCGACGAGCGAAACCTCGGCAGCCTGGAACCCGGCAAATACGCCGACCTGGTAGTCCTGGACCAAAACCCGCTCACCATCGACCCCCAAGAGCTCCAGGCTACCAAGGTTCAGGCAACCTATCTGGCAGGCAACTTAATCTACGAGCGCTAATATTCATGCCGTACCGTTAAACGCGGCTCGGGCAGCCTATTTTGGGATGGCGCTCGAGCCGCGTTTGTTTGCCTATGGGGTCCGTTAGGAGCGCTCCCGCTCTGCTTGATTTGGGCGCGGGGCGGAGGCGCCGCTGCCCCGCGCTCAATTTGGACGTCAGTAATGCTGTCTCTTGGTGTTTTGAATACTTCCCATTGCAGATTGCATAAAAAGTTGAGATGTTCTTTCCGGTCCTGATGTACCCCCGCCTGGGCCGTGCAAAAAATGGAGTATTCAGCACCGTGAGCTCTGCCGGTGCCGCTGCAGTCGGGTGGCATTGCGGAGATCGACGTCATTTTGGGGTCCGGTGCGGCGCGAGGCACGCCTTTTTGTCCTGATGGGGTTTGCCCGCCGACCCAAATCGCCGGTCAAAGGCGTTCTTGGGACCAATATGGTGTGTCCGGCGCGTATGCAGACGTCCTGGCCTGCTGAAAACTCCCAAAAATGCACGCTGCTTCCCAGGGGACCCGTGCGAGCGGCGAAAACCATGCCCAAGTCGCTGTCCGCATCGCCATTTTGCTGCACTGACTTTTCTGAATACCGGGCCCGAGATTGGTCAACCCTAGGCTCCCGGAGCTGCGTTGGGGTCGGTTTCGTTGGCGGCCGCCTGCTTATGGGTGGCAAAGACCGAGCCTTCGTGGTCGAAGAGCTTACGATATTGCATGCGGTCCAGGCGATCGCGCGCATTAGCGGTCTTGGCGGGAACGTTCTTGGCCTCGGCTGTATACCAAACGCCGTGCGCATCCTGCGCCCCCACCACGTTTATCGCCGGCATGTGCGCTCGGTTTTGCAAGCGTGCGCGTTGGTAGGCGGTGAGCGGGGCACCGATGGCATTGAGTGCGAGTGCGCCGACGTTATTGATGCTTGTGTTGAGTTCCCCACTCGTTTGTGCGTTGCCGGCGACATCGTAGTTCGCCCAGACCACATAGCGTGTCTGCCAGATGCGCTCGGTATGGGTGGCATCGTCCTCATCGGTAAAGTAGAGGTCGTTGTAGCGGTCGGTGAAGAACGGCTGGTGGTCGCCGTACATCACCACGACGACGGGGCGGTCGAGATCACGCAGCTTTTCCAGGAAGGCGGCGAAGGCGGCATCGGACGCTTCCATGAGCGAGCAGTATTCATTGGTCCAGGTGATAACTTTGTCGGACACACCTTCGACGGCAAGGTGCAGTTGCTGGTCGGTGGGCACCAAGCCCGTGTCATAGGCGGAGTGGTTTTGCATCGTCACGTCGTGGATGAAGATCGGCTGGTCGCTCTGCTTTAGTACCTCGAGGCACTTGTCGTAGGTGGCGGCGTCGGTGACCTTGCGGCAGAGCTCGGGTGCGCCGGCGAAGTCCTCGATCGAGAGGAACTCGTCGAATCCCATGTCCGCGAAGACGTTCTCGCGATTCCAGTTGGTGGCGTGGTTGGGGTGCATGGCCACGGTGCGATAGCCGAGTCTCTTGAACTGACGGGCGAGGTTCTCGCTCGGGGCCAGGTTGTAGCTCATGAACGGGTAGACGCCAGCGCCCAGGAATGCCATGGAGTGTCCGGTTAAGAACTCGAACTCGCTGTTACAGGTGCCGGCACCGAAGGCGCTCATGTAGCTCACTCCCTGCAGAAGCGCGTTATCGATGGCTTTGAAGCGCTCGGGCCCCTTATAGCCACAGCCCAGTTCGTTAAAGATTGAAAGGTCGGCGAAGGACTCGTTCATGATGCAGATGACTGAGGGCTTGAGCTGGTCAAACTGTTCGACGGCAGCGGCACGGGAGGGGTCGGCGATGCCGTTCGTGCCCGCGTTCCAGCGCGCGGCAAGGCGCTTGATGATCGCCGAGGCCTCACCGCTCTTGTAGTGCTTGGGTTTAGGCGGCACCATTTTTTGCGCGCTCGAAATAAAGGTGGGGAGAAACCCCTGACTGTAATAGCTTTCGAGGGGCTTCCAGGTATGAAGCTTGATGCCCAAGGTGTCGTAATAGCTGATGAAGGCCTGCGCCCCCAGTGCGGCTCCGGCAACAAGTGCGGTACGACGGTCGACGGAGAGGGGGAGTTTGGATTTGGTTGCGACTGGATGCTCCCTCGGCGCTGTCGATGTCCCCTCGGTTGCCGGAGACGCCTTTGAGTCCTTCGATTTCAAGGACGCAGACATCGCATGGTCGATGGACTCGGGGGACGTTTCCGATGAGCGGCGCGGCGGTCGCCCACATGCATCACGCGGAATGAGGACGATAAGCGCGATTCCCAAGGCCGCGGCAGCAAGCCCCATGAAGCAGAAAGTGCTGAGCTCATAGGTGTAGCTGCCGGCGACCGTCGCAGCGGTCGAGAGGGCGAACAGGTCTCCGGGTTGGATGGGCATCGATTTGAACGTGATTACGAAGTACTCGGCGATACCGATGCTGGCGAGCGCAACGATGCCAACGATTGCGGAGGTCTTACGGCGGTGCGGCAGATAGAACAACAGGCACAAGAAGCAGAAGATGAGCAAAAGCTCCAAAAGTGCCGGTCCGGCCTGCATCTTCCATAGTTCATGGTTGGAGGGCAGCTCGAGGGCGAGCATCGAGCATATCGATGCGCCGCCGATCGTTGCCAGCGTACGGGGGTAGGGATGGTCGGTCATCCAGCTTTTCAGATCCTTCATGCTCATCTTCATCGTCTCTGTTCCTTACTCCTAGTTCAGCGTCTTCACGAGCTTCTCCAGGTTGTCGTTCATGATGGGTGGGTAATCCTCGCCGGCTTTAAGCTGT
Organism: uncultured Collinsella sp.; assembly: GCA_902469435.1. Classification (GTDB taxonomy): domain Bacteria; phylum Actinomycetota; class Coriobacteriia; order Coriobacteriales; family Coriobacteriaceae; genus Collinsella. The sequence goes on along the minus strand of CABRCR010000054.1, from coordinate 3,120 downwards.
TTGTCAGTGAGCCCCTCGACGGGGTCGAGCTGGACGCATTGTCGTCAGAAGCGGCGAGAGCAAAGACCGCACTTAAAAGGGGCATATATGCCGCCGCCATGGGGCCACGGTGACGAATAGGACGCCGCTTGGGATGGCGACGGTAGATTCGGTTGTCCATAGATTGCTCCTGAATTGAAAACGGCTGCGTCGGGGTGCCGACGGCCGAAGGCGATGCCGCCGTGGCACGCGGTAGCTATTTGATTCAATTGGGAGCCGTTAATCGTCCAGACGGACCCTGAGGGATAATAGGGTGACCGGGGCATATGAAGATCGCTCGGTGCCGATGACGGCTAGGGCGGAGATCAGCAAGAGGGTGATGAACGATGTCGCGCCCACGGGGACGGTGTCACCGCCACGGGCGATCGACAGATTGCCGGCGAGCTCGGCGCAGATGGTGCAGCCCGCGCCGGTGCAGTCATGATGCAACTCATGGGCGGTTGCGATGGGGGAGAGGATGGTTACCGCGAGAAGGGAGAAGACGAGAGCCAGGGCGAGCAGGCGAGTGCGAACGGGCGGCATGGAGTCGCGTGCATCGCGATTCGGTGCTATATCTCGCCATGTCGAGGTGCTCAGCTCATCGGTCATCTGCCCTCCCTTCCTCTCATCTGGGCATATTTCATCTGGAGGATTGTAGTCTTGAGAAGCTGATTCACAAAGTTGCCGCGCTAAAACTTCATGCTTTCCGGTCCGCCTTGGGGCTGCGCATAAGTTATCCTCCGACATTCAGAAAATCTAAGTGCCAAAAAATAAGATTTTTTGACTCCGTGTTGTATAACCCGCCATTCGTGGGTACCATTCAACGCGTACGCAAACAAAAAGGGTTAATTCGCGTGGCATAACCGCGCGGCCCAAAAAGGAGGAGACAAGCATGTCGTCTTTGAAGCCGCTTGCAGATCGTGTTCTGGTCAAGCCCGACGAGGCCGAGCAGAAGACCGCTTCTGGTCTGTATATCGCCAGCAACGCCCAGGAGAAGCCGCAGCGCGGCACCATCGTTGCCGTTGGTGCCGGCAAGGTCAACGACAAGGGTGAGCGCATCCCCATGGACGTCAAGGTCGGTGACGTTGTCATCTACGGTAAGTTCGGTGGCAACGAGGTCAAGGTCGACGGCGAGAAGTATCTGCTGATGCGCGCCGACGACATCTACGCTGTCGTCGAGGCCTAGTCTCGTCAGAATCTCTGATTCGTCTTTGAAAGCGCCCGCCGCATAGGACTCGGAAGCGGCGACGCGAGTCACGTTTCTTTTGGAGGATTACCTACCATGGCAAAGAACATTACGTTCAACACCGATGCCCGCGCTAAGCTCGCCAAGGGTGTCAACACTCTGGCCGACGCCGTTACCGTCACCATGGGCCCCAAGGGCCGTTACGTCGCTCTGCAGCGCACGTTTGGTGCCCCGACCATCACCAACGACGGCGTTTCCGTCGCCAAGGAGATTGAGCTCGAGGACAACATCGAGAACATGGGTGCCCAGCTGGTGAAGGAGGTCGCCACCAAGACCAACGACACCGTGGGTGACGGCACCACCACCGCAACCCTGCTCGCTCAAGCCATCGTCAACGACGGTCTGCGCAACGTCGCCGCTGGCGCCAACCCGCTGGCCATCCGTCGCGGCATCGACAAGGCCGTCAACGCCGCCGTCGCCGAGATGAAGAAGCAGGCCAAGCCGGTCGAGACCAAGGAGCAGATTGCTTCCGTCGGTACCATCTCCGCCGGTGACCCCGAGGTCGGCGAGAAGATCGCCGAGGCCATGGAGGTCGTGGGCAAGGACGGCGTCATCACCGTCGAGGATTCCCAGACGTTCGACATCACCATCGACACCGTCGAGGGCATGCAGTTCGACAAGGGCTATGTCTCCGCTTACTTCGTCACGGATAACGACCGCATGGAGGCCGTGATGAAGGATCCGTACATCCTCATCACCGACCAGAAGATCTCCAGCGTTCAGGACATCATGCCTGTTCTCGAGGCTGTCCAGCGCGCTGGCCGTGGCCTGCTCATCATCGCTGAGGACATCGACGGCGAGGCTCTGCCTACCCTGGTTCTCAACAAGATTCGTGGCGCCCTCAACGTCTGCGCCGTCAAGGCTCCGGGCTACGGCGATCGCCGCAAGCGCATCCTCGAGGACATCGCCGTCCTCACCGGCGGCCAGGCTGCCCTGGACGAGCTGGGCGTGAAGGTCGCTGACATCACCGCCGATATGCTCGGTACCGCTAAGTCCGTCACCATCTCCAAGGACAACACCGTCGTCGTCGGCGGCGCTGGCTCCAAGGAGGCCATCGACGCTCGTATCGCTCAGATCAAGGGTGAGATGGAGAACACCACCTCTGACTTCGACCGTGAGAAGCTCCAGGAGCGCCTGGCCAAGCTCTCCGGTGGCGTTGCCGTCATCAAGGTCGGCGCTGCTACCGAGTCCGAGCTCAAGGAGATCAAGCATCGCGTCGAGGACGCCCTGCAGGCAACCCGCGCTGCTGTCGAGGAGGGCATTGTCGCCGGCGGCGGCGTCGCCTTCATGGATGCTGCTCCTGCACTCGACGCTGTCGAGATCGACGACCCCGAGGAGAAGATCGGCGTCGACATCGTCAAGAAGGCTCTGACCGCTCCGGTCGCTACCATTGCCAAGAACGCTGGCTTTGAGGGCGCTGTCGTGGTCGACAAGGTTGCCGAGCTGCCCGCCGGCCAGGGTCTCAACTCTGCCAATGGTGAGTGGGGCGACATGATTGAGATGGGCGTCCTCGACCCCGTCAAGGTCAGCCGCGTCACCCTGCAGAACGCTGCTTCTGTCGCAAGCCTGATTCTCATCACCGAGGCTACCGTCTCCGATGTGCCCAAAAACACTCAGCTTGAGGACGCTATCGCTGCTGCCACCGCTGGTCAGCAGGGCGGCGGTATGTACTAAGGCCGACAAGGTCTAGAACTCCCACCGGGGATCCGGGGGCGTGACGGGGCTTCTCTCCGGAACGTCCTCGGACATGCAAAGAGGCTCCTATTTGGCAAGGTGTTTTTTAGAATCCATTTTGCGCTCGGCCTCGAAGGCCCGCCTGTCCCAATCGAGCGGAAGTCCGGCCTCGACCCATGCCT
>CABRCR010000053.1:0-30194 GCA_902469435.1 uncultured Collinsella sp. | reverse complement strand
GGGCACTGATGAAGTTTATCGCGAGTTCTGCACGAACAGGAGGCCACTTAATGTGGCCTCCGTCGTGAGCAGGACTGTAGAGCAGGAAACTTCATCAGTGCCCGCCCCACGGGAAACCGGCGGGATAGACCGGTTTGGATGGGGCTTTGATGCATGGGTGGTCTGTTGGTGGGCAAATGGGTATCATACTGTGGTTATTGCATCGACTCTGCGATGCATGTTTGTACGTTCCCGGCGGTCGGTTTGCCAGAAGCGCCCCGTCGGTTGTTCCAGACACGTTTCGAAGAAAGGAAACAACACTCACCTATGGCAGCTAAAAAATCATCTCCCTTGAAGATCATTCCGCTTGGCGGCCTTGACGGCATCGGCAAGAACATGACGGTCTTCGAGTGCGGCGACGACATGGTGCTCGTCGACGCCGGCCTTATGTTCCCGGATGACTCCCAGCCCGGTATCGACCTGGTGCTTCCCGACTACACCTATGTTCTTGAGAACGAGGAGAAGCTCCGCGGCATCATCGTCACCCACGGCCACGAGGACCACACCGGTTCGCTTCCGTATCTGCTGCAGGACCTCAACAATAAGGTGCCCATCTTCTCGAGCAAGCTGACGCTCGGCTTTATCGAGGGCAAGCTCTCCGAGTTCCGCATCCGCGCACCCAAGTTCCGTGAGGTCAAGGGCGGCAGCCATGTCAACCTCGGCGGCATCTCGCTCGACTTCTTCTCGATGACGCACTCCATCCCCGGCGCTCTGGGCGTGTTCATTCGCACCAACCAGGGCACCGTTATGCACACCGGCGACTTTAAGCTCGACCAGACGCCCATCGACGGCGTCACGCCCGACTATGCCGCTATCAGCCGTTTTGCCAAGCAGGGCATCGACCTGCTGCTTTCCGACTCCACCAATGCCACGGTTCCCGGCTTTACCAAGTCCGAGGCCGAGGTTGGTCCCAACCTGTTGCACGCCATCAAGAACGCCCCGGGTCGCGTGTTCGTCGCGTCGTTCTCGAGCCACATCCATCGTCTGCAGCAGATCTGCGATGCCGCCCGCAAGTGCGGCCGTAAGGTCGTTGTGACCGGTCGCTCCATGCTCACGAACACCCGCGTGGCGCGTGAGCTGGGCTACCTCAACATCGATGACGCCGATATCATCGATGCCTTCGATATCGATAACCTGCCCGACGATAAGATTGTCGTCATGTGCACCGGTTCGCAGGGCGAGCCGCTGTCGGCCCTGTCCCGCATGGCCAATGGCGAGCACAAGACGCTCTCCATCCACGAGGGCGATACCGTTATCCTTTCGGCAACTCCCGTTCCTGGCAACGAGAAGGCCGTCCAGCAGGTCGTCAACAGCCTGGCCAAGCTCGGCTGCGACGTGTGGGATAAGAACCGCGCTCTCGTCCACGTCTCGGGTCACGGTAGCCAGGAGGAGCTCAAGCTCCTGATGGCCATGGCCAAGCCCACGTACTTTATGCCGGTTCACGGTGAGGCCGTGCATCTGCGCGCCCATGCGCAGCTGGCCCGCAAGATGGGCATCAAGGACGATCATATCTTTATCCTCGATAACGGCGACACGCTCGAGATGCGCGGTGGTATCGTCAAGCGCGGTACGCCCGTCGAGTCCGGTGTCGTTTACGTCGACGGCCTGCGTATCGGCGATACCGACCCCATCGTCCTGCGCGATCGCCAGAAGCTCGCCAACGACGGTATGGTCACGGCCGTTGCCATCGTCTCCCTCAAACACAAGAAGATCGAGGCCATCGAGTTCTCGGGCCGCGGCGTCTCGTTTGCCATCGACGACCAGTTCTCCGAGGATGCCTCCGCGTCCATTATGAAGACGATCGAGAAGGGTAAGTTTAGCTTTACCAGCAGCGGTTCCGATGCCATTCGCAAGGCCGTGCGCGATTCGCTCTCTAACTTTATCTGGAGCCGTACGCGCACCCGTCCGATGATCATCCCGGTCGTCATGGAGGTTTAGTTTGGCGCGCGGATCTGCAAAAAACGCCAAAGGCAATAAGGCCAATAACCAACCGGCATCTGCTAAGGGTGCCGGTTCCCATCTGCGTGCCAATAAGGGCCACGAGTCCGAGTTTGATGAGTTTGAGCCCCTGGTCGAGCCTTCGGCCAATCGCGATATCGCCGGTGTGGTCATCGCCGTTTTGGCGATCGCGTCCTTCATTGCCGTGATCTCTCCGGCAACAGCGCCCGTGACGGCTGCGGTTGCCGGTTTCTACCACCTGGGCTTTGGTCTGGGCGCCTACGTGCTGCCGATCGTCATCTTGCTGTTTGCCGCCACGCTCTTTTTGGGTGAGGACTCGCCGCTCAACGTGCGCTCTGTTGCGGGCGGCGCCTTGGTCTTTATCGCCGTCGTCTCCATTCTTTCGCTGATGGTGCCGGGCACGAGCGATTCGTGCGACCTTATGTTTACGCCGCAGAACCTTTCCGTGTCGGGCGGCTACATTGGCGCCTTTATCGCAAGTGCCTTGCAAAACGCCTTGGGTAAACCTATCGCCATGGTTGTCTTGCTGGGGCTTGTCGTCGTTGGTTTGGTCATTATCGGCTTTTCGGTGGGTGGCGTTTTGCGCTCCGCACGCGATCGCGCTGCCGATTTTGCCGAGCGTCGACGTGCCGATGTCAATGCGAGCCCGTGGGGCGATGAAGAGGCCCTGTCTGTTCCCGGCGTCGCTTGTCCGCACCTGAGCATTTTGCGCCAGAAGGGGACTGACGCCGCGGTGACCACGGTCATGGGTGGCGATGTCGACCCGGTTTTGGATGACGACGAGGACGATGACCCGTTTGTCGACGTATCCGAGTCGGTTGAAGCCGAGCGGGCCAAGACCACGCTGCTGCCGCGCCGTCATGCCAAGAAGGGCAAGACTGCGCCTAAGCTCAATACGAGTGAGCCCGACCCGTCTTGGTCCGATAGCGAGATTGAGCTCACCGAGGGCGATGACGAGGACGACGAGGCTCCGATTGAGACCGCAAAGACAACTTTGCTGCCGCGTCGCCATGCAAAGCGCGGCCAGGTCACCGGACAGCTTTCGATGGAGGACGATCCGGACAAGGTTGACGAGTCCGAGCCGCCGTTTTCCGTGAATCCCGTCTCGGCCGCCCCCCAGATCCCCGACTTCCTGAAGCACCCCAAGGTCGCTGACGCCTCAACCTCTACGGCCTCTGCCGCTCCTGCTGCGGCTGACAATGGGGGAGCGAGCGACACCGCAACTGACGCCGAGGGCGAAGAAGAGGACGGCCTCAAGCTTCCGCCGCTCGAAATCCTGCATGCCAACCCGCAGTCGGCTTCCGCTGCGTCTTCGGACAAGGAGCTGGAGCAGACCGCTGAGTCACTGCAATCCACCTTGCTTGAGTTTGGCCGCAGTGCCCGCGTGGTCGGCTGGATCGCCGGCCCCACGGTGACGACCTTTAAGCTGCAGCCCGGTGAGGGCGAGCGTGTGAGCAAAATCTCGAGCCTCGAGGACGATATCGCGCTTTCGCTCGCTGCCCAGTCGGTGCGTATCTTTGCCCCGATCCCCGGCACCTCGCTCGTGGGCATCGAGATTCCCAACCGCAAGCGCCAGAACGTCAATCTGGGCGACGTGCTGCCCTATGTGAAGGGCGGTCCGCTCGAGCTCGCTATCGGCCGTGACGCCGAGGGCACGCCGGTCGTCGCCGACCTCGCCAAGATGCCTCACCTGTTGATCGCCGGTACGACTGGTTCTGGTAAGTCGGTGATGATCAACTCCATCATCACGACCTTGCTCATGCGCGCCCTTCCCGAGGACGTTCGCCTGATTATGGTCGACCCCAAGCGCGTCGAGCTTGCGGGCTATAACGGTCTGCCGCATCTCTATGTGCCCGTGGTGACCGAGCCTAAGCAGGCCGCGAGCGCTCTGCAATGGGCTGTGTCCGAGATGGAGCGTCGCCTGAAGGTTTTCGAGCGTCTCAACGTGCGTAAGATCTCGACCTACAATGAAAAGCAGGCCGCCGGCGAGTTTGAGCATTACGACAACCCGCCGCAAAAGATGCCCTACCTGGTCATCATCATCGACGAGCTTTCGGACCTGATGATGGTCGCCGGTAAGGATGTCGAGGCCTCGATCGTGCGTATTGCACAGCTGGGCCGTGCCGCCGGTATTCATCTTATCGTGGCCACGCAGCGCCCCAGCTCCAACGTGGTGACGGGCCTCATCAAGGCCAACATCACCAACCGCATCGCCTTTAACGTCGCCACGGGCATCGACTCGCGCGTCATCATCGACCAGATGGGCGCCGAGAAGCTCACCGGTTTGGGCGACATGTTGTTCTCCAAGGTCGACTGGGGCAAGCCCCGCCGTATCCAGGGCTGCTTTGTCTCGGATGATGAGATCAACGAGATTGTCGAGTTCGTCAAGTCGCAGAGTGAGCCAGACTACCACGAGGAGATCCTGTCTGCCGTGGCGCCCGCTTCCATGTCCATGGCGGGTGGCGGAGGCATTGTCCGCACCGGAGTAGCCGAGCCGCAAGACGATGATCCACTCATTTGGGAAGCCGCCCATATTGTGGTGGAATCGCAGCTTGGCTCCACATCTGGCCTGCAACGTCGTCTGAAGGTTGGCTATGCGCGTGCCGGGCGTATTATGGACATGCTGGAAGAAAAGGGTGTCGTCGGCCCGCCCGACGGTTCCAAGCCGCGCGAGGTCCTGTTGGACGAGGAGGGGCTTGCCGCGCTGGAATCTGTCGACGCCGAGATGGCACGTGAAGATCGTGAGTTTGGAGGATTCTGATGGCTGCACGCTTTGGTGACATGCTGCTCGAGCAGCGTCGCCGAATGGGCCTTTCCATTCAGCAGGTCGCCAACACCATCAAAATCAGGCCGCAGATCATCGAGTTTTTCGAGACCGGTAACTTTGCTTCGATGCCGCCGCGCGGCTATGCGCAGGGCATGATTTCGAGCTATGCTCGTTTTTTGGGCCTCAATCCGCGCGAGGTCGTCAATGCCTACTTTGACGACCTGATGGCATACGAACGCGAGACGTCGCAGCAGGGCGGTCGTTTTCAGGACGCCGCCGGCTACGTCAATTCGCGTTCCTCTGTCGATAACGGGCGCTTCCTGATGGTTCAGGGTGGTCGTTCGACTCGCTATGGACAGCGTCCTCAGCAGGCCGGTTATATTACCGAGACGGGTTCGGGCGAGGAGATTCGCTCGCAGCGTGACCGGTTCCGCAGTACGCCGATGCCCGAGGACCGTGCACTTCCCGCTGCCCGCGGCGTGGCGCGTGACCCTCGTGCCGGCTACGGCGACGGCGGCTATTCCGATCGCGGTCACCGTGGTATCTCCACCGGACGCTCTCGCAGTGGCTATGCGGACGCCGATACCACGCAGGTGACGCCGCGTCTTCGCCCTCAATCACAGCCGTATGGCCAGCGCTCTTCGGCTCCGCGTGCGGGCCAGCGTGGCTATCAAGGCCGCGGTGAACTTGCGCCCCGCTCGGGTCAGCGCAGCCTTCAGGGCCAGGGTGGCTATCGCGGCCGTTCCGACAGCAATCGTGGTCGTATGCCTCAGGGAGGCGGCCGCAGCAGTTCCAGTCGTGGACGCGGCGGTTCCCGTACTCCTCAAAACAACGGTCTCGATCCGCGTATCGTCTACGCCGGCATCGGTGCCGTGGCGTTGCTGCTGATCGTGCTCATCGTGGTACTTCTGCGCGGCTGCGCATCTTCGACGCCCGAGACCACGCCCGAGACGCCCGCTGTTACCAAGACGACGACCAAGAAGTCTTCTAAGAAGACTGAAACGGTCGACGAGGACGAAGACACCGATGAGGCGACGGATGAGTCGACCGATTCGGACGCCACCAAGACGACGGCTAAAAAGGAAGAAAACGAGGTAACGAAGGTCAAGGTCTCCGTTGCCAAGGGAAAGACCGCCTGGATTGAGGTCAAGGTCGATGGCAAGTCGGTCTATGGCGCCCAGGCGACTGGCCCCTTTGAGCAGGAGTACACGCCTGAGTCCTCGATCGAGATCACCACGTCCAAGCCTTCCGATGTCACCGTTACCAAGAACGGCGAAAAGGTCCGTTACGATACCAAGACCTCGGGCGTGGCGCGTGTGACGATCACCGTTCCCAAGAAGGAGACGACTGGTTCCGAGAATGGTGAAAGTTCTGATGGTACCGACACCACCGATGGTACCGACACCACCGACGGCACCGATGCCCAGTCCACGGATGGCGCCGATACCGCAACTGACGGCCAGAAGCCCACCGATTCTACCGACTATTCGTACGATAGCTACTAAGCCGCTCGTACGCGAAAGGAAACATCATGGCTAAAGATTCCAGCTTCGACGTCGTGTCCGAGGTCAACATGCAAGAGGTCGACAACGCCTTCCAGCAAACCACGCGCGAGATTTCCCAGCGCTATGACCTGAAGGATTCCGGCGCCACGATCGAGCTTTCGAAGGGCGACAAGCTCTTTACGATCAACGCCCCGGCCGACTTTGTCTCCAAGCAGATTATCGACGTGCTGAGCTCCAAGCTCATCAAGCGCGGCATCGACCTCAAGGCTGTCTCGTGGGATGCTCCGCAGGCGGCATCGGGCGGCACCGTTCGCGTGCTCGGCCATATCGTCGAGGGTATCGACCAGGCGACCGCCAAGAAGATCAACAAGGACATCAAGGACCAAAAGCTCAAGGTCAAGGTGACTATCGAGGCCGACAAGCTGCGTGTTTCCTCTGCTTCGAAGGACGCGTTGCAGACCGTGATCCAGTTCCTGCGCGACCAGGACTACGGCCAGCCGCTGCAGTTCACCAACTACCGCTAATATCATTCGAAAGGACTGCTCTCCAACATGGATACACCGTTGGGCTCCGTGCTCTACATCACCCTCGGGTGCGCTAAGAACGAGGTTGACACCGACCGCATGCGTTCTCTTTTGACCGCCGCGGGCTACGAGGAGGCATTCGACCCACAGGATGCCGATATCGCCATCGTCAATACATGCTCGTTCCTCGCCTCCGCAACGTCCGAGAGCATCGAGACCACGCTCGAGCTCGCCAACGAGGTTCAGGACGGCGTTCGTTCTTGTCCCATCGTCATGTGCGGCTGTGTGCCGTCGCGCTATGGCGACGACCTGCCTGATGAGCTGCCCGAGGTCGCTGCCTTTGTGAAGGCCGACGAGGAGGATGGCATCGTGACGGTCATCGATGGCGTGCTGGGTGTCGAGCGTGAGATCGCTGCCTATATTCCGCAAGTCAAGCGCACTGTCGAGGGCGCTGTCGCCTACGTCAAGATTTCCGATGGCTGCAACCGCTTCTGCAGCTTCTGCATGATTCCGTATATCCGCGGTCGTTATCACTCGCGCAATGCCGAGAGCATTATCTCCGAGGTACGCGACCTGGTTGCCGGCGGTGTGCGCGAGATCGTGCTGATCGGCCAGGACACGGGTATTTGGGGCACCGACTTTGCCGACGAAGACGTCACCGATGGCTCGCCGCGCAATCTGGCGCAGCTGCTGCATGCCGTCGCCGAGGCCGTGAGCCCGCACAACGTCTGGGTCCGCGTGCTCTATCTGCAGCCCGAGGGCATGACCGACGAGCTTATCGATACGATTCGCGATACGCCCGAGGTGCTGCCTTATATCGATATCCCCGTGCAGCACTGCGACGCGCGCATCCTCAAGGCTATGCGCCGTTCTGGTTCGCGCCAGGAGCTCGAGGACCTGTTCCGCGATCTGCGTGAGCGTATCCCCGGCATCGTGATCCGTTCCACGGCCATGGTCGGCTTCCCGACCGAGACCGACGACGAGTTCCGCGACCTTATCGACTTTATGGACACCGTCGGCTTTGACTACACGAGCGTCTTTGCCTACTCGCAGGAGGAGGGCAGCCTGGCCGCTAAGATGGAGGGTCAGGTCGATGAGGAGGTCAAGCTCGAGCGCGCCCAGGAGGCCATGGACCTGGCCGAGTCGCTCGGTTTTGCCGCCACCGCCGCACATGTGGGCGAGCGCGCCCAGGTGATCGTCGACGGCATCGAGGAGACCGAGGACGGCGCCGAGCTGATCGGCCATGCTTGGTTCCAGGCGCCCGATTCCGATGGCGCGGTGCATCTGGACGCCAGCGAGGCGTCCGTGGGCGATATTCTGACTGTCGAGTTTACCGATAGCTTCTGCTATGAGCTTATCGGCCATGTTGTGGAGTAGGAGAGCATCGTGGCAAACGAAAGCAATAAGGAACTGACGAGTGTTTGGACGCCCGCCAACATCGTGACGTGTGTGCGCATCGTCTTTATCCCGGTGTTCATGATCGTGTCGGCGCTTTCTCACACGAGTGTTGCCGGTACAGATTGGAGCACCTTCGACGGCCCGCTCGCCGCCGCAGCCTTCATTCTGTACGTCATCCTGTCGTGCACCGATAAAGTTGACGGCTATCTGGCGCGTTCGCGCAATGAGATTACCGATTTCGGTAAGTTCTTGGACCCCATCGCCGATAAGCTGCTGGTGTTCTCGGCTCTGCTGCTGTTCTTGGATTTTGGCGCTGTGACCGTGTGGTCCGTGTTCATTATCCTGTTCCGTGAGCTGCTGGTGAGCGCCCTACGCATGGTCGCGAGTGCGGCCGGTGTGGTCGTTGCGGCCGATAAGCTCGGCAAGTACAAGACGGCAACCACGATGGTCTCCATCTGCGGTTACCTGTGCGTTTTTGCGATGGCCGGCTTGCACCTTGGCCCGGTGGCGCTGACGCTCGGCATCTACTCGGTGTCGCGCTTCCTGTACGCCGTTGCCGTTGTCCTGACCGTTATCTCGGGCGCCCAGTACTTCTGGAACTGCCGCAAGATCGTCTTTTCGGTATAGGTCCTGGTGGGTATGACGGACTCTTTTGAGCAGATTTCCGCACATAATGAGGAGCTGGCGCGTGATATTGTCGAGCGCGCGAGCGCTCGGGGCGTGACGGTTTCGACGGCTGAGTCGCTGACGGCTGGTATGATCGCCTCGACGATTGCCGATATCCCGGGTGCCTCGGCGGTGCTGCGTGGCGGTGCGGTGACCTACTGCGATGAGATCAAGCATCGTGTTCTGGGTGTTGAGCAGGAGACGCTCGACCGCTATACCGCGGTGTCACATCAGACCGCGCGCGAGATGGCGGCGGGTTCGCTGGAGCTGTACCAGAGCGATATTGCCGTGAGCGCAACGGGTTATGCCGGCCCCGGCGGCGGCACTGAGGACGATCCGGCTGGCACTTTCTATATTGGCTGGGCGTATCGCGCGGCTGATGGGGAAGTGCCGGTCGTGGACTCTGTGCGCTGCCACTATGAGGGCGACCGTTCGTGTGTTCGTGCCCATGCGGTCGCGGAGGCATTGGGACGCATTGCTCTTGTGCTCAACTCTATGGAATAGACGTGTTTTCAGGGGCCTTAGGGCCCCTTAATTGTGGAGATAGGGACCCCTGACGAATTTAGCGTTTGCGCTGGTTATAGGTGTATTCTTGCCTTCCTTGTTCTTATTCGGCCCTTTGTGGTCAAGCATTTGGTCAGTGTTTGGTCGGCGTTTGGTTGGGTTTTGGAAAGACTGCCTGCATATGATTGGCCTGAACGGTTGACCACGAACAGCCGTTCGTTTACTATCAATGCAGGTTGTTAAGAGGAGGGCTATTCATGGCCAAGAATTCAGGTCCCGTACGTACCGTTCATGCACCCACGACGGGTAAAGAGCGCGAAGAGATGATCGCTACCACCAAGGCCGAGATCGAGAAGAAGTTCGGTCAAGGCTCCATCATGAGGTATGGTGACGGCGGCCCCGAGCTTGAGGTTGAGGCCATCCCCACGGGCGCTCTGGCACTCGATGCCGCTCTGGGTATCGGCGGTGTGCCGCGCGGCCGTATCGTCGAGATTTACGGTCCAGAGTCCTCCGGTAAGACGACGCTTTCGCTCGAGATCCTGGCCGAAGCCCAGGCAATGGGTGGCGTGGTGGCATTTATCGATGCCGAGCACGCGCTCGATCCCACGTATGCCGCGCGCATTGGCGTGGATATCGACGAGGTACTGATTTCCCAGCCTGATACGGGTGAGCAGGCGCTCGAGATTGTTGACATGCTCGTGCGTTCCGGCGCCATCGATGCCATCGTCGTCGACTCCGTCGCCGCGCTGACCCCGCGTGCCGAGATCGAGGGAGAGATCGGCGATACCACGGTCGGTTTGCAAGCTCGTCTGATGAGTCAGGCGCTCCGCAAGCTCGCCGGCTCGCTGTCCAAGTCCAACACGACATGCATCTTCATTAACCAGCTGCGAGAGAAGATCGGCGTCATGTTCGGCAACCCCGAGACCACGACGGGCGGCCGCGCCCTTAAGTTCTTCTCTTCGGTGCGTATCGACATTCGCCGCATCGACAGCATTAAGCTTAAGGATGAGGTTATCGGTAACCGCGTGCGTGCCAAGGTCGTTAAGAACAAGGTGGCAGCTCCGTTCCGTTCTGCTGAGTTCGACATCATGTACGGTACGGGCATCTCTAAGGAGGGCTCGATTCTGGACATGGCTGTCGAGTGCGGCATTTGCAAGAAGATGGGCTCCTGGTTTGCCTATGGCGAGGACAAGCTCGGCAACGGTCGCGAGGCCGCCAAGGCGTTCCTGCGCGAACACCCCGATTGCGCCGACGAGATTGAGCATAAGGTCCGCCTTGCCTGCGGGCTTGAGTTTGATGACGATGCTCCGTCCGAGGTCGAGCTGACCGATCAGCCTGCGCCTGAGGAGTTTGACGAGCTTTACGCCATCGATGGTTCCGCCATGCTCGATGATGACGACGAGTAGCGGTTACGCTCATGTCGTATACGGTGACCGAGGCCACGGTCGTCTTTCCCGATAAGAAGGCGGCCTCCTCGTTCTCGAGCGGGTATGCGTCCAAAAAGCCTTGCGCACATATCGATTGTGAGCTTGAGGGCGGTTTTGAGCGGTCCATTTGGATTCCCGTGCGGGTCGCGCGCCTGTATGTCAAAAATCGCCCCGATCTTCCCTGTGATTGGGATAACTTTCGTGAAGCGGTGCAGCTCATCGAGCGTAAATGTGCACTTACCATGGTGACCGAGATGCTATCGCGACGCGACCATGCGACGGGTGAGGTCTGTGACAAGTTGGCACGCTACGGCTTTCGCCAGCCCGCGATCGATTTCGCCGTCGAGCGCGCCACCGAGTATCGCTTTTTAGACGAGAACCGCTTTTGCTCGTACTTTATCGAGGAACGCAAGCGGCGCGGTTGGGGACAGCGTAAAATCGAGACCGAGCTCAAGCGCCGTCATGTCGTGCTCGATGACATTCCCGGTTATCCGGAGGATTATTTTGCCGTCGAAGACGATTTGGCGCGTGCGTCAGCCCTGCTCGCCAAGCGGCGTGTTCCAGAGACGCGCGGATTCGAAAAACTGGTTCGGTTTTTGATGGGCAAGGGCTTCTCGTATCACATCGCCGCCGATGCCGTTAAGGCACGTCTCGATGCCGAACGTGAGGAATGTGCGGTTTAGGCGTATGCGTTTTGTGGCCCTGCCGTTCACCGCGTTTTAGCCGCCGTGCTGGGGCCATTTATTTGACAGTTGTTGTGGTTCAACGTACGATAAACACTGTCATTTGCTTTGTGATATGTGCTCATCTGTGATGAGTTTGTTTATATGTTTATCTGTATCCGACCCGCATAAGCTGCGCCCATATTACTCAAATGTCGCGAGCCGTTCGTAAGGACGGTTCGCTTTGTTGTGTAACGAATCCATAAAAAGGAGTGAGCATGCCTATCATCGCAGCGCTCGTTGGCATCGTTTTGGGTGCCATCGCCGCCATTGCCTACATGCGCACCGCCAAGCAGGGTAGTCTTCACGAGGCCGACGAAAAAATCCAGTCGGCACACGCACAGGCTGAGTCCCTGATCGGTGATGCCAAGCGTCAGGCCGAGACCCTCAAAAAAGAGGCTCTGCTCGAGGCTAAAGAGGAGATCATCAAGAACAAGCAGGCCGCCGAGGCCGAGGACAAGCAGCGTAAGAACGAGATTCGTACGCTCGAGAACCGCGTGATGCAGCGCGAGGAATCCCTCGATCGCCGCAACGACGCTCTCGACAAGCGCGAGCATCAGCTGTCCAGCCAGGCCGGTCAGGTCGAGAAGCGCTCCCGTGAGCTCGAGGAGCTCTGCGCAAAGCAGACCTCCGAGCTCGAGCGTATCGCCGACCTTACCCGCGAGGACGCCCACAAGGAGCTCCTCGATAAGGTTCGCGGCGAGGTCACCCACGAGGCCGCCACGATCATTCGCGAGTCCGAGCAGCAGGTTCGCGCCGAGTGCCACAAGACTGCCCAGGAGATTTTGTCCCTGGCGATTCAGCGCTGCGCTGCCGACCACACTGCCGAGGTTACCGTTACCTCCGTGCATATTCCCTCTGATGACCTCAAGGGCCGTATTATCGGTCGCGAGGGTCGCAACATCCGGACCTTTGAGCAGGTTTCCGGCGTCAACCTTGTGATCGACGATACGCCCGAGACCGTCGTTCTTTCGAGCTTCGACCCGGTTCGTCGTGAGACCGCCCGTGTCGCCCTCGAGAATCTCATCGCCGACGGCCGCATTCACCCTGCCCGCATCGAGGAGATGTATCACAAGGCTGCCGACCTGGTTCAGCAGCGCGTGCGCGAGGCTGGTGAGCAGGCTGCCTTCGATACCGGCATCCATGACCTGCACCCCGAGATCGTCAAGACCCTTGGTGCCCTGCGCTACCGTACCTCGTTTGGTCAGAACGTGCTTCAGCATTCCCTCGAGGTCTCTGATCTGTGCGGCGTGATGGCTTCCGAGCTTGGCCTGGATGTTGTGACCGCCAAGCGCGCCGGCCTGCTGCATGACCTGGGCAAGGCAATCGACCACGACGTCGAGGGCCCGCATGCCGTTATCGGCGCCGAGCTTGCTCGCCGTTATGGCGAGAAGCCCGTTATCGTCCACGCTATCGAGGCTCACCATGCCGATGTCGACCCCAACACGGTGCTCGATGTCTTGGTACAGGCCGCCGATGCTGTCTCTGCCTCTCGCCCCGGTGCCCGTCGCGAGTCTGCCGAGAACTACATCAAGCGTCTTGAGAAGCTCGAGGAGATCGCTAACTCCCATGACGGCGTTGAGCGTACCTATGCCATGCAGGCCGGTCGCGAGGTCCACGTCATGGTCCAGCCGGACAAGATTTCCGATGCCCAGTCCACGGTTCTGGCTCACGATATCGCCCATCAGATCGAGGAAGAGATGGAGTATCCCGGTCAGGTGCGCGTCGTCGTGATTCGCGAGAGCCGCGCTGTCGATATCGCTAAATAACATGAGCGACGCGAACGAGCTCATCTCATTTATCGCGTCGATGTCGGGGGAGGGCAACCTTCGCGTCGAGGAGAACCTTGGCGAGGGGTATGTCCGCCTCCGCGTTTCGGAGGCCGAGCGGCGCCAGGCAAAGCACGACATTCAGCATGTCGAGGATATCGTCATAGAAATGCTCCGCAATGCTCGCGATGCCGGCGCCGACAAGGTCTATCTCGCCACGACCAAGGAAGATGGCGTCCGCACGCTTGTCTTTCTGGATAACGGTTCGGGCGTTCCGCAGGATATGCAAGAGCGAATCTTCGATGCCCGCGTTACCTCCAAGCTCGAGAGCATGAAGATGGACCGTTGGGGTGTTCACGGTCGTGGCATGGCATTGTTTTCGATCAAGCAGAACACCGACGTGGCCCGTGTGGTCACGTCCGGTGTCGATCTTGGTTCAGCCTTCAAGGTGAGCGTCGCAGCCGATCGCCTCAGTGAGCGTGCCGATCAGTCCAGCTGGCCCCAGGCCGTCAAGGATGAGGACGGACGTTATGTCTGTGCTCGCGGTCCGCATAATATAATTCGCGCTGCTTGTGAGTTTGCGCTTGAGGAGTTACGTGGTTGCGATGTCTATCTTGGTTCTCCGTCTGAGATTGCCGCGACCCTTTATGCTCAGGCGTCAAGTCGGCTCGATACGTCGCGCCTCCTGTTCATTGATGACGAGAGCGAGCTTCCGGTTGTCGACCGTTTAGGCCTTGCCTCTGATGCCGAGGACTTTATCCGTATCTGTTCGGGTTTGGGTCTTGAGATGTCCGAGCGCACGGCCCATCGCATTTTGGCGGGGCAGATTAAGCCCGTTCGCGGTGTGACCGCGCGTTTGCTGCGCGAGCGCGATTCTTCCTCGCATGCGCCGGCTCCTGTCGATCTTGCGAAGGATCGTCGCGGGCTACGTATTGCCAAGGATGACATGGCACAGTTTTCGCGTGCTGTGGAGCGTGACTTTAATGACCTTGCCGCCCGGTACTATCTCAACCTTTGCGGCGACCCAAAGATTCGCGTTTCGCGTGATCGAATCACCGTGACCTTCGATCTTGCCAAAGAGGAATAGTGCCTTTACCGAGTCCACTCGGTACGATACAGTTATTGCAGTTAAAACGTACTTTTAAACGCAGGAGTTTCTTCATGGATTGCCTGAAGGTATCAAGCAAATCATCGCCCGCGTCCGTTGCCGGCGCCATCGCCGGCATGGTCAAGGATGGTGTACCCGTCAACATCCAGTGTGTCGGCGCCGGTGCGGTCAACCAGGCCATTAAGGCCGTGGCTATCGCGCGCGGTTTTTTGATTCCAACTGGTTTTGATATTTCCTGCGCGCCCGTGTTCTCCGACATCCTTATTAACGGGGAGTCGCGCACGGCCATCCGCCTATCTATCTACGTTCACCAGATCAATCGAGCTGCTATGGATAACGTCGTCATGGATGATGTTAAGCCTGTGGCATAGCTTCTGATTGCCTCGTTTAGCTCCCCATCGTTAGGACTTATGCACATGGACCAGCGTTCCGTACGCGATATTCTTGCCGGTAAAACTTACTTTATCCGGACCTTTGGCTGCCAGATGAATCAGCACGACTCTGAGCGCGTGAGCGGTCTGCTCGATTCGTATGGTTGCCTCATGGCGCTCGATCCCGAGCATGCCGATATCGTTGTCTTCATGACATGCTGCGTGCGCGAGGCTGCCGATACTCGCCTGTACGGCCAGTGCAACTCTTGCAAGAGCCTGCCGCCTTCGCCTTCGGGCAAACGTGTTGTTGCCGTTGGTGGTTGCATCGCGCAGCGCGATGGCGAGGGCCTGCTCACCAACGTCGATAACGTCAACGTCATCTTCGGTACACATTCCATCGCTCATGTGGCCGAGCTCATTGCCGAGGCGTTCCTGGACGGCAAGCGTCATATCCGCACCAATGAGCATGAGGATACGGATGCCATGAGCATGCCGTGGCATCGCGAGACCCAGTATCACGCCTGGGTGCCTATCATGACGGGCTGCAATAATTTCTGCACCTACTGCATCGTGCCGTACGTGCGCGGTCGCGAAAAGAGCCGTCCCTTCGAGGAGATTGTCGACGAGGTGACCGGTTTGGTGCGCCAGGGCGTGCGCGAGATTACACTGTTGGGCCAAAACGTTAACTCATATGGCCGCGATCTGTTTGGCAAGCCGCGTTTTGCCGATTTGCTGCGTGCCGTGGGCGATACGGGTGTGGAGCGCATCTTCTTTACGTCTTCACATCCCAAGGACCTGTTGCCCGAGACCATCGACGCCATGGCCGAGACGCCTGCCGTTATGCCGCAGCTGCACTTGGCCGTCCAGTCAGGTTCGACGCGGATCCTCAAAGAGATGAATCGCCGTTATACACGCGAGGACTATTTGGGCCTGGTCGATCGCATTCGCAACCGCATGCCCGATATCGCGCTCTCGACCGACATTATCGTTGGCTTCCCGGGCGAGACTGAAGAAGACTTTGAGCAGACGCTCTCACTTGCCGAGACGGTCCGCTATGCTCAGGCCTATACCTTCATCTATTCCAAGCGCGCCGGTACCCCGGCCGCCGAGATTGACGATCCTACGCCGCATGAGGTTATTCTCGAGCGTTTCAATCGCCTTGTTAAGGTTATCGAGACCACGGCACACGAGTATAACCAGGGCGAGCTTCATACTGTGGTTCCCGCGCTCATTGAGGGAACGAGTAAAAAGAACGATGCGGTCCTGCTGGGCAAGAGTCCCAAGAATCAGACCGTGCATGCGCCCATCCCCGAGGGTTACAGCATCGATCAGCTTGTTGGCAAGATCGTTGATGTTGACGTTGACGTTGCCAAGACCTGGTATTTGTCCGGTTCCGTTGTGGGCGAGCCGCGCTAATGGTTGCTCCCGGGGCAGGTCTTTCCGCCGTTGCGATCGTCGGTCCGACGGCGGTTGGTAAGAGCGATGTTGCCGACCGTGTGGCAGCTCGTCTTTCGTCTGAAGTGCTGTCGTGCGATGCGATGCAAATCTATCGCGGCATGGACATCGGTACCGCAAAGATGGCGCCCGATGAGTGCACGGCGCCGCTGCGTCTCGTCGACATTGTAGAGCCGGGTGTGGCATATTCTGCTGCGCTTTATCAGGCTGACGCTCGCGCGCATGTTGAACGTCTCCTTGGTTCGGGTTGCCTGCCGGTTTTTTGCGGAGGTACGGGGCTATATCTCAAGGCCGCCCTTGATGAGATGGACTTTCCCTCGGGTGAACTTGAGGACGATCGTCGTGCGGGCTATCAGGAGCTTGCCGAGCGTATTGGCGAGGAAGAACTGCATGCCCTGCTTGCCGAGCGTGATCCAGAATCAGCTGCTGTTATTCATCCCCATAACGTGCGGCGTGTGATTCGCGCGCTCGAAATGCACGATGATGGGGTTTCCTATGCGCAGCAAAAGTCGCAGTTTAGCGTTCCGCGCGAGCATTATCATGCGTTATGGTTTGGCCTGACGCGAAATCGCGAGGTGCTCTATGAACGCATTAACCTGCGCGTCGATCTGATGTTTGAGCAGGGTCTTGTCGATGAGGTCCGCGGTCTTATGGACCAGGGGCTGGGAGATGCCCTGACGTCGATGCAGGCAATTGGCTATAAAGAGATCATCGATGCTTTCAATGGCGTGATGAGCATGGATGAGGCTCGCGAACTCATTAAGATGCGTTCGCGTCGTTATGCCAAGCGTCAGCTTTCGTGGTTTAAGCGCGATGACCGTATCGTGTGGTTTGATATGGATGAATGTACGATCGATGAGGTCGTTGAGGATATCCTGCATCGTATTGAGGCTGCCTAATGGCCCGTTTCCCCCTTGTTCCCACGGCACCCGAGCCTGAGCGTGCCATTTTAGTTGGTGTTGAATGGCGCGACAATGCATGGCCGCTCGATCGCTCGCTTGATGAGCTGGAGCGCCTTGCCCACACGGCTGGTGCCCAGTGCGTGGCACGCTTGTCGCAGCGTTTGGTAAAGCCGTATCCTAAATCGTTTATCGGTTCCGGTAAGGTTGAAGAGCTGTGCGGCCTGGTGCATCGCATGGATGCCGATGTCGTTATTTTTGATGACGATCTGACGCCCTCGCAGCAGTCCTATTTGGAGAAAGCCGTGGGCGAGCCGGTAAAGATTATCGATCGTACGGCACTGATCCTGGATATCTTTGGCCTGCATGCTCAGACACGTGAGGGACGCCTACAGGTACAGCTGGCACAGCTTCAGTATCTGTTGCCTCGTCTGCGCGGCATGTGGAGCCATCTTGCCAAGGAGCAGACGCGCGGCGGCATCGGCTCACGCTTTGGTCAGGGCGAAAGTCAGCTCGAGGTCGACCGTCGCCTCATTCGTAATAAGATCGCTGCGCTTCGTCGTGAGCTCAAGCAGGTTGAACAGCGTCGCGATGTTCAATCCAAGAGTCGCATTGAGTCACCGGCGTTTCGCGTCGCGTTAGCCGGTTATACCAATGCCGGTAAATCGACGTTGCTCAATCGTCTGACCGGCTCTACGGTACTTTCGCAGGACAAGCTGTTTGCTACGCTCGACCCGACGACGCGTTCGTATCGCCTGCCCGGCGGTCGCGGCATGACGATTACCGATACCGTCGGCTTTATTCAAAAGCTGCCGCATGGTCTGATCGATGCCTTTAAATCGACGCTGTCCGAGGTGTTGGGTGCCGATCTAATTCTCAAAGTCGTAGATGCATCTGACGAGGACTATGAGCGGCAGCTGGAGGCTGTCGACCGCGTGCTTGATGAGATCGGCGCCGGAGAGCGTTTAACGCTGACCGTATTCAATAAAATCGATCTTCTCGATAGCGTCGATCGATTGAGTTTCCGTCGTCGCTATCCGGAGGCCGCTCTGTTCTCGGCCCAAACGGGCGAGGGGCTCGACGATCTCGTCGACCGGATTGCTCGCGAGGCAGCTGCCACCGATGTGTTGCTCTCCGCTGATATCCCGTATCGCGAGGGCGCTCTCATCACGCTGGTGCATGAGCAGGGAACCCTTCTGCATGAGGAATATCTCGAGGACGGCGTTCGCATTGTGGCGAAGTTGCCGGCTCGTATTGCACCGCGGCTCGAGCGTTATCGCACCGAGTAGACGAGCTCCAAAATGCCCAGAATGATGGGCTGATGCAGCAGATAAAAGGGGAGAGCGTGACGTCCAAGGCTGGCGAGCGCCGGCAGGGGGTTGGCGTAGGCCCAGCTAGGGACGGTCTTATCGATTCCCTGCGCTATGTGTGCGGCGAAGTATCCTGCAAGATACATAAAGATAAACGGGATGATGGGGTAGTAATCACCTGAGATAAACCCAGGGCTCGGAAATCCCAGCCACGCCAGGTAGGGGACAGGGTAGATCGTTTTGGGGATGCTCCAGGTGATTGCGAACAACATAAGGCATAGGGGCATGCCCCATCTCGCCGTTATCTTCTTAAGGACGGGATCGGTCAACGCCACGATGCCGGTGCATGCGGCCATGCAGTAGATGATGCCAAAATTAACCGAATCGTCGACTGAGACAAGTGTTGTTGCCAACCAGACAACGAGTGCTGCTAAGGCGTATTTGGCGGCACGTTTGATATTGTTGCGCGAAAGGGTGCACATCCAACCGGCGATAAACAAAAATACCCAGCTGATGCTGGCGCGCCAGATGTCTTGAAAGGCTGACTGGGTAAACCAGGGCATATCCCAGCCGTACAGGTAGGCGAGATCATAGCAAGCGTGAAAACCTGCCATAGAAATCATCGTAAACCCGCGGACGGTATTAAATATGGTTATGCGTTTTTGCATTACGAGAACCGGCGCATCAAGCCGACGACTTTGCCCAGGATAACGGGATTCGTTGCATAGATAGGTTCCATGGTGTCGTTCTCGGGCTGCAAGCGCACACGCCCCTGCTCCTTGTAGAACGTCTTGACGGTCGCCGAACCATCAATCATGGCCACGACAATTTCGCCGTTCATGGCACTCTTTTGTTCACGGACGATGATGTAATCGCCATTGAAGATGCCGACATTGATCATTGAGCTCCCATGCACCTCAAGGATAAAGGAACCCTGATCAGTGGCGATTTCGGTCGGGATAGTAAACGTGTCTTCGATATTCTGCTCGGCCAGAATGGGAATCCCAGCCGCGACGCGACCAACGAGCGGTAGCGAGACCGTTCCGCGAGGTGCGGTGGGCTCGTCAGATTTAGAAATTGAGACAGAGGAACCATCCTCGTTAAAGAGTTCCAGGGCACGCGGCTTGGTGGCATCGCGCTTGAGCAGCCCGCGCGCCTCCAGGGCAGAGAGATGGGCGTGCACGGTGCTTGGGGAGGAAAGGCCCACGGCAGAAGCCATCTCGCGCACGCTGGGCGGATAACCCTTCTCCTGCTGATACTCCTTGATGAAGTCGTAAATTTGCTGCTGACGCTTGGTAATTTTGCGAGCCATCAGGGCATCCTCTCTACCCATGTCAAACAAATGTTCGAATTTTGCTTGACAGGAACAACTGTTCGAAGATAATAATAACCGAACATTCGTTCTCGCGCTAGACATTTTTGTCCGCGCGGCTTGATAAAACTGTTCTCAGCAAAACACGCGAGAGGAGAACATGATGAACGCAACGAATATGGTCCAGGGAAACCTCGCCCTTAAGCTCGAGACGCCTGCAGAACCCACTTTTACGGTTGTTCAGGGTGGCTGCTCCGGCATTCAACCTTTGACCGTAAAGCCTGCGCGCAATCAGCAGGCTGTAGTCGCGCCGGCCCGCGTTGCCCTGAAGGTTCCGACGATTGTCGCCGTCGCCGTTGCGCTTACGCTCTTCTTTGTCCTCGCTACTTCGGTCTTTAGCTCTCGTCACGCCGCGTATGCCGAGTCCGTTTCCAACATTACTTACGAGACCATTCGCGTTCAGACTGGCGATTCTCTTTGGTCGCTTGCCGAGGAATATCCAATCGAAGGCCTTTCCACGCAAGAGACTTCCGACATGATCCGTAACGTCAATCATCTGGAGCATGGTTCGCTCGCCGCTGGTGCGCATCTTAAGGTTCCTGCTCGTTCGTAATCATTATCGCGCTGCGCATGGTACCCTTGTTATCGTTTAAGAGGAGGTACCATGCGCTGTCCCAAATGCGGCAAGGCACATACCCGCGTCGTTGATTCTCGTATGCAGGAGTCAAATAACACCATTAAGCGCCGTCGCGAATGTTGCTCGTGTAACTATCGCTTTACAACGTTCGAGCGATGCGAAGACCCAATCGAGGTCATTAAGTCAGACGGAACCAAGCAGCGGTTCGATCGCAATAAGCTGCTCGTCGGCTTGATGCGCGCCACCATCAAGCGCGATATCGACACCAAGAAGCTCAATGAGATTATCGACGACATCGAGGTCGAGCTGCGCTCTCGCACACTGACGGCCGTCACGTCCCATGAGTTGGGTGACATGGTGCTCAAGCGCTTGGCCAAGATTGACAAGGTGGCGTACATCCGCTTTGCCTCGGTCTACCGCGATTTCAAAGACGTCGATGAGTTTCTGCAAGAGCTCGACAAGCTAAGGTGATTCCATGTCCAACATTACCGTCAACATAAAGCGTCTCGATCCCACCGTTGAGCTTCCCAAATACGCCCATCCCACTGATGCCGGCTTGGATTTGCGCTCCAACGAGGACTGCGTCCTGAAGCCCTTCGAACGCCGTCTGGTCTCTACGGGGCTGGCCATCGCCCTGCCCGATGGCTACGCCGGCTTCGTCCAGCCCCGCAGCGGCTTGGCCATCAAGCAGGGCCTGTCTATAGTCAATACGCCGGGCCTCATCGACGCCCACTACCGAGGGGAACTCAAGGTTATCCTCATCAACCTGGATCCCACCAACGACATCCAAATCAACAAAGGCGACCGCATAGCCCAACTCGTCATCCAAGAAGTCCCCACGGTCAACCTCATAGAAGTAGAAGAACTAGACGAAACCGACCGAGGCAAAGGAGGCTTCGGCTCCAGCGGCATCGCCTAGGGCGCTCGTATCCCTCCCGCCCGGGGCTTACCTATATCATTCCATGCTCAAACATTCTCGCTTCGCTTCGCTCGCTGCGAAACTGCGCGTGGAACGATATAGGTAAGCCCCGGGCGGGCGGCTACTCGCTTGAGATAATATTTACTTTTCTAGTAAGCCGACGCGATAAAGGGACGCCTCCTTTGTCGCGTCGGCTTACTGTATTTATATTTTCTGGTTCCCCTTTGCAGATTCTACTGGTGGGGAATCTGGTATAGCTGCTAGTACGTAAACGCAGCTTACCTGCGGGAGGCCCCTATATATCGTCCCACGCGCAGTTTCGCAGCGAAGCGAGAATGTTTGAGCATGGGATGATATATAGGGGCCTCCCGCAGGTAAGCGGACATAAAGACGCTAGCGGATATGCGCTGGCTTGCCGCCCCAGTAGAAGCGGCAGAAGGCTCGTTTGCGCTTTTGGGGTTTGCCTACGAGCTCTATGGTGGCGATGGCGATGTCTTCGGCTGCGTGTGGGCGGCGTAGTACTTCGCCGTTGATGAGCAGTGCCTTGAGCGACTCAGGATGATCGTGGAGATGACGCAACGTCACGATGAGCTCTCGTGCGGTGGTGACATGCATGCTGGCGCCCATGCCGGTGAGCATGGTGGTGTTGGCCTTTTCCTGGCCATAGGACTTGCCCAGCAGGATCATCGGCAGGTGTGCGCACAGGCATTCGGTGACGGTGAGTCCGCCCGATTTGAGAATTGCCAGGTCGCAGCCGTGCATAAGCGCTGCCATATCATCGACATAGTCCAGAACCGTGACGTTTTCGAGCTTCATGGCGTCGAAGAGCGTTTTGAGGCGGGTGGCATATTCGGTGTCTTTGCCCGGCAAAAAGACAAAGTGCATGTCTTCGAAGCTGCGTAGGAAGGGGAGGGTGCGGTCCATCTCCGCGCGAAAGCGAACGTACGGTTGAGGCAAGCTGGCACCGGCCATTACCAGCACGACGGTCTTCTCGGTGGGGAGGTTGAACTTAGCTAGCTCTTCCTCGCGATCGTAATCCGTGTCGAATCCGGCGCGAATAGGAATGCCGGTAATGCGAATCTTTGTCTCGAGCACCTTGCGCGGACGCAGCGTTTCGGCCATAAATTCGTTGGCAACACAGAATAAATCGGTATCCTTGTGGGGCCACCATCCCTCGACTTCGTAGTCGGTCGGTACGCAGATGACCGGATAATCGATACCCGTAATTACGCGGGCGCCCACGGCAACATTGGCTGCTGTGATGTGCGTTGCAACCACGGCTATGGGCCTGCGGCTACGAATATATTCGTTGAAGGCGGGGAA
The DNA here is from genome assembly GCA_902469435.1 of uncultured Collinsella sp. GTDB lineage: Bacteria > Actinomycetota > Coriobacteriia > Coriobacteriales > Coriobacteriaceae > Collinsella. The sequence continues at coordinate 7,580 of CABRCR010000053.1, read as the reverse complement.
CATAATTCGCGACCATGCCGTTCCGCCACCCCAGAGAAGATGTCCCGTAAGCGTATATCGCCAGGTCAGGTCGTAAATGGGGCGCGTGGCTCCCGTAAAAGAAGCCGCGGTCTTATTGCCGTCGAATTTAATACGTCCAAAATCAAGGATATCGAGCACTTCAATCTCAATATCCTCGGGGATGCCATTGGTGCCGCGGATGAGGTCGAATGCCTGCGCTATCGCATTTGCGGCGGCCTTGTGGCCCGAGCCAACGGAGGCATGCACGATGGTCACGAGAGGTTTTTGCTGAGCCAGGAGCGTGGTTTGCTCCGATTGGGGAGTGCTGTGCGTGAGCAGGGGAGCGTCGTCACTCGTCTGCGCCTGGTCCATCGATAACTCCCCTTCAGCTTTGTAATACGGATTTATCATTGTAGTGCATGAGTGTCACGTTCACGTAAATTTGGGTACGAGCGCAAAGAACGACAACGTTTCGACGAAAGGACGCTTCATGACTACCGATAAGCCGATCGATGTTGCGATTATCGGCGGCGGCCCTGCGGGCTATGCCGCAGCCATTTATGCGGCGCGTGCCAACCTAACGACGACTGTGATTGAACAGGGCATGTCGGGAGGGCAGATCGCCACAACCAGTGAGGTCGAGAACTATCCGGGCATTCCGCTCTTGAGTGGCGCTGAGCTTGGCGAGCGATTCCAGCAGCATGCAGAAGGCCTGGGAGCTCAGGTTACATGGAGCATGGTTACGGGTATCGATTACGATGCCGATGCAGCGTTGTTTACGGTGCATCACGATATGGGCGATACGCTGGCCCCGAGCGTTATCGCTTGCATGGGTGCCACGCCGCGTCCGGCAGGTTTCGCAGGCGAGGATACGTATCGCGGTCGTGGCGTTTCATATTGCGCAACATGTGACGGCATGTTTTTCCGCGGCAAGCAGGTTTTTGTAATCGGTGGTGGCAATTCGGCATGCGAAGAGGCTCTGTTCCTGTCCGACATTGCCAGCAGTGTGACCATCGTGCTGCGCCGCGACCAGTTCCGTGCGCCCGATGGTGTTGTTCAGAAAGTACTCGCAAAGGACAATATTACAGTTAGGTACCAAACTAGTATTGTGAAGCTATCGGGCGAAGCCATGCCAACGACGATTACCTTTAAGGACAATGCATCTGGGGAAACTCATGCCGAGTCATTTGAGCCCGGCTCGTTTGGCATCTTTGTCTTTACGGGGACGCAGCCACATACCGAGCTTGTTGAGCATCTAGTCGACCTGGCTCCCGACGGCGGCATTGTCACCGACGATTCGATGGCCACCCGTACACCTGGTCTATTTGCCGCTGGCGACATCCGTTCCAAGCGCTTACGCCAGGTTGTGACCGCTGTTTCGGACGGAGCCATAGCGGCAACGAGCGCATACGTGTTTCTCCGTGGATAAGTACGATAATATATCTTATGTAAGGTTGTTATCAATTGACTAAATGGCGGGACGAAGCATCAGTGCACTGTCCCGCCAATTTTCTTGGCGGCTATGTGGTATGTAAAACTAGATAACCTAGAATACAATATAGAAAATGAACGGAGGACCTTTATGAACCACGTTAAACACGTTATTCCGATGTCCGATTCGTCGGTCAGCATTAAGCCTGAGGATATTCAGCCCACTGTGCTGCCCGATGCATTTATTCAGTCCGAAATCGTGCGCAAACTCAATACGTTGAGTCTGCCGCGCTATGACCAGTTGCCCAATGTGACGCTCTACCGCGACCAGGTTATTGAGTATGTTGCGCTGTGGATGGAGCCGCTGTCCATTTGCGTTGAGCACCCTGTCATTACGCCATCGATGATCAATAACTACGTGAAGGTCGGCCTGGTGCCTGCTCCGGTCAAAAAGCAATATGGCCGCGAGCAGATTGCCCGCCTGATCGCTATCCGCCTCTTTAAGCAGGTCTTACCTATTGCTGCGGTGCAGGCACTCTTTAACATTCAGCGTTTGAGCTACGATGCCCCGACGGCCTTCGATTATGTGGTCGATCAGCTCGAGGCATCGATTCGTTCGGCGTTTTCCGTCGAGCAGACGCCGGTTCCCGATACGGCGCATCAGGTAACGCGTGAGTCGCTGCTTGTGCGCAGTGCGGTTTCATCCTTCGTTTCGAAGGCGTACCTGATGAGCTATCTAAAGTTTAATGGGTTTAATAGCTAGCCAACGTATATAACGGGCGGAACAAAGGGCCATCTGTCACTTTGTCCCGCCCGTATTTTTGCTTGGTTGGACGTTATTGGCCCGAAGCCACGCCCATGCCGTAGCCGATAATGAGCCCATGCATTTCGGCATAGTATGAATCTAGCCCGTTACAGGGCATGATGATAGTCTTGGAGCCTGGCCAGCGCTCCACAATGCGGCTGGCAAGTGCCTGGGCGCCTGTCTCATTTTCCACATGGTCGATGACGACCTCGCCGCCCGTAAAACCCTCGGCTTCCATGGTATCGATGATCTTGTTGAGCATCTTCTTTTCGCCACGCGTGTGACCGACGAGTTCGATTTTACCGGCCTCACTCGCCGTGCCCAAAATGCGGATATTGAGCTTGTTGGCAATGACGCCGGCTGCCTTAGGGATACGTCCGGCTTTGGCCAGGTTTTCGTAATTGCACAAGCTGAAGAGGATTTTGCTGTTCTGTTCAAGGCTATCGAAGTATGCGCAAGCGTCCTCGAATGAGACATCCGGATTGCTTGCAAGATAGCGGTCGAACAGCAAGAAAATGAGGTCCATTTTGCCGCCAGCTGCGCGCGAATTGACTAGATGAATCTGCCGGTCGGGCTCCTCGGCAAGAACCATATCGCGAGCCGTGGCTGCCGCATTGTAGCTGCCCGACACGCCCTCAGAGATTGGCATGCAGATGGTCTTGTCTGCCAATTTGAAGAGCTCGGCCCACTCCCCTACGCTGGGACAAGCGCTCGAAGAAGCGTTCGTCTCCGCCTGAACAGCGCAGTTGAGCTCATGAACATCGAGCGAAAGGTCATCGATGAATTCACGCTCCCCCACTCGAATTTTGAGGGGCGCAAATGCAAAGGTGGTATGGGGCGCGGTCGGTTGCCAATCGCGGAGGTTGCAGCTTGAATCGGAGATAAGTGCCCAGCTCATAGAGGGTCCTTTCTAATTGTTCCTCAACAATTATAGCCATCTTTTGGACAGATGCTGCGCATATCTAGTATTCAAAACTAGATTGTTGCTTACATGCAAAACGGGCGCTCGAGATAAAAAATGGACCTCGCTTCCCAAGGATACGAGGTCCATCTTTGTTTGCTGAGCTAAACCACTTAGTAGCGAACGAAAATATAATTGTTGTTCATACCGGCTGCGACGGAACTGATGATGACGCCCGTTTTGTAGTCAGAAGCATGGATCATCTGACCATTACCGATATAGATGCCGGTATGGTAGGAGTTAACCACAACATCGCCGGGTTGCGGATCGGAAACACGGGTCCAACCCATGAAGTCGACCGTGGTGCCCAGACGGCAGTAGCGTCCCGTGAGGCAATAGCTTACAAAACCGGAGCAGTCAAAGCTGTTCGGCCCAATGCCACCCCAAGAGTAAGCGTATCCGAGTTTGCTATAGGCACGCGAAACAACGGAACCGCCGTCAACGGACTGGCTCGGTGCGGAAGGCGTCGGAGCCGGAGCCGGAGCGGGCGTCGGGGGCTGCGGAGCGGGCGCGGGCGTGTTTCCGCCGTCGTTGGTCGTACCGCCACCCTTGTTGGTGTTCTCGGTCGTACCGGCGGTGTCGTTACTCACCGTGGCCTTTTCGGCGGTGCTGGCGTTTATACCAGCCTGCAGCGCGGCGTTGGCCTCGGCCTCGGCGGCAAGCTCGGCCTGCAGCTGCGAATCCAGGGAATTTACGACGTTCTGGGCTTCAGCCTGCTGAGCATTAAGCTCGTCGACCTTCTTTTGCGTGGCGGCGACGTTCTTCTCCTGCTCGGCCTGCTTATCGGTGAGCTGCTGCTTAAGCTCCTTTACCTCTTGAATGGTCTGAGCCTGCTTATCGGAAACTTTGCCGTAGTAGAACAGACGGTTGAGCATATCGCTCAGATCATCGACACCCGTCAAAACCTGAAGCAGGCTCAGACCGCCGGTTTTGTACTCGCCGGCGACATAGGTCGAGAGCTTGGCCTGACCATCGGCGATCTCCTGCTGCTTTTGCGTGATCTCGCCGGCAGTCTGATCGAGCGCCTGCGTCTGCGTGGCAAGCTCATCGTAAATCTGCTGGGTTTGGGTGCCGATCTGCTCGAGTTTCGTACGAGCAGCGGCAAGGTCGGATGCGGTATCGGCGTAGGCAGGAGCCGCGAGGCCCAAGCCCAAAACACAAGCGAGGGTTGCCGTAGCAGCGCAGCGTGCCATGTTTTTGTGCGTGTTTGCTGTGCGCATGTAGCTTCCTTTCCAGTAACTAAGGGTAACGGCTAGTCTACCGTCACCAGGCTAAAGAGCTCCACATCGTCATCAGACGGCGTGAGCTTCTCGCGCGGGTTGAGAAACGCAAGCTCAAGTATACAACCGTAACCGATAAGCTTTGCGCCCATATCTCGCACCAGTTTACCTGTTGCCTCGACGGTTCCGCCCGTCGCGACCAAGTCGTCCAGAATCAACACGGTATCTTTAGAGCTGATAGCGTCGGCATGGATCTCAATTGAATCGGTGCCGTACTCGAGCTCGTAGCTCTGGCTTACGGTCTCGCGCGGCAGCTTGCCCGGTTTACGTGCGGGAACAAAGCCGGCGCCAAGGGCTACAGCCACCGGTACGCCAACCATAAAGCCGCGAGCCTCGGGTCCCACGACCTTGGTGATTCCCTTGCCGGCAAAGTGCTCGGCGAGGGAATCGGTCATGGCTTTGAGCGCCTCGGGATTGCCAAAGAGCGGCGTGATGTCTTTAAAGATGACTCCGGGCTCGGGATAGTCGGGGATGTCGACGATTTGAGATTCGAAGTCGTACATTACATGGCCTTTCAATGGGTTGCCGAAATTTCGGCAACGGTTATTTGCCCGCCGTGGCGGTGCCGGAGTGCGAAGGGGCGACGACCTTGAGCGGCTTTACGAGAGAATCCTCGTGCGAAGCCGGCGCGGCAGTTTCTTCGTTTTTGGCCTTGGTGGACTCGGAGCGAGCGATTTCCTCATCGAGTGCATCGATGTCGGCGTCCTCGACCACGGCGTTGAGCGACTCAAAAACGCGGTTCTTGAGCAGCGCAGTGTGCACACCCTCGGTCAGGTCGTGAAGCTTCTTAAACGCACGCTCGAGCTTGGCGTCGCGTTCGTCGTCGGAAGTGTCCATGCCGAGCATACTCACGAGCACCTGCTCAAACATCGAGGACTCGCGGTTTGCCGAAGATACGTACTGGCGCAGGTTTCGCGGCTCGATATGGAAACGTGAAAGCTCGGAGCAGTAACGGATGATCGGGAAATCGCGGCCATCGACAAGCTCGCGGTTCTGCGGGCTCTTGATGATGCGAATGAGGTCGTTTTCGGCCAGGGAGCGGATAAACGAGATCTCGACGCCCAGCATATCGGGAATGGTCTCGATGGGATGCAGCTTTTGTTTGGTCTCCTTGGGCTCCGTCTTAAGCGGAACATCGGACAGCAAGCCCACCTCGTAGGCGAGCGTTGACAGGTCCGTGGCGTTTTCCAAGCGCTGCTTAATCACGTTGAGCGGCATGTAGCGGGTCTTCTGCAAGTGCAGAATGACCTCCAGGCGATCAACGTCCTCCTTAGAGTACTGACGGTATCCCTTAGGCGTACGATGAGGGGTAATGAGCCCCTCATCTTCTAGAAATCTAATTTTTGAGTTCGAAAGATCGGGGTATGCGCCTCGAAGTAGGTTGACGACTTGGCCGATACTCAGATAGTTGCGTTCGGCCATGCCCTACTCACCGGTTTCGATGCGCTCCGGCGTGCTCTCGTGGTAGATGAGCGTAAACGTACCGATCTGGACGGAAGAACCGTCGTGCAGCGGGGCTGCATTGACAATGGCACCGTCGACCCAGGTGCCATTGAGCGAGCCCAAGTCCTCGATGCGAGCGCCGAGGCCCTCGCGGATAAGGCGCGCGTGGCTGCGCGATACGGTCATGTCATTGAGGAAGATGCCGTTCGCAGGATCGCGGCCGATGGTGGTCACGTCGTCCTCGAGCTCAAAGGCGGCACCAGTCTGCGGACCCTTGACGATGGACAGAACGGGGGCGGTGATGCGCACGTTGGCCATGAGGTCGGGAACGGTGACGTCGCTTGAAGGCACGCGGAATACGCAGGTAGCGTCAGCAGTCTTTTCATTCTGAGGCATATTGTTAACCATGTTGTCCATGACAACCCCTAACTTATCGCGGACGTGCCGCAAATAATGAACCGTACGTAATCATACCCCAACGAATCAGTCTTCGATTTCAGGGTTCAGAAAGTCGATGTCCTCGTCCTCGGGATGCGCGAGAGCCTGTTTAATGGCCACTCCGCCCTTAATGGAATAGATGACAGCCGTGAGCATGGAGAAGATCACGCCGCCGTACACAAAGAAGATGCCGAGGGGCACCGAGCTTCCGTTGAGGCCCGGGAAGGCCGTAAGGGTTGAAGGTAAAAGATGCAGGCCGTCAATAACGGGGAACCCGAGCAGCATGAGCGAGAAGCCGGTCATGAGCAGTGCAGTGGCAATCTTTCCGGGAAAGACGACATCGATGGGGCGACGGTGATAATGACGCACGATAAGCGTGCCGATGCCCAGATAGATGTCGCGGCCAATAATGAGCACGCAGACCCAGATTGGCAGCTCTCCGCGAACCACCAGCCCAAGTACGCCGGTGAACAGCAGCGCACGGTCGCAGATGGGATCCATGACCTTGCCGAGCCACGAGACCGTCTTGGTCATGCGGGCGATCTGACCGTCCATCCAGTCGGTGGAGGCGGCAACGGCGTAGATAACGATGGCGATGACGCGGTTGTTATCCGTCACAAACAGGTACAGAAATACCAGGGTGAGGATCAGGCGCGTAAAGGTGATGAAATTGGAGATCGTAAAGATCTTATTCGACGGGTAATCGGAAGTGCCGATAAGCTCCTTTTTGATCTTCTTTTTGATGCCCACAGGACTCCCCCGCTGGTTAACGACAAAACTTTCGATACTATACCCGTTCCGGCGATGTCTATCCAGCGTAAGCATAGAGAGTCCAGACATATGGAGGATGCTACTGGGTTGTGCGGCATTCTGCATTTGTGTACATCAGCCTCCAAATATGACATTTTTCGGCATCTTTGATGGCTGATGTACACGTTTTGATTCGGTGATTACATCGATCGGGAAAGTTGTTGCCTTAAGCAAATTAATCATGATGTGCGGGTCGAGAAGGGTTGGCGCCAAAAGAGCCCAACGGCCGTTACGGCTTCGTTAGAAACGCGCCCCACCATGGATGGTGAACCCGAAAGGTAAGGCGCGCGGGCACGGTGACTCGGCCCGCGCTCCCGGAAGAGAAAGGACGAACCCATGGGTTACATGCTCGAGACGCGCGGGCTCACCAAGCGCTTCGGCCGCGGCGACCAGGCGCAGGACGCCGTGGCCG
>CABRCR010000052.1:0-2168 GCA_902469435.1 uncultured Collinsella sp. | reverse complement strand
CGGCCACGGCGTCCTGCGCCTGGTCGCCGCGGCCGAAGCGCTTGGTGAGCCCGCGCGTCTCGAGCATGTAACCCATGGGTTCGTCCTTTCTCTTCCGGGCGCGCGGGCCGAGCCATCGTGCCCGCGCGCCTTACCTTTCGGGTTCACCATCCATGGTGGGGCGCGTTTCTAACGAAGCCGTAACGGCCGTTGGGCTCTTTTGGCGCCAGCCCTTCTCGACCCGTACGCCACCCAGCGGAAGGTCGTCGATGTCCTCGACCGCTTCGACTCCCTCACGGCATCGCTGACCGACTGCCCCCCGCCGAGATCGAGGCACGGAATCAACAATACGAGTACTACCGCGACCGCCTGCTCGACTTCCCGCGCAAAGCGATCGGAACCGAATAGTCCGATGGAACCAGGGCTGCCGCTAAAGGCCTCCCAACGTTTGTTACGGTTGCGAACTCTTCGAGGGCCATATGGGCGGCGCGGCGGAAAATTGCCGGCCTGAACCACGAGGCCCATCTACATTTCTGCAGACTCTTTGCATTGATAACCGGCATTCGCCGTTATGATCTGGCGGCCTCGTATTCAGGATGCATATATCGAATATGAGTGAGATGGGGATCGACTGTTGACGAGTTATGAATGGATAACCGCGTCGGTTTCGAGTGGAACCGACGTGGCTTCTGCATAAGGCTCGCCGCAAATGGCGATCAATGCCCTTGATGCTTCTGTTTGCGCTTCAGTTTTCGCTGCTCGAAGCGCGCCTCCGCCTCATCCGCGCGACGCTGGCTTCTTGCGCGGACCGATTCCCGCTTCATCGTCTCCCGCTGATTCGCGAGCGCCTGCTGCGCCTTGGTGCTCATCGCCGGCTGCTTGAGGGCTTTCGCCGCCTCGCGAGCGCGTCGCTTGGGGTTCTTCGCGGGCTTGCTCGCCTCGGCGGGATCGCCACCGAAGAACGCGAGCTCCGCCCATTTGCTTGTAACGAATTGCAGGATTTCCTCATCGGACGGCTCCGCACCGAAGACGATGCGGGCTACGCCGTATGTTTCGTCCTCGACATGTTCCGCCAGCCCCACCCAAAACTGGCCGTCGTGATATACGGTCAGGGTGGACGACACGCTGATCTGCATGGTTGATTCCTCCTTTATGTAGATGACCATGCAGAGAAGGGACAACCAAGGAGGCGGGTTACTGATGCGGACTCCCGCACGCCCACGACTACCCGACGGGGACTGTGTTTTCATCTCTGATGTTCGCATTGTAGCACGCGTGAATTCGCATTGACCTCGCTGCCGGCATGTTGTGACTGGGGTCGGAATTTCAAATTCTCGATAATATGCCTACGTGCATCGCCCCTCAGTTTCGAAACTTAAAAACATCTCGAGTTTCGAAACCGAGAGGGAGCTCGCGCCGCTTCTGTCCATCAGGGATGCGTTTCCGAAGGTCCTCATCGCCCGCATGAGGCACGAGCCCTATACCAGGGAGGGCGTTCTCGTGCTGGACCTCGCGAGGTGGCTGCTCGGCGAGCAGGGGTTCTGAACGCCGCAAAGGGGTGCCGCGCGACAGGGCGCGCAGCGCCGTTCGCGCCCGCATGGGAAGCGCCGCCGCCATATAGGCGGCCGAAAGCGACCGATTGGCCTTTTGCCCATCAAGCTTATCGAGCGCCCGTACGCGAGGCGCGTCGCGATGGATTGCGCGTTACTCGCCACCTGCCCGCGCCGCCGAGAGCAGCGTGCTCAAATCAGCCTGGATCGCCTCTGCCTTGCTTCCAAGCTGCAGCGGAGCCGAGTCGCCCGGGATGTTTACGCTCAGCAGGTGCGCATCCGGCAGCTTTGCGGCCATGCTCCAGAACGGGAGCGTGATGATGCCGGGGGTCATCTCGCCCACGCCGAGCTCCAGCAACAGCACGTGGCTACTACCGCGCTCGCGCACGAAGCGCTCGTATCGTCCGAGGCTCTCGCGCCATGTCGCACCCTGCAGAAACGTGTCGTCGCGCACCCACGGTACAAGATACTGGTTTTCCGTGCGAAAACGCTCATGCCGCTAAATTGAGCGACCGCCTGTACTGCAGCGGGATCATCCGCGATCGCGTCGAAAATGTTGGTGTAAGGGTGACGCCCCAGCGCCCGTTTAACGAAGAACGGCCTTCGTCCTAGAATCTGAAATCACCACAACAACAGGTT
>CABRCR010000051.1:0-21557 GCA_902469435.1 uncultured Collinsella sp. | reverse complement strand
CGGCCCCGCGCGTGAACGCGTGTGCGGGCCGCCACGCGACCCGTCCAGCCCGAAAATGACCCGTCTGCCATGAAATGGGCCCATCTACTACGTTTAAGCCGCTACCCTCAACCATGGCAAGTAATGCGAAATAAAACCGCAGGTAGAACGCCTGCGATTTTTCATGAAAAGCGGGTATGGTCGGGGGTATCGAGTCAAACGTAGTAGATGGACCGATTTCGTGGCGGGCGCTGTCAGCTGATCTCCGCGGCGGAAGAAAACGGATCATTTTTGTCCCGCGAGGCCTGGGATGGTATCCGTGCGGGACTATCCGAACAAAACTATGCCGGTTTACTACGATGAATTCGACATTCCCGACCATGACTGCATTTTTCTAAATAATGCAAGCGTTCTACCTGCGGTTTTGTAAGCGCGCAATTTGCCGTGGTCGAAGGCGGGCGATTCATCGTAGTAATCCGGCATAGTTTTGAAATGGCATTAAATCGGTGGCAGCCATTTTACTATGCCGGGGCGGTTGGCCGTTGGGTAATTACCCTCGCAGGTAGGCGATGGCGATTTGGGTGCGGTTGCGCAGACCCATTTTGGCAAGGATCGAGCTGATGTGGTTGCGCACGGTGCCTTCGCCCATATAGGCGGTGGCAGCGATCTCCTTGTTATCGAGGCCGCGGGCGATGAGCTCGGCGACTTCGAACTCGCGGTCGGTCAGGCTGGCAAAGGCTGCGGGCCGGCGGGGCGTGCCCGTCTTGTCGCCCATCCCGTCAAAGTCAACATCTTCGATCGCCTTGCCCTCGAGCACGCGTTTGCCATCCATGACCTGCGCCAACGCTGGCGGAATGGCGGCGACATCGGTCTTGATCAGGTAACCGCGGGCGCCCAGCTTGAGCGCCGATACAATGTACTCGTCATCCGAGAATGTCGTCAGAAACACCACGCGTGCCGCGGGGTCGTGCTCAAGGATTTCGCGCGCCGCCGAAAGCCCGTCGCGCCCCGGCATCTGAATGTCGAGCAGCGCGATATCGGGCGCGTGCTCGGCGTAGAGTGCCACCGCGTCGTTGCCGTCGGCTCCGGTGCCCACCACTTCGATCTGCGGCTGGGCGCCCAGGATAATCTTGAGCGAATCGACTACCAAGCGGTCGTCGTCGACAACTATGAGCCTCATCGGGCGTCATCTCCTTGCTGTTTGGGGACGGTGGCAAACACACGCCAGCCGCCGGCGCCGGCACGCGGGCCGGCGGTGAAAGTGCCGCCAAGCGCCTCGACGCGCTCGCGCATGGAGACGAGCCCCATGCCTTCTGCGACGTTGCTGCTGCTCGCCGGGGTCGCGTCTGCGCCATCATCGGTAACGATGAGCTGGTAAAACGACGGATGCTCCATGCACCGCACGGTAATGGTTTTGGCATGGGCGTGGCGCATGGTGTTGGAGAGCGCCTCGCGCAGGACCGCCGCAAAGCAGTTCGCGACGTTTGCGGGCGCATGTTCGGTCATAACTTCAAGCTCAATCCGCGGACCGCCGTCCGAGCGCGCGCCTTCAACGATGCGTTCGAGCTGCACGGAAAGGTCGACGGCGTTGTCGTTGAGCGCGTGGACGCTGGCGCGCACGAGCTGGAGCGCCTCGTCAACGGTGTATTTGACGTCGGCGAAATCGGCGGCAACGCCGGGCTCGTTGGCATGGACCACGCGCAGGGCTTCGGTTTGAAGCGAAGCGCGCGTGAGCTGGTGGCCCACGTTATCGTGGATCTCGCGCGCGATGCGGGCGCGTTCGGCGAGCGTCGCGAGCTCGACTTCGTAGTCCTGGCGGTCGGCGAGGTCGCGGTTGCGTGCCTCGAGTGCCAGGGCGCGTTCTTGCAGCTTGTCGCGGGTGCGACGCATGCGTTCCTGTTCGCGCTCCAGCTGCGCGGTGCGCAGCGACAGCAACGTGGCGGCGACCGAAAGGATGGCGGTTAGCAACAGCGTTCGGGTGGTGAGCGCGCCGCAGCGAAGGTCCGTGGCAAGTGCGCAGGCAAACACGGAGCCAATTGCCAGCGCGGGCCAGATGCGTTCACGGCGCACGCGTCGCGCGATGTCATAGAGGGCGAGAGGTGCGAACGGCACAAACGGCGGCACGAAGACAGCCGCGATGACGTAGGCGTAGCTGCCGGCCTCGCTGGCGCGACGGGCGCGTTCTCCCTGCGCGACCTCGGCCAGCGCGGCGATGACAACGCCAAGGCAAAACGCCGCGACCAGGCGAGCATCTACAGCAAGGCCCGTGGCGGCTGCGATGCAGCACGCCAGCACGATCGATTTGTCGAATAGCCTGTTCATACGGGTATTGTACGCGATGCCGCGCACGGGGGAGGCGCCACTCAAAGCAACCGTGACATTCCTCCCACGCGGCGGGGCGGTCGCGTCAGCAGGCTACGCGACCGCCCCGCACTCGTGACAAAGCTCACTGGTGCGCGCCGTCAGCTCCTGCGATGATGCAATCGTACCGGGCCACAAGCAACAGAAGGGCCGCCTCATGACAGACATCGTCCACGTCGAAAACCTCGTTAAGCGCTACGACGACCTTATTGCGCTCGACCACTTTAACCTGAGTATCGCCCCCGGCGAGATCTTTGGCCTGCTGGGCCCCAACGGCTCGGGCAAGACCACGTCCATCAACTGCATCCTGCAGCTGCTCGCCTACGACAAAGGTACCATCGAGCTGTTCGGCGAGCCCATGACGCCCACGCGTTACGACCTCAAGCGCCGCATCGGCGTGGTACCGCAGCAGGTGGCGGTGTTTGACGAGCTCACGGTGCGCGAGAACATCGACTATTTCTGCAGCCTCTACGTTAACGACCGCAAGCGCCGCCGCGCGCTGGTGGACGAGGCGATCGACTTTGTCGGCCTGGGCGACTTTACCAAGTTCCGCCCCGGCAAGCTCTCGGGCGGCCTGGCGCGTCGTCTCAACATTGCCTGCGGCATCGCGCACAAGCCCGAGCTCATCTTTTTTGACGAGCCCACGGTGGCGGTCGACCCGCAGAGCCGCAACGCCATCCTGGAGGGCATCTGCCGCCTGCGCGACGAGGGCGCCACGGTGGTGTATACCAGCCATTACATGGAGGAAGTCGAGCAGATCTGCAGCCGCATCATGATCATGGACGGCGGTCGCGTGCTGGCGCAGGGCACTAACGACGAGCTCAAGCGCATGATTCAGATGGGCGAGCGCGTGACCGTCGAGGTCGGTGCCGTCGAGGCCGCCACGGTCGAGCGGCTACGCGCCCTCGAGCACGTGCTTTCGGTTGAGCTGTCCGGCGGCGAGCTCGTCTGCACCTGCGAGGCGAGCCCGCACAATCTGGTTGACATCCTCGACACGCTGCGCGCTGCTGACGTGGCGCTCGGCCGCGTGTGGAGCGAACCGCCGACCCTCAACGACGTATTCCTCGAGATCACCGGCCGCGAGCTGCGCGACTAGGGGGCGGCCATGTTCAACACCATCATCACCACGGTCAAGACGCTGCTGCGCCGGCCGAGCACGTGGGTCTGGGGCGCTCTCTTTCCTATCGCGCTTTCCACGATGTTCATGTTTATGTTTGCGAACCTCAGCTCCGACGGCACGGTCGACCCGGTGCCGGTTGCCGTCGTGGCGGACGAGGCCTGGGATGCCTCGACCTTTAAGGATGTGGCAGCTTCGCTTGCCAAGGCAGGCGACGATCAGCTGCTCGATGTGAGCGAGTACGAAGACTTGGCTGCCGCGCGCAAAGCGCTCAAGGCCGGCGAGGTCGCGGGCATCTATACGGTTGATGCCGCGGGCACGCCCAGGCTCACGCTGCTATCGAGTTACGACAGCTCGCGCGCCTCGTCGGTGCTTACCGACCGCAGCATCCTTGAAACGGTGGCAAGCTCGTATACGCAAAATGCCGAGCTCATGTCCCAGATTGCCCAGGATGACCCGGCGGCGCTCGCCGACCCGGAGGCGGTTGCGCGCGCTCTGTCGCTCGAGGGCGGAACCCGCCGCGTGAGCCTGACTCGTGCCACGCCCGATGGCACGGTCATCTACTATTACGCGCTTTTTGGCCTGGTCGCGATGATGTCTGCCGAGTTTGCCGCCTTGAGCGTCGTCGATTTGCAGCCTAATCTGTCGGGCCTTGGCGCGCGCCGCTGCGTGGGCGGTCTCTCCAAGACGGCGTCACTGGCCGGCATTTTTGTCGGCTCGTGGCTGGTTTCCTTTGCATCGATGGCGGTTGCGATCGGCTACGTGCGCCTGGTCGTGGGCGTCGACTTTGGCGGGCGCGAGGGGTTGTGCCTGCTGGGCGGTGCTGCATCCGCGCTTGCCGCCACGGGCCTGGGGCTCTTTGTGGGCACGCTTCCCGTTAAGGGCGGCAAGGCGTCCAAGTCCGGCATCCTCACGGGCTTTGCCACCACGTGCGCCCTGTTCGCCGGCCTCTACGGCGAGCCGGCGATGGCGCTTGCCGACGACGTCGCCCGCGCCTTCCCGGCCGAGTGCTGGCTCAACCCCGTCAAGCTCATCTGCGATATGTTCAATCGCCTATATTTCTTTGAGGACCTGGGGCCCTTCGCCGTCCGCGCCGGCGCGCTCGTCCTGATGACCCTGGTGTTTGTCGTCGCCGCTACGCTGATCTTTGGAAGGAGCCGCTATGAGCACCTTTAAGACCGCGCTTCGCATGGCGCTGGCACACCCGTTATACCTGCTCATCTATACGGTGTTCATCTCGCTCATGGGCGTATTCATCGCGGCTTCGGTGAGCTGGAACTCGTCGCAGCTTACCGAGTACAAGCCCTACGACACCAACGTGATCGTGGTCGACCGCGACAATAGCGACCTTTCGCGGGCGCTTACCAAGCACCTAGGCTCACGCTTTGACCTGGTCACGGGCGTTGGTGACGACACGTACGACCTTGCGGACGCGCTCTCCAAGAGCAACATTGCCAAGGGCAGCGCCGATTGCGTGTTCTTTATCCCGGAGGGGTTTGAGGACGATCTTGTTGCAGCCGCCCGTGCGGGGGAAGACCTGCCCAAGCTCGATGTGACGTACGGCTCCGGCACCATGGCGGCGGCGCTCTCGTCTGCCGAGGCCTCGCGGTGGATCTCGCTTGCGGGCGCTGCGGCCGCACTTGAGCCAGCTGCTTCCGACGGCGATGTCGCCAAGGCCGCCGAGCATGCTGCCGCAAAGCGTGCGGAGGTCCAGATCGAGCAGGTCAAGGTTGACTCGACTGCCGCCGCCACGCTCGAGTCGTACTTCAACTTTGGCGCGTATGCGATCATCTCGTCGGTCATCGTGTCGGTGGGGCTGGTGTTCTCGGGCATGAACGAGCCCGAGCGCGTGCGCCGCATGGAGGCCGGTCCGCTCTCCGAGCGCCAGCGTTCGCTTGCCGTGTTCGCGGCCGCCGCCGTGCTCACTGTCTGTATCTGGTTTGTATCGAGCATGATGGGCGTCGTGGGCTTTGCCGGCGCGGTCGCCGAGGTCGGCGTGGGCCGTGTGTGCCTGGCGCTGGCGGCAACGTTTGCCCTGGCGTGCACGCCGCTGGCCGTTGGCTTTGCCCTTTCGAGCCTGGGCGCGCGCGAAGAGCTACTCAACGGTGTGGGCAACCTGCTTGGCTTGCTCATGACGTTTTTGGGCGGCGCCTGGATGCCGCTTTCGATGATGGGCTCGGCCGTGCAGACGGTGGCGCACTTTGTACCGACGTTTTGGGTGAACGACGCGATCGGCAAGGCGCTTGCCTCTGATTTGACGTCTACCGTGCTGGGCGACATCGCCTGCGACCTGGGCGTCACGGTGCTCTTTGCCGCTGCCATCGCCGCCGTAGGCCTGGCTCTCGCACACGCCAAATCCCGCGCCTAGCCACCTAGTCATTGGGGACAGTCTTTGCCGATTCGCCGGCAGGGCTGGCAGGGACTGTCCCACCTAGTCATTGGGGACAGTCTTTGCCCACTCATTGGGGACAGACTTAAATGAGTGGTTTCAGTCATTTAAGTCTGTCCCCAATGAGCACCCAATGACTGGTTTGGAAAAAATTGCGCCTGTCGCTAAAAAATAGTTCGCCCAGGTTTACTATTACCCTAGAAAAGTAGCAGAAGGCTAACAACGGGGGATAGCATGGCGACAAAGCATGCCTACGTCCAGGTCAACGGGCTCAAGAAACACTACGGCGACGGTGATGCGCGCCTGACGGTACTCGATGGCATCGACACGTCCATCAACCGCGGCGAGATCTGCGTCATGCTGGGGCCCTCGGGCTCGGGCAAGTCGACCTTTCTCAACCTGATCGGCGGCCTGGAGGATGCCGACGGTGGCTCTATTCTGGTGGACGGCTGCGACCTCACGGTGCTCAAACCTACCGATCTGGGCGAGTACCGACGTCGTGAGCTGGGTTTTGTCTTTCAGTTCTACAACCTGGTGCCCGACCTTACCATCAAGGAGAACATCGAGGTCACGGCGCACCTGTCCAAAAACCCGCTCAATGTCGACGATCTGCTGCGTTCGCTGGGCCTCTACGAGCACCGCAACAAGTTTCCGCGCCAGGTCTCGGGCGGCCAGCAGCAGCGCTGCGCCATCGGCCGTGCGCTCGTCAAAAATCCGGGCCTGCTGCTGTGCGACGAGCCCACGGGCGCGCTCGACTACAAGACATCCAAGGAAATCCTGCAGCTCATGGAGGACGTCAACCGCACCTACGGCTGCACCATCATCATCGTCACCCACAACGCCGCCATCGCGCGCATGGCCAATCGCGTGCTGCGCCTGCGCGACGGGCGCATCGTCGAGGACGAGCTCAGCGAGTCGCCCGTCGCGGCCGCCGAGCTCGATTGGTAGGCGGCGCCATGACACCTCTCGCAAAACGACTCCCGCGCGAGCTGCGCCGCAATATCGGCAAGTACCTGGGCATCTTTTTGCTTATGTGCGGAAGCATCGCCCTCACGTCGGGCTTTTTGCTCGCGGCGCATTCCATCGGCTGCCTCATTGACGACATGCGCGATGCGTACACGATCGAGGACGGCCGCGTGACTACCTCCTTCGAGGCCACCAAAGATCAGCTCAAGGCTGCCGAAGACGCGGCTGAGGACGTCGGCGGCGTTACGTTCTACAAGAACTTCTCTATCGACGCCATCATCAAAAAGGCGGCTGGCGACGACGGCACCAAGCGCACCCTGCGCACCTACGCGCATCGCACCAAGGTTGACATTGCGTCCTACTGCGAAGGCAGGCAGCCCAAGACGGACGATGAGGTGGCAATCGACCGTGTCTTCGCCACCAACAACGACCTCGCCGTGGGCGATAAGGTCGAGCTTGAGGGCCGCACCTACACCATCTGCGGCATCATGACCCAGCCCGATAGCCAGGCGCTGTTCCTCGACAATTCGGACTTTACGGTGAACACCATCACGTACGGCGTGGCCGAGGTCGCCGACGCCGGCTTTGCCGCGCTTGAGGACGCCGGCGGCGCGCCTGCCTACACCTACTCCTTTACCTTTACCGATCGCGATCTCCCCACCGCGGATCGCATCGATGCGGAGCAGGATATGGTCGAGGCGCTGACCGATGCCGATGCGCGCGTGGACGATCTGATCGATGCCGATTCCAATCAGGGCATTGGCTATGCGCGCGACGACGTGGACGGCGACTCCATGATGTGGATGACGTTGCTCGACATCATCATCGTGATCATGGCGTTTGTCTTTGTGGTGCTCACCGACGCCACCATCGAGGAGGAGAGCGCCATTATCGGCACGCTGCTCGCCAGCGGCTATCGCCGTCGCGAAATCGTGCTGCACTACCTAGCGCTTCCCGCCATCGTAGGCGTGGCCGCGGCGCTACTGGGCACCGCTCTCGGCGTTGCGTTCTTTACCGAGCCCATGCGCGGTCTCTACTACGGCTCGTACAGCCTGCCGCCCTTCCAGGTGTACTGGAGCTGGGAGATCTTTGTGAAGTGCGCCGTGGTTCCCGCCGCCGCGCTCATTCTCATCACGCTGGTGGGCCTGCTTCGCAAGATGGGCAAGACGCCGTTGCAGTTCCTTCGTCACGAGGCGAGCGGCAAATCGGGCACCAAGCGCGGCCTGCAGCTGCCGGAGCGCATGGGCTTTGTCTCGCGCTTTCGCCTGCGCATCTTCCTGCGCAACCTGGGCAACTTCGCCACGCTCTTCGTGGGCATTGCGTTTGCCTCGCTGCTGCTGCTCTTTGGCCTGGCGATCCTGCCCACGATGACGCACTATGCGGACAACCTGGAGACAAGCCTGGTCGCCGAGCATCAGTACACGCTCAAGGCTCCGCTAGGGCTTGAGGGTACTGCCGAGGAGCGCGGGCAGTGGGCGGCGCTCGAGCGCTTGCAGTCGATTGACGGCGCGCTGCTCTCCGCCGCCCAGGATGCCGATGACGAGCTTGACGACGCGGCCGATGCGGCGCAGACGGCAGCCGATGCCGCGACCGCATCTCCGTCTGCCGAGAGCCTGGCCGCGGCGCAGGACGCGCTCGCCAAGGTCCAGGACAAGAAAGATGCGCTTTATGCGCGCCTCGATGACCTTGCCGATGCCCTCGGCTGCGACCGCGATGAGGCCATCGACCTGATCGACAAGGCCTCTAAGATCGACACCGACAACGACGACATTCACCCGATCAACACGACCGACAACGGCGCGGGCGCAATCGCGCAGGCCGAGAAATATGCCGTTTACCAGCTGCAATACGACCGCGGCGAGGGAAACGGCACAGAGGCCATCTCTGTCTACGGCATTTCATCTCATTCGCGCTATTGGAAAGACCTCAACGTCGGCGACGGGCGCGTCGTCTTTGGCGGCGGTCTGCTCGATAAGTTTGGCTGGAGCGAGGGCCAGAAGGTCGAGCTTCGCGACAAGTACGAGGCTCGGGATTATTCTCTTGAGTACGCGGGTAAGGACTGCATCTGGGGTTCAAAGTCGGACATGAATATCTATATGAGCATCGATGACTTTAACGAGCTGTTCGGCAACGACGCCGCCTACTTTAACGGCTATGTGAGCGACGAGAAGCTCGACCTCGATGCTCGTTACTTTGCCGGTGACACCACGCCCGACGACATGCGCGCCGTGGGTGACCAGTTCATCGGCATGATGAGCAAAATGATCGGCATGATGGTCGGGCTCGCGGTGTTTATCTTCCTGCTGTTTATGTACCTGCTGACCAAGGCGGTGATCGACCACAGCGCCCGTTCGATCAGCTACATGAAAGTCTTTGGCTATCGCGATAGCGAGATCTCGCATCTGTACATCCGCTCGATCACGCTGTGCGTGGCGGCGTCGCTCGTGCTGAGCCTGCCGGTCATTATTGGCTCGCTCACGGCCATCTTCCGCTCGATGCTGCTCGCCTACAACGGCAATATCGAGATCTACGTGCCCGCTTGGTCCATGGCTGCATGCATCGGCATCGGCTTTGCGACCTACCTGGTCGTGGCGCTGCTGCACACGCGCTCTATCAAGCGCGTCAGCCTGGCCGAAGCCCTCAAGGTGCAGGAGTAGTCATTGGGGACGTTCTTAAACGACTAGTCGTTGGGGACAGTCTTTGCCGGATCGCCGGCTCGCCGGCCGGGCGGCAAGCACTCATTTAAGTCTGTCCCCAATGAGTGGCTGTGCTTGACTTCGACCCTACTTTAACGGGTACCATCCTCTATGTCTGTAACGCCATATAGACCGAGGGGATATAACTATGACCGCAACTGCACCCGCAGCACCCGCTAAGGTGTACTTCACCAACCTGCGCACGCATGCTCGCGAGAGCCAGCTCGACAAGCTCAAGCGCCTCATTCGTCGCGCAGGTATCGAGCAGATCGACTTCGAGAATAAGTTCGTCGCCATCAAGATCCACTTTGGCGAGCGGGGCAACCTGAGCTTTTTGCGCCCCAACTACGCCCGCGCCGTCGCGGACGTGGTGAAGGAGCTGGGCGGCAAGCCCTTCCTCACCGACTGCAACACGCTCTATGTGGGCAGCCGCAAAAACGCGCTCGAGCACATCGACACCGCCTACCAGAACGGCTTTACTCCGTACGCCACGGGCTGCCAGGTCATCATCGCCGACGGCCTCAAGGGTACCGACGAGGCACTCGTCCCGGTCGAGGGCGGCGAATACGTGCACGAGGCCAAGATCGGCCAGGCGCTCATGGACGCCGACATCGTGATCAGCCTCACCCACTTTAAGGGCCATGAGCAGGCCGGCTTTGGCGGCGCCATGAAGAACCTGGGCATGGGAGGCGGCAGCCGTGCCGGCAAGATGGAGCAGCATGCCGCCGGCAAGCCGAGCGTCGATACTACCAACTGCGTAGGTTGCCGTGCCTGCGAGAAGATTTGCGCGCACAGCGCCATCACGTTTGACGGTACGCGTGAGCGCGAGCTTGCCAACGGCAGCACCCGCACGGTTCACGTGGCTACCATCGACCACGATCGCTGCGTGGGCTGCGGACGCTGCATTGCGGCGTGCAACCAGGACTGCATCAAGCCCGACTATGACGCCGCGGCCGACGTACTCAACTACAAGATCGCCGAGTATACGAAGGCCGTTGTCCAGGATCGCCCCAGCTTCCATATCTCGCTCGCCATGGACATCAGCCCCAACTGCGACTGCCATCCCGAGAATGACACGCCCATCGTCAACGACATCGGCATGTTCGCGAGCTTCGACCCGGTCGCCATCGACCAGGCCTGCGCCGATGCCGTCATGGCATCCGAGCCGCTGCCTAACACCGAGCTTACCGACAGCGCGGCCAAGATGGAGCATAACCACGAGCATTTGGAGGGCGAGCAGGCCAAGGATCCCTTCTGCATCACGCATCCCGACACCGACTGGCGCTCCTGCATCGCACACGCCGAGAAGATCGGCCTGGGCACGAGCAAGTATGAGCTCATCGAGGTCAAATAGCGCCTAGCTATTGGACATATCAAGCGCTTTTGTAGCGCAACGTTAGTAAAAACCGCCCGTGAGCACAGCGCCCACGGGCGGCTTTTTGGAAGTGCTAGGGGCCAGATAGACCAGTAAACCGTACTATTTGCTTAAAAATTCTTGTCGAGGAAGTCGTCGACCGTGTTCCAGTAGAGCTCGGGGTCAACTTGCGCGCTCTTGGCGTGGGTGGCGCCGTGGATAGTGAGCTTCTGTTTAACCTTGCTGGCGCACGCGTCGTAGTTTTGGTCGAGCATACTGTACGGCACAAAGGTATCTTGATCGCCATGGATAAAGAGCATGGGGACCGTCGCGTGTTTAAGCTGCTCCACGCTGCTCGCCTTATGAAAGTCGTAGCCCGCGCGCACCCTGCACACCAGGTTCGCCACATCGAGCAAGGGGAAGCTGGGCAGGCCGAACACGTCCTTGAGCTGTAGGGAAAACTCGTCCCAAACACTCGTATAGCCACAGTCCTCGATAATGCATTTCACGTTTGCGGGCAGAGATTCCCCCGCGACGTCCATGGCGGTTGCCGCACCCATCGACTCGCCAAAGACCAGGATGCGCGCCTCGGGGTCAGCCTGAACGATTCGCTCGATCCATGCGACGATGTCGAGGCGCTCGGGCCAGCCCATGCCGATATAGTCGCCGCCGGAACGCTCGTGGGCGCGGGCGGCAGGCGCGAGCACGTTCATGCCGCGGTCGTGGAAGCGCTTGACATATCGGGCCATGCCGATGGGCTCATCGGTGTATCCGTGTAGGCAGACAGCGTAATCGTGGGTGTTCTCGAGGCGGCGAAATACCAAGCGGCGAGCTCGGTTCCGTCATCTGCGGTGAGGCTGCTGCTCTTGCGGTTTTCCTTAAACCATGCCCGCGCCTCGGTGTCCTCGGCATCCGGCTGCTCACCTTCTTTGTCGTTCTTGCTATCCTGCATCATCTCCATGGTGTACGGCGCTTGGGGGTTCAGGGCAAAGTCAAACAAAAAGTTGCCGGCAAATCCAAGCAGCGCGACGACGAGCACCAACGCAACAACGCCGGCTATCTTGAGCTTCCGATGGGGGTGTGCGCTTTGAGGCATTTACGGTTCTCCTTATAGATGTTAATACATCAACATTTAAAACAAGCGCATTATGGATGTTCGCCGTTGATGCGTCAACAAGCAAAGAATGGGTAAACAAAGGGACACGTATGGTGCAAATTTCGCACGTACCCAGACGCTTTGATATAGTGTTGAGAACTCTTTACATTGGAGGATGTAACCGGCATGTCCGATTCGAGCGACAGTTCTAAGCCGCGACCCAAGACCGCGGCCGTTCCGCACTACACGGTGGGCGAGGAGATTATGAACTCCGTCACCCATGGTGTCGGCTGCTTGCTGGGTATTGCGGGTCTGGTGCTCCTGATCGTATTCGCTGCACTGCGCGGCGGTGGCCCGGCCCACATGGCCGCGGCAATTGTCTATGGCGTCAGCATCATCCTCGAATACCTAGCCTCCACGCTCTACCATGCGATTCAACCCGCGCGCGCC
The DNA here is from genome assembly GCA_902469435.1 of uncultured Collinsella sp. GTDB lineage: Bacteria > Actinomycetota > Coriobacteriia > Coriobacteriales > Coriobacteriaceae > Collinsella. The sequence goes on along the minus strand of CABRCR010000051.1, from coordinate 9,149 downwards.
AAGCGCGTGTTTCGCATCATCGACCACAGCTGCATCTACCTGCTCATAGCCGGCAGCTATACGCCGTTTTGCCTCATCACGCTCGCAAACGACGGCGGCGCTGCGCTGTTCTTCGCCGTATGGGCCATCGCCATTATCGGCATCGCCCTCGAGTGCTTTATGCGCGAGCGCCAGCCGCACTGGGTAAGCGGCCTGGTCTACCTGCTGATGGGCTGGCTCGTTGTCTTTAAGCTGCCCGAGCTCGTGTCGCTGCTCAACCCCGTGGCACTTGCCCTGCTCGCTGTCGGCGGCGTGTGCTATACCGTGGGCGTGCCGTTCTACATCGCCAAAAACGTGCGCTATCTGCATAGTGTGTTTCACCTGTGGGTGCTCGCCGGCAGCATCTTCCAGTTCATGGCGGTGATTCTCTTCGTAATTTAGCGACCACGCCTGCGCGCCCGCGTCCTCGTTTGGGCGCCGGTGCAATTGCCGTATCCGTCATCAACGTTTTGACCTGACGTCCCGAATCTTGGAGGTTCGAGAAACTCCCGATGGACATAACCATCTCCCTTATCACTACCCTCGTTTTGACCCTCATCAACGGCTACTTCTCTATGTCCGAGATGGCGCTCACCACGGCCAAGCGCGCCGTGCTGGAGCATGAGGCCGAGGAAGGCGACAAGCGCGCCGAGCGTGCCATTAAGCTGGCTGCCGACTCCGACCAGCTGCTCGCCACCATCCAGGTCGCCATCACGCTCGTGGGCTTCGCCTCGTCCGCCGTTGCCTCGACGAGCCTGTCCGACCCGCTCGCCACGTGGCTCATGAGCTTTGGCATCGCGCCGCTCTCCGCCATCGCGCGCGGCCTGGCGCCGGTCATCATCACCGTCGCCGTCGCCTTTGTGTCCATCGTGATCGGCGAGCTCGTGCCCAAGCGCATCGGCCTTGCTAACGCCGAGGGCGTATCCAAGCAGGTCGTGGGACCGCTCTCCGTATTCCAAAAGATCGCCCGTCCGCTCGTGTGGCTGACTGGCGCTTGCTCCGATGGCCTGGCCCGCATCTTGCGTATCAAGAGTGCCGACGACCGTCAGAACGTCTCGGAGGAAGAGATCAAGTACATGGTCTCGGAGCAGGACGACCTGCTCGACGAGGAAAAGCGCATGATCCACGAGATCTTCGACCTGGGCGACACCGTTGCCCGCGAGGTCATGGTGCCGCGCGTGGACACCACCATGTGCGAGGACGACGAGACGGTCGCCGACGTGTTGTCCACCATGCGCCAGACCGGCTTCAGCCGCATCCCCGTCTATCACGAGGACCCCGACAACGTCGCGGGCATCGCGCACATCAAGGACCTGATCCAGCCCGCGCTCGATGGCAAGGGCGACCAGCCCATCGCCGGCTTTTTGCGCGACGCCACCTTTGTGCCCGACACCAAGGACATCCTGCCGCTGCTGTCCGAGATGCAGACCTCGCACGACCAGATCGTGGTCGTCGTGGATGAGTACGGCGGCACGGCCGGCATCATCACCATCGAGGACATCGTCGAGGAGATCGTGGGCGAGATCGAGGACGAGTTCGACCCCGACAACAAGTACCTCACGCGCCTTTCGCGCCGCGAGTGGCTCGTCGATGGGCGTTTTTCGTGCGATGACGCGATTGAGCTTGGTTGGCCGCTCGAGGAAAGCGATGATTATGAGACCATCGCCGGCTGGATTTTGGAGCTTTGCGACTCGGTGCCCGACATCGGAGAGGTGTTTGAGGTCGCGGAGTACAAGTTTAAAGTGCAGTCGATGCGTGGCCAGCGCATCTCGCTCATTCGCGTGATCGCTCCGGCCGAAACCGATAAGAAGGATTCCGAGTCTTCGGCAGAGAAGCCGGCGGCGTCGGGTGCGGGCTCTGTGGATCCGCACGATGGCGACGAGTAGGACAAGGAAGAGTAGGGGAGAGTTATGGCAGGCCTGTTCAACATCCTTAAGGTCACCGTCAGCGAGGACAAGATCTGTGCGCATGTGCTGGTGAACCCCGGCATGCCGCTCATGACCTCGGAGGACATCGAGGCCACGGCGCGCGTGTACTACCTGGTACCGGCGATTGCCAAGCACCTGTGCCTGGGCGATTCCGGCCGCGAGTTCCAGGACTGCATGGGTCAGACCGAGCTCTGCCACCTGCTGGAGCACGTGACGGTCGAGCTCATGAACGAGACCGGTCTTGCCGGTAGCATCTCGTGCGGCCGCACGCGCGTAAGCGAGCATGACGAGCGTGTCTTTGAGGTCGAGCTTTCGTGTCCCGACGACGCACTGGCCATCGGTGCGCTGTCGTCGGCCACCTTTATGATGGACTGGGCGTACCTGCACGCCGACCAGCCTGCCCCCGACGTGGAAGGCACGGTCGCGGGCCTGCGCAACCTGGTGCTGGGCATGCGCGCCGAGGCCGAGGGCAAGGATCCTCACGAGGCCGTCGCTGCTGCGAACGGCGAAGATGCTGCCGAGGACGAGGGCGCTGACGAGGGCGATGTGCCGGTCGACGCCGAGCCCGTTGCCGATGCGACCGCCGAGCCCGTTCCCACCGAGCCCCAGGGCGTCCCCAACTTTGACGACGAGCCCCAGGTGGCGATTGATACCGAGGGCGCGGTTGCCGAGAACCACGAGGCCTCCGCTGCCGTCTTTGGCGGTGCGGCGACGGTTCCGGCAGGACCTGCGCATGAGGGCGGCCTGCCACTCGTGGACGGCGCCGGCGAGGACCCGGGTGCCACGGTGGCCATGCCGGCTATGCCTCAGGAGTAGGCCTACGCGTTTATCACCATCACGTACCTGCGCCTTTGCCGTACGCAGATGAGCGGAGCGGCAAGTGATGCGCTGCGGGTATAATGGACAGCATTCAAACGGTGGGCACCGACGTGCCCGCAGGAGAGGAATGATCATGGGTAAGACTTTCAGCTTTGTCTCCGGCGCACTTTTTGGTGCCGCTGCCGGCGCTATTATCGGTGTTGCTCTGGCCCCGCGCTCGGGCGCCGAGACCCGCGCCATGGCTGCCGATATCGCCAACGACGCTTGGGACAATATGCGTGACACCTACGAGCACAGCGCCGAGGAGGCCCGTGCTGCGGTGAATGACTTTGGCCCGATGGTCGACGCCAAGACCGACGACCTGCGCGCCAAGGTCGACCTGGCCCGCGAGCGCATGGACCAGCTGCGCGAGCAGCTCAACGACGCCATTTCGGGTGGCAACGTGACGCCTGCCGCCGACGTCATGGTCGAGAACGCCGTCGAGGCTGATGCCGAGGCTGCGGAGCCCTCGACCGAGGCATAATGCGCGCCGGGGATTTTGTCGGCGCCAAGATCTATCGCAAGCCTGCCGAGGACAAGCGCACCAAAAAGGACGGCACGCCGCGCAGCCCTAAAAAGCTCGGAAAGATTCACTTTCCGGTCTTTACCCCGGGCGGTACGCGCGTGGTCGGCTTTATGGTCCGCCAGTCCGATATCGCGGGCATGATCGAGCGTCCCGACCGATTCGTAGCGCTCGACGCCATTGGTGTCTACGAGGGCGCCATCGCGGTTGACGACGTCAAGGGCACCTACGATACCGCTGCGGCCAAGCGCCTCGACATCAACCTGGACGATTGCATCATCTGGGTCGGTATGGACGTGCGCACGGAATCGGGCGACGTCGTGGGCTATTGCTCGGACGTTGAGTTCAAGCCGCGCTCGGGCATCGTGCAGGCATTCTATGTGACCGCCGGCGCTGCTTCGAGTGTTTTGGTTGGTGACACGCAGGTGCCGCCGACGATGCTGCGCGGCTACGAGAACGGCGCGATGGTCGTCTCGGACGAGGTCAAGTCGCTCGGGTATTCGGGCGGTGCGGCTGCCAAGGCCGCCGAGGCCAGCGTCGTGGTGGGCGACAAGGTCAAAAAGGGCGCCAAGGTGCTCGATGACAAGGGATCGGTCGCCGTGGACAAGGGCAGCCGCGCACTGGGCAAGCAGCTCGGCAAGACGCGCGGTATGTTCAAGGCCTTTAAGGACGAATACCAAAAGGCGAGCGGAGGCTCGTCAAAAGCTACAAAATAGCGACGTACCAAATGATGGGAGGCAAGCCGGAGACCTGTTGCTCCGGCTTGCTGTGTTTATGGGGGAGGGCACATGCGCCAAAACGGATCCAACTTAAACGGGCGTTCGGGTGCGCGTCCGACGGCGCGCCGCGACCTGGGGCAGCTGCCCAGCGGTCAGCGCCGCCGTCACCGTAAGCCCGGCGCGATGTATCTCAACCATAGCCGCGGCTTTAGCGATCGCAGCGCGCGCATCGGCAACAGCCGCACACCCCGTCGTTCGTCTCGCCTGCCCTACGCGCTCATCGCCGTGGGTTGCGCGCTCGTGCTGTTTATCGCTGCCGTCGTGGGCTACGTCAACCGCAGTGTGGACGTGGAGCTCAACGGCCAGAAGACAGCGGTGCGTGTGGGCTCTACGCTGCAGAATCTCATCGACGACCAGGAGTTGACTGACACCTACGACGCAGGCGACCTGCTGGCCGTCGATGACAGCGTGCTCAAGCGCCATGGGGGCGAAAAGCTGTCGGTGAAGGTCGACGGCAAGCGCGTGAAGCAGGGCAAATGGGATAGCCGCGAACTTGAGGGCGGCGAGAAGGTGACGGTCAAGGATGGCCGTAACACCTACGAGAAGCACGAGGTTCAGGCTACGGTTATCGAGCCCAAGCTCAAGGTCGAGGGTACGGGCGCTATCGAGTATGTGCAGACGTGGGGTGTCCAGGGCCGCTCCGAGGTGTGGGTCGGCGAGCAATCGGGCAAGACACAGGACCGCGGCGAGGTCGTGCCCGCCACCGATTGCGTCGTTGCGTGCGCCAGCGTGGCGCCCAAGGGCAACAAAAAGTACGTGGCGCTGACGTTTGACGAGGGTCCGAGCAGCGCTACCAAGCAGATCTTGCAGGTACTCAAGGAAAAGGGCGTCACCGCGACGTTCTTCCTGTCGGGCGATGCGGCCGAGGCATCGCCTGCCACGGCCAAGGCGATTGTCGATGCCGGGTGCGAGATCGGATCCAACAGCTACAGCGACGATTCGCTCAAGGGTCAGGACCGTGAGGCGGTACGCGAACAGATCACGAAAGGCACCGATGCGATTAAGTCGGCGACCGGCGTGAAGACGATGCTGCTGCGTGCTCCCTACGCTGCCTTTGACGAGCAAAACTGGATTGATGCGATGGACCTGGTCTCCGCCGTGGTCTCGTGGAATATTGACTCGGGCGACTGGCTGCTCAACGGTGCCGACGAGCAGGTCTCGACGGTGCTCGATTCGGTGACGCCGGGCAATATCGTGCTGCTCACCGATAGAGACGAATGCGCCGAGCAGACGCTCGAGGCGCTGCCGCAGATTATCGACGGCCTCATTGCCGACGGCTACAAGATCGTGACGCTCAGCGACCTGGTCAAGACGGACGCGTCGCTGAGCAAAAAGCTCACCTCGCTGACGAAGGTCACCATGCCCAAGGATGCCGTGTTCCCCCAACTTGCCGAGGACAACGACACCACAGAGTAGTTATTGGGTAGTCATTTAAGAACGTCCCCAATGACTATGTCACGGATGCGTCAGCGTTTGGTATGCCTGCAATGTGCAGCGCATAAATTCGATGCCGCAGGGCGATGCTGATGCTATAGTTACTGCGGTTAATGAGGGTCAAGAGAAAGGTTACAGGTGAAATCCAAACCTCGACCATACAGTCGATGACCCCATGCAGGTGCTTTTTGCGCATGCACGGGGTGTAAGCGTCGAGCGGCGTGCCGCCCGCGCATGCGTATACATATCCAGAAGCCCCCGGACGCCGCACGCGCGGCCGCGTCCGGAGGAATAATGATGGGGAGCACCATTGAATTATCTGAGTGAGATGCTCAAATTGCCAGTCTTGGACGTCGACGGCGAAAAGCTCGGCGTGGTCAACGATTTTGGCATTGCAACCGGCGAAGTTTTTCCGCACGTGACGTCGCTCGCGTTCCGCGGCCCCGGCAAGACGCCGTTTATGATCAGCTGGCGCAAATGGGTCGACCGTATCGACGAGACAGGTGTACACCTTAAGACGTCGGCCACCGAAATCCGTTTTTCGTACCTGCAGCCGACCGAGCTCTTGCTCGCACGCGACGTGCTCAACAAGCAGATCGTCGACACGCAGGGCATGAAGGTCGTGCGCGTAAACGACATCAAGTTTTCCATGTCGGGCGAAAACCAGCTGCGCCTGCTGGGCGCCGAGGTCGGTGCCCGCGGTCTGCTACGCGCCATCAGCCCCGCGCTCGAGCATATCGTCGAAGGCTTTATGAAGCACCTGGGCAAGCCGCTCAGTGAGGACATCATCGCTTGGTCCTACATGGACCTGCTCGACCGCTCGACCAAGAACATTCAACTCTCGGTGTCGCACAAGACGCTCGGCGAGCTGCACCCTGCCGACATCGCCGACATTATCGAGCAGCTCGACCCGCGCCTACGTGCGCAGGTGTTTGCGCAGCTCGATACTGCCCAGGCCGCCGAGGCCATCTCGGAGTTCGATGACGACGAGCTCATGACCGAGATGCTCGAGGGCCTGTCCGACACGGACGCATCGTCGATGCTGGCCATGATGGACCCGGATGACGCTGCCGACCTGATCGACGAGCTCGATTACGAGAAGGCCGAGAAGCTCCTGCGCCTGATGGGCGTCAAGGAGGAGAAGGCGATTCGTAATCTGCTGGGGTATGAGGACAACACCGCCGGCCGCATCATGACCTCGGAGTTTGTCTCCCTGCCCGCCACGGCAACGGTCGGTGACGCCATCGAGGCGATTCGCGAGCTCGACGAGGACTTCGAGAGCGTCTACTACGTCTATACCGAGGATCCGAGCGGCATGCTGACCGGCGTGCTTTCGCTGCGCACGCTGATCGTAGCCGACCGCGACGCTACGCTGGGTCAGCTGGCCTATCGCGACCTGGTCTATGTGTCGCCCGACGAGGACCAGGAAGACGTGACGGATGAGATGACCAAGTATGACCTGGTAGCTATCCCCGTCTGTGACGAGAACCGCCACATCCTGGGTATCGTGACCTTCGACGACGCCATGGACGTTATAGCCGAGGAGCATCAGGAGGACCTGCAGATCGCCGGTGTCGGCTCGGGCGATAGCGCATCGGACGACTCGACGAACGTGCTCAGCTGGTTCGTACATCGCCAGTACTGGGTTGTTGTATGGGGCGTCGCGTCGTGCATCATGGCGACCGTGCTGGGAACGGCGCTCGGCTCCGCGCATCTGGTGGTGTTCCCCATGTGCGCCATGCCGCTCGTGCTGCTGGCGGCCTCGCGCATGGTGTCGTTCGTCAAGAACTACTTCCTGGAGTATGACGGTCACGACGACGAACCCAAGCCGTATCTGGGGTTCTTCTTCCAGAGCACGGGTATGGGCCTGATTCTGTCACTCGTGACCTACCTGTGCGCCCAGCTGGTGCGCACCGCTGCGTTCCCCGATGCGTCCATGTTTGAGGAGCAACTCTTTACCGGGTGCTTTAACATCGCGGCCATCGTCTGTCTGATTGGCAACATGAGCGCCGTGATTTACCTGATGGTGCTGTTCTGGCGTGACGAGCACGACCTCAATACGTCGGGCACCGCCATGAACGTTATTGCCGTCATGATCTCGTGCGTAGCGTACTGTGCCGCTGCGGTGCTGCTCACCATGTCGGTCATGGGTTAGGTGGTCGCGTGCAAAATACCAAGCAAAAGTCGGGCACCAAGCAAAAGTTGACCATCGCGGCCATCTTTGGCGCTATGGGTCCCGGTCTGCTGGCGGCGCTTTCGGGCAATGACGCCGGCGGCATTGCAACGTATTCCAGCGCGGGCGCCAGCTATGGCTACAAGATGCTGTGGATGCTTCCCGTCATGACCGTGCTGCTCATCGTGACGCAGGAGACCGCGGCGCGCTGCGGCTGCGTCACGGGCAAGGGCCTGGCATCGCTCATTCGCGAGCGCTTTGGCGTGCGCAAGAGTGTACTTGCTATGGCGGCGCTGTTGATCGCCAACACGGCTGTGACCATTTCGGAGTTTGCGGGTATCGCCAGCGGCCTTGCTCTCTTTGGCGTGCCGGCGAGCATCTCGGTGCCGTTGGTGGCGCTGCTGGTGTGGATGCTTACCATGTCGGGTAGTTTCCAGCGCATCGAGAAGATTCTGCTGTTGGTAAGCTGCGTCTTCGTGACCTATATTGTCGCCGCGTTTATGGCTGGCCCCAACTGGGGTGAGGTCGCGGTCGACCTGGTCGTGCCTAACATTCAAAATGACCCCAGCTACGTGTCGCTCGTGGTCGCAACGATCGGTACCACCATCGCGCCGTGGATGATTTTCTTGGCGCAGAATAACGTGGTCGATAAGAATGCGGGCGAGGACGACATCGTGCTGCAGCGTATTGATACCGTGAGCGGCTCGATCGCTGCTGATATCATTGCGGGCTTTATTATCATCACGACCGGTACGGTGCTGTTCCCGGCGGGTATTCAGATTAGCGATGCTGCCGATGCTGCCCGCGCGCTGGAGCCTATTGCGGGTCAGTGGTCCACGGTGCTGTTTGCCTCGGGCCTGGTCGCGGCGAGCTTCTTGGCTGCTTGCGTGCTACCGGGCGTTACGTCGAGCGCTATCTGCGAGGCATTTGGCTGGGAGCGCGGTGCCGACCGCAGCTGGGACGAGGCCCCGGTCTATCGCGGCATCATTACGGCCATCATCGGTATCTCTGCCGTGCTGGTGCTTATGCCCGGCGTCGATCTGTTCCAGATTATGATGACCTCGCAGGTCATCAATGGCGTGCTACTGCCCGTGGTTCTGGTGTTCCAGGTGGTTATCGCCGCCGACCGTCACATTATGGGTGCCAACCGCAACGGCCGCGTGTGGAACGTGCTCACTTGGGCGACTATCGGCGTGATTACGGTGCTCACGGTCGTCATGTTTGTTCTGCAGGCGATGGGCTACAGCGCTTAGCGCCCACTTTTGCTTCCGAACAGGCCGTAGCGATGGACTGCGGCCTGTTTTTTGCCCGCTATAGGGCGTTAGTTATATGGCAGTGGGTGGCGCGCGCAGACGTGGTGTAAGAGCGTCCCGAGGTCCGTCGCTGCAAGTCCCGATGTTACTCCTTCTTGAGACCGCGCCTCTCGACTATCTCGT
>CABRCR010000050.1:0-9703 GCA_902469435.1 uncultured Collinsella sp. | reverse complement strand
GGGCCGGCCGGTCCGGCCCTCAGGGTATCGGATTCCCACATTCACCCGCACATGTGCGGATGAATGTGGGAAGTGTTCGGATGAAGTTGCCAATCAAGGATGCGCGGCCTGGTAGACCGCTTTTGCAGTGGTATGGGACAATACAATACTCATGGTATATATCGTGTCAGCTAATGCCGTGTTGATGGCGCTGAGTGGAAAAGCCGTTTTAGAGGTCTAACCAAATGCTGTCCAAAAGCTTGACGCAATTATGGGTTGGTATGCCATAAATAAACGTTTTCGCAGCTCGGCTATAGCATAGAAATACTCAATTGCTGCACATTTGATATCGATGCATCACCATCCGACAACGAATTACGTGTCGGGAATTGGCCGAAATCGTTCAAAATGAGGGTTCAGAATTTGTGATGGCAGATCTATCTGTGGAACGTAGGGCGGCCCCGTTGCGGGGTTTCCCGCTGCGAGGCCGCTCGTGATCTACGCCGGAGTTTGTCGTAGACGTTTCTACTTGGCAAACAGGTTCTTGAGGTTGAACTCGGCTTGGACGGTGCGGAGCATGAGGTCGGTGTCGTCCAAGCCCAGGTGCTGCTCGTTGGCGTCGGCGGCGAGGGTTCCACGGCGGCGCGCCCAGTTCTCGAGCGCGGCTGGGGCGGACTCGCGGGGGAGCGAGCGCACGTCGGCGTCCAGGCTGCGGCAGATCTGGCGCGAGTCGATGACGATGATCTTGCCGGCGCGGCGTGCCTCGGCGTAGCCGTCCAGGTGGATCTTGAACCAGCTGTCCTCAAAGGCGGCGTTGTGTGCCATGTACGGGTACTTCTTCATAAGCTTGAGCAGCTGCTTTTGCAGCTCTTTGTTCTCGCGGAACGGCTTTTTGCCGTCGATGTCGTCCCAGGTGATGTGGTGGATATTCGACAACGGCACATCCTCGCCGCGGTAGATGTCGGGCAGGCCGCAGTAGTGTGCCTCGGCGTCATGCGGGACGGCGTCGCTGGTGAGCTCCATGATCTCCCAGCCCACGTTGATGATATAGCCGCGCTCGGGTGCACGGCCGGTGGTCTCGATGTCGATACCGAGCACGGTGCCCTGGATGGGCTTGCGGGCGTAGGCCACGCCGAGCGCGTCGCGGTCGCCGCGGATTTCGCGCATAACGGACGCGGCGGTGCGCTTTTGCATCTTGCCGATGGCGGCGCAGGTGTCGGCATCGGACAGGCCGCGCGAGAGCGTCGCGGGCGTCACGTTGCGCAGACGCGCCTCGCCAATCTGGTCGCACAGGTCGCGGTTGCGGTCGGCCAGGTCGCGCACGGTGGCAAAGTCGAAGCCGGGGTCGCCCTCGGCGGTAAAGTACTCGGTCTCGAGCACCTTGAGGGCCTCCTCGCCCTTCTGGCGCTCGGACTCCATGGCGCCGTGGTCGCCGTAGATAAACATGGGGATAAACGGCTGGCGCTCGTATTCGAGTGCTTGCGATACGTTCATATGCTACTCCTTGGACGGGCCGCGTTGTGCGGCTCGAGGTTACTGAGTTATGGCGAGATGATAGTTTACCATAGGCAACTATTGGCACCGCGCCCGGGACAACTACAATACCCTAGTTGACCGCTAGGACTTTTACAATGCTGCCGAAAGACACGAAAGGTTCCATCCGTCATGGATTTACTGATTGATATTCTGCTCGACGCCGGCAAGGACACGCTGTCGCTGGTGCCGTTTTTGTTGGTGACGTATCTTGCTCTCGAGACGCTGGAGCATGTGGCGGGCGACCGCGTCAACGGCGCTATCAAGCGCGCGGGCGCCGCCGGCCCCGTGGTTGGCTCGTTGCTGGGCATGGTGCCACAGTGCGGGTTTTCGGCCATGGCGGCGACACTGTACGCCGGTCGCGTCGTGACGCTGGGCACGCTGGTTGCGGTGTTCCTCTCGACCTCAGACGAGATGCTGCCGCTGTTGCTCGCCGAGCAAGTTCCCATGCAGACCATGGCGATGCTGCTCGCCTCGAAAGCGTTGATTGCGCTGGTCACGGGCTTTATCGTGGATGCCGCCATTCGTGGCCTACGTCGCAACGCTCGTGCGCATGCGGCGATTCGCCGTACCGTGTTGGGGACTGCTGCCAATCCGGCTCATGTGAACTGTGCGCATGACGACCATACCGGGGGTGACATCATCGACGAGGTTGCCGAGGCGGGCGTGAGCGCCGACCACATCCATGAGCTGTGTGAGCGCGACCATTGCGGTTGTGATGAAGACGAGGACGAGCACGAACACGGACATGGCCACGATCACGAACATGAGGGCGAGCATGAACACCATGATGGCCACGGTCACTCCCACTCACACGAAGGTGCGCCCGTCGTGTCGATTATCCGCAGCGCGATCTCTCACACCGTGCAGGTTTCGGTATTCATTTTTCTGGTGACGCTGATTCTGGTCGCCGTGCTCGAGACGTTCGGCGAGTCCGCAATCGAGCAGTTCCTGCGCGGCAATGAGACGCTCGCCGTCCTGGGCTCGGCGCTTGTCGGCCTGATCCCCAACTGCTCTGCCAGCGTCGTCATCACGCAACTGTACCTGGAAGGCGCGCTGCAGCTGGCGCCGATGCTCGCCGGCACGCTCATTTCCGCTGGCGTGGGCTACCTGGTGCTGTTCCGCACCAACCGCAGCGCTCGCGAAAACGCCCTGTTTCTGGTCATGATGTACGTCATCGGCGCCGGCTGGGGACTCGTTCTCTCCGCCTTTGGTCTCTAAGCCCAAAAATCTACCTTGGTCAGCGTAACAGCTCAATGAGGTTGCGCTTAAAGCGGGCGCGATCTTCGCTGGTAAATGCCGCCGGCCCGCGGGTGCGACCGCCAGCGCGGCGCACCTTCTTTTCCTCGTGACGAATAAACAGCTGCATATCGATGGTGGCTTTTTCGTACACGCGCCCGCGCACGCCGATGGCGGCGGCATCGCGTCCGAGTACCATACTCGCCAGGCCTATGTCCTGTGTCACGACCACATCGCCAGCCTGCAGGCGCTCGATAATGGCAAAGTCGGCGCTATCGGCTCCCACACTCACATCGAGCGTTGTGACCCAAAAGCCCCGACGCGCATGCTCAACGTCGCGCGGATCGTCGCGGCGAATGTGGCGTTCCAGGTTTTGCGTGCTGTTGCCGGCGATAACGACGGCAACGCCCGCCCTCCGCGCGCAGTCGATCGACTCGCGTGTGACCGGGCAGGCGTCGGCATCAATAAAAAGCGTCTTTGGCATCTAGCGCACCAGTTTGCCAAACTGAATGGCGCGGACAATGAGCGTCACGCCAAACACCAGCAGCGCGGCACCGCTAAAGATGACGAGCATCTTGGCCGACCACAGCGGATAGATAAACACGAACATGCCCGCAATGATGGAGAGTGCGCCGCTCAGGATGGCGAGGGCGCGGTTGGCGGAAAGCTCAGATTCCAGAATCGACATGACGCCCTCGACGATCCAGCCAAAGCCGGCGACGACCACCACGAGCGTGGTGAGCGTCGCGGTCGAGAAGGCCTGGTTGCGCAGGATCACCACGCCGCCCAGAATGATGAGCAGGTTGGAGATGATGCTCGTAACGCGCCAGCCGGTGGGCAGCAGCGGCTCGAAAACAGCGGTAAACAGCCTGATCGCGGCCGTGATCACAAAATAGAAGCCCAAGACGGTCGTTAGGAAGACGAGGGACTTGGCGGGCGCAAACAGCAGTGCGATGCCGGCGACGAGCGCCAAGACGCCCGTGATGGCGTAAATCCAGCGCACGGCCTTGACGGCCTTGCCTGCCATGCTTTTCTCGTCAAATCCAAACGCGCTCGATTGCTTGTCATCGGTCTTAAAGATGCCCATGATGTCTCCTTTCCGTGCGGCTAAGCCGCAGCTCCTGCAACCAGTATCGCCCAAGGGCACCGTCGCGTGGGGCGGGAAGGGCGAATGGGAGCCTCATCTTCCCGAATTGTTACCTTTGTTCCCGTTTGGATGTAGGATATTCAACAGCTGTGGAACATTATGCCGTTGAGTGTAATTGCCTACGTTTTAGGTTAGATTTTCTTAAGAACAATTGGGTTTTATTGGGGGGTCCCTATGAACAAAGCAGTTCCCGTGGTGCCGTCGAGCGTGGAGTCGATGGCAAAGCAAGGTTGCGAAAAGCTCGGCCTGGACGCGTTCGATGCGTTGGTTCGCCGCGCCCGCACGTGCCGCCGCTTTGACGAGTCCATGCGCGTGCCGCGCGAGTTTTTGCTCGAGCTGGCGGAACTGGCGCACCTGGCTCCCTGCGGCGCCAACGCTCAGCGCCTACGCTTTCATGTGGTGAGCGGTGCAGAGGACTGCGCGCGCGTATTTGATGAGCTCGCGTGGGCCGGTGCGCTCAAGGATTGGCCGGGTCCCGATGAGGGCGAGCGTCCGACCGGCTACATCGCGATTTTGGCCGAGCGCGCCGTTCCGGGCAAGCCCGCCGCTCCCATTACCGAGGTCGACACGGGCATTGCCGCGCAGACGATGATGCTCGCCGCCCGCAGCGCCACGCCCGAGGTGGCAGCCTGCATGTTCAAGGCCTTTACGCCCCGCGCGATCGATGCCATGGGGCTCAATAACGATAAGTATGAGCTCAAGCTGATCATGGCGTTTGGCGTTCCGGCCGAGACACAGGTGATCGATGCGATCGATTCCAACCCCGACGGCTCCATCAATTATTGGCGCGACGAGGCGCAGGTGCACCACGTACCCAAGCGTCCGCTTGCCGACGTGCTGCTGTAGTTGTGCGTCGTTGCGGTGCAATCCGGCGGCAAAATCACCACAAAGGCTCCTGTCCCCTTTGTGGTGGTACGAGGGGAGAGCGTGTGGCAGATCTGTATTTGGTGCGGCATGGGCAGACTGAGCTCAATGTGCAGAGCATTTTGCAGGGCTGGCACGATTCGCCGCTTACGGCGCGCGGGCGCGAGCAGGCGCTGACGGCGCGTACGGCGTTTGCGGCGCGTGGCGTGGCCTTTGATCATGTGTATTCCTCGCCGTTGGGCCGGGCGCGGCATACGGCCGAGCTTATCGTTGGCGAGGGCCGTTCCATTGAGCTGGTCGATGACCTGCGTGAGTGGCATTTTGGCTCGCTGGAGGGCACATCAAATCGCGAGATGCCGCCGCAGCCCTGGGGCGATTATCCGGTGGCCTTTGGCGGTGAGTCGGAAGTGCAGCTTCAGTCGCGCATGGTCGCGGCGCTGTCCCGCATCATGGCCAGGCCGCAGCACGACTGCGTGCTGGCGGTTTCCCACGGCTCAGCCTGCCAGGAGTTTCTTGAGTATGTGACTGGCGGGGGAGAGCTACCCGACAACGGTGCCGTGCTTCATTTTGGCTATTGCGACGGGGCGTTTTCGCTCTTGGGTTGGTAACGAACGAAAGGACCCCTATGAATAAAGATCTGTATCTGGTCCGTCATGGACAGACGATATTCAACCTTAAGCGTATCATTCAGGGGTGGAGTGACTCGCCGCTTACGCAGCTGGGTTGCGACCAGGCGGCGCGCGCCGGCATGTTTTTACGTGCGCGCGGCATTGAGCCCGATCATGCCTACACCTCTACGCTTCATCGCACCGAGCAGACTATCGCCAACTTGTGGCCGGGCTTGGCGTACGAGCGCCTGGACGGCCTGCGTGAGTGGTTCTTTGGCGACTTTGAGGCCGAGCGCGTGATGCTTATGCCCGAGCGCCCGTGGCGCGACTTCTATCGGCAGTTTGGCGGCGAGGGCCAGATCCAGGTGCGCACGCGCATGGTGGCGACGCTGACCGATCTTATGCAGCGTCCGGACCATACGTGCGTGCTCGCGGTAAGTCATGGCTCAGCTATCAAGGAGTTTTTGGACCACGTGCGGGGCGCGGCGGCCGACGAGCGCGAACGCGTGCCAGGCAACTGCTCAGTGCTGCATTTTGCGTTTGACGATGCGGCCGATACGTTTGAACTGGTCGAAGTCTTTACGCAGGAAGACTACGCGCGCGAGCTGGGGCTAGAGCCGCTCGTGGCGGCGGCAGGTCCGCAGCGTGGATAACGCTGACGTTGCGGCCCGGTTTACCGGCGTAATTGTTTGATGCGAAAAGGGCGGAGGTGCATGCGTTTGCTGCATCTCCGCCCCTTGTTTGTTTGGATGCTGGGTTTTCCAGCTTAGCGTTTGAGTTCGCTAGAACCGTGAGACCTGGTGAGTGAGCAGACCCGTCGGAACCTGCGGCGCGCTGCCGCTGACCTGCGCGGCGGGGAACAGCACGGCTACAGCAAAGTTGAACGGCTCTTTGCCAGAGTAGGCGCCGGCAGCGCGGGCCTCGTCGGCCAGAATCTGCGATGCCCCAGCCAGTGCGGCGACATAGGCGGAGTCACCGGCGAACACCGGGTCGGGCGCCTGATCGAGCATGGCACGGATGGCGGCAACGGCGTCCTCGCGCTTGACCTCCCACACGCGATGTGTGACGCCCGCGGGATCGGTGACGGCGTAGAGCGATGCGCCCTCTTTGGCAGCGCTCAAAATGATATCCATGACGGGCGACGCCTCGTAGGCGAGCGACACGGGGCGCGGCTGCACCTTGAGCTCGGCGATCGCGCGCGCGGTGGCGAGTGCGTCGATGCTCTCGGCGGCAGCCTCGTCGCCGCCCGTCAGCACGTTAACCGGGCAAATCGCCACGACACCCGTCACGCGTCCCGGCTCACCCGAGCATTCGTACACGTAATACGCCGCGCCTGGATCCTTGAGCATCAGACCATCGGCAATGGCTCCGCGCAGAGCATCGTTGCCGCTCAGGATGCTGCCCATTGCAGGCAGTGCCTCGAGCACGCGGTCCTGAGCCGGGCGGATGCAGGGAAACGGAAGTGCTTTCATGGGGCGGTCCTAACGCACGAGTCAGTTTGTTCGCGGCTTATTATGCCCCAACTTGGCCGCTCGCGTCCCAGAGCACGTTATCGGCGAGCGCGATTAGCACCTGCTGACAACGAACGATGTCGGCGTGGGGCACATATTCGTTGGGCTTGTGGGCGAGCGCGAGCGAGCCTGGGCCATAGCTCATGCAGTTACGGTTACCCGTCTTGCCGGCAATGACGGCAGTGTCGGTGTAGCCGGTAAAGAAGCCGACGGTCGTATCCGTGCCCGTTACATCGTCTGCTGCGCACTTGAGTGCAGCTAGAAGGGGAGAGACCGGATCGCGCTCGATGGCGGGGCGGTCGCCCGTCACGGTGTAGCTGCCATGGCAACCGGGAACGGTGGCTTCGGCGACGGCGATGGCATGCTCGACCATATTGATTGCGGCGGCCGTATCGGTCGGCGGGGTCAGGCGCATGTCGACCCAAACTTTGGCGCGGTCGGGTACGACGTAGGGGCGATATCCGCCCTCGATTTGGCCAAACGTGATGTTCGAAGGCCCCAGCTCATCGTGCGCGGGCAGCGCCGCAAACGCGCGACGAAGCGAACACACGACCTCGGCCATGGCGGCGACGGCATCCGCGCCCTTCCAAGGCTGGCTCGCATGCGCCGTCACGCCAGCCATTTCAATCTCGAACCACGTGCGACCCTTGTGCGCCACCTGGATCTGTCCGTCGGTGGGTTCGGTGTCCAGCACCCATTCGCGCGAGCCGACCCAGCCAGCATCGATCGCGGCCTCTGAGCCGCGCATGAAGTCTTCCTCGTCGACCGAGCAGATGAGCGAAAAGCCGCGGCGTGGCAGCGCGCCATCCGCCGCCACGCGCTCGAGCGTATGGACCAGTGCGGCAATGGCGCAGGCCAGGCCACCCTTCATATCGCAGGCACCGCGGCCATAGAGTTTATCGTCGCGCACAACCGCCCCAAGCGGTGCGATGTCTGCGTCCCAGCCATCGCCCAAGGTGACGGTATCCATGTGGCAGATATAGATCAGCCGCGGCTCGTCGCTTTGGCCCGGCACAGTGACTTTAAGGTTGCGGCGCCCGGGCAGCACTTCGAGCTCCTCAATCTGCACGGCATGGAGCACCGGATGACTCAACCGCTCCAGCCGAGCCTCAACCAGCGCTTTGATATACCGCTCAATTTCATCCTCATACGCGCCCGGGTCTGAGCTGTCGATCCGCACGAGCTCCTGCGCAAGCCGCCAGGCAAAGTTCTCATCAACCATATGCAACCTCACAATCAGTTTGCTTTCCAAACCGATTGTAAGCCTCCTGAGAGATCCGCGACGTGGGCGTGGCAGTATTTACCGTTCGCAGGCCGAGCCAGCGCGTTTGCCGTCCGAGCGGGTTCACAAGCGACGCAGCGGGTACGTACCCTTCATGGACGACATGCTGTGCGACATATCTGCCTTTCGGTATCACCGGATACCTCCACAGGTCTTGGCAATAATGCCGGACCTGCCCGATTCTGCGGACGATCCGCGCAGGGAGCACCTATGTGAGCATCCGCTCGTCACGCATTTCCTGGGCACCCCGTTACACGTGTTGGCGCAGGGCAGCTGTGGACGTAAGGGCGATCGCATTGTCAGGCATGTTTGGAACGGGGAGAGGCCGTTTGATTCCGTGCGGCAGACGGAGTTTGGCCTCGATGTTGCGTCCCCGCTCTTTACCCTGCTGACCCTGGCTTCCTCGGTCTCAAACGAGCGTTTAATCATGTGCATGTATGAGATGTGCGGCACCTTTGCCGTGTGCAAGATTGCGCCTCAGGTAAAGTCGGCACTTGAGCAGGCATATGGGAGCCGATGGAGTGACGCACGGTCGGGCTGGGAAAACGTAAAGGATGTCTCGGGGAATCCAACGGACTTGTGGAAACGACCTCCCTTGATCGAGCTCTCTGAGCTTACCGAGTACGTCGATAAGATCCCGGGGCTCCGCGGCGCTAAATCGTTCACGCGTGCCGCGAAATGCATTACGGGGGTGGCGGCATCGCCGCTCGAGGTCCAGGCTTCGATGCTGTTTGGCCTTACGAGGTTGCGCGGCGGCGAAGGGCTGCGCCTTACCAATAACGTCGAGATTCGCTTGACGCGCAGTGCCCGCCTGATTTCGGGGCTTGATAGGCGCTATGCCGATATTCTGCTGGCAAATAAGGACGGCAGCCGAGAGTGCCTGGTTGAATGCCAAGGTAAAGCCATACACGGATCCATAGAATCCAAGATCTCGGACTCCGATCGAACGACGGCTTTGCAAGCCATGGGATATCCCGTCGTTCTGATGACCTATGGTCAGCTGGCCGATTCCGATGCCTTCCGCGTGGTGATGGAGCTCATCATGTCCTATCTCGATGTGCCGCTGAAAGACAAGACGCCGCGGCAGCAGGAGCTCGAACGGCGGCTTCGTGAGGAGATTTTTATCGATTGGGCGGGAATGTAGCCGCGCGGGCGGAAAATGGTCGCGCGGACTAGAGTTTTGGTCGCAAAATACTTATATTTTGCCTTGGACGGGCCTTAAAAATGCTACCTAGAATAAGTTGTTTCGGAAAATGGACAGTCAACTTACATTCGGCACATAGAGACCGATTTTTACCTACTAAAGTCCCTGATAAAGCTGTTTATCAAAGCGGGTGTGCTTAGCGACTGGAGCCTCACTATCGATTATCTGAAAAAACTTGTTCTGGGTATCATTTTAAAGTCGTCCGGAGCAACAAAATCACCCCCCGTTTCGTGAAAACGGGGGGTGTTCCTATAGTTTTGTCAACTGGGAAATGCTCTCCGTGCGACCGAATCGCGGCATGCTGACGCCAAGCCATTAGGCCGGTGGGCTTCAGTC
>CABRCR010000049.1:0-6692 GCA_902469435.1 uncultured Collinsella sp. | reverse complement strand
GGGCCGGCCGGTCCGGCCCTCAGGGTATCGGATTCCCACATTCACCCGCACATGTGCGGATGAATGTGGGAAGTGTTCGGATGAAGTTGCCAATCAAGGGAAGCCAAGCGATTCAAAAAATGCCAACTTTTCTGTTTGCACTTTGCGATTCCTCGTGTATACTGACTTTCGCATTTAACGGAGAGTTGTCCGAGTGGCCGAAGGAGCACGATTGGAAATCGTGTAGGCGTCAAAAGCGTCTCCAGGGTTCAAATCCCTGACTCTCCGCCAGTTAATTCCAAAGCAGGCCTTCGAGCCTGCTTTGTTTTTACCCCACGCGGAGGGGTGGCAGAGTGGTTGAATGCGGCGGTCTCGAAAACCGTTTGGCCTGTATAAGGTCACGAGGGTTCGAATCCCTCCTCCTCCGCCATTTTGGTTGAGAAAGCTCCCGAAAACGGGGGCTTTTTTGTTTAGAGTCCCTTACAAGCAAATACGGCGGAGGAGGAGGGATTCGAACCCGCCAGGGCGCGGAGCGTAAAGAAAACGCGCCAGTGGCGCGTTTTTAGCGCAGCGCGGTCGGCGCAAGCCGACCGAATAAATTTTGAGCTCCGCTCAAAATTTGGACATCCCTCCTATTCAGCCACGTCCCCCATTGCTTTCGATTTCACCTTGAATCTCAAACATGTACATCACCCTCCAAAAACGACATTTTTCGGCATCTTTGGAGGCTGATGTACATGTTTGGTACCCATGACCGTTCCCAGTCCCTACCGTTTGCCGAGCAATGGGGTCGCAATCGCCGCCAACCATGTACTATGTACGGGCATTGTCCAAACCTGCAACTCAAAGGATCCCATCTTGCCCGCTGTCGCCGCTATGACCGTTACTTCACACGCTTCGGATGCCATGGTCGCTATCCCATTTTGGCTCGAGATGTTCGCCGTTGTCGCGGCATCGATCTCGGGCGTGCTGGTCGCGCGCGAGCACAAGCTCGACCTGGTGGGCGCGGTCGCGCTCGCGGTGGTCTGCGGTCTGGGCGGCGGTCTTTTGCGCGATATGACACTCCAGGTGGGCAACGTCTACATCCTCAACCAACCAATGGCGTTACCGCTCTCCATCGCCACGGCGGCCATCATCTACATTTTCCCGGCAATCGTCGACAAGCCCGAAAAACTCATTCCCCTGCTCGATATCATCTCGGTGGGTATTTATGCGGCAACCGGCGCAGACAAGGCGCTGGTCTACGGCTTTGCGCCCGCCGTGTGCATCATGATGGGTTTCTTCACCGCGGTAGGCGGCGGCATGCTGCGCGACGGCTTTATGGGCGTGGTACCGGGCATTTTCCAACGTACGAACTTTTATGCCATCGCGGCCATTGCCGGATCGACAAGCTATGTCTGCCTCGTCATGAGCGGCCTCGTGAGCAATGTCGCCGCGCTGGTCGCATGCGTCGTCGTGACCATGGGGCTGCGTTGGCTATCACTGCGCTTTGACATCAAAAGCCCCACCGAGGAAGATATCGCGCGCTTTTTGCACCGTAAAAAGTAGATAGCACGGCACGACCCTTCGAAATGCAACCGAGAGGTTCTTTTAGAGCGCCCGCGCGTTGGGTACCCTGTTAGATACCTATCGAGCATCTAACGAAGGATTCACTATGCCTTGCAACCAAGTACCGTCGACCCGGCGCCGTGAAGCGCGGGCCCACATCACCCTCATCTTCGCGCTGATTGCGCTCGCGCTCACCGCACTCCCCACGACGTCGTTTGCCGGCACCGACACTGCGGGCAACGTGCTTGCAACCGAAGTTGACTCAAATCCGTCTGGCGTCGAGGGCGACCTGTACTGGGCCGGCCAAAGTCTCAACCTAGACGACGCCTCCATCGGCCGCGATATTATCGCGGCGGGTGAGAGCCTGTCGATTCGCGATTGCACCGTAGGCGGCGCCATTCGTCTGGCGGCACGCACCATCGATATCGCCAAAACCGCAATCGATGGCAGCGTCACGGTGGCCGGCCAGCACGTCGTGCTCAACACCGGCAGCACCGCCAACTGTTTTTACGCGGCGGGCGAAACGGTCGCCCTGCGCGGCTCCGCCAAATCGGCGGCGCTTGCCGGCGACACCGTTACCATCGACGGCACCGTCGATGGCAATGTTGAAGTCTGGGCCGACAAGCTCGTCTTGGGTAAAAACGCCCGCATCACCGGCACGGTGAACGCCCACGTCTCACAGGACCCCGAGCGGGCCGAGGGCGCCCAGGTTGGAGCCCTCAAGATCGACCGGACCGAGAACGAGAACACCTCTACGGTCAACGACATGATTGGCGGCATCGTTGCCGCAGCGCTTTCCACCTGCTTTGTCGCTATCCTGCTTGAGCTTGTCTTTCCGCGCGCAACCGCCAGCGCCGCCGGCATGCTCCATCAGCATCCCATGCCACTGTGGGTAAGTGGCCTTCTGGGCACGGTCGCCATCGCTCCCGCCGTCCTGCTGCTTATCATCTCGATTGCAGGCCTGTCGCTCGCCGGAGCACTCATGTGCAGCATCATCGGCATCGCTTTGGTCTCGGCGGCATTTACGGGTACCGCGATCGCACGCATGGCCGGACACAACCAAAACCGCTTCGCCATGGCCGCCGCGGGCGGTATCGTCGCGGGCGCACTCACGGCACTTCCTCTTATGGGCAACTTTGTCAGCGGCGTAGCCTTCGTCTTCACGCTCGGCTACGTCATCCAAATCATTTGGCACAACGCCCACCTCAAGCCGCAGCAGCCGGCTAACACGCCGGGACTCCCCATCGCTTAGCAGCCAAACCACCACAAAGGTGCCAGGCACCTTTGTGGTGGTGTAGACCAACTCAATCCCCTTGCACCAAAAAGGGCGCCGACCATTGCGGTCGACGCCCTTCCTTGTTAGACGCTATAAAGCCCAGCGCTTATTTGTTGACCTGGCCGGCGCGAACGGCAGCCTTCTTGCGGTCGGTGGCGTTGAGCAGACGCTTGCGCAGGCGGATGTTCTTGGGGGTGATCTCGACCAGCTCATCGTCGGCGATGTACTCCAGCGCCTCCTCCAGCGAGAAGGTGCGGGGCGGCACCAGCTGGACGGAGATATCGGAGGTCGAGGAACGCTGGTTGCCCAGGTTCTTGGTACGCGCGATGTTGACGACCATGTCGCCGGCCTTGCTGCGCTCGCCCACGATCATGCCCTCGTAGCACTCGGTGCCCGGCTCAACGAACAGCTGGCCGCGCTCCTGCAGCGTGCCCAGAGCATAGGCAACGGCCTTCTCGGTGGTCATGGAGATCATGGCGCCGTTCTGACGGCTACCGATCTCGCCGGCGTAGGGACCATACTCCAGGAAGGTGTGGTAGAACACGCCCTCGCCGTGGGTGACGTTCATGATGCGGTTCTTAAGACCCATGATGCCGCGGGTCGGGATCTTAAACTCGAGGTGCGTCACGATACCCGAGGTGTCCATGCTCGTCATGATGCCGCCGGAGGTGCCAAAGACCTCAACGACCTTGCCCGAGTACTCGTCCGGGCACTCGACGACGGCCTGCTCGACGGGCTCCATCTTGTTGCCGTTCTCGTCCTTCTTAAACAGAACGCGGGGACGGCCGACCTGGAACTCAAAGCCCTCGCGGCGCATGGACTCCATCAGGACGGACAGGTGCAGGATGCCGCGGCCCGAGACCTCGACGCCGCTCTTGTCCTCGAGCTCCTCGATCTTCATGGTCACGTTGTTCTCGGCCTCGTTGAACAGGCGCTCCTTGAGCTGACGGGCGCCCACGATGTCGCCATCACGACCGACGAGCGGAGAGGTCGAAGCCTCGAAGACGATGGACAGAGTCGGCGGGTCGATCTCGATGGGCTCGAGCTCGACGGGGTTCTCGGGGTCGGTATAGACGTCGCCGATATCGGTGCGGTCAATACCCACGACGGCGGCAATGTCGCCTGCGCCGACTTCCTGGCACTCGGTGCGGCCCAGGTAGTCGAAGGTAAAGAGCTGCTTGACGGTAGCGGTGGCGCTGGAGCCGTCGTTCTTGACAACCAGGATCTGGTCGCCCTGGTGGATGGTGCCGGAGTACACGCGGCCGATGCCGATACGACCAACGAAGTTGGAGTGGTCGATGGTCACGCACTGCATGGCCAGTGGGGCGTTCTCGTCAACCTCGGGCGCGGGCATGTCGTCGATGATCATATCGAGCAGCGGGTACATGTCCATGTTGCCGTCGTTGGGGTCAAGGCGGGCAAAGCCATTCATGGCGCTAGCGTAGACCACGTGCTCCATGGCGAACTCAAGCTGGTCGTCGGTGGCGCCCAGGTCGGCCATGAGGTCCAGGCAGTCGTTGTAGGCCTTCTCGGGGTTGGCGCCCGGACGATCGATCTTGTTGATGACGATCATGATCTTGAGGCCGGTGTCGATAGCGTGACGCAGCACGAAGCGGGTCTGGGGCATGGGGCCCTCAAAAGCGTCGACCAGCAGCAGGGCGCCGTCGGCCATACGCAGCACGCGCTCGACCTCGCCGCCAAAGTCGGCGTGGCCCGGGGTGTCGATGACGTTGATCTTAACGTCCTTGTACTCGATAGAGATGTTCTTGGCGAGAATCGTAATACCGCGCTCGCGCTCCTGGTCGTTGGAATCCAGGACGCGGTCCTCGACCTGCTGGTTGGCACGGAAGGCGTCCGTGGCACGCAGGAGCTTGTCGACCATCGTCGTCTTGCCGTGGTCGACGTGGGCGATGATGGCGATGTTCCTCAGATTGTCTACGCGCATGTAGTTCCCCTATCTTCTATCCATATACAAACGGCACGCGTATGCGGCCCGCCCAGCGATACAACGCTCAGCGGGAATATTGAGCCTTTTACCGAAAACTCGTTTATTTTAGCGATTTTAGATGAGAGGGGTTTCCTCACCTGCAGGTTCAGGGTCGCTCCACATAAAACCATCGCCGGCGCCCACGCCCTCATACAGCACGTAAGCCGAAAAACCGCTCTCGAGCGTCGTTTCGAAAAAGCTCACGAGCAGAGCGTCATGGTAGCCGCCGTCAATCTCGACGCAGCCGGTATAGCCGATGGCATAGCGGGCGATACGGCCCAGGCCCTCGTCCTTAAGACCCATCTTGTGCTCGGAGATAAAGTTGGTGGCCGCCTCGAGGCACGCCTCTTCGCCATCCTCATCGAGCGCTGCCAGATAACGGTTGGAAGCGGCGTCCTCAATTGCCACGACCACGCCAGGGTTTTCACCGGCGGCAAGGTCGTCCAAGAACGCGCCGATCAGATCGCACACCATGGCGTCGAGCTCGGCGGAGACGTTACCGGCGTCCTGCATATCCTGTGCCATCTTTAGACCTTCCCATCGAGTCTGGCGTCGTTACAGTTCTTGTGCCTCGGCAGCAATCTTGGCGGCAGCGTCGCGGGCGCGCATCATATCCATCGCGCGCTTATCGAGTACCTTGATCTGGTTGGTCAGCATTACTGCATCGACCACGCCCCAGATTACCAAGCCCGTTGAAATCGAAAACCCAAGCGCACCAACTGTACCACGAAGGCGCGAGCAGATTGCCGCGACAAGGGCGGAGACGACAACCATCTTGATAAACGAGCCGCGGCGCTCGCGAAGCGTGCGGGCCTGCGTCACATAGGCAATGCGAGCCGCCTCAGAAGCCTCCGAGCGCATCTGGGCTTCACGCGCGATAGCGGCCGCTTCAGCCGATACGCGGGTACCCATCAGCGACCTCTCCGCTCGCGTGCCAGACATTTAGAAGTCATCGGGGGAGAGCGTATGGACGAACTCGTCGAACTTCTCGAACTCCTGCTCGTCGTCGACTTCCTCGGCGTGGGTAGAAACAGTTCCCAGGCGATTCATGATGTCGTCCTCCACAAACATGGGGGCATTGCTGCGCACGGCAAGGGCAATGGCGTCACTGGGGCGGGCGTCGATCTTGCGCTCCTCGCCATCGGCCAGCACGACGATCGTCGCGTAGAACACCGGCGGCTCGGCGCGAACGATCTCGATGCGCTCGAGCTTGGCGCCCAAGGCGTCAACGGTATCGAGCAGCAGGTCATGGGTAATCGGGCGCTCGGCGCGGCCGCTATCGATGCCGCGGCTGATGGCAGCAGCTTCAAACGAACCAGTCTGAATGGAAAGGGAACGCAGCGGCGCGGGCGAGTCCGATTTGCTGCTGCGCTCACGAAGCACGATAAGCGATGGCACGGGACCGGCGGCCATGACGATGGTCTCTATGTCGACACGAACCATGGAACACCTCCGGTACGTAGCGGTTAACACGCGGCAGCTCCACCGCATTGAATAGCTATACTACCCAATCTTTCGCACAGCACACAAAACCAAAATGAGATTTATCACAGACAAGAAAAAGCCCCGAGGCAACGCCCCAGGGCTCTTCACAGTTTTGATGGTGGACCTGACAAGATTCGAACTTGTGACCTCCCGGTTATCAGCCGGACGCTCTAACCAACTGAGCTACAGGTCCGTCATGGTGGAGGTTAGGGGGATCGAACCCCTGACCTCAGGCTTGCAAAGCCCGCGCTCTCCCAGCTGAGCTAAACCCCCACGGAGACAGTAATAAACACCCCAGCGGCGACTCGGCTCTCGCTGGGGTGTTTATTGCGAAAGAAAGTGGTGGACCTGACAAGATTCGAACTTGTGACCTCCCGGTTATCAGCCGGACGCTCTAACCAACTGAGCTACAGGTCC
>CABRCR010000048.1:0-25863 GCA_902469435.1 uncultured Collinsella sp. | reverse complement strand
GGGCCGGCCGGTCCGGCCCTCAGGGTATCGGGTTCCCACATTCATCCGCACATGTGCGGATGAATGTGGGAGGTGTTCGGATAAAGTCGATAATCAAGGAACCAGCGTATTCTCGCCTATATCCAGTCTGGATTTTGGGTATAGACGTTGCTGTGTGCTAAAGTATTGAGTCCTGTGGACTATGAAGGGAGAATCTGTGCCAAAAAAGACTGAGAGCACGGGTACTGGGCTGGAATCCTACGTTGCAAAGCTCATGGGCAACGGCTCAAACAGGACTTCGGTAACCGAGGACGAGATTCAGGTCGCCCTGAAGGATATCGATGTTTCTGACGAGCAGCTCACCGCGGTGTATTCCGCGCTGCGCAACAGCGGCATCCAGATTATCTCCGCGAGCGGTAACGACGACGCCCCCATGGACGTCGACGATGACGATAACGATACCGATACCGACGATTTCGATGACGACGACGAGCACGATTCCGGCTCGCTCGACGATCACGAGCTCAAGATGGCCCGTCAGGCCGACGCCGAGATGGGTTCTTCCAAGAGCAAGAAGAAGCGCACCGTGCGCACTTCCCGTTCACGTTCGCGCGTGCGTGGCATCGATGCCTCCACGGTGATGCTGACCGGCGATCCTGTTCGTATGTACCTCAAGGAGATCGGCAAGGTCGATCTGCTGACCGCCTCCGAAGAGGTCGATCTGGCCATGAAGATCGAGGCCGGTCTTGAGGCCACCGAGAAGCTCGAGGCTGCCGATGCCGGTGAGCTCGAGCTCACGCGTGCCGAGATGCGTCGTCTTACGCGCATTGAGAACGTCGGCCTCGAAGCCAAGCAGGCGCTCATCAGCGCAAACCTGCGTCTGGTCGTCTCTATCGCCAAGCGCTATGTCGGCCGTGGCATGCTGTTCCTGGATCTGATCCAGGAGGGCAACCTCGGTCTGATCCGCGCCGTCGAGAAGTTCGACTACCAGAAGGGCTTCAAGTTCTCCACGTACGCCACGTGGTGGATTCGTCAGGCCATTACACGCGCTATTGCCGACCAGGCCCGTACCATCCGTATTCCCGTGCACATGGTCGAGACCATCAACAAGCTCGTCCGCGTGCAGCGCCAGCTCCTCCAGGACCTGGGTCGCGACCCGACCCCCGAGGAGATCGGTGCCGAGATGGATATGAGCGCCGACCGCGTCCGCGAGATCCAGAAGATTTCGCAGGAGCCCGTGTCGCTCGAGACCCCGATCGGCGAGGAAGAGGATTCCCAGCTGGGCGACTTCATCGAGGACTCCCAGGCTATCGTTCCGCCCGATGCCGCCAGCTTCTCTATGCTGCAGGAGCAGCTCACCCAGGTGCTCGATTCGCTTGCCGATCGTGAGCGCAAGGTTATCGAGCTGCGCTTTGGTCTTGTCGACGGACATCCCCGTACGCTCGAGGAAGTCGGTCGCGAGTTTGGTGTCACGCGCGAGCGTATCCGCCAGATCGAGTCCAAGACCCTGGCCAAGCTCCGCCATCCGAGCCGCTCTAGCAAGTTGAAGGACTACATCGAGTCTTAGTAGTTACGGCGTTTTACCAAACGCCGTAACTGGCCGACGCTGCGCGGACACCAGAGCGACAACTTGTCATTCAAAGAGGACGGCATGACCAGAAGGTCTATGCCGTCCTCTTTTCATGACAATTTGTTCGCTCTGGTGCCCGCACGCTGGCATTGTCAAAACATCGGCGTTTCCGTTGCCGGTGCCGGTAGTTAGGCCGTCCCCAAGGGATCAAGGCGAGAAAATTTCTTAAAAAAGTTCTTGCCCTTCGCCCAATCGTCCGTATAATAAACTTCGTTGCTTGAGAGCACGCACCTATTCCTCGGTAGCTCAATGGTAGAGCACGCGGCTGTTAACCGCGCTGTTGTAGGTTCGAGTCCTACCCGGGGAGCCAGAATTTCTCAGCCCATTCCGCTGGGCTTTTAAATTCCTCGGTAGCTCAATGGTAGAGCACGCGGCTGTTAACCGCGCTGTTGTAGGTTCGAGTCCTACCCGGGGAGCCAGGTTGTAAAACCCGTCGCTTATGCGGCGGGTTTTTTCATGCCGCGGCCACTTGACTCGAACGTTGCCATATCAACATTTCGTGTCGAGGATGTAATCCCGCGACCCATCACCTCAACATGGCGCGGTCGTTGTAGAATATTGCAATGATTGCTCCCACGACATGGTGCCGTGAGCACCAGATAAGGAGATTCTTGTGTCTGAGACCATCAACGGCAGCCTGAGCGTCTCGAACGACGTTATTGCCGATATTGCCGGTTATGCCGCGATGACGTGCTATGGCGTCGTCGGTATGGCTGAGCAGCTCCAGGGCGCCGAGAGCGTGCGCCTGCTTGCCGGTCAGCGCCTCCGCAAGGGCGTGCTTGTCTCCGCCGACGAGAACGGCCTTACGGTCGATCTTCACGTCGTGCTCGAGAACGGCGTCAACATGAAGTCCGTCTGCCACAATCTTTCGAGCTCCGTTGCCTTCACCCTGCAGGAGATCGCCCAGATCGATCCCGCCAGCCTTAAGATCGGCATTCACATCGACGCGCTCAAGAGCCGTCTGAACTAGCATCCGAAAACGGAGATTCAAATACCCATGATTGCAAAGACCATTCGCACCTGTTTTCCGATCGCTGCGGCTGCCGTTTCCGACAAGGCCGAGGAGATCAACAAGCTCAACGTCTTCCCCGTACCCGATGGCGATACCGGCACCAACATGTCGCTCACGCTCGCCTCGGTGACCAAGGAGCTCTCCGCCCTTCCTGCCGACGCCGACATGGAGGCCATCGCCGGTGCCATCACCCATGGCTCCCTGATGGGTGCCCGTGGCAACTCCGGCGTCATCACCTCGCAGATTCTGCGTGGTGTGGCCGAGGGCCTTGTCTCTGCCGATGAGCCCATCACTTCCGCCAACATCGCCTATGCGTTCCGCCGAGCCGTCAAGGTTGCCTTCCAGGCAGTGCGTAAGCCCATCGAGGGTACGATCCTCACGGTGCTGCGCGACGTCTCGACCAAGGCAGACGAGTGCGAGAAGAAGAAGTTCTCGGCCGAGGACGCGCTCGACGCCATCGTCGTCGAGGCCTATCAGTCCGTCGCCCGTACGCCCGACCTGCTGCCCGTTCTGAAGGAGAACGGCGTGGTCGACTCCGGCGCCTTTGGATTTGCCATCTTCCTTGAGAACTTTGTTGCCGCCGCGCTTGGTCGCAGCACCGTTGTCGAGGATTTCTCCGCCACGTTTGACTCCGCTGGCTCTGCCCGCGACGCGGCCCTCGACCGCGTTGAGATCGAGGCCAACGACGACTGGGAGGGCTCGGAGTTCCGTTACTGCAATGAGTTCCTGTTTAAGGCAGACGCCCCGTTTGACGAGGACGAGTGCCTTAAGTTCCTGGGCTCCATGGGCGACTGCGAGCTACTCGTGGGCGCTTACCCCGATTACAAGATTCACGTGCACTCCAACACCCCCAACCTGGTGCTCGAGCATATGCTGCAGCTTGGTCAGATTTACGAGGTCTTTATCCACAACATGGAGATGGAGGCCCACGACCGTACCGCCAAGATCCACGAGGACCAGGAAAAGGCCGCCGAGCCCGCCAAGGCGCTGGGCTTTGTCGCCGTTGCCGCCGGTTCCGGCGAGGCAGACATCCTCAAGTCCCTCGGCGTCGACGTGATCGTGTCGGGTGGTCAGACCATGAACCCCTCGACTGCAGACTTGCTGGGCGCCGTTGACCAGGTCAACGCGACCTCGGTCATCATCCTGCCCAACAACGGCAACATCCGCATGGCTGCCGAGGCCGCTGCCTCAGCCTGCACCGACAAGAAGGTAGCCGTCGTTCCCACCAAGACCGTCCCGCAGGCCTTCTCCGCGCTGTTCGCGGTCCTGCCCGATTCCGAGCTCGAGGATGCCGTCGCCGCTATGGTCGACGCCATCAGCGAGGTTCGCGATGGCGAGGTCACCCGTGCCGTGCGCGATTCCAGCGCCTCCGACGGCTCGCCGATTCACTCCGGTGACGTCATGGGTATCATCGCCGGCTCCATCGACGTGGTCGGCTCCGACGTGAAGCAGGTCACGCTCGATTGCATCAACCGTATGCAGGAGGAAGAGGAGGGCGACGCGCTGACGATTCTGGCCGGCGAGGAACTGTCCGATGAGGCCTTCCAGGAGATCGTAGACGCCATTGAGGAGGCTCAGCCCGATTTGGAGATCGACGCCCATCGTGGCGAGCAGCCGCTCTATCCCGTGATCTTCTCGATCGAGTAGGCTCTGCCCATGTCCGAGCTGTGCTCCGTGCCGCGCGTCTCGGAGCGCTTTGCCCAGAGCAATGCGCTCGACGAAGATATCGCGCGACTCAAATATGTTTCAGGTAAACGTGAGGAGGCCCTTCGCCGTCTGGGAATTCGGACGGTGGGGGACCTCCTTCTCCATATCCCTCATCGTTACCTCGACTTTACTCGTTCGTGGTCCATCGAGATGGCGCCCATCGGTACCGTGTGCACTATCATCGCCACGGTCGACCGTATCGTTCAAAAGAAGCCGCGTCCGCGCATGCAGGTGACCGAGGTCTCACTCGTTGATGAGACGGGCGTGCTGCAGGTCGCCTTTTTCCGTCAGCCTTGGATTGCCCAGCAGCTTAAGCAGGGCGACCGCCTGGCCGTGATGGGCAAGGTTGAGTTTGCCTACGGTTTTAAGCAGATGGCCTCGCCGCACTTTGAAAAGCTCGATGAGGGGCGTGCTGCGGGCACCATTTTGCCGGTCCATTATGTGAGTGACGGCGTGAGCCAGGCATGGATGCGCCGCATCGTAAGTGGCGCGCTCGAGGTCGTCGGCAATCCCTTCGACCCGATTCCCGCACGCTTGCGCGTTAAACGTCGCCTGATGAGCAATGCCCGTGCGCTTCGATCGATCCACTTTCCTTCGAGCATGGCTGAGCGCGATATCGCGCGCGCACGGCTTGCCTACGAGGAGTGCCTCTACCTGCAGCTGGCGCTGCGCCTGCGCAACGACGGCGGCCTGGTCGATGTGGTGCCCTATGCCCACGCCGCGGGCGAGCACCTGGCCGCGCTTAAGCAGGCCCTGCCGTTTTCGCTGAGCGACGAGCAGGAGGCCGCGTTCCAAGATATCCTGCGCGATATGTGCGATGGCGGGCGCGTGATGAACCGCCTGCTGCTGGGCGATGTCGGTACCGGCAAGACCGCTGTTGCCGCCTGCGCGCTGGCTGTGGCTGCCGATAGCGGCACGCAGGCCTGCGTTATGGCGCCCACGGGCGTGCTGGCGCGTCAATATGCCGATAAGACCGGCCCCTTGCTTTCGCAGGCTGGCATGACCTGGGCGCTCCTGACGGGCGCCACGCCGGCGGCCGAGCGCGAGCGGATCCATGCGCAGCTGGAATCGGGCGAGCTCGATGTCCTCTTTGGCACCCACGCGGTGCTTTCGGATAACGTTGCGTTCAAGCATCTGTCGCTCGTGGTCATCGATGAGCAGCACCGGTTTGGCGTCGGCCAACGCAACGCCCTGCGTGCGAAGGGCCCTGGTGCCGATCTGCTCGTTATGACGGCAACGCCCATCCCACGTACGCTGGCACTTTCGGTCTACGGCGATCTGGACACGAGCATCATCCGCCATCGGCCCGTCCCTGGCGCTGGCGTGACGACACGCGTGCTTACCGAGTCGAGCCGCGACCTTGCCTATGGCGCCATCCGCGAGGCGCATGAAAAGGGTCAGCAGGCCTACGTGATTTGCCCGCTCGTGGAGCCGAGCGACTCGGCCGATGAGCTGGAGGACGTGCCCGGTATCGCCCGCGACGGCGAGGGCCGCGTGACGGTCCCCGTGCCGCTGCACGATACGGCGACCGAGCTCGATCGCCTGCGTCTGGCGTTGCCGGGTCTTGCCATCGAGCGCCTTCACGGCCGCATGCCAGCGGGGGAGAAGGACCAGGTTATCGATGCCTTCAAGCGCGGCGAGATTGACGTGCTCGTCTCGACTACGGTGGTCGAGGTGGGCGTCGACGTGCCCAACGCCACCGTCATGGTCATCGAGAACGGTGAGCGCTTTGGCTTGGCGGCCCTGCACCAGCTGCGCGGCCGCGTGGGCCGCAGCAGCGTGTCGGGCACCTGCCTGGTCATGACGCACTCCAAGGGCAACGGCGGCGCTTCGGCGGCGCAAGACCGTCTCCAGTCGCTCGAAAAGACCTCGGACGGCTTTACGCTCGCCCAGATGGACCTGCGTCTGCGCCACGAGGGCGAAATTCTGGGGTACCGCCAGCATGGCGGTGTGACCCTGCGCTTTGTCGACCTGGATGCCGACGAGGAGCTGATCGAGTGGGCCCATTTGGACGCGGTCGAGCTCTTGCGGTATGCTTGCACCCTTGACTCCGTGGCGACGCGCCCCCTGCGCGATGCGGTCGCCATGCGATATCGACACATTTTTAAGGAGGTCAGCGGAGGATGAGAATCATCGGCGGCGAATGGCGCGGTCGTAAGATCGAGGAGCCCCGTGGTCGCGATGTCACCCGCCCCACGACCGATCGCGTGCGCGAGGCATGCGCATCTATGGTCATGTCGGCATTTGACTTCGATCTGGACGAGGTCCGCGTGCTGGACGCCTTTGGCGGCTCCGGTGCCTTAGGGTTAGAGATGCTCTCACGTGGTGCCCGCTCACTCACGACGTTCGAGATCGATCGGAATGCCGCGCGGCTCATTACCAAGAATATTGAGTCGCTCTGCCGTGACCGTGCGCGTTGGCGCGTGGTAACGGGCGACATGCTGGCGAGCGCCTCGCGCGGTCGTGTGCCGGGCGGCCCCTTTGATCTGGTCCTGCTCGACCCGCCCTATGCTTTTGGTGCCGAGCCGGTCGAGGAACTGCTGCAGAACCTGGCTCAGCAGGGTCTGCTTGCACCTGGCGCTTATGCCCTGTTTGAGCATGCCGCCGCCGATGCGGGCGCGCATCCGGAAGGCTTTGAGATCGTGCGCGAGAAGCGCTACGGCATTACCTCGGTCGACCTGCTTCGTTGGGTCGGCAACGGCGAGGATGATGGTATCGATAGCGACGCACCCACGGAGGACGCCCATGAATGACACTATCAACCGCGTGATTGTCCCGGGCACCTTCGATCCCATCACATTTGGCCATATCGACGTCATCCGCCGTGCCCGCCGCATCTTTCCCAGCGTGATCGTCGCTGTTGCCGAGTCGCAGGGTAAAAACGGTGTGGGCACCACGTTTATGCTCGATGAGCGCGTGGCGCTGGCCCGTGAGGCGCTCGGTGATATCGACGGCGTCGAGGTCCTGCCCTTTACCGGCCTCTTGGTCGACTTCGCTCGCGAGCAGGGGGCGGGGGCCGTGGTCAAGGGCCTGCGCGCCATGACCGACTTTGAGTACGAGCTGCAGCAGGCCGACCTCAACTATCGCTTGGATAACGAGCTGGAGTCTATCTTTGTCATGAGTGCGCCGCAGTACGGCTATATCTCGAGCTCGGTCGTTCGCCAGATCGCCTCGCTCGGCAGCGATGTATCGACGTTTGTCCCGCCCAACGTGGTCGAAGCGCTCAGACATCGCTTTTCGTGACGTTTTTTATTGCCTGGTGGCATGTGGTAAACTAGCACGATGATATGTTACCTATGAAAGGAGACCGGATGCCGGGCGAGAATTTTCCTGGCGATAGGATCGTCAGCTTGGTCGATGAGCTCGAAGGGCTGATCGAGGAAGCCAAGCCGCCTTTCGGCAAGAACGCTCAGTTCAAGGTCATCGACGCCGACGTGTTCTTCAACATCCTCGACGAGATCCGCATGAGCTATCCCGAGGAGTGGCAGAAGTCCCGCCGTATCCTTAAGGAGCGCGAGGAGCTTATGGCTTCCGCCGCCGCTCAGGCCGATTCCATCATCGCCGACGCTCAGCAGCAGGCCCTCACCATTGCCGGTGAGCAGGAGATCGTCCGCTTAGCCCAGCAGCAGGCCGACGACATCCGCGATCGTGCCCAGCAGTACGAGCGCGAGACGCGTTATGCTGCCGAGGACTACGCAGAGCAGGTCTTTACGCACCTGGAGGAGAACCTCAAGAGCCTGACCGGCACCGTTACCCGTTGCCGTCAGCAGCTCAACGAGGGTGCCGCCCAGCAGAATGGTCAGTGGTAATGGCTGAGTTCCCGAGCGTTACCGTCGATCTTTCCGAGCAGCTCGAGTTTCCTGGTGATTCGTATCCGCTGACCGGTAAGGTCGACGTCGCCACCTACATGGTGGGCGAGAAGGAGTATCAGCTACAGGACGGCATCGACTACGACGTTGTCTTTACCAATGCCGGTACCGGTGTCTTGCTCACGGGCATGGTTCGCGCGCACGCCACCGGCGAGTGCGACCGTTGTCTGGAGCCCGCCTCGTTTGATATCGCCGGCGAGATCGAGGAGTTCTACCTCTTCGAGGAGCCCGAGGATCCCGAGGCCTACGAGGACGGCTACGAGCTCCTGGGTGAGGACCGCATCGTCGATTTGGGTGAGCCCATCAACGACGCGGTCGTCATGGACACGCCGTTTGTCGTTCTGTGCAAGCCCGATTGCCGCGGTCTGTGCCCCACTTGCGGTTGCAATCTCAACGTCGAGCAATGCGATTGCGCCGCCCAGGCAGAGGCAGAATGGGCCGCTGCCACGGAAAATCCATTTGCAGCATTGAAGAATCTCAAGCTCGATGAGTAAAACTGTGGTAGTATCGCTACTTGCGCGTAATCGCCACACTGGATAGTTCATAAGGAAGGTCACTATGCCCGTACCTAAACAAAAGCAGGGTCGTATCCGCACTCACACCCGTCGTTCCGCCAACATGAAGATCTCGGCTGCGGCTCAGTCCACGTGCCCCCGTTGCGGCGCTGTCAAGCTTCCGCACCACGTGTGCCCCAGCTGCGGTTTCTATAAGGACCGCGAGGTTATCGTTACCGAGTAACGCTATACTCTGGATGCGATGCCGTTCCAAATGGAACCACAATGGCCGGCTCAATGAGTCGGCCATTTTTGTATAAGGAGCATGTATATGAGTAACGTTCGCGTTTGTGTAGACGTTGTGGGCGGAGACGAGAAACCTCAGGTTGTTCTCGATGGTATCGAGGCTGCACTTGCCGCCGATCCCGATATCGAGGTCTTGGCAGCTGGCCCCGCCGAAATCGTCAATCCCTTTGCTGCTTCCCACGCACGTGTTGAGGCCCTTGAGGCACCCGACGTTATCGCCATGGATGACGATCCCATTCGCGCCGTGATGACCAAACGCAAGTCTTCGATCGTGCTGTCGTGCCGCGCTATCAAGAAGGGCAATGCTGACGCGTTCTTCTCTGCCGGTTCGACCGGTGCCATGACCGCTGCCGCTACCGCCTATGTGACGCCGTTTAGGTATCAGGCCGAAGGCAAGAAGCAGCCGGTGCGCCCCTGTCTGACCAATGCACTGCCCAATCGCGCCGGCGGCCTGACGGTGCTGTGCGATATGGGCGCCAACCCCGATGTCGAGGTGGACGATATGGTGCGCTTTGCCCAGATGGGCGCCGCCTATGCCCGCGTCGTTTTGGGTATCGAGCATCCCCGCGTGGGCCTGCTTGCTAACGGCACCGAGGACGAGAAGGGCTCCAACTTTACCAAGTCCTGCTTCCCGGCCATGAAGGCTGCCGTTCCCGGCTTTGTGGGCAACTGCGAGGGTACCGACCTTACCTCGGGCCACTTCGATGTCGTCGTGGCCGACGGCATGTCGGGCAATATTGCGCTCAAGGCCACCGAGGGCGCTGCCAAGTTTTTGTTGCAGGAGCTCAAGGGCGTCTTTATGTCTTCGCTTGGCACCAAGATCGCCGCGCTGCTCATTAAAAAGCAGATGCGTGAGATAAAGGCCAAGCTCTCTGGCGACGCCAAGGGCGGTGCGATTCTTTTGGGCCTGCGCGGCGTGGTTCTGATCGGCCATGGCGCCACCTCGGTCGAAGCTGTTAAAAACGGTACGCTTGCGGCGGCCGAAGCCGTGCGCGCCGGGCTGGTCGAGAATGTCGCCAACTCCATGGACGGCATCGTTTTGTAAGAGCGAGTTAGAGCGCTGTTATGTGCCTCGCGGCCTGCTTCGTGGGGTAGAATCAGAACCGTGTCTTGGTACCGCCCGGGCGGTACCATTCTTTTGGTATTCATGCACTATGAGAGGAAGCGCTATGGACCGCTCCGAAATCTTCGACAAGATCGCCGAGGTCGCTGCTGACGTTCTGGGCGTCGATGTTGCCGAAATTAGCGATGAGACCACCTTTGACGATCTCGATGCCAACTCGCTCGAGCGCCTGCAGCTGGTTACGGCTATCGAGGACGAGTTCAACCTCGAGATCGATGACGAGACTCTGCTCTCGCTCAACTCTGTCGCCGACGCCGTCGACGCGATCGAAAACGCCAGGGAGGCCTAGGTCTTGGCTTTGTCTGAACGACTTACGCGTGCCCAGGAAATTCTGGGCCACGAGTTCAATAATAAGGTGCTTCTGCGCGCGGCGCTTACGCATCCCTCGGCCGTCGAGGGCCAGCCGGTTTCTGCCAGCTATGAGCGCCTTGAGTTCTTGGGCGATTCCATTTTGGGCGCCGTCGTCGCCCGTTCGCTCTTTGAGTCCTATCCCGAGTTTGACGAGGGCAAGCTCACGCGCCTGAAGGTGTCGCTTGTCTCGGGCGCTACGCTATCCGAGGTGTCGCATGAGCTGGGCATCGACGACATCATCATCTTTGGTGCCTCCGAGACCGGTACCGGCGCGCGCGGCCTGCACTCGGCGCTCGAGAACGTCTACGAGTCGCTCGTGGGTGCGCTGTACCTGGATGCCGGCTGGGATGTTGTGGCGGACTTTATCCATCGTACGCTCAAACCGCACCTGGCCTCCGAGCGTGCCGAGCACCCCGCGAACCCCAAATCGTTCTTGCAGGAGTGCGTGCAAGCCGACGGTCACGAACCCCCGGCGTATAAGCTCGTTGGCTCCGAGGGCCCGGCGCATGCGCCCACCTTTACCGCCGTGGTTTTGATCGATGGTATTCGCCAGGGTCGCGGCTCCGGCTCCTCAAAGAAGGAAGCCGAGGGAGCCGCCGCGCTCGAAGCGCTCGACCGCATGGGTTACACCACCAACGGCGTGATTCTCAACAAGAAGCACGTGTAAGCGAGGAACCGTGTATCTCAAGTCCCTCACGCTCAAAGGGTTCAAGTCGTTTGCCGATCGCGCCCATATGACGTTTGAGCCGGGCCTGACCGTCATCGTCGGTCCCAACGGCTCGGGAAAATCGAACATCTCCGACTCCATCCTGTGGGTCCTGGGTGAGCAGAGCGCCAAGCAGCTGCGCGGCCAGGCCATGGAGGACGTCATCTTCTCGGGCTCGTCAGCGCGCAAGCCGGTGGGTGTCGCCGAGGTCACGCTGGTGCTCGATAACTCGGACCATATGCTGCCCGTCGATTTTGACGAGGTCGCCATCACCCGTCGCATGTATCGCTCGGGCGAAAGCGAGTACCTCATCAACTCGAGTCCGTGCCGCCTGATGGACATTCAGGACATCCTGCACGATTCGGGCCTGGGCAAGGATACGCATTCCATCATCAGCCAGGGTAAGCTCGACGCCATTTTGCAGAGCCGCCCCGAGGAGCGCCGTGCCCTCATCGAGGAGGCTGCCGGCATCTCCAAGCACAAGCGCCGCAAGGAGCGCGCACTCAAAAAGATTAAGTCGATGGACGAGCACCTGACGCGTGCCCGCGACATCAATAAGGAAATCGCTCGTCAGCTGCGACCGCTGGAGCGTCAGGTCGATCGCGCGCGCAAGTACAAAGAGCTGTCCTCGCGCGCGAACGAGCTTACGCAGATGCTTGCCGTCGACGAGCTGCGTTCGCTGCAGTCGCAGTGGAACGACTTGGAGAGCCGCTCCAAGGAAGGTGCCGCCGAGCTGGAGCTTGCGCAGTACCGCATGGGCGAAAAGGAGCGTGAGCTCGAGAAGCTCCAGGTTATGCTCGAGGAAAAGGGCCTGTTTGTGGGCGATCTGGGCGAGCAGCGCCGCCATATGCAAGACGTGGTCGGTCGCATTAACTCCGACATGCGCCTGCTCGAGGAAAAGGGCCACAACATGGTGTCGCGCCTGTCCGACATGCGAGGCCAGATTTCGAGCTCCGAGCATCAGCGTCGTCGCGTGGTCGAGGAGCTCGAGGATGCGCGTGCGCAGCTTGAGGAAGTGACCGGCGCGCACATGCAGGCCCAGGAGGACGTTGACGCCGCTGGTCCTGCCGCCGCTGAGCTTCACGAGCGGCGCGTGGCGCTCGACAATCAGATTTCGCAGCTTACGCGTGAGCAACGTGATGTGCAGCGCGTGGCCGATAACGCCGCGCTCGAGCTCGCTAAGGTGAAGGATTCCTTGAGCAACGCTGAGGTCGAGGACAACATGTACGCCTCGCGCCTGGAGCAGATCGATGAACAGCTCGAGGAGGTCACGGCTTCGCTCGAGAGCCGTCGCGACCGCGCCGAGGAGCTTGAGGGCGCTCTTGAGGAAGCGCGCCAGGCTCAGGTCGATGCGCGTGAAGCCACCGAGACGGCACGCGCGGCCCTGAAGGACTTGCGTAATCGTGAGAGTGAGGCGCGCAACAAGCTGTCCGAGGTGCGCTCGGAGCTTGCCAGCCAAAAGAAGCTTGATGCCCGCATGGCAGACAGCTCGCCGCTGGTGAGCCGTCTGATGGGCGCACTGGGCGATGATGTCTCAGGCCGTCTGGGCGACGTGCTCGACGCCCCTCGTGAGCTTGAGAGCCTGGTTGAGCAACTACTTGCCGGCGATATCGATGCTCTTTTGTTTGATGATGCCGCTACGCTTGAGCGCGCCGGTCGTGCGGCTTTGGACCAAAAGAAGGCTTCGGGCGAGGCGCTGTTGGTAGCGCGCGGCGTGAGCGGCTCTACCGCCGCTGAGGGCGCTGCCGGTACCCGTCTGGTTGATCGTCTGTCCGTGCGCGCAGGCTACGGACCCGTCGTCGAGGCCCTTCTCGGCGGCTATTACGTGGTCGATGACTTGGCTGCCGCGTTGGCTGCCCCTGTCGTTGACGGCGTGACCTATGTGACGCCCGATGGCGCCCGCGTGAGCTGTGGTGGTCTGGTGCGCGTGGGGCTCGATGCCGGCGAGGCTTCGGGTGCCTTGGAGCGCAAGCGCCGCATCCGTGAGCTCGAGGGCCTGGAACCCGATCTGGCTGCCATCTTTGATCATGCTTCGGACCAAGTCGTTGAGGCCAACGCCGCCGTCGAGGAGGCGCGTGCCGCCGAGGGCGATGCCGCCGGCGAGATCGCCCGTCTTGAGGGTGAGCGCCGCTCGCTGCTCTCCGAGATCGGCCGCTTGGAGCAAAGCGCCAACAATGCCGAGGTCGAGCGCGTGCGCATCTCCAAGCGCCGCGAGCAGGCCTCCGAAGCCGTTCGCGCTGCGCGCCCGCGCGTTGACGAGCTCACCCGTTCGCGTGACGAGGCCCGCGCGCAGGCAAGCGATCTGGGCTTGCAGATTGCCGAGGCCAACGACGAACTCGACCGCGTTCGCCGTGACGATTCCGAAGCTGCCGGCAAGCTCGCCGACGCCAAGGTTCGCCTAGCCCAGACGAGCGAACGCCTGCGTTCGCTGAAGGGCCGCGTGCCCGACCTGGAGCATCGTCTTGAGGGCATCGACCGTCGTATCCGCGGGACGCGTCAGGCCTCGCGCTCGCTCGAGCTGCTGCGCCTTCGCGTCGATCCCATGCACGAGCGCTATTCCGCCCTGTTGGAGCGCGCCTCGGACTGGGCTGCGCGCCTGCGCGATCAGGCAACGCTTGAGGAGGCGGACTCGGCTTCGCTTAAGAAGACCATCGAGGACGCCAAGACCGAGGTCGCCCGCGCCAAAGAGCGGGTCGATGCTGCCGCTACGACGCAAAACGAGTTCAAGGTCGCACGCGGCAAGCTCGAGGTGCAGGTAGAGGCCGCCATCAAGGCCATTACCGCCGATGGCACGACGGTGCTCGAGGAAGCGCTCATGCTTCCTGCGCCTACCGACCGCGACGCCGCCGAGCGCGAGCTCAACCAGCTCGTGCGCCAGATCAACAACCTGGGCCCTGTGAACCAGGTTGCCATGGAGGAGTACGAGCAGCTCAAGCGCCGTGCCGATTACATCGAGGAGCAACTTGCCGATCTGGAGAGCGCGCGCAAGGCGCTCACCAAGATCACTGTGGCCATCGACCGCAAGATGCGCAAGGCGTTCCTGGTGACGTTTGAAAAGGTTGATGCGAATTTCCGCGAGATCTTCGCCATGCTCTTCCCGGGCGGCCAGGCACATTTGGAGATGACCGACCCCGAGCATCCGGCCGAGACGGGCATCGAGGTCGTGGCGCAGCCGCGCGGCAAGCGCATCACCAAGATGATGCTCATGTCGGGTGGCGAGAAGAGCCTGACGGCGCTCGCCCTGCTCTTTGCCGTATACCGTACGCGCACGGTGCCGTTCTATGTGCTGGACGAGGTCGAGGCGGCACTTGACGACGCCAACCTGTCCAAGCTCATCGGCGCCCTCGATGTGCTGCGTTCCGATACGCAGCTCTTGGTAATCTCGCATCAGCGCCGTACTATGGAGGATGCTGACGTTCTCTACGGCGTCTCGATGCAAGCCGACGGCGTCAGTCGCGTCGTCTCGCAAAAACTCGATCGCGAAACCGGAAAGGTCGTGAATGCATAATGGGATTCTTTGACGCACTCTCGCGCGGACTTGAGCGCAGTCGCGAGGCCCTCAACGAGGTCTTCTACTTTGGTGGCGAGGTCGACGAGGATTTTTGGGAGGACCTTGAGGACACCCTCGTCATGGGTGACATGGGTGCCGAGGTCGCTATTCAGGTCTCCGATGACCTGCGCGACGCCGCCGCCAAGAAGAACCTCAAGACCGCCCCGCAGCTTCGCCGCGCCCTGGCCGAGCAGCTCGAGGGCCATTTTGTGCCTGTTGAGCGCGATCCGTTTTCCGACACGCCGAGCTGCGTGCTGTTTGTCGGCATCAACGGTGCCGGCAAGACCACGACGGTCGGCAAGATTGCGAGCGCCATGGCCGCCCGCGGCAAGAACGTGGTGATCGGTTCGGCCGACACCTTCCGCGCCGCCGCCATCGAGCAGCTCGATGTGTGGGGCCAGCGTGCCGGCGTGCCCGTCATCAAGCGTGACCGCGGCTCCGATCCGGCGAGCGTGTGCTATGACGTGCTCGACGAGGCCGATAAGCGCGGCAGCGACCTGGTGCTCATTGATACCGCCGGTCGTCTGCACACGAGCCCCGAGCTCATGCGCGAGCTCGCCAAGGTGGTCAACGTGACGCGTAAGCGCGCCGCAAATATGGCCGCCGGTCCCATGCCGGTCTCGGTCGTGCTTGTGATCGATGCCGCCACTGGCCAGAACGGTCTGAACCAGGCGCTCGAGTTTAACGAGGCGCTGGGTCTGGACGGTATTATCATGACTAAGCTCGACGGCACGGCTAGGGGCGGTATTGCCATGGCCGTGGCCGAGAAGCTCAAGCTCCCGATCCTGCGCATCGGCGTGGGCGAGCAGGTCGATGACCTGCAGGAGTTTAACGCCAAAGATTTCTGCCGCGCCCTGGTGGGCGAGTCCAATTAAGGAGTGACTAGTGTTTGATTCTCTGAGCGATCGCCTCAACGACACATTTGACCGCTTGCGCGGCAAGGGTAAACTGACCGAGGCCGATATCACTTCGGCCATGCGCGATATTCGCATGGCGCTGCTCGAGGCCGACGTTAACTTTAAGGTTGTCAAGGAGTTCGTTGCCAAGACCAAGGAGCGCTGCATGACCGCCGAGGTCATGGAGTCGTTGTCGCCGGCGCAAAACGTCGTCAAGATCGTGCTCGACGAGCTCACCGAGATGCTCGGCTCAACCGAGAGCAAGCTCGTCTTTAGCAACCGCATTCCCAATGTCATCATGCTCGTGGGCCTGCAGGGCTCCGGTAAGACCACGGCGGCCGTAAAGCTGGCCTACCTGCTCAAGAAGCAGGGCCGCTCGCCGCTGCTCGCCGCGTGCGACGTCTACCGTCCCGCTGCAGCCGACCAGCTAGCCACGCTTGGCGGAGAGATCGGCGTGCCGGTCTTCCGTGGCGACGGTGCACACCCGGTCGACATCGCCAAGGGCGCTATTCAGGAGGCCGTCGACCACCTGCGTGACGTGGTCATCGTCGATACCGCCGGTCGTTTGCAGATCGACGAGCAGATGATGCAGGAAGCCGTGGACATCAAGAAGGCCGTCAAGCCCGATCAGGTGCTGATGGTCGTCGATGCCATGACCGGCCAGGATATCGTCAACGTCGTCTCGACCTTCGCCGAGCGCACCGACTTTGACGGCGTGATCATCTCCAAGCTCGACGGCGATGCCCGTGGTGGCGGCGCGCTTTCCGTGCGCCAGGTGACCGGCAAGCCCATCAAGTTCGTGAGCATGGGCGAGAAGCCCGATTCGCTGGAGCCGTTCTACCCCGACCGTATGGCCAAGCGAATCTTGGGCATGGGCGACGTCGTCGGCATCATCGAGAAGGCCCAGGAGGCCGCCGATGCCGAGCAGCTCGAGGCCGCCGAGCGCATGCTGCGCGAGGGCTTTACCATGAACGACATGCTCGACCAGATGAAAGCCGTTAAGAAGATGGGCGGCATGAAGGGTATCCTGGGCATGCTCCCCGGTGGCCAGCGCGCGCTCAACCAGATGGGCGGCAACCTGGACGAGGGCATCTTCGACAAGAACGAGGCCATCATTATGTCGATGACCAAGGAGGAACGCCTGCGCCCCTCCATCATCAACGGCCAGCGCCGCGCCCGCATTGCCAAGGGAGCCGGCGTAACCCCCACCGAGGTCAACGGCCTTATGAAGCAGTGGGGCGAGATGAATAAGATGATGGGCCGCATGCGCACGATGGCCAATCAGGCACAGGCCGGCGGCAAAAAGGGCAAAAAGGGTAAGAAGGGCAAGAAGATGCGCATGCCCAATATCCCCGGCCTGGATGCTATGGGTCTGGGCGGCATGGGCGGCTTGGGAATGGGCGGTCCCAAGTCCGATATGGAGCTGCTGCGCCAGATGGAAGCGCAGATGCGCAATAAGAAATAGAGCTGTAATTCCAGCTTGATATGGCAAAGGCCGCTCGGAAGCTACCGGGTGGCCTTTGCTGTTGGCTTTGTTTGTTGGGTTGCGTTTGGCGTCGCGCCCCGAGCTCGCGGTGCCGTGCCGTTAGTGGCAGCCGCAGCCCTCGTGGCCCTCGTGCTCGTGATGGCCGTGGCAGCCGCAGGAATCGCCATGCTCGTGAGTGTGCTCGTGGTCGTGGCCGTGGCAGCCGCACGTGGCCTCGCCGTTCTGTGCGAGCGTGCCGGCGATAAGGGCCTCGACGCAAGCGTCGCAGCTGCCTTGGGCACCCGCGTATACCGTGATGCCGGCTTGGGCAAGCGCGTTGATAGCGCCACCGCCGATGCCGCCGCAGATGAGCGTGTCCACGCCGCCGTTGGCGAGCAGGCCCGCAAGGGCACCGTGGCCGGTGCCGCCGGTGCCCACGACCTGCTCGCTGAGCACCTTGCCGTCCTGAATGTCGTAGATCTTGAACTGCTCGCTGCGGCCAAAGTGCATAAAGATGTTGCCGTTGTCATACGTGGTTGCCACTCTCATGGTGCCGATCTCCTTTGCTGGCCATACGGCCGTCGTTGTGGTGATGGGGGAGTACGCGATATTGCCGCCCTCGATGATGAGCGCCCGACCATTGACCAGCGCATTTGCCACCTTGCGATGCGCTCGGCTGCAAATTGCCGCCACCGTGGCGCGCGCGATGCCCATGTGCTTTGCGACGGCCTCCTGATTGAGGCCTTCCAGGTCGCATAGCCGCAGGACCTCGAGTTCGTCGACCGTCATGTCGATGGCCTCTCCGCTGGCAAGGCCATCGGGGGTAAAACCGCGATATTCGGGGATGATCCCGACGCGGCGCAATTTTTCACGTCTTCCTGCCATACACTCTCCATATCTGACATATGTCAACAATAGAATAACGACCGTGCGGATTTACGCAAGGAATTTCTGGCATATGTCAGAAAATGAGGGCTTATGTTAGGGCTGTGGGGCCGCTTGCGCCTGGGCTACAATGAATCTCGCTTATAGGCGACTGACAGGAGGGTCAATGAGCAAGGCTGATCAACAGTTTGTAGCCATGTGCCGCGATATTCTGGACCATGGCACCACCACCGAGGGCCAAAAGGTCCGCCCGGTGTGGGAGGACGGCACCCCTGCCTATACCATTAAAAACTTTGGTGTCACGGCACGCTACGACCTGCGTGAGGAGTTTCCGGCGCTTACCCTGCGTCGTACGGCCCTCAAATCTGCCATGGATGAGATCCTGTGGATCTATCAAAAGAAGTCCAATAACGTGCATGACCTCAACAGCCATATTTGGGATGAGTGGGCCGACGAGACTGGCTCCATCGGCAAGGCCTACGGGTATCAGATTGGGCAGAAGAGCCATTATGCCGAGGGTGACTTTGATCAGATGGATCGCGTGCTGTACGACCTTAAGAACACGCCGTACAGCCGCCGCATTATGACGAATACCTACGTGTTTAGCGACCTGTCCGAGATGCACCTGTATCCGTGCGCCTACAGCGTGACGTATAACGTGACGCAACGCCCGCAGGATGATAAACCGACGCTCAACATGATTCTCAACCAGCGCAGCCAGGACATTTTGGCTGCGAACAACTGGAATGTGTGCCAGTACGCCATTTTGCTGATGATGGTCGCGCAGTCGGTCGATATGATTCCCGGAGAGTTGCTGCATGTGATTGCCGATGCCCACATTTACGACCGTCATGTCGATATCGTCCGCGAGCTTATCGAGCGTCCGCAGTTTGCCGCGCCTAAGGTAACGCTTAACCCCGATGTGCATGACTTCTATGCGTTTACGACCGACGACCTGATTGTCGAGGGCTATGAGCACGGCCCGCAGGTCAAGAACATCCCCATTGCGGTGTAGGTGACGTGCATGACGTGTAAGCTTTCTGCCATTGTCGCCGTGTGCGATGACTGGGGTATTGGGTGCGAGGGCGACATGGTGGTGTCCAACCGTGCCGACATGCGTCATTTTGTGGCGTGCACCAAAGGTTGCCCGGTTATTATGGGGCGCAAGAACCTGCTGAGTTTTCCCGGCGCACGGCCGCTCAAGAATCGTCGCAATATCGTGCTCACGCGCGACGAGGATTTTTCGCCCGAAGGTGTCGACGTGGTGCATAGTATCGGCGAGGCGCTCGCCGCGGTTGCCGATGAGACCGTTGCGTGGGTGATTGGCGGCGGCGAGGTATATCGACAGTTTTTGCCGTATTGCGTGGAGGCCGAGGTTACGCATAACCATTGCGTGCATGACGTGGATACGTATTTTCCCGATTTGGATGCCGATCCCGCGTGGGAGATTGCGCGGCGTGGCGGTGTTGCCACGATTGC
The DNA here is from genome assembly GCA_902469435.1 of uncultured Collinsella sp. Lineage (GTDB taxonomy): Bacteria > Actinomycetota > Coriobacteriia > Coriobacteriales > Coriobacteriaceae > Collinsella. The sequence continues at coordinate 6,411 of CABRCR010000048.1, read as the reverse complement.
CTCGGGCGAGGGCGACGAGGGTGTCGATTATGAGTTCGTAACGTATCGTCGCGTTGAGGCGTAAATCGTCCGGCGTGAACGGTATCATCGGATTGTTTGAATGCATGGGGCGGCGCTTAGCGTCGCCTCGTTTGGTATAGATGCGCTGTAAAGAAAGGTGCGGGCTGGCTGCTATGACTGATGCCGTTGAGGTGCTGCGAATCGATTCGCTCGAGGACGAGCGGCTCGATGCCTACGTGCGACTGACCGAGCGTGAGCTTCGCTGCGTGCTGGAGCCGCAGAAGGGCATTTTTATCGCCGAGAGCGCCAAGGTCATCGAGCGTGCGGTGCGTGCCGGATACGAGCCGGTGAGCTTTCTTTTGGGCGAACGCTGGCTCGATCAGATGATGCCGCTGTTTGAGCGCCTGGCGGTACGCGAGGGCGCGGGTCCGGTTCCCGTGTTCGTTGCCTCGATGGAGCTTATGGAGCGTCTGACGGGTTTTAACGTGACGCGCGGTGCGCTCGCGGCATTTCGTCGCCCGCGACAGATTCCGGTTGATGAGTTCTTGGGCGGCGTCGTCGAGGCGGCGGGGGAGCGCCCGGTGCGCGTGTGCGTGCTCGAGGGCATTGTCGACCATACCAATGTGGGCGCAATATTCCGCTCGGCGGCCGCGCTCAACGTTGACGGCATTTTGGTCAGTCCTACGTGTTGTGATCCGCTGTATCGTCGTTCGGCCCGCGTGAGCATGGGCACGGTGTTCCAGGTGCCCTGGACACGCATTGGCAGCGAAGCGCGCGTATGGCCGCATGATGGGCTGGCGGTGCTACACGATGCCGGCTTTTCGTGTGCCGCTATGGCGTTGACGGATGATTCGGTGTCGCTGGACGATCCCGCGCTCCAGGAGATTGACCGCCTGGCAATCTTTATGGGCACCGAGGGTGCTGGCTTGGGCGCCAAGACCATTGCAGGCTGCGACCGCGCCGTGCGTATTCCGATGGCGCATGGGGTCGATTCACTCAACGTGGCCGCGGCAAGCGCTGTTGCCTTTTGGCAGCTGTGCCCGCATGTGAGCAACGAGTACCACTACCAGCCGGGGCTGTATCACTAGGCAGATAGTTAGCACCGGGCTCTGGTTCGGGGCGTTTCGGCCGACGTCGGTCGGTGCTAAGCTGGTATTGGCTTTGGTCTTAAATTGCCGTTTTGTTGTTTGACGTACGCTGGTGGGGAGGGCGTGTGGCTAAGAAATCTACGGCTATCGATGTAACGCAGGGTGTCATTTGGCAACAGCTGCTGTCGCTGTGCGTCCCTATCTTCTTTAGCTCGTTTTTTCAGCAGGCTTACACGCTTATTGGTACGTATATCGTCGGCCAGTTTGGCGGCAAGCTCGCGCTGGGTGGCATTCAAGCCACGATGGTGCTCACCGAGCTCTGCATTGGCTTTTGCGTTGGCGTTGGCGCTGGCTGCGCGGTCATTACCGGTCAGTATTTTGGTCAGCACGATGATGAGCGATTGAGTCGTTCGGTCCATACGGCCATGACGCTCGCGCTGGTGGGCGGTATCGTTTTCTCGATTCTTGGCATAGTGTTCGTTGAGCCCATGCTGGTACTTATGAACACGCCGCATGAACTATTGGCCGAGGGCGTGGCCTATGCTCGTTGCTATTTTGCCGCCATGGTTGCGGCGCTGCTGCTCAATATGGGAACGGCGCTGCTGCGCGCCGTGGGCGACACACGCGGTCCTGCTGTGATCATTGCTTCCGGCTGCCTTGTTAATGCGGTGCTGGATGTCATCTTCGTTGCCGTGCTTCATATGGAGGCTCTGGGCTGCGGCATCGCGGTGGCGCTGACCATTTGCTCCAACGCCACGATGATCGTGATTCGTATGATGCACGCTCCGGGTGCGTGGCGGCTTTCACTGTCCAAACTCTGCATTGATCCTGGCATTTGTAAGAGCATGATCTCGTGTGGTCTGCCGCTTGGCTTTCAGTCTGCTGCGTATTCGATTTCCAACGTTTTGATTCAGGTGTCGGTCAACTCGTTTGGTGCCGATGTCACCACGGCGTGGGGTCTTTCGGGCCGTTTGGATGGCATTGTCTGGATGGTTACCGAGGCGCTTGGCGTTTCGATCACCACGTTCTCGGCACAGAACTTTGGCGCGCGCAACTACGAGCGCATGCGCAAGGGCTACCATACGTCGCTTGTGCTGTCGTTTATGCTCATTGGTGGCCTGTCTGCCGTGCTACTGGTGTTCTCGGGTCCGTTGTCGCGTCTGTTTGTCGACGATGCTTCGATTTCGGCCTACACCACGACGATTCTTCATTTCATCGCGCCGTTCTACGCGATCTTCTCGATTATCGAAAACGCGTCCGGCTCCATCCGCGGCGCTGGCGTGAGCTTCCAGCCTATGATGCTCACGATTTTTGGCACCGTCGTGCTCCGCGTGGCGTGGGTGTTCGCGATTATGCCGCTCGACCCCTCGCTCGAGCATCTGCTGCTGGTCTACCCCATGACCTGGGTAATCACCGCCGCGATGTTCACCGTCTACCATCACAGCGGCAACTGGCTCGGTCGCGCCACCGCCTAGTCATTGGGGACGTCCGCAATGACTAGTATTCGATGCCTTGGCGAGCTAGGAGGCCTTCGTCGAAGTAGTGTTTGACGGGGCGCATTTCGGTTACCAGGTCGGCAAGGTCGGCGAGGGGCAGCAAGCCCCGGCCGGTGAGCACGAGCTCCGTGGTGGTTGGTTTCATCGCGATCAACGCTTCGACATCTTCGCGCGTCACAAAGCCGCGGCGCATGGCTTCTCCCAGCTCATCCAAGATCAGCACGTCGACCTGGCTAATCTGCTCGCGCGCCAGCTCCATGATCTGTGCGGCGCAAGCCTCGGGCGTGTCGCGGTCGGCCTGTACAATTCGTAGCCCTAGGCGTGGTGCAGCATCATGCTCGGCGCAGTGCAGCTTCTTGGCAAACTGCAGCATGTGTACGTCGAGCCCATAACCTGTGGCGCGCATCGCCAATCCCAGCGCAGCCGTCGTCTTGCCCTTGCCGTCGCCCGTATAGATTTGAACCTTGCCGACTTCCAGTGATGCCATCTCTGTCCTTTCGTGCCCGGCGTCGGTTTATCGCCGGCCGGGTTGGGTATTCTAGTTAGCATTATCAACCCCAGTAGATGGAGTTCAAGCAGATGGAGATGGATGACAACAAACGTAGACGGAATATGATCCTCTACGTGCTCATCGCCTTCGTCGTCTACCTCGTGCTCTCGACCGTTCTGTTCCCCAACATCGGTCACACGCAGCAGATTACGAAGACCGATTATTCGACGTTTGTCAAAGCGCTCGATAAGAAGAGTGTCGACAAGGTCGAGTACAACACGGACGATTACTCGATTTATTACACCAAGAAGGGCGAGGACGAGAACATCGCCTATAAGACGACCGGTGTGCCGAACGATGCGGGCTTCACCGATCGCGTGCTTGAGTCTGGCGCTTCGCTGGAGTCGGTCGTTCCCGATAAAAACTCGGGTTTGATGACCTACTACCTGCTCACACTCATTCTTCCCATGGCGATTTTCTTCCTCATCGGTTGGTGGCTCAACCGCCGCATGAAGAAGGCTATGGGCGATGACGGCCCGTCGATGAACTTTGGCGGCGGCGGTTTTGGCGGCGGCGGACTGGGTAAGTCCGGCGCGCGCGTGATCGCCTCCAAGGACGTGGGCGTGACCTTTAAGGACGTCGCCGGCCAGGAAGAGGCCAAGGAGTCTCTCAAGGAGGTCGTCGACTTTCTGGAGAAGCCACAGCGCTACGAGGAAATCGGCGCCAAGCTGCCGCGCGGTGCTCTCCTTGTTGGCCCTCCGGGTACCGGTAAGACCCTGCTTGCCAAGGCTGTTGCCGGCGAGGCCGGTGTTCCGTTCTTTAGCATTTCGGGCTCTGAGTTCGTTGAGATGTTTGTTGGCCGCGGCGCTGCAAAGGTTCGTGACCTTTTTAAGCAGGCCAAGGAAAAGGCCCCGTGTATCGTCTTTATCGATGAGATTGATACCATCGGTAAGAAGCGCGATGGCGGCGGCTTTAGCGGCAACGACGAGCGCGAGCAGACGCTCAATCAGTTGCTGACCGAGATGGATGGCTTCGATAACCACAAGGGTATCGTTGTCCTTGCCGCAACCAACCGCCCCGACAGTCTCGATCCCGCTCTACTGCGCCCCGGTCGTTTTGACCGCCGCATCCCCGTCGAGTTGCCCGATCTGACCGGCCGTAAGAACATCCTCGAGCTGCATGCGAAGAGCGTGAAGACGCAGCCACCGATCGACCTGTCCGCGATTGCCCGCGCCACGCCCGGCGCCTCGGGCGCCGACCTGGCCAACATCATCAACGAGGGCGCCCTACGTGCCGTCCGCGAGGGGCGCAAGCGTGCCACGCAGGACGATTTTGAGGAGTCGGTGGAGGTCGTTATCGCCGGACAGCAGCGTAAGTCCACGGTGCTGTCCGACCACGAGAAGCAGGTCGTTTCCTACCACGAGATCGGCCATGCTATCGTCGCCGCCCGCCAGAAGGGGTCTGCGCCGGTCACCAAGATTACCATCGTGCCGCGCACGAGCGGCGCTCTGGGCTATACCATGCAGGTTGAGGAGGATGAGCGCTTCCTGACCACACGCCAGGAGGTCCTGGACAAGCTCGCCGTCTACTGCGGCGGACGTGCCGCCGAGGAGCTCATCTTTGGTGAGATGACGACCGGCGCCGCCAACGATATCGAGCAGGCCACCAAGCTCGCCCGTAACATGGTGACGCGCTTTGGTATGTCCGACGAGTTTGGCATGATGGCGCTCGGTACCGTTCAGAATGCGTACCTCAACCAGGACACGTCGCTCACCTGCGCCCCCGGTACGGCCGAGCGCGTGGATGCGATTGTCGCCAAGCTGATCGAGGATGCGCACGACCGCGCCCTGCAGATCCTGAAGGAGAACAAGTTTAAGCTCCACGAGCTGGCTCGTTATCTGTACAAGAAGGAGACGATCACGGGCGAGGAGTTCATGAATCTCCTCACGCGCGAGAATCCGCTGATGCCTAAGCAGCAGTAGCGTTGCGTTCGGGACAGTAAATATCGACGCCCCATTTGAGTGCCTATCTCAAATGGGGCGTTTTGCTTGAGAGGGATGCACATGAAGATCGTGGTGAGTGCTTGTTTGATGGGTGAGAGCTGCAAGTATAACGGGCTCGACAACTACCATCGCGCGTTGGTCGAGGCCTGCGAACGTACGGGGACCGAGGTCCTCTTGGTGTGCCCTGAGGTCTTTGGGGGTCTGCCCACGCCGCGTAAGCCGTCCGAGATTGTGAACGGCGAGGTTCGTACCTGTGAGGGCATCTCGGTTGATCGTGAATTTCGCCTGGGTGCCCAACGTGCGCTCGATATGTGCGAGCAGGCGGGCGGCCCGTCCCAGATCGCTGCGTGCGTCTTGCAGGACCGTAGCCCCTCGTGTGGTGTAGGCCGTATCTACGACGGAACGTTCAGCGGTACGCTCACACCGGGCAACGGTGTTTTTGTCGATCTGCTGCTGCATCACGGGTACCGCGTGATTCCGGCTAGCGAGTTCGATCCCAGCATGCTGGAACATTGTCTACAGCACTCGAATCCAACACTTCCTCACGGGTGACCGTTTTGGCATCATCCGTGAAGTTGATATTGAGTACGACCCGGTCATCAAAGACGTAGACTGAGTTGACAGGTGCCGTACCCAGGCAGTCCCTCCCCGCGGCCCTCGCGCAGGAACGCGTACACGGCCCTCCCGTCTCTTGCGCCCCTCCCGGATCTGTCCACATCAGTTTAGCCAATCCAGTCCGCCAAGGGCTACAGCCCGGACAACACGGCGATGGAGGGCTTCTTCGGCCTGCTCAAGAAGGAGTTCTGGCACGGCAGGGACTGGTCGGAATGGACCCCCGCCCGCTTCATCGAGGAGCTCGGGGGCTGGACCGGCCGATACGATACGGAGAGGCGCAGCGATGCGCTCGGTGGCCGCACGCCGGCCGAGTTTCGCTCCGCGCTGGGAAGGGCCACGTAACGGTCCAAGAAATCGTCCGCAGTCCCCATTCTTGCCCCTTTGGGACGGCTTCTTGTTGGGGCGTGCCTGCCCCAAACCCTGCTAGGAGCGAGTGCAGCAAACTGGAAGTTTAAATTAGTCTTTGCAAATAACCTTTGAACCTTCACCATCAATTACAATTCCCTGACGATTGTTAATTGGGCATAGATTCAAATCCGAAAACTCAGTTATTATTTTCTCGGTAACTTTCTTAAATGGTGCTGTAAGAAAATGCGGAAGAACATAGAAATCAATCAAATTAAGCCCTGCATCATCTTCTTGTGAGTAGTCCTCCGGCTTTTCATCCATTTGCTCGATATATTGGATGCTTGGAGCGCATATAATCGCACCTGCCGATT
>CABRCR010000047.1:0-19415 GCA_902469435.1 uncultured Collinsella sp. | reverse complement strand
GGGCCGGCCGGTCCGGCCCTCAGGGTATCGGGTTCCCACATTCATCCGCACATGTGCGGATGAATGTGGGAGGTGTTCGGATAAAGTCGATAATCAAGGCTCCTGTGTGGTGGTTTTCCAGTTTGCCAACGATATACGCGCCGGCAAAAAAGTCTGCTATACTCTTTCCCGCTGTCCCCATCGTCTAGCGGCCAAGGACGCCACCCTTTCAAGGTGGATATCGCGGGTTCGAATCCCGCTGGGGGCACCATTTAAAATGAGAAGCCCGTTATCCTCACGATAGCGGGCTTTTTGCTGCCATGCGCCGGGATTCGAGCCCAACAGGGTGCGGAGCCGAGGAAACGCATTTACGCTTCGACCCTAACAAGTGATTGACTTAGTCCCTAGCAATACGATATCTGAGACGTCCGCATCGAAAAACATTGCCTGGAGACAGCTCCGTCTCCATTTGCCGTGATGTTGGCAAGCTTTCTCATCAATCGCACGTCTTGAAAAATTACCCCAACTTCAAAATCGCTGTGAGTTCCGAGGGTGCCGGAAAACAGCACATTCCCTCAACTCGCACCCTGCACACGGCATAAATGCCTCCGATCTGCACATCGATAAAACAGCGCCGTGTGTAGTCCAGTTCCCTGGTCTCGATTTGTAAACTTGTTGGCGAAGTCCAGGCATACGCTGCAAACAGCTTGCGAACATCCCATGCGGGGGCATCGTCTCTCTCAGCTTCATGAGTTACAAAAGGAAAGAGGTCTCCGACTCCGAGCCCATCGCCCGATTTACAAACCCAAGACTTGTAGCCGGCCCTCACGCCGTACTCACGACCATCGCGCAACAGAGACAAATCCAGCTCATTCTCATGAAATCGAATATCGATCTCTTCAAAATCCCCGAAAATGCAATGATGAATGCCCTCGAGACGTAATGAGCTCAAACGTCCGCCAGAAGCCAACCCAACTGGCACGGGAATGCTATCGAAGTCACGTTCGGAAGCCACCGTTTCTCGAACACTAGACTCTTTGAACAATACCTCATACAGCGGATCAAGCAACGCCTTACTTCCTGTCGTGGAACTCGAGCAGGCGATGACAAGGCCATCTGTGGGCCGTATGTAGCACAGCTGCCCAAAAAGGCCAGAGCATCTGAACCCGCCACGCCGGCACATCCAGAACTGGTATCCATAGCCATTGCTGTCTTCAGTCGCCTCAGACGGATAAAAGGGGCTCGTTTCCATCTGAATCTTCGTCGCCTCGGCAACCCATTCCGCGGGAATGATCCGTTCCCCACGCCACTTGCCGCCATCTAGCAAACATTGACCAAACTTAGCCAAATCCGGTGTCGAAAGGTGAAGACCAAAACCTCCGGTCGTATGACCGGCTTGATCCTCTTCCCACCACCAATTTCTAATGCCTAACGGCGTAAACAAACGTTCGGCGAGATAATCGGATTCTTTCGTTCCACTTATGCGTTGCACGAGCATGCTCAATAAATGTGAACACAGCGAATCGTAGTGAAAGACCTCGCCCGGCTTCCAGTCAAACTCACGATGAAGAACCTCATGTGCCCAGTCGTCTCCCGCGCCAATATACGAAAGGTCACTCTCCTGCCCCATCGTCATAGTCAGCAAATTGCGAACTGTCACATTGCGAAAGCGCTCATCCGCAATCTCGCCTTCATATTCCGGGAAGTATGAAATCCAGCGATCGGCCAGCGACAGCCGTCCTTCATTCACCAACATCCCAACAGCAACCGAGGTGAAGGACTTAGTCACAGAATAGAGCGGGTGAACGTGTTCGAGGGAGAACGGCGCAGCCGCATGCTCGAAGACGACTTCACCATCTTGTCGGACCACGACTGAGCGGACTTCCACGCCTGCGGACCTCCACGCCGCAAGGCACGTCTCGCCCATCTTATTGTCAAAGATAATATTAGGCACCCTCAACCACTGCCTCTCGAACGAAATCAGTACAAGACGAGGTCGCCCTCGACGCTTATCCAAGGACGACCTCGTTTAATTGCTGGCGCGCGGGGAAATACTTGTCCCGCAGCTCCACTTCTTTGGCTACTTTGCAGCCTCTACCGCCGGCACGTCCTCCTTGTACGTCGCATACGTAAGCAGGAACGAAATCACGCTGGAAACCACGATGGCTATGATTACGTAAATCAGGTAGTTCGCGCCCATTGCACCGGACGGGTCAATGAAGCCCGGGAAGGCGCAGAAGCCGCCGCCGGTGAAGGCGAACATCTTGGTGCCAAGAGCGCCGATGATTAGGCCCCCGGGCACAGAGGCGATGCAGCTCATGATAAAAGGCTTCTTGCGCGGAAGGGTCACGCCGTAGATGCAGGGTTCGGTGATGCCGAAGAAGAAGCCCGAGATGAACGCCGGCCATGCAAGCTGCTTGAGCTTTAGGTCCTTAGTCTTCAGAAGGATAGCGAGGACGGCAAGGGACTGAGCGTATGAACAAACCATGTACGGCGCCATGACAATATCCCAGCCCTGGGAGGCAATGTTCACCAGCATGAGGGCAATGACACTCCAGTGGAAGCCGAAGATGACCATAGGCTGCCAAATGGCAGTAAGCACGATGCCGCCGAGCGCGCCGCCGATGACAGGCAAGCTGTAGAGGGAGTTAAACAGCAGGCTCATGAGGTTCGTGATCAGGGTGGCAATCGGGCCAATAATCAAATAGGTAGCGGGGACCATCACAACGAGCACGCACGTAGGCACAAAGAAGAACTTTACATACTCAGAGAAATGCTTGCGGCACCACTTCTCCAGCTTTGCCGCGAACCAAACAGAGATGATAATCGGAATGACAGAGCTCGTATAACCCGAAGACGGCATGATGACGGGTATGCCGAGGAAAGTCGTGTAGTAGTTCATGGCAAAGGGAGTGCCGGCAAGCACCGTTCCCAAAACATCGCCCGATGTGATGTTGACCATCGCCGGATACGTAAGTGCGATACCGAGCGTCATGCCAACGAACTCACTACAGCCAAACTTCTTTGCCGCGGTATAGCCAAGGATAATCGGCAGGAAGTAGAAGAAGCCGTCACCAGCCGCATATAGAATCTGGTACAAGCCGTCTGTCGCCGTGATCCATCCGAGGGCGACGAGAATACTCAAAACACCCTTGATCATGCCCGCGGCACACAGCACCGCAAGAATCGGCTGGATTACGCCCGAAATAGTATCGATAAGGGCACTAACAACGTTTCCTTTCTTGACGGGCTCACCATCAAGATTAACCTCGCCCAGCCCCTCGACACCAGAAGCGGCAACCGCGGCATCGTAAACATCCTCAATCACATTGATGCCGACAACAACCTGATACTGGCCATTCGCGTTGATTACTTGAATGACGCCTTTATGAGATTCAATTGCCTTAGTATCGGCCTTCGCATCGTCTCGCAGCTTGAAACGTAGACGCGTCATGCAGTGCGAGATGCTCAGGATGTTTTCCTTACCGCCGACGAGGCCAACTACGTCCTCGCCGAGCTTGCGATTTACAAGCTCTTTGCTTTCGCTCATGGTTTTCCTCCCATGCGACCTGTCCAAGGTCGGCCGCCCGCCATCATTCGCTAAATTGATTTCCGATACTAGTGAAGCTCTGGCCAGAACTCCTTATTCGCCTCAATGAGATCGTCAAGGATCTTCTTTGCAACGGAGGCAGAGGGGACCGTCTTCGAAAGCGTCAGCGCCTGCCAAAGCTCCTGATAGGAATGGTCGACCCAAGCAGACACTGCAAGCTTTTCGACCGAGACCTGTTCCTCCATAAGTCCTTTCTGGAATTGCGGAATCTCACCTTGGCAAATTATCTCGTAGCCGTCGCTGCCGACGATGCAGGGGATCTCGACCATAGCCGTTGGGTCAAAATTGGACACAGCCCCGTCGTTGGGAACAATCAGCGAGAAACGTTCACGGGTGTTCTCTGCCAAAGCGCGAGCGAGATCGACAATGTACTCAGCGTGGGTATCTGGCTTAAGGCCGAAGCCCTCAGACGTGCCCTTTTCGATAATCTGGCGAGCGGTACCGAAAACGCGTTTCTCGCGACCCTCACGGACCTCGTCGGTGCGGGTGTGGTTGGGGTCGGTGTGCTCAACCACATAGTCCGGGAAGAGATAGTACTTGAGGTAGGTGTTCGGAATGGTATTCGGATCGAGCGCGTAAACATCCTTAGCCTTACGGAACGTCTGGTCCCAAGACGCATCGACGAATTCAAGGCCAGAATCCTCGCCAGCATAACCGTTTTTAGCCATTTGGGCCTTGATAGTGGGCATAAGGTCATTGCCTGCACGGTCGTGAATCTTTGTCCACCAGCCAAAGTGGTTGAGGCCGTAGTAGCCGACGACGAGGTCGTTGTGGTCCTTGAGACCACACATCTGAGCCATGATATCCATCAGGGCTATTGGCATGTCGCAAATGTTGATGATCTTTGAATCCGGGCGAAGGCGGCGTGTCGCCTCAGCAACGATCGCCGCGGGGTTGGAGTAGTTGAGCATCCATGCGTTGGGACTGTATTTCTCCATGTAGTCAAGGATCTCGAGTACGCCGCCAATGGAGCGCAAGCCATAAGCAATGCCACCAGGACCGCAGGTCTCTTGGCCAAGAACGCCATAGCGCAGGGGGATCTTCTCGTCCTTATCGCGCATAGCGTACTTGCCAACGCGAATCTGGGCAAGTACAAAGTCGATGCCTGTGAAGGCCTCCTCAGGGTCGGTCGTATAGCTGAAGGTTACCTCTGGAGCATTCTCCCTGATGTAGATGGCACATGCCTTGGCAATTGTCCCCTGACGCTCGGCATCGTTGTCATAGAGCGTAATCCTATTGATGGGGAACACATCACGCTTCGCGAGAAGTGTCAGAACAACGCCCGGCGTATAAGTGCTTCCGCCTCCCGCGATAGTAACCGCATAGCTCTGTTTTGCCATTGCAAATCCTCCTGTCTAGACATGTACTTGACGACTTGAATTATATCCTCAGTGATTTGCAATCTGTCTAGACATGTTAAGCACACGGGTGAACGGTTGATTTATGGCGGTAAGCGGTAACTTTAAGCGTCTTCACTTCCTATAATTGGTAGAAACAGACTATCGCGCCGATTTGACGCATTCCGCACCACCTCTATAAGGAGAGCATTTTGGCAAGGATCCTGTACAGTGAAATTTACCGCAGCCTTCGAGAGCGGATTGTCGAAGGTAAGCATCCCGTGGGATCGCTCCTTCCTTCCGAACAAAATCTGTCCAAAGAGTTCTCCTGTTCTCGAATGACGGTGCGCAAGGCCATTTCACTTCTCGCAAATGAAGGTCTAGTTCAGTCCATTAAAGGCAAGGGAGTCCTCGTAATCGAGACGTCACTTGCAGGCGCCAGCAAAGAGGGCGCATTCACCGTAAATGACCTTTCTTCGTTCAGCGAATCGGCACACGCGATCGGAGCAATTCCAACGTCAAAAATCGTCTATTTCGAACACGTAAGCACCAATAAGTATCTAGCTCAGTTGACGGGATTTCCCGAAGGAGAAGACCTTACGCATTTGAAGCTCGTCCGCATGCTCGACGATAAACCGGTCGCTGTCGACCGCCACTACTTCCTAACTTCCTCCGTCCCCGGCCTAAACGAGCAGAATGCCACCCTGTCGCTCTTCCATTACATCGAGGATGAGCTAGGGCTCACCATTGCCGTGAGCAAACGAACGATAACACTCGCCCAGCCCGACACTGAGGACTGCCGGTTGCTTGACGTCGATTCTTCTTCGTATCTGGCGGTCGTAACCAGCCAGACATTCGACTCAACCGGAACTCAATTTGAGTATGTCGAGGCGCGTTATATTCCGAGCATCTTCCATTTTCACGACACGGCAACGCGCACACCCCTACCCTAGCAAACGGCACGGAGCAGACTCTTCCCTAATAAATTTGTTCAACAAGAAAGCCGGGGCCCGCGCGATGCGGACCCCGGCTCAATACCGTGACGATATGTCGGTTACGTTCTACACGTAGAACAGAATGTCGTCGTAGGTCGGAACCGGCCAGTAGTCGGCGGCCACGATCTCCTCCATGGCGTCCACGGCGGCACGCAGCGTATCCATAGCGGGAACGACCTCGTGCGCGTACACGTTGGCCTGCTCCTGGCCATCGAGAGCCTCGGCCTTCTGATGTACGGCGTCGAGCGCCTTGATGGAGTCGTTGATGGCGGTGATACCGTTGCAGAGCTTGTTGAGCGTGTTCTGCTCGCACTGCATGGCGGCCTCAGCACCGGCGGCACGAATAGTCTCAAGGCCCTTAGCGACCTTGGTGGCATAGGCGGTAATGACCGGGCGATAGGTACGACGCGCCTCGCGAACCATCGTGGTAGCCTCGATGTTCATGAGCTTGTTGTACTTCTCGAGCTTGCAGTCATAGCGGCACTGGGCCTCGGCCTTGGTCAGGACGCCCGTCTCCTCAAAGAGCGCAATGGCCTTATCGGAAACAAAGGCGGGAAGAGCGTCGGCCGTGGTCTTGTTGTTGGCAAGGCCGCGCTTCTCGGCCTCGATGGGCCACTCGTCGGAGTAACCGTCGCCGGAGAACAGGATGCGCTGGTGATCGGTCAGCACCTTCTTGCAGTACTCGAGCGCGGCGTCCTGGAACTTATCCTCGGGCGTACCCTCGAGTGCGTCGGCGAAAGACTTGAGCGACTTGGCCACGGCAGCATCGAGCACCAGGTTGGAGTCGGAGACGTTCTGCTCGGAGCCGCAGGCACGGAACTCGAACTTGTTGCCGGTGAAGGCAAACGGGGAGGTGCGGTTGCGGTCGGTGTTGTCCTGCATCAGCTTGGGCAGGGTATCGGCGCCCAGGTCGAGCACGCCGCGCGTGGCATGGACGGAAGCCTTGCCATCGATGATCTTCTCGACGACCTCGGTAAGCTGGTCGCCCAGGAAGATGGACATAATCGCCGGAGGAGCCTCGTTGGCGCCCAGACGATGGTCGTTGCCGGCCGAGGCAACGGAGGCACGCAGGAGCTCCTGATAGTTATCGACGGCCTCAATCACCGCGGTGAGGAAGACGATGAACTGCAGGTTGTCGAGCGGGGTGTCGCCCGGGTCGAGCAGGTTCTCGGACTCGGTGCCAAGCGACCAGTTGTTGTGCTTGCCCGAACCGTTGATGCCCTCAAAGGGCTTCTCGTGCAGCAGGCAGACCAAGTCGTGACGGGAGGCGATGAGCTTCATCTTCTCCATCATGACCAGATTCTGGTCGATGGCCTCGTTGACCTCGCCGTAGACAGGGGCGAGCTCATGCTGGCAGGGAGCGACCTCGTTGTGCTTGGTCTTGGCGGGAATGCCGAGCGCCCACAGCTCGTCGTCCAGGTCCTTCATATAAGCCGAGACGGTGGGGCGGATAGCGCCAAAGTAGTGCTCCTCGAGCTCCTGGCCCTTGCAGGGAGCGGCGCCAAAGAGGGTGCGGCCGGTGATGACCAGGTCCCTGCGCTTGCGGTAAGCGTCCTTCTTGATCAGGAAGTACTCCTGCTCATCGCCCACGGAAGGAACGACCTTCTTGGGGGTCTTACCAAACAGCGCCAAAACGCGCTTGGACTCACGCGAGAGTGCGGTCATGGAGCGCAGCAGCGGGGTCTTCTTGTCCAGGGCCTCGCCCGTGTAGGAGCAAAAAGCCGTGGGGATGCACAGGACATCGTCCTTGATAAAGGCGGGGCTGGTGGGATCCCAAGCGGTGTAGCCACGGGCCTCGAAGGTGGCGCGCAGGCCGCCGTTGGGGAAGCTGGAAGCATCGGGCTCGCCCTGGATGAGGTTCTTGCCCGTAAACTTGGTAATGGCGGTGCCGTCGTGGTTGGGCTCGAGGAAGCTGTCATGCTTCTCGGAAGTAATGCCCGAAAGCGGCTGGAACCAGTGCGCGTAGTGTGTCGCGCCCTTGGAGATGGCCCAGACCTTCATGGCATGGGCAACGGCGTTGGCCACATCCAGGTCGAGCGGCTCACCGTCCTCGAGGGTTGCAGCAAGGCGCTTCCAAATGTCCTTGGGGAGGTAGTCCTTCATGACTTCCTCAGAGAACACCATGGTCCCGAAGCGGTCAGTAAGTTCGGCCATACGGAACTCCCTTCGTATCGGCACCGCGTGAGAAGCGGTGTTGATTACTAACGAACGAGTCATAGATTAGGCTCGTCGTGTTTCCGCAACATTACCGTTATGTTGCTGTCACGAAACCAATCAATGAGGTTACCGCATCGCGGCGGCGTTGCCGCCCTCAACAGCCAATGAACTGTATAAATTGCAGACCTCTCCCCATGGTTTAAGGGTAGTCAATTTGGGATGGGGCTCTATTAACTGGTATTTCGTATCAGATACCAGTCTTTATAGCCCCATCCTAGATTGACCGCTCTGCTATAGGGAATGTCGATAGCAAGGCATCTTTGATTGGTATCCCCGAATAGCGAGTGAAACTCCACCGTGACACAGTGGTGCTGTAGAATCCTTACAACACATCACACTATTACGTATCTAAAGGAGCACGATATGCGCGTCGACGAGGTTTTTAAGCAGGCAGCATCCCAGGGCACCGCACCCGTTTCGTTTGAGATGTTCCCGCCCAAGGGCGAGCTGACCCTCAACACGGCTCGCGAGGTGGCAGGCAATCTGTGCAAGCTTTCGCCGAGCTTTGTCTCGGTCACCTGCTCTGCCGGCGGCTCGGGCAACGGCGCCACCACCGCCCCCATCGCGCATATGATTACGAGCGAATTCAATACGCCCTCGGTGGCGCACCTCACCTGCGTGGGCCGCTCGCACGCCGATATCGCCGCCAAGATCGACGAATACCGCTCCGCCGGCGTAGAAAACATCCTGGCCCTGCGCGGTGATCTGCCCGCTGGCGCGACCGAGGATGACAAGCCCGCCTCGGACTACGCCCACGCCCGCGAGCTCATCCCCGAGCTTGTCGACGCCGGCTTTTGTGTGGGCGCCGCGGCCTACCCCGAGGGCCACATTGCCTGTGAGGACCTCAACGCTTCGGTCGAATACCTCAAGCAAAAACAGGACGCCGGCGCGAGCTTCTTTGTGACGCAGCTCTTCTTTGACAACGAGTGCTTTTACCGCTTCCGCGAGCTTGCCGACAAGGCAGGCATCACGGTGCCCATCACCGCGGGCATCATGCCGTTTATGGGCAAGTCCCAGATCAGCCGCATGGTCTTTATGTGCGGCGCGTCGCTGCCCTCCCCCGTCATCAAGATTCTCGCCAAGTACGAGAACGACCCCGAGAGCCTGCAGGCAGCCGGTGTAGATTATGCCGCCCGTCAGCTTTGCGACCTTAAGGAGCACGGTGCCGCCGGTCTGCACCTGTACACTATGAATCGTCCTGCGATCGCCGCGACCATTATGGAGCGCCTGGGGTAATGGAAAAACCGCACATCGATACAACCGCTGTCGAAGTGCCGGCCGACCTTGCGTCGCCGGCGCTTTACCGTGTCGATGCTGCGCACCATCCCCGTGTCGACCGTGCCGAGATGCTGCGGTATCTGGGTTACGGCGGCCAGCAGATTGAGCCCGAGCTGTCACGACGTATTGAGCTTGTGGTCGAGCGCCTTGAGCTGGACATTGAGCCCCGCGGCGTGCGGCGCGTGTTTACCGTCGATGCCACGGGCGTGGACGAGCAGGGAGAGCCTTGCATCCGTCTGGTTGGCACCAACGTTGAGCTGCGCGGTCGCGACATCTATCGACATCTCAAAGACGCACGCTTTGCCGCGCTCATGGCATGCACCCTCGGCATGGACGCCGAGCGTCGCCTGCGTACCACGGGAGCCCAGCAGCCCCTGGAGGGAGCCGTGCTCGACGCCGCATGCTCTGCCTATGTAGAAGCCGCCGTTGAGCAGATGGACCAGCAGGTTAAGGCTGCGGCCGCCGCACACGGACTCGCCGGTAACTGGCGCTTCAGTCCCGGCTACGGCGACTGCCCGCTTACGGCACAGCGCTCAATCGTGGACGCGCTCAACGCCACGCGGCTCATCGGGCTTACCATCACGCCCACCAGCCTGCTCATGCCCACCAAGAGCGTGACCGCGGTGATCGGTCTGTTCGACGGCGAGGTCCACGACGCCCAGAGCCGCCCCACCTGCAATATCTGCCGCATGCGCGAGCACTGTCGCTTCCGCGCCGCCCACACCACCTGCTATTCCAGCCATTAGGAGCCCTCGATGTTTACTCCGCTTATCACTCATGATTCTGACGGCACTGCATTGGCGGCACCCGTTGATGCCGCACGTCGCAACGGTGCCACGTACAAGACGCGCACAATCGACGACCTTCGCATTAAGGACGATCGCCTGCGCGCCGCCATCGAGGGCACGGGGCATCTGCTGTTCGACGGCGGCATGGGCACCATGTTGCAGGCGGCCGGCATGAAGGCCGGAGCCCTGCCCGAGCTGCTCAACTTTGAGGAGCCCCAGGTCATTACCGACATTCAGCGCCAGTACGTCGAGGCTGGCTGCGACGTGATCACCGCCAATACCTTTGGCGCCAACGCCCACAAGCTCGACGGTGCCGCCACCGTGGCAGACGTCTTTGCCGCGGCCGTCGCCTGTGCCCGCGAGGCCGGCGCCCGCTACGTCGCCGGTGACATCGGCCCCATCGGCGCGTTGCTTCGTCCCTTAGGCACCCTCAGCTTTGACGAGGCCTATGACCTCTTTGCCGAGGAAGTGCGTGCCGGCGTCGATGCGGGCGTGGACCTCTTTATTATCGAGACCATGACTGACCTTGCCGAGATCAAGGCGGCGGTCCTCGCCTGCCGCGAGAACTCCGACCTGCCCGTCTTTGCCACCATGACCTTTGAGGAAGACGGCCGCACCTTCTTGGGCACGAGCCCCGAGGTCGCCGCCATCACCCTCGACGCCATCGGCGCCGACGTTTTGGGCATCAACTGCAGCCAGGGCCCGGCCGAGCTCCGAGGACTCGCCGCTCGCATGCTCACCGTCACCGACAAGCCCGTTATGGTGCAGGCCAATGCGGGACTGCCCCGCGTGGACGATGACGGCAATACCGTCTTTGACATCCAGGCACCCGAGTACGCCGTGGCCGTCGCCGGTATGATCAAGGATGGTGTGAGCGTCGTGGGCGGCTGCTGCGGCACCACGCCGGCGCACATGGCAGCGCTGCGCACGCTTATCGATAACCACACGCCCAGTCCGCGCCACCGCAAGCCCAGCATGTCGGTCACAAGCGCCCAGACGGTCGTGGACCTTCCCTGCGATGGCCACAAGATCGCCGTCATCGGCGAGCGCATCAATCCCACCGGCAAAAAGCGCCTGCAGCAGGCCCTACGCGACGGCGATCTGGACTACGTCGTAAGCCAGGGCATCAGCCAGCAAGAGCAGGGTGCCGATATCCTGGACGTCAACGTGGGCCTGCCCGAGATCGACGAGGTCAAGGTCATCCAGCAAGCGACCGAGCAGCTCCAAGGCTCCACGCTGCTGCCGCTGCAGATCGACTCCACCGACCCCGCCGCCGTCGAGGCCGCCGTGCGCCGCTACGCCGGCAAGCCCATCATCAACTCGGTTAACGGCAAGCAGCAGATCATGGACGAGATCTTCCCGCTGGTCGCCCACTATGGCACCAACGTCGTCGGCCTCACGCTCGACGAGGGCGGCATCCCCGATACCGCCGAGGCTCGCTTCGCCATCGCCGAGCGTATCGTAGCCGAGGCTGCGCGCTACGGTATCGGACCGGACCGCATCCTCATCGACTGTCTGGTCATGACCGCCTCGACCAATCAACGCCAAGCCGAACAGATCCTGCGCGCCATGTCCCTGTGCAAGGAGCGCCTGGGCGTCAAATGCGCGCTTGGCGTGTCGAACATCAGCTTTGGCCTGCCTGCCCGCCCGCTGCTGGGCTCTGTCTTTTTGGCCGCCGCTTTTGGCGCGGGTCTCGATGCCCCCATCATGAACCCGGGTTCCAAGCGCTTTATGGATACCGTCTACAGTTATCGCGTGTTGAGTGTCGAGGACGAGGGCTCGACCGGATACATCGAGCGCTACGCCGGCTGGACCGATCCGTACAAGATCGCCGCCAACCCGGCAGCAGCTCAGGCCGCATCGAGTGATGCCGCGCCTGCCGCGGGCACCGCCACCAGCGTTGACGATGACCCCATCCGCCACATGGTCGTCTCGGGCCGCAAAGGCGAGATTGCTGCCGAGACCGAACGTCTGCTGGCAGACCACGACGCCATGGACCTCATCAACAATCACTTTATCCCCGCCCTCGACGAGGTGGGCGTCCTCTTTGACCAGGGCAAGTTCTTCCTGCCGCAGCTTATGGCCTCGGCCGAGGCCGCGCGCGTGGGCTTCGACACCATCAAGCGCCTGATGCCCGCCGGCGAGATTGCCGACAAGGGCAAGATCTGCGTGGCCACCGTCAAGGGCGACATCCACGATATTGGCAAGAACATCGTCAAAATGCTGCTCGACAACTACGGCTATACCGTCTTTGACCTAGGCCGCGACGTCGATCCGCAGGAGGTGCTCAAGACCGTCAAGGAGCGCGACATTAAGCTCGTCGGCCTCTCGGCGCTTATGACCACCACGGTCGTCGCCATGGAGGAGACCATCAAGCTGCTTCATGCCGAGGTGCCGGGCGTCAAGATCATCGTAGGCGGCGCCGTGCTCACCCCCGAATACGCCAAACAGATCGGCGCGGACTACTACGCCAAGGATGCCGCCGAAAGCGCGCGCATCGCCGAAGAGGTCTTTGGGCAGTAACACAACGGAAACAACCGAGCACCAAAACGTGCCGCACGCGCCACTTGGCACGTGCGGCACGTTAGAATAGATAAGACTATGCTCGTTTTGGCAGATAGGAGTGCAAGGATGGCGATCACGCCCGCAGAAATCGCGGAAACCCGCGGCATGGTTGAGGAGCAGAACCTCGACATCAGGACCATCACCATGGGTGTTTCGCTCATGGGTTGCGGTGACGAGAACCTCGACCGCATGTGCACGAAGATCTACGACCACGTGACGCACACGGCTGAGCATCTGGTCGAGACCGCCGAGAACCTCGAGCGCGAGTACGGTATCCCCATCGTCAACAAGCGCGTTTCCGTCACCCCGGTGGCGCAGATCGCCGCATGCTGCAAGGATGAGGACCTCACCCCCATCGCGCATGCCCTCGACCGCGCGGCCGAGACGCTCGGCATCGATTACCTGGGCGGCTTCTCCGCGCTCGTCCAGAAGGGCATCGGCGATGCCGACCGCCGCGTTATCCAGTCCATCCCCCAGGCGCTCGCCACCACGAGCCGCGTCTGCTCCAGCGTCAACGTCGCCAGCCTGCGCGCCGGTATCAACATGGATGCCGTGCTCATGGCCGCCCAGACCATCATCGATGCCGCTAAACTCACGGCCGACCAGGATTCCGTCGGCGCTTCCAAGTTTGTCTGCTTTGCCAACATGGTCGAGGACTCCCCGTTTATGGCGGGCGCCGTCCACGGCGGTGGCGAGGCCGACGCCGTCATCAACGTAGGCGTCTCGGGCCCCGGCGTTATGGCCGCAGCCCTGGAGACGCTGCCCGATTCCGCATCGATGATGGAGGTCGCCGAGAAGATTAAGCAGACCGCCTTTAAGATCACCCGTGCCGGTGAGCTCATGAGCCGCGAGGCCGCCCGTCGCCTGGGTGTCGAGAAGGGCATCGTCGACCTGTCGCTGGCGCCTACGCCTGCCATCGGCGATTCCGTTGCCCGCATCCTCGAGATCATCGGTGTTGGCACCTGCGGTGGCCCGGGCACGACCTGCGCACTCGCCATGCTCAACGATGCCGTCAAGAAGGGCGGCGTTATGGCCAGCTCCAGCGTGGGCGGTCTCTCCGGCGCTTTCATCCCCGTGTCCGAGGACGCCGGCATGATCGCCGCCGTCGAAGCCGGCGCGCTTTCGCTCGAGAAGCTCGAGGCCATGACTTGCGTGTGCTCCGTTGGCCTGGACATGATCGCCATCCCCGGCGACACCCCGGTCGAGACCATCGCCGGCATCATCGCCGACGAGATGGCCATCGGCGTCATCAACAACAAGACCACGGCCGTCCGCGTGATTCCCGCCATCGGCAAGGGCGTGGGCGACTGCGTCGAGTACGGCGGCCTGTTCGGCCGTGCGCCCATCATGCCGGTGAACCCCAACGCCGGCACCGTGCTTGCCCATCGCGGTGGACGTTTCCCGGCGCCGCTGAACTCGCTGAAGAACTAGCTGAGGGGGACTGGCGAGGAGCCCCGGGGAGGGCAAATATATAAGGTCGCCTGCTCGGACAGTCCTGGCTCGCACGGAGAGCACATTAAGTGCTCTCCGGCTCGTGCGGAACTCGCGATCGACCTTATATATTTGCCCTCCCCGGGGCTCCCGCACAACGGGCCCTCGGTTGGGTTCTATCCCTTTGGCAGTCGCTTCGCTTCTGCCCTACTTTGCTGGTATGGCGGTTTGGCGTTGGATCGGTTCTTTCTGATATATGCTGGTTGCGGCTCTTCTTTTGGGAGGAGTCGCTTTTTTGTTGCTAGGAGGTTGGCCCGTGGCTGATGGGGAGAATCGTTCTGAGCTGCTTTCCACAGATTGGAATCTGGAGTGGATGCGTCTGCAAGCTGATCGGCGGCGGGCTGACGATTCTTTTGAGTGGGATAAAAGGGCTCGGCATTTTCGTCCACTGGAAACTGCCCCTTATGCTCGGGATTTTATAAAGCTGTTGGCGCTTGAGCCCGGCGAATCGGTGCTCGATATGGGGTGTGGGGCTGGGTCGATTGCTATTCCGCTTGCTCAGGCTGGGCATCCTGTGATTGCAGCTGATTTCTCCCCCGCTATGTTGGGCACGCTTGATGCTGGCATTGAGTACTATGGGCTCGAGGATCACATTACGCCGCTTGAGCTTGCTTGGGATGATGATTGGGATTTGGTTGGACCGGTCGCAAAGGCGGTGGATGTTGCCTTTGCCAGTCGGTCGGTTACGACGACCAACCTAAAAGATGCGCTTGCCAAGCTTGATCGAACGGCTCGTCGGCGTTGTGCTGTCACGATGGTCGCTAACTCCAGCCCGCGCTATGATCTGCACCTGATGAACGCCATCGGTGCCTCGGTTACCTGCAGTAATGGCTTTGTGTATGCTTTTAATATCCTCATTCAGATGGGTGCCCTGCCGCAGGTTACATACTTTGAATCGCCTCGACGCGACACCTTCGATAGCCTTGAGGCAGGTGTGGCGGATTTTTCCCGTATGCTCGAACATGGCAACGAGGATAAGATCGACCGCCTGCGCGATTACATCGCCCAGCACATGATCGAGAACCCCCATGCCGGTGAGCCAGGCTCCAAGGGTGTGCCGCAGGGACGCTACATGCTCGACCACGTCCGCAAGGTTCGTTGGGCATTTATTTCATGGGAGCCAGTCTCTGCGCCCAGCTCATAGCTTGTTCGCAGCCCACGCCGCCCACTCACTCGGCATCCGCATTCTTTTTGAACTGGGCAAACGCGCTCCACACCGCGCCGTTCCTGCGCTATCGTGGGACAGCTCACGTAGATTAAGGCCCCGTCGCGGGGCGCCCCATACATAGAAAGCGAGAACCCATGGCACTGACAGGAGCCCAGGTCAAGCAGCTTCGCAGCATGGCCCATCACCTCAACCCCGCCATCATCATCGGCAAGTCCGATGTCAACGAGGGCACCGTCGAGCAGACGGTCGCCTACCTGGAGAAGCACGAGCTCGTTAAGTGCTCCGTGCTCGATGGCTCCAGCCTTTCCGCCCGTGAGGCCGCCGAGGAGCTCGCCGAGCGCTGCCACGCCGACGTCGTTCAGGTTATCGGCCGCAAGTTCTCGCTGTATCGCGAGTCCTCGCGCAAGGACATCGAGAAGATCAAGCTCGTCTAAGAGCCAATGATCCGGCGAGCCGACACATAGCAAGCTTACGGGTGCCCAAGTACTTCGGGCGCCCGTTTTTTATCGCTCGACCAGCACGCGATTGAGCCGACCCTCCACCAAGCGCTCATATAGACGCCGCGTCTCGGGCTCGGGTACGCCATTGACCTGCTCCCTCAGATGGTGCATATGCCCGCTGTACAGCTCGACGATATCGCGCCTCCGCCCCGCCGCACTGTAGACACACATGGCGCAGCGCACCATATCCTCGCGCGCCGTTTCCTGCCGAAGCCCCGACTCCGCCAGCCAAATCGCCGACTGCAGATCGTTTTCTTCTAGAGCGGCATTTGCCCCCTTAATCATGCAATCGATGTACTTTGACTGCATAATGCGTCGCATACGCAAAAAGTAGGTGGGATTACAGCCATTGGGAACATACAGCGGTCCGGCATAAAGCTGCTCAATCTTAAGGCACAGCTCAACTAAATGGGGCCCGCGCGCACCCGTGCGATTTCCCAAAACCTCACGGCTTATCTGGTCAAACAGCCGCACATCGGTCTTGACGTAGTCGCCGTTGAGTCCGATGCATTCATTTTGGATGAGTACACACGACTTGCCATCCGGCGTCGGCCCCAAAGCCGACCGCAAGCGCGATATCGTCGAGTACAGGTTGTTGCGGGCGCTATTGAACTCGGCATGGGGCCACAGCTCCATGGCCAGCGTCTCACGATCGACGAGCGCATCCATGCCCAGCGCAAGCCGCTCGGCAAGTGTCGCCGCCTTCTTGCGCCGCCACATTTTGTCCGTGATGGGAAACCCATCGCGCTCGGCGCGAAACGCACCAAACATGCGAATCTCGATATGGTCGATGGTATCAACGGCTTCAACCTCGCCGGCCTGGAACAGGCGCTCGCCCTCCCCTTCCAGATCGTCGCGCAGCGAATACCGCGATAACTCGCGCACGGGAAGCTTCTTGCGAATCCTGGTCGCCGGCTCGCCCAGACAATGCATGGCAAGGCGCGCAAAGAGCCGATACGATGGCTCTAGAATCCCCGCACGATTCATGGACATCCAGGCCGCAAGATCGCTGTCTCGGCCCGCACAGGCCAAATGCAGCGCCACCATCCAGGCCTCCGCTCCACCAACCTGCGTCTGGCTTATATCGAGCAACTCCGCTTCCTCGCGCACCGAAACCATCGAGGTGTTACGCAGATACGCCGCGCGCTCCAACAGCAATGCGTTATCGCGCATGTACGCAATCGACTCCTCGGCAAGTTTGAGCACTTGGACCGCACGGAACTTTGCATTAACCGGCCGTCCCTCTGCCAGCGACTGCCAGCCTTCTAGCAACAGGCCAAACAGCTGAATCTGGTTGTCGCGCATGCGCACGGCAAAACGATCGAGCTCGTTGAATGCCGCGTCGTCGGTTACCGGCAAGCCGGAAAGGAGCCGCCGTGCCGCCAACACCATGCGCACCCAGATAGCCATCGCCTTAAGCCCACGTACGTCGAGCGCCTCCCGCACCACCGTCATCTCGTCGTCGCGCTCGTCGGTTCCCGCAAACGACCCGTCAAAAAGCTCCACCAGCATGCTGTCGGCCCGTATAACAATCCCCGCGATGTCGAGCTCGCAGTCGTAGGCCTTGCTCGTTTTGAGCTGCTGTAGAACGCCGCCGTCATCTCCCCGCTCGGTCAGGCAGCGCTTGACCTCGATATGCGCGGACAACATATCGAGTGCGGTATGGGATGTCTCGATTTCTGGCACGGTCAGGTTCGTAGGAAGCCCAAGCCCGTTGTCCCCATAGCAAACAGCCGTCAGTGTCTGGGCCACCCTCCATGAAACAGGGTCTATTTCGCAGGCCGCCCGTTCGCCCCCGCGCTCGATGACCGATGCCATATAGCGAGCGAGCTTTGTATTGGACACGCTGACCGCTGCCAGATATACGCCAAGCGCCTCGGCAGGCGTTGGCTCTGGAGCCGGATCCTCGGCATCGATCGTGCCCAGCGCTGCTCGGCAGATATCGGCCCCGTGCCCCGTCAGAGCCAGATCGACCCCATACTGCCCAGCAAGTTCAAGGACCGCATCACGGTCCAAAAAGGCGTCCGCCAGGCCCATCGCCGCATCGCATCGGCCCGCCTTAAGCAAAATCCGGGCCGCCCTCGGAACAAGTTCGGGGCGAACCTCGGCCACCAACTTACGCAAGCGCAAGCGTCCGTTATCCTCCGTGCCCAGACATGTAAAACTCCGCTCGGCGGGGTCCAAGCCAAAGATCGGGTAGTCGCGTACGAAGTAGGACTGGTCGACCATCGATAGCCTCACCCCGCAAGCCTCGAGTTCTGCGATATTGCCCTCGCCCATCAAAATCATGAGACATGCCACGCAAAACAGTGCATTATTGTCGAGCGAAGCCAAGTCGACAAGTGCCGCGCCATATACGTTGACAATCTCGTTTTCGAGCAGACCGGCTACGTCGCCTTGGCCATACAGACCCGTCTGCAATGCCGAAACGAGCTCGGGCACGCCCTGCGTGAGCTGATAAAAGTCGAGCGATGTGCTGATCGAAAACGCCGATGCCCACGCCGAATACTCATAGGCATGCACCTTGAGCATCTGCGCATTGATCTTAACCGAATCGCCCAGCCCATGAATCAGTTGACGATTTGAAGGACGGCAGGAGATAAAGACCCCCACCCCCATAGCGCGCAGGCCGCGAATCCTGTCGATGAGGTCTTCGGTATCGTGCTGATCGAGGTTTGGCACATTATCAATCGCGATAAGGGAGTGCGGTTTGTCTTTGAGTTCTTCGGTAACCACCTCGAGCTGCATAAACACCTCGCGCCCAGTGGCGCGATCGGCCTCGATAATCCGCACGGGGCCTCGCGTCGGGTCGCATTTAACCTCATGGGTGTACTGCAGCAGCACCGAGGTCTTCCCAAACCCGTCGGGCGCATAAAGAACCACGATGCCGGCCTTTCGGCCCTTGGCGAGAAGCTCATTCATCAAGCGTTCGCGTCGCACCATATAGCCACCGCCCAGCGGCATCAGCTCGAGGTCGTCCATACTGCCCAAATCGTTTACCATGCCCGCTCCTCAACTCGACCGTATGGACACTGTAACCGCAAGACCATACAAGCCGCGCTATGAATAGAGCGACCTTGTGTTCTAGGTTGTCTTTTGGTACGCAAGCGGCAAGTTTTTGTACAGCGAGGGCCGATTGTTATTAATCCCCCGACTAATCGGTCTTTAAGCAGGTAAATGAGCTTGTCAGCTTGTCCCATCTAAGCGGCAGTGTAACGCAAATGAACAAGGTTCAGCTATGTCATTCAACTCGCCTAGCACCCGCTACCGTCTACGACCTTTTAGTGGCATTTTTGCATAGAATCTGGTATGGAATGAATCAAGCTGTTGGGCATCCGGCATTCGTCAAGCTTGCGGCAAGATTTTGGTCAAGCGGGCGGAGAGGGATAATCAAAACCACCCCTAAAAGGGGTGGTTTGCTCTTAGGGTATAACCCTTGGATTTCCGGCACGCGTCTAAAGGCGCCGGCCCTCACGGGGTTCGGGCC
>CABRCR010000046.1:0-18934 GCA_902469435.1 uncultured Collinsella sp. | reverse complement strand
GGGCCGGCCGGTCCGGCCCTCAGGGTATCGGGTTCCCACATTCATCCGCACATGTGCGGATGAATGTGGGAGGTGTTCGGATAAAGTCGATAATCAAGGGAGCGAACACCGCTGGGGTAGTCAAAAGAGCCCCAACCCAAATGAGCTGCTTATGTGGTAGCATCGGGGTTCACATGAATGAGGGAGTAGTCGCGTGACCGGGTTCGCCTCCGGTGGCGCGGTAAGTCAACACACTGGCCGATGCGGCCTGGCTTGCCTTAATGAACGAGACTCGTGGCTGTGCGCGCAACGCGTACGCCACGGGTCTTTTTTGTTACTCCCCCAAGAGGTACACGCGGGCCCGCCCGCAGAGAGAGCCAGACTATGGGACTCGCAGAGCTCGTGCTGCTCGCCGTTGGCCTTTCGATGGACGCCTTTGCCGTATCCATCTGCAAGGGCCTTGGCATGAAGAAGATCAACCTTAAAGTCGCCGCGGTGCTCGGCCTGTTCTTTGGCGGCTTTCAGGCCGGCATGCCCGTAATCGGATGGGCGCTTGGCAGTCAATTCATGGGCATCATCGGACCCATCGACCACTGGATCGCCTTTATTCTGCTCGCCTTCATCGGCGGCAAAATGCTGTGGGAGGCCTTTACCGAGGACGAGGACGAAGGCGACAACAAGAATGCCGAGAGGATTGACCTGGGCGAGTACCTAATCCTTGCCATCGCCACCTCGATTGATGCCCTAGCCGTAGGCATCTCGTTTGCGGCACTCTCGGTCGACATCGTTCCCGCCGTATCGCTTATCGGCGTCACAACGTTTATCTTCTCTGTCGCCGGCGTGGCGATTGGCCACACCTTTGGCGCACGCTACGAAAAACCCGCCACCATCGTGGGCGGCATCGTGCTCACCCTCATCGGACTTAAGATCTTGCTTGAGCATCTGGGGATTTTGGCGCTGTAACGCCAAACGCAATCGCTCAAAACTCAACGCCAGTACAAGGCCTCATGCAAAGTTTTGCATGAGGCCTTTTCGTGCAGACTTTTGCATGTCATACTGATATGCAAAAGTCTGCATGTTGGAGATCGCCATGGATACCCTTCCCATCACCACACCACGCCAAGCTGGCATCTACGTGCGCCAGGCACGCGAGGCTCAGGGTCTCACCCGTGCCGCCCTCGCCAAAACGGCCAGTGTTTCGGAGCGCCTGCTCGCATCGCTCGAGCTAGGAGACGCCACCGGCATTCGACTCGACAAGTTGCTGTCCGTCTTTAACGCACTCGGCATAGGTCTCTTTGCGCAAAGCGATAACGACTCCATCGCATCGCCCTCCGAACATCCGACGACGAAAGCGGACCTCCCTATCGCGAACTCGAATGCCCTGCCAAAGCCAAGCGTAGGCAGACGACCCGCTCGACAGGGAACGCCATCTTCCTATGGTGCCTTGCTGGCCCAAATCGCAGCCGAGCAAGGCCTTTCCGACACTTCAGACCTCTCCTTTGGCTGTAAGGTTGTGAAATAAATGGCAGAGATGGAGCTTGCGACCCTCATTTGTGGCGAAATCGCAGGCACTCTCCGGCAAGACGAGCATGGACTCTGCAGCTTTGTATACGCCCCAACCTATCGCGGAGCACCACTATCGCTTACAATGCCGCTTTCCAATCGCACGTATGACCATAACATCGTCCGCCCGTTCCTATTTGGCCTTTTGCCCGACAGCCAAGAGCAGCGCCGCGCTATTGCCGCCGAGCATGACGTTGCATCCAACAACCCCGTCGCCCTCTTGTGCCATATCGGTCTTGACTGCGCAGGGGCCGTTCAGTTTTGTCGAACCGATCAATTAGGCGCCGCCCGCGGCAGGGTCTCGGCATACCGCCCGCTTACCAATTCTCAAATCGCTCACAAGCTCAAAGCAATTCGCGATGACGAAAGAGAGACATGGATGGGCTCCAACGAAAGCTGGTCCCTGGGCGGCAACCAAGGCAAATTTGCACTAGCTTGGCATGATGGCCAATGGTGCGAATGTCTAGGGTCATCCCCCACTACCCATATCTTCAAAAATGGTGTCGTTGGGTTCAAACATCAGGCCTTAAACGAATTCGTCTGCATGAAAACGGCTCGGCGTGTTGGCGTTCCAACTGCCAACGTCTCCTATTGCACATTTGAAGATGAAGCCGCGCTCGTCGTTGAACGGTACGACAGAATGGTCACTAGCAGCGGAAGTATCGAAAGGCTGCATCAGGAGGACTTTTGCCAGGCGCTCGGTGTATTGCCAGGCCAGAAATACACCGCCGACGGAGGACCGACTACACGAGACATCCAAGAACGACTGATTAACACAGTCCCCCACCACATGAATCTTGTGCTTTTTACCTATATGTTGTTCTATAACGCCATTATCGGAGCGCCTGACGCACACGCTAAAAACTACTCGCTCATCCTAGGCAAAGGCACAAACGCGGCACTCGCACCCATGTACGATGTCGCATCGGGCTTGGCGTATGAGCGCATGCGACGTCGGGCACGCCTTGCTATGAGCGTTGGCGGCGAAAATCGTGTGGGGCGCATCGGTCCAGGTGCTATCCGCCGATACCACGGTATGGGCGACCCCGCGCTGGAGACGGCGCTCACCGATGCCGGGCTATCCGAGAAGTTTTGCTTTGCGACCATGATGGACCTCGCCTACGAGGTACCCATTTGCATGGAAGAGGTCATGGACGAATACGCCGACCTGCCCGGCATGGCGGACCTGCGCGAGCATATGCTCGGCCCCGTCCGCGAAAACTGCCAGCGAACCCTCGACCTCATCAGGGCGGATATGGGCTAGACGCCAATCAATTTCCCATTTTTTAAAAGAAGAGAGGGGGCACCCGTCGCAAAAGTTCGGATGCCCCCTCTCGTAATGTCATTTGCAATCCGCCAGCACGTGGCTCGGACTGCCGCTAGCGCAACCTTTACGCAGCGAGGCGCTTGAGGACGTCGATGAGCAGCTCGTAGAAGCGCTCGGCAGAAGCGAGCTCCATGCTCTCGTCCGGGGTGTGGACATCGGAGAGCGTCGGGCCCACGGCGATGGCGTCCAGGCCGTGCAGGGCCTCGGCAAACAGGCCGCACTCAAGGCCGGCGTGAATGGACTCGATGCGCAGCTCGGAGCCAAATAGCTCGCGATAGCTCTCGACAAAGACGTCGCGGACCGGCGAATGCTCGGCATAGCTCCAGCCGGGATACTCGAACTCAAACTTGGCGTCGAAGCCCAGGACATCGGCAAGCGTCTGCAGGCGGTCCTTGAACTCGTTCTGCAGCGAGGTGATCGAGGAGCGCGGGGACAGCATAATCTTGACCTGATCATCGGAAGTGGCGACCACGCCGATGTTGGAGGAAACCTCGACTGAGCCGTCGGTGGCGACGTTGCGGCGAATCACACCATTGGGGGCAAGACGCAGAGCGCGGATGAGGGCAAGCGCGGACTTCTCGTCCATGGCCTCGACCTCGGCGTTGTCGGCGATCTCGACAGTGCAGGTAAAGCCGGGGTCGAAGACCTCGAGCTCGGCGGTAACGTCGGCGATGATGCCACGGGCGATCTCGGCCGCGGCCTCGGCGGCAGCGTGGTCGGCGTAGACCAGAACAGCCTTGCACTCACGATTGATGGCGTTGTCCTTGGTGCCGCCGTTGAAGCTGACGATGGCGGGCTCACCGGCAACCATCAGGCGGTCGATGATGCGGGCCATGATAAGGTTGCCGTTGCCGCGCTCCAGGTTGATATCGCTGCCGGAGTGACCGCCCAGCAGGCCGGAGATGTCGAGCGTGAGGGCGCTACCGGTCTTGTGCTCGCGCGCGATCGGGCAGGTGTAGGTAACGACGACGCCGCCGGCGCAGCTGACGGTGGCAACGCCCTCTTCCTCGGAGTCAAGGTTAATCATGGTGCGGGCGCTAATCTGGGACTTGTCGAGTGTCTCGGCGCCGACCAGGCCAGTCTCCTCGTCGGTGGTGAATACGCACTCGAGGGCCGGATGGACAATCGAATCATCGTTGAGCACGGTAAGCATAAGCGCGACGGCGATACCGTTGTCGGCGCCCAGGGTGGTGCCGTTAGCGGTGAGGACGCCGTCCTTGACGACCAGGTCGATACCGTCGGTCGTAAAGTCGTGCTCAACGGAGCCCAACTTGTCGCACACCATATCGATGTGGCCCTGTAGCATCACGGTCGGGGCATTCTCGGCACCGGCAGATGCGGGCTTGCGAATGATGACGTTGTAGACCTCGTCCTGATACACGTCGAGGCCGCGCTCCTTGGCAAACGCAACCAGGAAATCGCTGATGCCCTTCTCGTTGCCAGACCCACGGGGGATCGCGCTGACCTCCTCAAAGAAATGGAACAGCTGAGCGGGCTCGTAGCCGGTAATCTTGTAGTCCATGGTGCCTCCTTGGCGCAACTGGTTAGACAGTAAGATATGCGACTTGTATATTCCCAGACTTTGCGCGCATAAACCAGTCGAAAACGTCGAGCGCCCTTGCATCATCGGCTAACGGTGAGGAAACGCCACTTTATCAAGGTAAAGCAAGCTAGACGGGCCGTGCAGAGGGAACGTTGGACCCCCCAACCAACCTCAACGCCTGTTGAACATTAATGCATACACCATTGGTATGTTTAATAAGATTCTTGTCCTCCGTCACGACGTAATCGGCATCAATGCGATTGGCGACGCCCAGCATCAGGTCGTCCTCAAAGTCATTGTGGTGGTACTTGAACACAAAGGAGTCGAAGACCTCGTCTGCACCGACCGGGGCGATGAGGGCTAGCTCGCGCATCTGTCGAACGCATGCCCAGGCCGTTTCGTCTGCCGCCGCAATGGCGTTATCGCTCAGTGAGCCAGTCTTTCTTCGGCACTCCTGCTTGATTGCCGCCGAGACAAGATATGAAACGTCTTTGACCGAAAGCGACGAGGCAAACAGGGCAATCCGCTCCGAGGCGTCGGCAATCTCGATCAGATGGACGACATTTGCCGTACGGTCGGACCTGCCAGAAAAATAATCCATCCATACGTTGGTATCGATTAACAGCTTGAGGACGCCTTCTGTGCTCATAGTTCCACCCACTCGGGATAGCGCTCCGCCATGGCCTCCTCATAGAGGTCGTCATAGTCTCCCGAGAACTCAGGGATGGGGATGCCGTATTTGAGGCACGAATCGCGAACGATATGGCTGCCTTGCGCGGCCCTTGACTCCATGCGCCGGGGCTCCACTCCGTCAGAAACCGGAGCCGCCGCGTCTCCCTTCGAGGGCATGCGTCCGTTAACGACCAGATACTCCCAAAGTGTCCGAACGGCTTGTGACGGCGTCATGCCAATATGAGTCAGGACGGCGTCTCCCGCCTCTTTGAGCTGGCGATCTATACGCACGTTCATCTGAACTGGCCGCGTGTCGAGTATTGACGTAGGCATATCAGCTCCTTTGCTATACTATATCTCGATTTTAGTATAGCACGGCAGATTGAAGCGCATTTCAATAGAAATGAGGGCGCTTCCTTATCGGAAACGCCCCCGTTATACAAGGTATGTTCAATCCCTACAGCGCACCAGAGCCGGCTTGCATCATGCCACCGGGGCCCGAGCTCACGCCACTGCTCACAGGCGCGGCGTTTCCGGTGTGCGGCGCCGCCGGAGCGGTATCGCCACCGAGCGTGCCCGCCGGACGCGGTGCCGGGATCTCGCCCGTGCCGTGGCTAAAGACAAACTTGCCATCGGCCACGTCGCACAGGACGGTATCGCCCTCGCCCCACTCGCCGGCCAGAAGCTCCTCGGACAGCGGGTCCTCGATGAGCTTTTGAATAGCACGACGCAGCGGACGTGCGCCATTGGTAAGATCGGTACCCTCGGCCACAATCTTGTCGTAGGCCGCATCGGTGAGCTTGATGTTCATGCCGTTTGCGATCAGGCGCTGGCGCAGATCGTCCACCAGCAGGTGCGCGATCTTGGTGAGATTCTCGCCCGTGAGCTTCTGGAACACCACAATGTCGTCGATACGGTTGAGCAGCTCGGGGCGGAACAGGCGCTTGAGCTCGCCCATCGCGCGGCCCTTGATTTCACTCGACGTGAGACCCTGCTCGCCGGTGGTGCCAAAGCCAACGCTCGCATCCTGTGCGATCTCGCGGGCGCCCACGTTGGACGTCATGATGATCACGGTGTTGCGGAAGTCGACCGTCTTGCCCTGGCTATCAGTCAGGCGGCCCTCCTCCAGCACCTGCAGCAGGATGTTGAAGATGTCGGGGTGCGCCTTCTCGATCTCGTCGAACAGCACGACCGAATACGGGTGACGACGAACGGCCTTGGTAAGCTGACCGCCCTCGTCGTGACCCACGTAACCCGGAGGGCTACCGATGAGCTTGGAGACCTCGAACTCGCTGCCGAACTCCGACATGTCGAAGCTGATGAGCGCGTCCTTGCTGCCAAAGAGGTACTCGGCGAGCGTCTTGGCGAGCTCGGTCTTGCCTGTGCCGGTGGGACCCAGGAAGATAAAGCTGCCGCCGGGGCGACGCGGGTCCTTGAGCGGCGAACGGCTGCGGCGCACGGCCTTGGCGACGGCCTCGACTGCCTCATCCTGACCGATGATGCGCGTCTTGAGCACGCTTTCGGTCTGCAGCAGGCGCCGGCTCTCGCTCTCGGTGAGCGAGGAAACCGGCACGCCAGAGGTCACGGACACGATGTCGGCGATCTGACTCACGTCGATGGTGAGCGGGCTGGCGTCGAGCTCGGCGGTCCAGGCGGCCTTGGCTTCGGCGAGTTCAATCTCGGCGGCCTTCTGCTGCTCGGTGATCTCGGCGGCCTTGTTCATGTCATCGCTCTCGGTGGCCTCCTGCGCGGCGGCCTTGAGCTCCTCTATACGCTGCTCGGCCTCGCGCACCGGCTCGGGCGCGCGATTCGCGGCGATGCGAGCGCGGGCACCGGCCTCGTCGATGAGATCGATGGCTTTATCGGGCAGGAAGCGATCCTGGATGTAGCGGTTGGAAAGGTTCGCGGCGGCCTCGATAGCACCCTGCGTATAGCGCACATGGTGGTGCTCCTCGTAGCGCGGCTTAAGCG
The DNA here is from genome assembly GCA_902469435.1 of uncultured Collinsella sp. GTDB lineage: Bacteria > Actinomycetota > Coriobacteriia > Coriobacteriales > Coriobacteriaceae > Collinsella. The sequence goes on along the minus strand of CABRCR010000046.1, from coordinate 11,879 downwards.
CGGTCAGGATCTTGACCGTGTCCTCGACGCTCGGCTCCTCGACATCGATGGTCTGGAAGCGACGCTCGAAGGCCGGGTCCTTGGTGAGGTACTTGCGGAATTCCTCGGCCGTGGTGGCGCCGATAATCTGGAAGGCACCGCGCGCGAGTACGGGCTTGAGCATGGAGCTCGCATCGATGGAGCCCTCGGCAGAACCGGCACCGATGATGGTGTGCATCTCGTCGATAAACAGGATGACGTCGTCCGCTTCGGTGGCCTCCTGGATCACGTTCTTGAGGCGCTCCTCAAACTCGCCGCGATACTTGGCACCCGCCACGAGACCCGGCAGGTCGAGCGTCCAGATATTCTGGTTCATGAGGTTCTCAGGCACGTTGCCGGCTGCTATCTGCTGAGCCAGGCCCTCGACGATGGCCGTCTTGCCCACGCCGGGATCGCCCAGGATGAGCGGGTTGTTTTTGGTGCGACGCGAGAGGATTTCCATCATGCGCTGGACTTCCTTTTCGCGACCAATTACAGGGTCGAGCTCGCCGTCGCGCGCCTTCTGCGTGAGGTTGGTCGCGAACTGCTTGAGCGTGTCGGTGCCACTCCCCTTTTGCTGAGAGGCATCCGAGCCGCTAAAGAACGGCAGGCCCGCACCGGGACGCCCGGCACCGGCACCGGCGAGCGGACGCTTCTTGTCCTGGTCCTTGGCGGTGAGTTTCTCGATAGCCTTTTTAATGGAAGCAGACGACACGCCCAGGCGCATGAGGATGTCCATGGCCATGCCGTTGCCCTCTTCGACGATGCCGATCAGCAAGTGCTCGGTCGAAACGTAGGTCTGGTTGTTCTCGCGTGCCACGCGGAAGGAGCGCTCCATCACGCTGATGACGAGCGGCGTAAAGGCGAGCTTGGCAGCCTCGGTCTCCTCGCTGGGCTCGGGAACCGTGGTCTGGACCTCTTTGAGGGTATCCATGATGTCATCGTAGGAGATGTCGAGCGAACGCAGTGCCTCGGCGGCAATGCCCTCGTCCTCCTTGGCAAGCGCGAGCAGCAGGTGCTCGGTGCCCACCTTATTTGAGTGCAGATCGAGCGCCTCCTGCTTGGCCATGGACATGACCTTGCGCGCGCGATCGGTAAAACGGTCTAACATGCTAGTTCCTCTTAGACGAGCTAGTTTTTTCAAACGCAAAGCGCCACTCGTGGCGGCGCTTTGGTCTCTTTACCCATATGGAGTATATGTTAACCGCTGGGGCCTTTTCCGCATGCAGCCATACGACAACGTCTACAAAAAAGGAATTGCCAGGTGCGTCTGCATCGGCCCAACGGGCGTGGATTTTCGGACACCCATTCCACGAGCGTGGATAATCTCCCGTTTTGAGCCCGTAAACAAGCCAAAAACGGGAGATTTTCCACGTTCATGTTTTGCGGATCAGTTTCATTTGCACCAATTAGCTGGTGTGGCGCCAGCGAGGGTCGGTGAGCGTACGCGCCACACCCAGGCCAACGGGCAAAAACGCCACGATGAGCACTGCACGCACAAACCAGCCGAGCATATTGACCGTGTCGAAGGTGCACATGTAATACATCGAGCGATACAGATACAAGCCCGGCACCATAATGACAATCGATGGCACCGTGAGGGCGATACGTGGGTAGGTGAGCTTGATTTCGGCTAAGCTCGCGAGCAGCCCCGATACCAGCGCGCCAATAAACGCTGCCGCCTCGGGAGGCATACCTACGCTCAGGCCCAGGAAGGGAAACAGCGCCGGCGCATCGACGAGCGTAAGGCGCAAGGTATTGGACACGGCGCCGATCAGCCCAGCTGCCGCGGCCATCTTTACCGGGCTGTTGAACATCACCGAGAAGCCGAATACGCCAACGAAGCTCATCACCACGCGCAGGAGCGTAAGGGCAAGCGGCGAAAGGCCGAGCGGAGCAAAATCATCCGGTGCCAGCCCCACACACTCGGCAACCATCCAGCCCACAAGGGTCGCCATCACAATAATCGACACGGCATACGAAAGACGCTCAATGCCGCTTCGCATATCGAGCTTAGCGATGTCGAGGCCTGCCGTAATGAGAGGAAAGCCGGGAATCACAAAGAGCATGGCGCCGATATAGCCTTCTTGGTGCGACATTGCCCCCGGTACGACCTGGCCAAGGCCGAGCAATGCCAGCAGATACGAAACGCAAGCGAGCGCAACGCCAATCGTCAGCGCGCTAAACTGGCCAAGACCCTGCTTGAGAATATGAGAGCGAGCAAAGTTGCCAACACCAGCGCCTACGAATGCGCAGGCCATCTCGATAGGGCCGCCGCCGAGCAAAAAGACGAAGGCGCCGCAAGCACAAGCTGCCGCAAGGCCCTGTTGCCAGGGAGAGTAATCGGGTTTTGAACTCTCAACGGTCTTGAGCATCTCGTGGTATTCGTGCACGGTAAACCGGCGCCCATACGTCTCGATTTCCTTTAGGAAGCTCTCCATCATCCAAATGCGATGGGTATTGACTCCCGTTGTGGGCAGGCTGACAACCTCGTTAAAGCAGTGGCCATCTTCGATGCAGGTGCACTCAAACGACAGAAGACTTAAGTCAACGTGGACGGTGACACCGAGTACGGCGGCAACGCGATTCATGGTATCGCGTACACGCCAGGCACCCGTTCCGCTCGCGAGCATAAGCATACCGGTGCGGCAGATGATGGATGACTTATCGGTGAGCGGCGCATCGACGGCAAGCTCATCGCCTGCCGTCACGATCTGGTGCCAGTCTGTTTTCATATGGAGTGCGCCGGCACGAACACCGTGGTGCATGGGGGCTCTCGAAAGCAGCGAGTCAAGGCGCGAAGACTGTGGGGGCTCCGTTGATTCGTCCTCAACCTCATCAGTCTCTTCATCGACCAGATCAAATGAGTCAAGCGATGCCGGCTCGCGACGATCGATTAGCTCCTCATCCTCATCGTCAAAGTAATTGAACTGATCGAGCATGTCCTCTTCGATTGCACGCTCGCTCGCGTCGTCCATATAGACGCTCCCTTCCTACCGACTAACCCCCATCCTAGGCAGCGACGGCTAAAGGAAACATAAAAGAGACGGCTGCCATGCGAGCCATGTGCTCAATAGCCGTTGGGTAGTCGTTTAAGAACGTCCCCAATGACTATTGACGGCCAAGGCAACGCCGATGTATTGGCAACGTCAGCGAGCGGGCCGCATTTGAGACAAGGTGACGTGAAACGAAAGGGCGCTGACCTTCTGGTCGCGCCCTTGAAATTGAACGTCAGATTGTCCAAATGCGGCCCGCGCAGCGTCGGCCGGTCCGCCGTTCGGTAGAACGACGGAACCAATTAGTACATCTTTGCGCCGGCGGGGATGGAGGCGTCGAGCTGGATCAGGTTGAGACGCTCCTCACCATCCTCCTCGTGGATAGCGCTGATGAGCATGCCGCAGCTGGGAATGCCCATCATCTTGCGCGGCGGCAGATTGGTGATGGCGAGCAAGGTCTTGCCGACCAGGTCCTCGGGCTCATAATAACCGTGAATGCCGGAGAGGATGGTACGGTCGGTGCCGGTGCCGTCGTCGAGCGTAAAGTTCAGCAGCTTCTTGGACTTCTTGACGGCCTCGCATGCCTTGACCTTCACGGCGCGGAAGTCGCTCTTGGAGAAGGTATCAAAGTCGACGAACTCCTCAAACAGCGGCTCGACGGCAATCTTGGAATAATCAACCGTGGGCTTGAGCGGCTTGACGAAGGGGCTCGCGGCGTTGCCGGCCTCGGCAGCCTTGGCGGCAGCGGCACCGGACTGGAAACCCTTCTCGGGCTTCATGTGCGGGAACAGTAGCACGTCGCGGATGGAAGCCTGGTTGGTGAGCAGCATGACCACGCGGTCGATACCGATGCCGATGCCGCCCGCAGGAGGCATACCGTACTCGAGGGCGCGCACGTAGTCCTCGTCGTACTCCATGGCCTCGTCGTCGCCGCCAGCCTTCTCGGCCATCTGGGCGGCAAAGCGCTCGGCCTGGTCGACCGGGTCGTTGAGCTCGGAGAACGCGTTGGCGTACTCGTGACCGGCGATAACCAGCTCAAAGCGATGCGTCAGGCGCGGATCGTCCTCAAAGCGCTTGGCAAGCGGGCTGACCTCGATGGGGTAATCGCACACGAACGTGGGGTTGACGATGGTGTCCTCGCCCAGCTCATCGTAAATCTCGGCGATGATCTTGCCAGCAGTCCACTCGGGCTTAATCTCCAGGCCCTTCTCGCGCGCGGCGGCAGCAAGCTCCTCGACCGGCGTGTCGATGGTGACCTGCTTGCCGAGCACGTCGGAGACGATGTCGGTCATGGGACGGCTGGCCCACTCACCAGAAAGGTCGATGGTCTGGCCCTGGTACTCGATAACCTCGGGGTTGCCGATGGCCTTGTTAGCCGCCTTGATGACACCCTGGGCGAGCGCCTTCATGCCCTCGAGGTCGGAGAAGGCACGGTAGGCCTCCATCGTGGTGAACTCGGGGTTGTGGGTAAGGTCCATGCCCTCGTTACGGAAGATACGGCCGATCTCGAACACGCGCTCAAAACCGCCGACGATGCAGCGCTTGAGGTGCAGCTCGGTGGCAATACGCAGGTAGCACTCCTGATCGAGCGCGTTGAAGTGCGTGATGAACGGCTTAGCCGTAGCGCCGCCCTGGATGGTCTGCAAGATGGGGGTCTCGACCTCCATGTAGCCGTCGGACTCCATAAAACGACGGAAGGTGGAGAGAATCTGCGAACGCTTACGGAAGGTCTCGCGAACGTCGTCGTTGGCGATCAGGTCGACATAGCGCTGGCGATAGCGGGTCTCCTTGTCGGAGAGGCCGTGGAACTTCTCGGGCAGCGGACGAACGGCCTTGGCAAGCAGGGTCGCACTCTTAGGGGCAACGGAAAGCTGGCCGCGCTGGGTGCGCACGACCACGCCGGTCACGCCCAGGATATCGCCAAGGTCGAGGGCCTTGAGCGTGTTCCAAGCGGTCTCGTCCATGTCATTGATGCGGCAGAACAGCTGAATCTCGGCAGTCGCATCGCGCACGACGATGAACATAATCTTGCCCTGACCGCGCTTGGCGACCACACGGCCGGCGATCTTCACGACGTCCTCGGTGTCCTCGCCATCGGCAAGCTCGGCATACTTAGCCTCGATATCGGCAACGTAGTCCTCAAGCTCAGAGTGCTCGGGATAGGGGTTCTGGCCCGCCTCGAACAGGGCGGCGCGCTTGGCCAGGCGGGTGGCGCGCTCGTCGTTGAGCGTCGATGCCTGATCTGCGGCGTTCTGGTTCTCTGCCATAAGTTAACTCCTCAAACTAAAACGCTCCCCAGGATTCGGTCCCAGGGAGCGAAAACATACCTTTACGCGGGACCGTGGTCTAGCGTGCAATCTTGGCGATGGTGTAGACGCGGGTCTTGCCGGAAGGCGTAACGACCTCGACGGAGTCGCCCTCGCCGTGACCGATGATGGCGTGGCCGACCGGAGACTCGTTGGAAATCTTGTGCTCGAGCGAGTTGGTCTCGGTGGTACCGACGAGCGTGACTTCCATGACCTCACCGTTGGGATCAATCAGAGAAACGGTGGAACCGATGGAGACGGTCAGATCACCTGTGGTGGCAGCAACCTGAGCGTTGGCAAGGATGGCCTGGATCTCGGCAATACGAGCGGCGTTCTGGGCCTGCTTGTCCTTAGCGGCGTCGTACTCGGAGTTCTCCGAAAGGTCGCCGAACGCGCGGGCTTCCTTGATGTCCTCGACGATCTCCTTGGCGTAATCGCCCTCACGCCAAGCGAGCTCCTCGACGAGCTTCTGGCGGCCCTCAGCGGTCAGTACGATCTGGCTTGCGTCCATACGGATATCTCCCCAACTCTGATCAAACAATCAACTGTCAACAAAACGAAAAAGACCGGCTAGCCTGCGGGCAAGCCGGTCAGGTGCTCACCCCAAAGGGATGGGACTACTCTGCGTCCGCGTCGCTGTCCTCTGCCTGCTTCTTCTTGGCAGCAGCGAGCTTGGCCTCGAGCTCAGCGATCTCCTTGTCCTCCTCGGACTGCTCGACCACGACCTCCTCGGCCTGCTTGGTCTCGGCCTTATCGTCGCCCTCCATACCCTCGCGGATATTCTTGACGGTAGAGCCGAGGGACTTGCCGAGCTTCGGCAGGTTCTTGGGCCCGAAGATAATCAGGACAACGACGAGAATAATGATGAGCTCAGGAGCCCTCAGTCCAAACATGTAGACCTCCACAATACAGCGAGACAAGCTCGAATGAGTATACCGCGGGTATCGCGGTATCACAACAATAGCTAAAAAAAGGGACCGCAAGAAGCGGTCCCTCCTCATGCTCTGGTCGGGTTGACTGGATTTGAACCAGCGACCCCTGCGTCCCGAACGCAGTGCTCTACCAAACTGAGCCACAACCCGTTAGCTCGACTATAGTAACAAAGATTTCCGTCGCGTGCTAGAGAAATTTTTACTTCTTTGACACTTCGATGCGAACCGTGTTGAGAATGAGCTCCGTCGCGCAGGACCACCAGCCGTTTTGCAGGGCAGCGTCGGCAAGCCTTTCGGCCGTGGCGGCGGTGTCGCAAATGGCAAACGAGCAGGCGCCCGATCCACACACATCTACAGCAACCGTGCCGTCCTGTTTACGCAGCCAATCGAGAACCGTTTGAATCTGCGGCTCCATCTGTGCGGAAATGACGCCCAGGTTGTTATGGATGAGTGCATATGCCGTCTCGGCATCACCGGCACGCAAGGCAGAAGCTATCGCGCCGGGCTTGTCCGCAGGCACCGGGGCCTCGTCAAAACGTCGATAGGCTTCAATTGTCGAAACACTTGCCTCGCGCGGCTTGACCAACACGACGGGCGTTGCGGGCAGCGCGGGGTACTCAGTTGCCAGCACGTCTCCCCCACCTACGTAGAACGCAGGGCTCGCGTGCAAAAAGAACGGGACGTCAGCACCAATGCCCCGCGCAATGTCGTCGAGCGCGGGGTCGGAGCGATCAATTCCCCAGAGCTCCGCCAAGGCGACAATGACCGCGGCCGCATCCGTCGAGGGACCGCCCAAGCCGGCGCACAATGGAATGCGCTTCTCAATCGTCACGCAGATGCTTGCCTTGCGACCATAATGCTCGGCCATAGCAACCGCAGCCCGATACGCCGTATTCTTTTGCATGGGAAAATCTGATGCCGGAACCGTCTGGACGGTCAGCGCCTGTGCCGGCGTAACCGTCACGGTATCGGAAAGACCGACAGCTGCCATCAGGGAATCGACCCTGTGGTAGCCGCGGTCATCGCGCTCGGTATGAACCCCCAAGTAGAGGTTAATCTTTGCCGGCGCGGAAAGAGTCAGGGACCGATCGGTCACCGCTAGTGCTCCTCGAGCTGATTGCCGAGCGGGGTAAAGATATGCTCGCCGCTCTCGGGGTCGAACAGCTCGACCTGACCGGTGAGGACATCGATATACTGGTAGGACTGACGCGACTTGCGCCCGCGACGTTCGTCAACCTCGACGATAAAGACGGCGGGGTGGACGCTCTTGATGGTGCCCATGCGCTCGACGACGCGGGTGCGGCCCATGTTGGCCTTCACCTTAACGCGATCGCCCACCATATCGGTCAGCTTCTCGTGGATGTCGTCGACGTGATTGACTTCCATCTCTTCCATGAACAGGGCCTCCAGAAGGTGCAATTCAAAAAGGGGATAATACCCCTAAGATAGACAAAACTCTAATACTATAGCACCCTGCTGCCGCCATACGCAAGTAGCTAAATTAACCCCGTCCCAAATACGTATCAGACGACAACCTCGCATGACCAGTTGTTACGCGGTTTGGTAAAACCGCGTAACCTAAAGGTTGTCCGTGTCCAAGACGATGGTGAATGGGCCGTCGTTGACCAAGTCGACTTTCATATCGGCGCCAAAGATGCCGTGCGCCACGTGTTCGACATCTTGGCGAACGAGCGTCAGGAAGTACTCGTAGAGCTCGTTGGCGACATCGGGGGCGCCGGCATCCGTAAACGATGGGCGGCGGCCGTGACGGCAATCGGCGAACAGCGTGAACTGCGACACTACGAGAACCTCGCCGTCGACATCGGCAAGTGCCAGGTTGGTCTTGCCGTTCTCGTCCTCGTTAATGCGCAAGCCCCGGAGCTTGCCCCACAGTTTATCGGCCTCGGCGCGCGTGTCGCCGTGGCCCACGCCCAGCAGCACCAGATAGCCACGCCCAATTTTACCCACGCACTCGCCGTCGACCGTCACGCCGGCGTTGAGTACGCGCTGCACCACCGCACGCACGGCTTACTCCTCGCCCGTCAGTTTGGCGGACAGATGCTCGAGCGCATGGAATCGATGGCTGATGGCGTTCTTCTCGTCCGCCGTCAGCTCGGCCATGGTCTTGCCCGGCGTGTCGACCGGCAGGAACAGTGGGTCGTAGCCAAAGCCATGATCGCCGCGGCCCTCGTGTGCGATAGCGCCCTCGCAGGCGCCCTCACCATAGGTGACCAAACCGTCCGTGTCGATGAGCGCGACGACGCTCATAAAGCGCGCGGTGCGATCCTCGTCCGCCACGCCTTCCAGGTTAACGAGGAGCTTGGCGTTGTTGGCGGCATCGTCGCCGTGCACGCCCGCATAGCGTGCGCTGTACACGCCCGGCTCACCGTCCAGGGCATCAACGACCAGGCCCGAATCGTCGGCGATGGCCATAAGCCCCGTCTCCTCTACCGCGGCCTGCGCCTTGATGATGGCGTTCTCCAAAAACGTCGTGCCGTTTTCCTCGGGGTCCTCAAAATCACCCAGCTGACCCAACGCCACAAAGCGAACCTCGGGCATGACCTTGCCCAAAATGGCCTCGATCTCGGTGAGCTTATGGGCATTGCCCGTTGCCACGACGATGGTCGCCGCCGGGTCGAGGGTGTCGATATCGATCTTCTCTAGTGCCATGACTGGCTTCCTTGTCTCTATAGCAATGCCGCCCAAGGGAAACTGGCCTCGAGCCCTCTCCCCTCCCTGGCGACAGAAACCTTATACTTCGACGTTTTCCCAGATAAAACCTACCAAAATTAACATCCCTTTTTGGCAGGTTAGGCGAGGGCTTGGCGCTGAAGCTCGATGAGCTCGGCGATGCCCTTGTCGCCCAGGTCGAGCAGGGCGTTGAGACGCTTGCGGTCGAAGGGCGCCTGCTCGCCGGTGCCTTGGAGCTCAATCATCTCGCCGGTGTCGGTAGCGACGAGATTCATGTCGACCTCGGCGTGGCTGTCCTCGGAATAATCGAGGTCGAGCATGGTGTTGCCGTCGACAACGCCCATAGAGATGGCGGCAACCTGGCCCGCGAGCGGAATGCGCTCGATCTTGCCGGCCTCGACCCACATAGCAAGAGCATCATGCAGCGCCACCCAGGCACCGGTAATGCTCGCCGTACGCGTGCCGCCATCCGCCTGGATCACATCGCAGTCGACGGTGACGGTGTACTCGCCGAGCGCCTTCATGTTGACGACGGTACGCAGGCTGCGGCCGATGAGACGTTCGATCTCCATGGAGCGGCCCTTACGCTTGGTATACTCGCGCTTGCAACGCTTACCGGTCGATGCCGGCAGCATCGCATATTCCGCCGTTACCCAGCCGGCCTTGGCGCCCTTGCGCCAGCCCGGCACGCCCTCCTCAATTGTGGCGGCACACAGCACGCGCGTGTCGCCGAACTCAGCCAGGCACGAGCCGTGGGCATGTTTCATAACACCACGGGTGAGCTTGACGGGGCGCAGTTCATTGGCGGCACGGCCGTTGGCGCGGTTGACCTGCATGTACTCCATAGAAATATCCTTTCGGCAGAAGAAGAGGGCAAGTCTTTGGACGGTAGCCCTACATCTATTTCAGTTCGTCGATATCAATATGTTCGATGCTCTTGAGCGGCTGGCCAAAGATAAAGCTACCCGCCACCGCAAACTCGGCAATGTTATCGGCCGTCGTCGCAAAGCGATGCTGAGGCTCGGCAGCGTCGCCCGCCAGCTGCTCGCGGCGCGTGAGGATATCGGTCAGCTCGCGCGTAGTCTCCTCGGCGGAACTCACCACACGCACCCCGGGCCCCAGCGCATGGCGAATAGGCCCCACGAGCAGCGGAAAGTGCGTACAGCCGAGCACCACGGTATCGATTCCGCGATCGCGCAGCGGCTCAACCGTTGCGCCGACCAGCGCTCGCACGGCTGGCGTATCGAAGATGTCCTCGTTCTCGAGCCACTGCTCTTGCAGATGCGCGCCCGAGGCGAGCTCGTGTTCGACAACCTCGACAAAGCTCGAGGCAGGACAACCGTATACATCGACGCCGGCATCTAGATCCTGAATGGCGCGCGTGTAGGCGCCCGAGCGAATGGTGAGGTTGGTGGCGAGCACGCCCACGCGACGCGAACGGGTGCTGTTGATTGCCGCACGGGCACCCGGCGCGATCACGCCGATCACGGGAACGTCGAGCACCTGCTGGGCCAGACGCAAGGCCGCAGCTGTCGCCGTGTTGCAGGCGATGACCATAATCTTGACGTCGTGCTTCGACAGCCAACGGCCCGCCTGCAACGCAAACGAGCGCACCTCATCCTCGGTGCGCGTGCCGTAGGGGCAGCGTTTGGTGTCGCCGAAGTAGTAGACGGACTCGCGCGGCAGCACCGTCGCGATGGCGCGCGCAACCGTCAGACCGCCCAAACCAGAATCGAACACGCCAATCGGGCGCGTGTCGCCTGTCGGATTCTCGATATCGGACATTACCTCACCAGTCTCTCTCGAAAAGACATGTCCAAGTGCGGCGACGCCGCGCTACGAACGCGCCGCGACCAGCAGCTCTGCCGTCGCCGCCCAACCGTCGACAATTTTGCCGCGCGTAACGAAAGCGTTCTCGCAAGCAGCCAGGAACTCGGGCGCGCCGGCGCTCGTCAGGCCATTCTCGACCAGGCAGAACGTGCCCACGTGATCGGCCATGTAGAAGTCGGACTCGGAATCGCCGAGCGCGAGCGTCTCCTCGCGCTCGATCCCCAGGTGCTCGCAGAAGCGCGCGATGGCAACGCCCTTGTTGAGGCCGGCGGGATTGATGTTAAACGCGCGACCGTCCTCGACGCGATCGAGCTCGAGCGTCGTCGGCTTGGACAGATGCGTCAGGTGACCGTTACAGGCCCACACCAGGCCGCAGCCGGCCTCGTCCAGGATGGCCTGGACCTCATTGTCGGGCACATCGCCGCGCATGCCGACGGTGACCTCGCGGTACTTGTAGCCGGTCGACATGTCGTTGTGATACTCGATCTTGTGCGGCCAGCGGGCAAGAATCTTCTCGCACACGCCGGTCTGCTCGATCACCTGGTGCGGAGTAAGGCCGCAGGCGGGGTCGTAAGGCATGTCGCCAGTCAGATACTCCCAATCGTTGGCTTTGAGGTCGTACATGACCAGGCCGCCCATCTCACCAATGTAGGAGTTGAGGCCGAGCACGCGCGCGTCCTCGTGGATCATGGTACGGTTGCGGCCCGAGGTGGGAACCACCTGAATGCCAGCGCGAGCGAGCGCCACGACGGCCTCGACGAGTTTGGTCGAGGGGTTGCCGTCGTTGTCGCGCAGCACGCACGAGCCGGGCGCGAGCATCGTGGCATCCAGGTCGGTAAAGACGTACTTGACCTTGGCCAAGCGCTCGCGCATCTCGCCCGAAAGCTCGGCAACGGTCGGCAAGGTGTTGTGGGACATGGTTACTCCGTTTACGTAGAAGGGTTTGGACTTGGACGGCATGTTTTGATTGAGGGAACACGCTTATGGCGACAGCGCACTCAGGGCGCCGCCGCCATCATGGTTCATTAGTCAAACTGGGTAACATCGATCAGGCGATTGGCCAGCGAAAGGTCGCTCTCGATGGGCACGAACTCGTCGCCCACGTG
>CABRCR010000045.1:0-18749 GCA_902469435.1 uncultured Collinsella sp. | reverse complement strand
CGGCGCCCCCGGACCCCAGGAGGGGCCGCGGGGGCGTTCGGCTAACTGCGGGAATGGCCTATCCGCTCAATGTGTTCGGCTGAGATCGGAAATCAACCGCGGTGTTCGCTCATTCTGTAAGCATCGGATTTCGCAAGCGCCGCAGGGACAAACCGTGAGAAACTATTTTGCGTTTATGGAGCGTATACGATGGGAGCGATGCCTTGGATAAGAACGAGCTGCAAAAGCGTATGGAGCAGGCCATTCGCCTGACGGCACCTGGCCAGCCGATCCGCACCGCCCTCGACATGATCATTGCCGGTCACCTGGGTGCCCTTATCTGCGTCGGCGACACCGAAAACGTGCTCGCTGCCGGTAACGACGGCTTCCCGCTCAACATTTCGTTTACCTCGAACCGCCTGTTCGAGCTTTCCAAGATGGACGGCGCCATCGTCATCGATGGCGACCTCACCCAGATCCTGCGCGCCAACTTTCACCTCAATCCCGATCCCTCGCTCGCCACGAGTGAGACGGGCATGCGTCACCGTACTGCCGCTCGCATGTCGGTGCTCACCGATGCCATCGTGATCTCGGTTTCGGCTCGTCGTGCCGTCGTCAACGTGTACGTTCACGGCAAGAGCTACGAGATCCAGCCCGTCACCACCATCATGAGCTCGGTCAACCAGCTCGTCGCCACGCTCCAGACTACCCGTCAGTCGCTCGACCGCTCCTTGCTGCGCCTGACGGCCCTTGAGCTCGACGACTACGTCACGCTCGCCGACATCACCGGCATCTTCTCGAGTTTCGAGATCATGCAACAGGCAAAGACCGAGCTTAAGGATTGCATCGTCAAGCTGGGCAACCAGGGCAAGCTCGTGCAGATGCAGCTCGAGCAGCTCGCGGGCTCCAGCATGGATACCGAATACGACTTGATGATCCGCGACTACGCGAGCGATTCTTCCGAGGCAAACGCCGAGAAGATCCGCGCCAACCTGAGCCGTATGACGCCCAAGGACCTATCCGACCCGCAGCATGTGGCGGCGGTTCTGGGTTACGACGACCTGGACGAGGACTCCGTTATGACACCTCTGGGCCTGCGTACGCTTTCGCGCGTGTCTGTCGTGCGCGACGGCGTGGCCGAGAAGATCGTCGACGAGTATGGCTCGCTGCAGGAGCTCATGGACGACATCAGCGAGGATCCGGAGCGCCTGGGCGACTTTGGCGTCAACAACCCTGCCATTCTTGCGGACTCCTTGTACCGCATGAAGGGCACCAAACAGGGGAACGCATAATGGCGCCCGTATGCGCCGTGGTCGTTGCCGGTGGCAGCGGCCAGCGCTTTGGTAACCCCGGTGGCAAGCAGCTCGTCAATGTAGCGGGCCGTCCGCTTATGAGCTGGTCCATCCGCGCATTTGATCGTAGCGATAAGGTCGGCCACATCGTCGTGGTTTGCCCTGTCGAGCGTCGTGCCGAGATGCGCCGCCTGGCTATCGACCCGTTTGACTATGACACGCCCATCAGCTTTGCCGATGCCGGCGATACCCGCCAGGATTCCACTCGCGCCGGCGTGCACGCGGTGCCGGCGGGCTTTGAATACGTCGCCATTCACGATGGCGCTCGTCCGCTCATTACGACCGAGGCCATCGACCACGCTATCGACGTGCTCGTGAGCGACCGTGCCCTCGATGGTGTCGTGTGCGGCCAGCCCGCGATCGACACGCTCAAGATTGTCGATGGCGACAACATCGTCGAGACGCCGCCGCGCGAGCTGTATTGGGCCGCGCAGACGCCGCAGATCTTTAGCGTCGATGCTATGAAGCGCGCTCATTCCGAGGCAATTGCCGAGGGCTTTATCGGCACCGATGATTCGTCGCTGGTCGAGCGCATTGGTGGGCGCGTCCGCTGCGTCCAGAGCCCGCGCGACAACCTTAAGGTGACGGTGCCCGAGGACCTGCGTCCCGTAACCGCGATTCTGCTCGGTCGCATGGCCGAGGGAGAGGACCTTCCCCATGTTCAGTAACCTGCGCATCGGCCATGGCTACGACGTTCACCGTCTGGTGGAGGGGCGTCGATGTATCATCGGCGGTGTCGACATTCCCTACGAGCGCGGCCTGCTGGGCCACTCGGATGCCGATGTGCTCGCGCACGCCTTGGCCGACGCCATTCTGGGAGCCTGCCGCGGGGGAGACATCGGCAAGCTATTCCCCGACACCGATCCCGCCTACGAGGGTGCCGATTCGATGGTGCTGCTCGCTCGCGTGATGGACTATGCGCGCGAGCTGGGCTTCGAGTTTGTCGATGCCGATTGCACCATTGCCTGTCAGCAGCCCAAGATCACTCCGCACCGCGATGCCATGCGCGCCAACCTTGCCCATGCCCTGGGCGTTGACGTCGAAAACGTGGGCGTCGCCGCCACTACGACCGAAAAGCTCGGTTGGGAAGGCCAGGGCGAGGGAATCGGTGCCTGGGCCGTCTGCCTGCTACAGAAAACCGTTAAGGAGTAACGAATGCGTATCTACAACAGCGCTACCCATAAAAAGGAAGAGTTCCAGCCCATCGAGTCCGGCAAGATCCGCATGTACGTGTGCGGCCCCACGGTCTACGACAACATCCACATCGGCAATGCCCGCACGTTCATCAGCTTTGACGTGATTCGCCGCTGGCTCATCGCGAGCGGCTACGAGGTCACGTTCGCCCAGAACCTCACCGATGTCGATGACAAGATCATCAAGCGCGCCAACGAGCAGGGCCGAACGGCCGCCGAGGTCGCGACGGAGTTCTCCGACAAGTTCATCGGCGTCATGCGCGCCGCCAACGTGCTCGATCCCGATGTGCGCCCCCGCGCCACCAAGGAGATCGGCCCCATGATCGCCATGATCAAGACGCTTATCGAGCAGGGCCACGCTTACGCCGCCGATAACGGTGACGTGTACTTTGCCGTGCGAAGCGATCCCAACTATGGTCAGGTCTCGGGCCGCAACATCGACGACCTTATGGTTGGCGCGCGCATCGAGGAGAACGAGGACAAGAACGACCCGCTCGACTTTGCCCTGTGGAAGGCCGCTAAGCCCGGCGAGCCCAGCTGGCCGAGCCCCTGGGGCAAGGGCCGTCCCGGTTGGCACACCGAGTGCGCCGCCATGGTGCATCGCTACCTGGGCACCCCGATCGACATCCACGGCGGCGGCTCCGACCTTGCCTTCCCGCATCACGAGAACGAGTGCGCCCAGGCCACCTGCGCCTGGCACCAGGGCTTCTCCAACACCTGGATGCACACGGGCATGCTGCTGGTAGACGGCGAGAAGATGTCCAAGTCGCTCGGCAACTTCTTTACGCTGGCCGAGGTCCTCGAGCAGCACTCCGCTGCTGCCCTGCGCCTGCTGATGCTGCAGACGAGCTATCGCTCGCCGCTCGACTTTTCTTGGGAGCGCCTGGAGGGTGCCGAGAACTCGCTCACGCGTATCGCCGGTACGGTCGAGAACCTGCGCTGGGCCGCGAACCATGCGACGGCCGATGCCGATGAGGCAGCATCCGAGGCGTTTGCCGCCAAGGCCGCCGAGACCCGTGCCACCTTTAAGGAGTGCATGGACGACGACTTTAACACCGCCGGTGCCATGGGTGCCGTCTTTGGCTTTGTGACCGAGTGCAACCAGTACCTGGAGCAGGCGGGCGACGCTGCCGACAAGGCCGCCGCGCTTGCCGCCGCCGATACGCTGGTCGAGCTGCTCGATACGTTTGGTGTTGAGCTTCCCGAGCCCAAGGTCGAGCTGCCGCTGGGTCTGCTGGGCGTTGCCGCCGGTCTGGTTGCCTATACGGGCGACGACGTGGACGAGGCTGCTGCCAAGATTCTCGAGGCCCGCGCCGAGGCCCGTGCCGCCAAGAACTGGGATCTGGCAGATGCCATCCGCGACCAGCTCAAGGACCTGGGCCTGACGATTGAAGATACCGCCGCCGGCACCCGTATTAAGACTCTCTAATCCCCGCGGGTTTCCCAAGCACCCGACCTTGCCGTTCAAACCGTCGCCCGCATACTCAAGTACGCGTCGCTCCTCTTTCACGGCAATCTCGGGCACTTGGAAAACCCGTACCGACCGCCCGAATTAATATTTATGGGCGGTCGATTCTTTTGTCTTGTTTGAAAAGTGTTTTAAAGGAGGCCGTTTTATGGCCGACAATCGCAAGCGTGCGCCTCGTGGTGGCAAGCAGGCTGCTTCTGGCTCGCGTCCGATTCGCCGCAATGACCGCACTGCCGCTCCTAAGGGCCAGCGCGATCGCGCCCAGGCTGCGCGTCCGCAGCGTGAGCGTGGCCGCGATGCTGTCCAGGCTCCCAAGGGTGAGTTCATCGAGGGCCGCCGTGCTGCCGCCGAGGCTCTGCGCACCGGTTTTCCCGTCAAATGTGCGCTAATTGCCGAGGGCGGGGAGCGCGATGCCGCTCTGTTACGTCTGGTCGATGACCTCAACGCCGCGGGTGTCCGCATTAAGTACGTGCCGCGCGCACAGCTCGATGCGCTGTCGAGCCACGGTGCTCACCAGGGCATCGCGCTCGAGGTGGGCAACTTCCCCTACGCCGATGTTGCCGATATCCTCGATCGCGCGGGCGAGGGCCCCGCGCTTGTCGTTGTGCTCGACCATGTGACCGATGACGGCAACTTTGGTGCCATCGTGCGCTCCGCCGAGGTTGTGGGAGCGGCCGGTGTCATCATCGCCAACAAGCGCGCAGCCGGCGTAACCGTGGGCAGCTACAAGACCTCTGCCGGCGCCGTCATGCACCTGCCCATCGCGCAGGTTCCCAATATCGCCCGCGCACTCGACGACCTCAAGGCCGCTGGCTTTTGGGTGGGCGGTGCCTCCGAGCACGCCGAAGGCAGTTGCTGGGATGCCCCCTTCGAGGGCCGCGTGGTGCTCGTCATGGGCTCCGAGGGCGACGGCATCTCGCGCCTGGTGCTCGAGAAATGTGACTTTTTGACCAAGCTTCCCCAACACGGCATGACCGAGAGCCTCAATGTTGCCCAGGCGACCACGGCGCTGTGCTTTGAGTGGCTGCGCCGCAACGCCGGCGAGCTCATGGGGGAGGAGTAGCGCATGTCCAAAAAGAACCGTGCCAAGTCCAAGGCCAAGCGCTTTGGCGAGGGCTCGGCCAAGCCGATTGTTTCGGCCGCGACCTATGGCGTGGGCGGCAATGCGTTTGCGCAGGCCATCGCCGACCCGGTCTCGACGGTGCACTCCAATAAGCCCGAGCTGCTGGTGGTCGACGGCTACAACGTGATCCACTGTACGCCGCGCTACGAAAAGCTCGTGTACGACCATTCTGACGATCCGTATTCCAGCGACGTCCACGATATGGCGCGCACGGCGCTCATTAATGACGTAGCTGCGTTTGCTCAGGGCCGCTACGAGGCCGTGATCGTATTTGACGGGGCGGGCAATATCTCCAGCGAGCGCCCCAACCTACCGGCCCGCGGCGTGCGCATTGAGTTTTCGCCGACGGGTGTTTCTGCCGATACCGTGGTGCAAAAGCTCTGCATCGAGGCGCGTGAGGAAGGCCGCGCGTGCTCCGTGGTATCGAGTGACGGCACAATACAGGCCGTCGTCATGGGCAAGGGCGTCACGCGCATCTCGAGCCGTATGCTGGTGGACGAGATCAAACAGATCGATAACGACGTTCACGAGGCAGAGGAAGCTCCGCAGATCAAGATGACTCTGGGCAGCCGCCTGAGTCCCGATGCCCTGGCCAAGCTCAAGGCTCTGCGCGGGAGGTAGGGGATTATCCATAGAGACCCGTTTCCCAATTGGCCAGCCCTTTGATTTGTAATCAATGGGCTGCGGGTTACCGTCGCCAAAACGAATAGTTTTTTGTTTTGGCGAACAGATAAAACTATTCGTTCTGACGAATAGTTTTGAGATGTGGTCGGGCGAAGGGCCTGTTGCGCCTCGTCCGCAATTCCTTTATTCTTAACTGGCTTCGCGCGAAAGCGCCAAGTGTGCCAGTGTGGCGCAACGGTAGCGCAACTGATTTGTAATCAGTGGGTTGCAGGTTCGATTCCTGTCACTGGCTCCATGAAAGTTTCGGGCTCTGTCTCATGTGGGACAGGGCCCGTTTCTATTTATGTTGACATGTCAGCGGGTTTGACTTCCACCAGGCTTCAGGTTTGTCTTGATCTGTAGCACGGGCGGGCTGAAAACCCTCCTTATAGTTACAGATCGAGACAATGCCAAGGGATGGTCGATAACATCTCGATCTGTAACACGAAGAGGCTGAAAACCGTTCTAGCTGTTACGGATTGAGACGTAAGCTGAGGTCGATGCGTAGTATCTCGATCTGTAACAGAAAGGGGAAAAATGTTTTCCAACTGTTACAGAACGAGATGAAAACGGTGAAGGCCCTGGTCTACTTGATCGAGCGAGGATTTTCGGACGTACGAGCGTGGAAAATCTCCCGCTTAGTGAATGATCGTGGATAATCTGCCACTTTGGATTCGATGGCACGGCAAAGTGGGAGATTATCCACGCTCGATTTCAAACGGGAGAATATCCACGCTCGAATTTGCCAAGGAAGCCCGATCTCGACCTATATATAGGTGCAAATAGGCTGTTATCGAAGTTCGATCCTGAAGGTGTACTCCACTACGCCAAAGTGTTACCTTGGGAAATGTCACCTCTGTATCCAAAACCACCGTCCTTCATATCCAAACTCAATAAAACCGCAGGTCACGGCTATATAGATACGCCCGGAACCGTGTATCTAGAGGTTTTCGTTGACAGCCCCCAAGGTTGCATCGTATTATCTTTTTCGTTCGCGGGGGCGGCGGTCCAAAAGACCAAAGGACCTGCGGATACTTGAACGATTGGGAGTTTGCCCGAGTGGTTAATGGGGACGGGCTGTAAACCCGTTGGCTCTGCCTACATAGGTTCGAATCCTATAGCTCCCACCCGTCAAGTGCCTGTATAGCTCAGTCGGTAGAGCACTTCGTTGGTAACGAAGAGGTCACCAGTTCAAGTCTGGTTGCAGGCTCCATCCGGCGGTGTAGCTCAGTTGGTTAGAGCACACGGTTCATACCCGTGGCGTCACTGGTTCGAATCCAGTCACCGCTACCATAGGTAACACGGTGGCTTCTCAATAGTATGTTGAGAGGCCACTATGGTATAAAGGCAAAGTCCCGTCCGGGGACGACCTGTTAAGAGGAGGGCTTTATGGCCAAAGAGAAGTTTGAGCGCACTAAGCCGCATGTTAACATCGGCACCATTGGTCACGTCGACCACGGCAAGACCACGCTGACCGCTGCCATCACCAAGGTTCTCTCCGAGACCGAGGGCTGCAAGGCTGACTTCACTGCGTTCGAGAACATCGACAAGGCTCCCGAGGAGCGCGAGCGCGGCATTACGATCTCCGTCTCCCACGTCGAGTACGAGACCGCTTCCCGTCACTACGCTCACGTTGACTGCCCGGGCCACGCTGACTACGTCAAGAACATGATCTCCGGCGCTGCTCAGATGGACGGCGCTATCCTGGTCATCGCTGCTACCGACGGCCCCATGGCTCAGACTCGCGAGCACATCCTGCTCGCCCGTCAGGTCGGCGTTCCCTACATCGTCGTCTTCCTGAACAAGTGCGACATGGTCGACGATGACGAGCTTATCGACCTCGTCGAGATGGAGACCCGTGAGCTCCTCTCCGAGTACGATTTCCCCGGCGACGACATCCCCGTCATCCGTGGTTCCGCTCTGGGCGCTCTCGAGGGCGACGCCAAGTGGATGGACGCTATCCGCGAGCTCATGAACGCCGTCGACGAGTACATCCCGACGCCTGCTCGTAATAACGACCTTCCGTTCCTGATGGCCGTTGAGGACGTTATGACCATCTCCGGCCGTGGTACCGTTGCTACCGGCCGTGTCGAGCGCGGTGAGCTCAAGCTCAACGAGCCCGTCGAGATCGTCGGCATCAAGGATACCCAGAACACCGTCGTTACCGGTATCGAGATGTTCCGTAAGTCCATGGACTTCTGCGAGGCTGGCGACAACGTCGGTCTGCTGCTCCGCGGCATCAAGCGCGAGGACATCGAGCGCGGCCAGGTTCTCTGCAAGCCCGGTTCGGTTACCCCGCACACCAAGTTCACCGGTGAGATCTACGTTCTGACCAAGGAGGAGGGCGGCCGTCATACCCCGTTCTTCGATGGTTATCGTCCTCAGTTCTACTTCCGTACCACCGACGTTACCGGTACGGTCAAGCTCCCCGAGGGCACCGAGATGGCTATGCCTGGTGACCACATCACCATCGAGGGCGACCTCATCCACCCGATCGCCATGGAGGAGGGCCTGCGCTTCGCTATCCGCGAGGGTGGCCACACCGTCGGTTCGGGCATCGTCTCCACGATCATTGAGTAAATTAGCTCTTTGATACCGATGACTTAAAGAACCCGGCACTGTAAGGGTGCCGGGTTCTTTTCTGCGCACGTCGTTCTCTTGCGTAGCGTACCGAGCGTTTATTTCCCTAAGACGTTGGGGTTGATTAGATCTCGCTGGCTTTATTGATGTGTTCCAAATATGAATGGATCCAGCGAGAACCAATTAACTCGGGGTTTTCGTTGACAGCACTTATACAGAGCTGATAAAGTAACAACTCGTGCCCGTACGGGGCGGATATGAAAGGTTCAGGATACATGCGTACTCTAGTTACTCTTGCGTGCACTGAGTGCAAGCGCCGCAACTATACGACCACCAAGAACAAGGCGAACATGCCTGATCGTATGGAGATCAAGAAGTATTGCCCCTGGTGCCGTCATCATACGCTGCACAAAGAGACTCGCTAGTCTCTAGTCATATACGCCAGTAGTTCAATTGGTAGAGCATCGGTCTCCAAAACCGAGTGTTGAGGGTTCGAGTCCTTCCTGGCGTGCCAGTCATTATTCCGTAAGCTCCCATTTGGGGGCTTACGGTTTACTCATGTTTAAGCGCAATGCGCGGAGGTAACCCAAATGGCCAACAAGAAGAACAAGAAGAAGGTTCAGCAGCCGGCGAACGCCCAGAACGCTGCTGCCAACTCCAAGGTTGAGGCCAAGAAGGCCGTTGCCAAGAAGAGTGAGAAGGTTGCGAAGTCCAAGAAGAACGAGAAGCCTGGTTTCTTCGCCCGCACTAAGAAGTATTTTGCTTCGGTTAAGTCCGAGATGAAGCGAGTCACGTGGCCCGATAAGAAGGAGCTCGTGAACTACTCGATCGTCGTCTGCGCTTCTCTGATCGTTGTCGGCGTCGTCATCGCTCTGCTCGATGCTGGCTTTGGCGAGGCTCTTGCTCTGTTCTCTGGATTGAGGGGCTAATCCATGTCTAAGCGTTGGTACGTCGTTCACACTTACTCTGGATACGAGAACCGCGTTAAGTCCGATCTTGAGCATCGCATCGAGACCATGGGCATGCAGGATCGTATCTTTGATATCGAGATTCCTATGGAGCGTGTCACCGAGATTAAAGAGGGTGGCAAACGCGAGGTCAAGGACTCTAAGATCTTCCCGGGTTATGTCCTGGTCCGCATGGAGATGGATGACGATGCTTGGACGTGTGTTCGCAACACGCCCGGCGTCACCGGTTTCCTAGGCGGCAACGGCAAGCCCGCTCCGCTTTCCCGTGACGAGTACAACAAGATGACTCGTCGTCCCGGTAAGGGCGATTCGCCCAAGCACACCTCGGTTGATATTCAGGTCGGCACGTCCGTCCGCGTCACCGATGGCCCGCTTACCGACTTTGATGGCAAGGTCTCCGAGGTTAACACCGAGGCTGGCAAGCTCAAGGTCACGCTGATGATCTTTGGCCGCGAGACGCCGGTCGAGCTCGACTTTAACCAGGTCGCTGTCATCGCTTAAGTTTTCGTCCGTTCGCGCGAGCGTGCTTCTTCTGTGACTGCTCATCTCAGGAGTGCTTCTAACACGTGCGTGCTTACGATATAGCAAGTACTTCACACTCGTGATTCGAAAGGAATGACCATGGCTGAGAAGAAGGTTGCCAACGTCATTAAGCTCCAGATTCCTGCTGGTGCAGCTAACCCCGCTCCTCCCGTCGGCCCCGCCCTGGGCGCTGCTGGCGTGAACATCATGCAGTTCTGCCAGGCCTTTAACGCCGAGACGCAGGACAAGAAGGGCGACATCATCCCCGTTGAGATCTCTGTCTACGAGGACAAGTCCTTCTCCTTCATCACCAAGACCCCGCCGGCGGCTCACCTCATCAAGAAGGAGCTGAACCTTAAGTCTGGTTCCGCTAAGCCCCAGGCCGACAAGGTTGGTCAGCTCTCCCAGGAGCAGCTCACCAAGATCGCCGAGATCAAGATGCCGGACCTCAATGCCAACGACATTGACGCCGCCAAGAAGATCATCGCCGGTACCGCCCGTTCCATGGGCGTCACCATCGCTGAGTAACGATTTCTTATGGTAACGACGGGTGCTCCGACCGGGGCGCCCGTTAAATGTGTGCAATAGGGCACACGATACGATGTGGGAGGGCTCACGCCCGTTTAACCACAGGAGGTAATGCACATGGCTAAGCATGGTAAGAGCTATAACGTCGCTGCCGAAAAGATCGACCGCGCCACGCTCTACACCCCCCTTCAGGCTGCCAAGCTCATCAAGGAGCTCGACACCGCCAAGTTCGACGAGACCGTCGAGACCCACTTCCGTTTGGGCATTGATACTCGTAAGGCTGACCAGAACATCCGTGGCTCCATCTCCCTGCCCCACGGCACCGGCAAGACCGTTCGTGTTGCCGTCTTCGCCGAGGGCGAGAAGGCCCGTGAGGCCGAGGCTGCCGGCGCCGACATCATCGGTTCCGACGAGCTCGTCGCCCAGATCCAGAAGGGCGAGATCAACTTCGACGCTGCTATCGCTACGCCGAACATGATGGCCAAGGTTGGCCGCATCGGTAAGATCCTTGGTCCCCGTGGCCTCATGCCGAACCCTAAGCTCGGCACCGTGACCATGGACGTCGCCAAGATGGTCTCCGAGCTCAAGGCTGGCCGCGTTGAGTACCGCGCCGACCGCTACGGCATCTGCCACGTGCCCCTGGGCAAGAAGTCCTTCACCGAGCAGCAGCTCGTCGAGAACTACGCTGCCCTGTACACCGAGATCCTGCGCGTCAAGCCCTCTTCTGCTAAGGGCAAGTACGTCAAGTCCATCTCCGTGTCTTCCACCATGGGCCCTGGCGTCAAGGTCGATCCCGCTATCCAGCGCGACTTCCTGGCTGAGTAACTAACAGTTACTGCCTGAGCAAAGCAAGCATTGCTAAAGAGACCCGGTTCTGCCTCGTGCAGGACCGGGTCTCTTGCTTTTGAGTCAACGAAACCACCACGAAGGGGACAGGCACCCTTGTGGTGGTTTTACTTGTGTTGTACTTTAGCGCGATGTAGTACTACCCGAGGCCGAAGGGAGCCCAACATGTTTAAGAACACGCAACAGCTCCTAGGCCTAGCGCTACTAGATTGGATAGCGCGCTAGGGTTGTAATCTCGCTATAACGATTTGTTGTACCCGGGTGCGCTATCGTCTGCCGCTTTCAGGCGTGATGAGCGACACGGGTATTTTTCTATCTCTAGGCCTTCTCTCTCTCCTGAAAGCCATCTGTCATAAAACGGTCAATCAGGAGGAACATATAAGCCGCAAAATCACAATCTTTGACGCCACCCTGTGCGACGGTGAGCAGTCGCCGGGCGCCAGCATGAATACCGAGGAAAAGCTCTTCATCGCCCGCCAGCTGGTGCGCATGAACGTGGACGTTATCGAGGCGGGCTTTCCCATCTCGAGTCCTGGTGACTTTCGCTCCGTACAGGAGATTGGCAAGATTGCGGGCGACCGATGCACGGTATGCGGCCTGACGCGCGCTGTCGACAGGGATATCGAAGTGGCTGCAGAGGCGCTCAAAACGGCCCAGAGGCCCCGTATCCATACAGGGCTGGGTGTGAGCACCAGTCACCTGCGCGACAAGCTCCATATGACTGAGGAAAGGGCAATTGAGTGAGCGATCCATGCCGTCAAACATGCTCGCAAGTTCGTTGACGATGTTGAGTTTTATGCCGAGGATGCCGGCCGCTCCGATCAGGAGTTTCTGGTGCGCATTATCGAGGCGGCCGTAAAGGCCGGTGCCACGGTCGTGAACATCCCCGATACGATGGGCTACAACATGCCGTGGGACTTTGGCGCCCGCATCCGTGACCTGCGCGGGCGCTGCGGGTGCGGCCGGTCAGCGTGCTGTCGACGTGATGGAGTATCGCGAGTACGAGATTGAGCGCATTGCGCGCCAGGCATTTGAGGCGGCGCGCAAACGTCGCGGCAAGGTGACGAGCGTTGATAAGCGCAACGTGCTGGAGACGAGCCGCATGTGGCGCGAGATCGTGCATCGCGTGCAAGACGAGGAGTACTCCGACGTGGAGCTTGAGGACCTGCTCGTCGACAACGCCGCCATGCAGCTCATCAGTCGACCGGCAGACTTTGACGTCGTGGTGACGGAGAACATGTTCGGCGACATCCTGTCCGATGAGGCGGCTCAGATTACCGGATCGCTCGGTATGCTTGCCTCTGCCTCGCTGGATGATGGCGTATCGCTGTTTGGGCCGAGCGCTGGCAGCGCTCCTGACATCGCGGGGCTCGGCGTGGCCAATCCGCTGGCTCAAATCTTGTCGGTGGCGATGCTGCTGACCTACGCGCTCGACATGGGCGAGCAAGCCGCGTGGATCGAGAGCGCCGTGGCGCGCGTGCTCGACGAGGGCTGGCGCACCCGTGACATCGCCGATGTCAACACCCCGGCAGATAAGATCCTCGGCACCACGACGATGGGCGACAAGGTCGTCGCCGCGCTGTAGGCGATGCCGATTCAAGCTGTCAAATATCTCAATCTGTAACATCTAAGGGGCAAAATCGTTCCTACCTGTTACAGATTGAGATTTTCGGCCGAGCATCCGTGGTCTGTCTCGATCTGTAACAGCTAACCGATTATTTGGGCCCTACCTGTTACAGATTGAGACAAACCGTTGGGACAGGTCGGACGAGTCAGTAAAACCACCACAAAGGTGCCGGTCCCCTTCGTGGTGGTTTTTAGCGCAACGAGGTGTTCCCAGCCGACCATACGGGCGGCCTTGCGCTCACGCTGCTCGATGGCAGCGCATCTTTAGACGCGAAGTGCGGAACCGGGTGCATATACGAGCCGCGTAGCGTTACGAATTCATGGGAATGACCGTATCGCCAATTTGTACGCTTGCAATCTTGTCTGTGTCACAAACTTGCGAGAACGGCCAGGTCTTGTGGACATCAGTGGTGCCGTTATCCAGTTTATTTGCGAAATAGCCGCTGTGGCTGGTTGCGTCCTCAACATGACCGTCTTTGAACGTCACGATGAGGGGTATGTTGCCAACGGCATCCATAGACTCCTCCATGTTTTGAGACATCTTGCCGCTGTTGTTGTCGTGTTCGATGGAACGATCTATGTTGTAGCGGACTGAAACGCCAACGCAGGATACGGTGGCCTCTTGAATCGTCGCCTTGGTGCCGTTAAAGTTGACCGATTTGGGCGCGGGAATCGTAACGGATGTATCTTCGTAATTCAGCTGGAACTTAAGATCCCATGGGCCCGTAAGTATTTTCTTATACTCGGGAAGCTCTTTGCCAGCACGTGGCACAACGAGAGAGTTGATATGCGTGCGGACGGTCCTGCCCATAAGGCCGGGTGATTCAACGCTGAACTGTGCAAAGTATTGAATGCTGGAGTCATTGGGGTTCTTGTCAATGAGCCATGATTGGCCTTGGCCGCCATGCTCGCCATCAACGTATACGTTTCCATCGACACTTCCGGCGATAGTTCCGTTCTCGCCCGGCTCGGAAAGCTTTTTCAGGGCAGCGGGATCGTCGAACGTAAGCGTATAGGCGATGGTAACCATATCCTTGTCGCCCATGATGGCGTCGGCGGTCACGGTGACTCCGTTGTTGGAGCAGCTAGCACCGACGGGCCGGCCAATACGGTCGATGATCTCGGTTTGAGAAGCAGGTCCGTCAAAGATGTCGGAAAGCATGTCAGAAGGAAGCGGCAGGACGCCTGTTGCCATAGCCGTGCCAGCGCCTCCAATGACGATAGCGAGGACTGCCGTTACAGCGGCAATGCGAGCGACTGTTCTTACGGGATGGCGGGCGATGCGCGGCTTGCGTCGCGTGCCATTAAAGTTGCTTTGAGCGGTCGCCGCATCGCTCGAGGCGACGGACTGAGCAATCGAGTTTGCCATGTGCTGCTTCGCATTATCGGTAAACGAAATGTGCTCCAGGGCGTGGCGATAGTCATTCGAATTCGTAGTCATTGTGGTCTCCTTTCAAGGTAAGCCGAAGTGACGCACGTCCGCGGCTAAGGTGCTGGGCGGTTGCAGCTGGCGTCGCGTGAACGGCGTCTGCGATTTCCCTGATGCTCATGCCTGCGTAGTAGTGCAAAAAGATGGCGATGCGCTGTGCTTGAGGCAGGGCCGTGACAGCGGAAAGAATGGCGCAGTCGCGTTGCGCGAATTCTTGCTCGGTATGTGTTACGGGTGCGCAGAAATCGGGGAGCGAATCGAGGTCGACAACCGGGTGATTCGCGTGCGTACGGCCGATATCGCGACATGCGTTCAGTGCGACTCGGATTACCCAAGCACGTTCGTGTTCGAGCGAGTCGAACGGTTGAGTGCGTTGGAGAATCTTGATCAGCGTGTCCTGGCAGATGTCTTGAGCGTCGTCAGCGGATCCAAGGGCCGAATAGCACAATCGAAGGATGAGGTCGGAATACGTGTCGACCAAGCGCTTTGCTTCCCGCTCGATCTGATCGGCATCGCATCGGAGCGTGCTATTGCGGTTACGGCGTGCAGGCATAGTGTCACCTCCAATTGGTCGTGGTGGATATAGGGAAGGCGTCTCGCGAGGTCCCTCTACATACAACACGGTCGAGACTGCATAAGTTGACAAAAAAAGACGGCACGTGAGCGCCGTCCTTACAAAACAATGAGTGTTCTCGTTAATTACACAAGCACCGTGATGGACAGGTCGGACGAGTCAGCAAAACCACCATAAAGGTGCCTATCCCCTTCGTGGTGGTTGTTGGCAGTTACCAGGGGGTTCTGGCGGTTGAAGACTCGATTGCTTCGTGGCGTTTGAGCTCGCGGCGCATGGTTTGCGAGTTGAGCCAAGCGGCCTTCCAACCGCGCGTGGGGTAGCGCGCCTCGTCAATTTCGATCTTGGTATAGCCGCAGGCGTTGACAATCTTCGTTCCGCATGGGTGTTGGCGCTCGCGTTGAAAGTTGGGGCCGTAGCTTTGGTGCACATGCCCGTGAATCATATAGTCGGGACCCCAAGACTCAAGAGCCGCATTAAAGCACTCGAATCCTCGATGCGGCAGGTCGTCCAGGTCGCCCATGCCTGCGACGGGTGCATGGGTAAGTAGAATATCGCATCCGTCTACCAGTGCGATTTTTCGCGATAGCTTGCGCATGCGTTTTGCCATCTCGCGCTCGGTATACATGTTGGCACCGTCTCGATAGCGCATGGAGCCGCCAAGCCCCGCAATGCGGACGCCGCGATACACGTACACGGTGTCTTCGACACAAATACATCCGCCCGGTGCATGACGTGCATAGCGGTCGTCGTGGTTGCCGCGTACGTAGATAAGCGGTTTGTTGATGACCGTGACCAAAAACTCAAGATAGTCCGGATCCAGATCGCCAGCGGACAAAATCAGGTCGACACCCTCAAAGCGCTCCTTGCGAAAGCACTCCCATAGGCATCGCTCTTCGGTATCGGCTATGGCAAGGATCTTCATAGGGCGCGGACTTTCGGCTCATCGTCGAGTTGTGGAATGGTGCCCACCACGTTGTCGGCCAGCCAGTCCATCTCGACGATTTGCGTGCTCGGCAGTGGGGGAAAGCCCTCGATCTGCACCACGCCGTCTTGGCTATGGAGCTCGCCGCCAAATGGATTGATGGAGCCCTCGACGATGCCATTGCGGAGCAGCTGAACAAGCTTGCGCGTCTGATAGGGCAGGCCCGGAGCGTAGCGAATGTCGATAACGCCTGAGCTCATGCCGTACCAGTAGTTGACGGCGCGAACTTGGTTGTTGTCACTGGTCTCATCCCAAGTGCCATGCAGCAGACTTCGCACGATAAGCTCGTAGTATCGGCCCCAGTTCCATACCGGCATGGCAATGCCGGCAACCTTGCCGTCGACCAGACGGTGGAGCCCGTAGGCCGTGGGGTCTTCGAGCGACTTTGACATGTCGGCGCCGGTCATGACGCTCACGCCTTCGCGGCACATGGCCTCGGCAAGGCCTCCGGCGGGCACATCGCCCCAGGTCAGGATAATTTGCGCACGGGGGTCGAGCAGCGAGGCGCCAATCGCAAAGGCGTTGATTTCGCTGAGTGCGCCAGAGGCGAAGACCGACGCGTGGTAGCCGATGCGGTGGTTGTCCGCCATGCTGGCGGCAAGGGCGCCCAGAAGGAACTTGGCCTCGTACATCTTGCCAAAGTATGAACGGACGCTTTGGTGGGGAAGGCCGATAGAACAGTTGAGGAACCGAACCTGGGGATACTCAACAGCGGCCCTGAGCGTGTATTCCATCAGGCGGTGCGAGGTCGAGAAGATGACGCGTGCTCCATGCTTGACAGCCGTTTCCACAGCGGCGTAGAACACGTCTGGATCGTGGCAGTCCTCAAATGCCTCGGTGCGCACGATGCCGCCAAAGTGTTCGTCGAGAGATTGACGCCCTTGGTCGTGCAGGCTGTCCCAGCTCGACGTGGCGCACGGGTATTCGTGGATAAAGGCGATGCGCAGGGGGTTGGCCGCCGAGTAGACGGTCTTGCCCATAAAGAAATTGAGCACGCCGGAGGTGGACTTGGCGGGCGCCTGCTCCTCATCGACGCTCGGTGCCTCGACAAGATCGACCTTGTCCTCGTCACTCTTGCCGGCAATGACCAGCTCGCGCCAAATCTTGCACAGGCGGTTTACGACGATATCCGTCGGCGTATCCAGCATGCGGTCCTGGTTGTACACGCTAAGGTAGACGAGCATGGCGTCGGCGGGCGTAATGTCCAGGTGGTCACCGCCTGCGCGAAGGTAGGCGCGCTTAAAGAGTAGGAAGGTGTGGCGCAGGTATTCGACCTTTTTCTGCGGCCACTTTTCGATAAGATCCTGACCGAGCATTTTGGCGAGCGTCTCGTAGCTTCCCTCGCGCGAGAACTCGATTTCGTATAGGGGACAGACGTGCCAAAACGCGCAGAACTCGCCGTACAGACGGCTTTCGACGGAATCCCATTTTCCGGGGTAGAGACGGGTGATCTTGGCCGAAACCGTCGGGGCGTCTAGGAATTTGAGGACACTGACGCGCTTGTTGCCCTCTTGGACGTAAAACCGATGCATGAACTCGGTGACGATGATGGGGTCGCGATAGCCCTCGGTCACTTGGATGTCGTAGAGGTTGGACCACTTGCGGGCGAACTCGGTGTTAAACGGCAGCAGGGGCATAAAGTTACACGAAAAGGCGGACTGACGGCCCTTGGTGACCGTGCCGACGACCATTTCGAGCGGAATGTCCCTTAGGCCGACGCTCTCTCGCTGACCTAAGGGGAGCTGGGCAACGAGGCTATCGAGGTCCGTAAGGTACGGGTGCTCGCTTTGGCTGATGGCGTGACGGCGTCCCTGCTCGCCGCGCTTGCGTGCTTGACGATAGGCCTCTTCCATGGTGTCTACTCCCTTAGTCGTTTAAACAACGATATGAACCATGGTACCACGATGCGAAACCACCACAAAGGTGCCTGTCCCCTTTGTGATGGTTTTAGGCGATGATGGGGGCGATGGCGCGGATGCAGGCGTCGGCTGCCGTGAAGGTGGTGCTATCGTCGCTGACGATAAAGATGATTTTGCCCTTGACGCCAAAGTCGCCGATCTCACTAAAGAGCACGTACGGCTCCTTGTCAAAGCCAGAGATGGGAAGCACCGCGGCCTTGGTGGCGTCGGTAAGCTCATCTGCCAGCGCATCCAGCGAGGCCCACTTGGACGTGTCCTTTACGGCAACGGGCACGGTAACGCGCCCAAAGGGCATCAAGTGCACGAGCGTGTTCTTGGAGATGTTTGAATTGGGGACGATGATGGTCTGCCCGCAGGCGTCCTCGATGGTCGTATGGCGCCAGGTGATATCTTGGACCACGCCCGACACGCCGCCGACCTCGATATTGTCGCCGGGTTTGATAATGCCCATAAACGTCACCTGCATGCCGCCGATGAGGTTTGACAGCGTGTCCTGAAAGCCGAGCGAGATGGCGATGCCGCCGACGCCAAGAGCGGCGACGAGGGCGTTTGCGTTAATGCCAAAGCAGTTGTCGAGGATAAAGCTGCCGCCGATCGTCCATATGACGGCGCGCGCGATGTTGATGAAGATGCTGGATGAAGGGAGTGGGTTATCGTCGCGGTTAAGCAGGTGGCGCAGGGTCTTGGACGCGACCTTGGCGGCAACGGCGGTGCCGATGGCCAAGATACCTGCCCAGATGATGTTGTGGACCCATCGTTGTGCAAAGAAATGAAGAATTGGCTCAAACAATTCCATGTAGGGAAACCTCCTCATGATCATCCAACCATGATACCCACCAAGAAGCCCGTCCGATCAAATTGAACTGCGTCCCAAATCTTGGACGCCCTAAATAGCGACTAGGCCGCGAGGGCCTGATTCCGGAACTCCTCCGGGGTCAGGCCCTTCAATCTTACCTGCCTCCGGCGCGTGCGCCAGTGGACTACGTATTCCTCCAGG
>CABRCR010000044.1:0-45968 GCA_902469435.1 uncultured Collinsella sp. | reverse complement strand
GGGCGGCTTTGTAAAGCCGGTTGTCCCCACCCGCATAGCGGGTGGTTTCTGATGCGGCGCGCTGCGCGCCCCGCACAGGCTAAAGCCTTTAAACAAAAACCACCACAAAGGTGTCCCCTTTGTGGTGGTTTGCGCGTCAAAAGTGAAGTATTGCTACTTGGAAAGCTCGTCGGCGAGGGCCTCGATCTGAGCGCGCGAGGCGTCGTTGAGCGAGCCCAGGACGGTCACCTTGTTCTGCGCCAGGGTGATGTCCTTCATGCCCTCGAGCTCCTTGGTCATAACCTTGGCAGCGACGGGCGCCCAGGAGCCGGCCTCGACGAGCGCCACCGTACGGTTCTGGTAGGCGTGCTCGGCAAGCGTGTGGATAAAAGTGCTCATGAACGGGAAGATCTCGCCCTGATAGGTGATGGAGGCGAGCACCAGGCGGTCGTAACGGAACGCGTCCTCAACGGCCTCGGCCATATCGTCGCGAGCCAGGTCAAAGACGGAAACCTTCTGGCCGCGAGCCTCGAGCGCAGATGCGAGCTCCTCAACGGCAGCCTTCAGATGGCCGTACACGCTCGCGTAGGCAATCGTGATGCCCTCGTCCTCGGGCTGATAGCTCGACCAGGTGTTGTAGGTGTCGAGGTAATAGCCCAGGTTCTCGGTCAGCACGGGGCCGTGGAGCGGGCAGATGATCTGGATGTCCAGATTGGCGGCCTTCTTGAGCACGGCCTGCACAAACTTGCCGAACTTGCCGACGATGCCAAAGTAATAACGGCGCGCCTCGCAGGCCCACCCTTCCGGATCCTCGATGTCGTTGGCGCCGAACTTGCCAAAGCCGTCGGCACTAAAGAGCACCTTGTCGGTGGCCTCGTAGGAGAACAGCACCTCGGGCCAGTGCACGTTGGGGGCGCCGACAAAGGTTAGGCTGTGGCCGCCCAAATCGAGCACGTCACCCTCCTTGACAACCATCTTGCGCTCGGGGAAGTCGGTGTCAAAGTAGTTAACCATCATGCGGAAGGCGCCCATGCTTGCCACAATCTGTGCCTGGGGATAGCGCTCCATAAAGGCGGCGATGCCGGCGGAGTGATCGGGCTCCATGTGATGGATGACCAGGTAGTCGGGCGTGCGACCGTCGAGCACGGCCTCGAGGTTGCCGAGCCACTCGTCGACAAAACCGCCATCGACCGAATCGGCGACAGCGATCTTCTCGCCCAAGATAACGTAGCTGTTGTATGCCATACCGTTCTCGGACACATCGTACTGGCCCTCGAACAGGTCAATGTCGTGATCGTCAACGCCAATGTAGCGGATATCCTTGGTGATCTCCATCAGGCAAAGCCTCCTAGATAGACAAATGAACCCGTCTATCATAGCACTCACCTTTATAGCCACGGCTATCTGCCAGCATCCTTACCGATTGTTATTGAAGCGCAACGCCAAGCCGTTGACCTGCGAAAACTATGCGCGCGGAGCTGCCGTGGTATGCCGAACGATGAGCTGACCGGGAATGCGAATGGCGACGGGCCTGTCCGAAGCCCCCGCCTTGGGAACCGCATGCTCGAATACCTCGCGTCCACGCTGATGCAAATCGAATCGGACAGTCGTGAGCTCGTTATGTGCGACAAAGTCGTCGAGCGAGTCATCAACGCCCACCACGCTCACGTCCTCGGGCACGCGCAAGCCGCTATCGCGCAGCGCGGCGATGGCGCCGTTTGCCATTTGGTCGTTTGCCGCATAAATCGCCGTCATGGTGCGGTCGTGCTCAGCCAGGTACCGAGCGGCCTCGTAGCCGCTGTTGGCAGACCAGTCGCCCTCGAGTGGCGCCTGCGGCTTAATGTGCTTACGCTCGAGCGCATCCTGCCAACCGGCGCGACGAAATTGCTCGTCGACCGAGAACGACGGGCCGCCAATATAGCGAATCTGCTCGTGCCCCAGCTCAAACAGATGATCCATAAGCAATAGCGAGCAGCCGTAATGGTCGGAATCGACCGTGGTCACGCGCGGATGCGCGTACATGGTAACGATGACCGTTCCAATGCCCGGCAACGGATCGAACGTCTCAAAATCGGGCGCCATGCGACTCATGCCGATGATGATACCGTCCACGGGCAGCGCGGCCATACGACGCGTGGCCTCGGCAAGCGAAAACTCCTCGGTCTTGGACATCTCGACCAGCGTGATGGCGCAGCCGCGCTCGCGGGCCGCGCTGGCAATGCCGTCGATCATCGTAAGGTTGCCAAACTTGGTGACATCGTTGACGCACAGGCCGACCGAATGGTAACGGCCGTCGCGCAGCGAGCGACCGGCATAACTCGGACGAAAGCCAAGCTCTTGCATAGCGGCCTGCACGCGCTGGCGCGTCTGTTCGTTAACGTTGGGCAAGCCGTTGGCGACGCGCGAAACCGTCTGCTGCGAAACGCCAGCAGCGCGGGCGACGTCGGCCATGGAGACCGGACGCGAACTGGTATCGTTGGACGGGCGCCTTGCCACAGGATCACCTTCACCCTTGCGAGATCTGAATAGCGTGCATGCCGGCCCGGGCAGAAACACACCCCGCGCCGAAGCCCGCTATCGTCGGACGCATGTTAACGTACTCTACTTTTTCAATCCGCAACTCTTCTGCTCTATAAGTCCATACGGCAATACCGTTCACGGCTGAATTTCTACCGATTACCAGATTCTCAAAAAGTGATAAGTGTTGTGTTATGAGTACGTTAACATAGCCCGTAACGTGCGGCATCGTAGATGCTGAGTTCACGCCGCTTCAGATTGTTAACGTACTCACTACGACGGAAAACTCGTCAGTATGCGCCAAGGAAAGGACCCTCATGACCACCCCCGACGAAAAGACATTCGCCGCCCTCACCAAGCTGTTTGAGGAGGAGTTTGGCCCCATCGGCGATCGCCAGGTGCTCTATGTGCACGCGCCTGGCCGCTCCGAGATCAGCGGCAACCATACCGACCACGAGGGTGGCCACGTTATCGCCGGCTCGCTCGATGTCGCCGTTGACGGCATTGCCGTGGCGACCGACACCAACAAGATTCGCGTCGCCGACGAGGGCTATCCTACGTTTGAGATTACGCTCGACACGCTAGACGTTCAGGAGTCCGAGAAGGGCACGTCCGCAAGCCTCGTGCGCGGTATGGCCCACGAGGTCGCAGCGCTTGGTGTTGAGCCCCAGGGCTTCGACTTCGCCTTCACCTGCTCCGTCCCCTCGGGTGGCGGCCTTTCCAGCTCTGCCGCCGTCGAGGCCGCGTACGGTCGTGCCATGGAGACACTCTGGGGCGCGCCCGCCATTGAACCCGTCACGCTCGCTCAGATGAGCCAGCGCACCGAGAACAACTACTACGGCAAGCCCTGCGGCCTTATGGACCAAGCCGCCGTGTGCCTGGGCGGCCTCGCCTACATGGACTTTGAGGACCAGGCTCAGCCTAAGACCCAAAAGCTCGAGCTCAACTTTGAGGATCACGGCTATGCGCTCGTACTCGTTAAGGTCGGCGCCGACCACGTGGCCGCCACCGACGATTACGCTGCCGTTCCGCGCGAAATGCAAGACGTCGCCGCCGAGTTTGGCAAGGCACGCCTGTGCGAGGTCGACGTTGCCGACTTTGACGCTAAACTCCCCGAGCTGCGCGCCAAGCTGGGCGACCGCGCCTGCCTGCGCGCCGTTCACTACTGGTACGAGAACGGCCTGGTCGACAAGCGTTGGGCAGCCCTGAACGCTGGCGACATTGACCAGTTCCTGGTCCTGACGCGCGAGTCCGGCGCCAGCTCTGCCATGTACCTGCAGAATGTTGTTGCCAAGCTGGGTTCCGAGCAGCCTTCCATGTATGCCCTGGCGCTGGCCGAGCACGTGCTCGACGGCCGCGGCGCCGTTCGCATTCACGGTGGCGGCTTTGGTGGCACCATCCAGGCCTTCGTGCCGCTCGATCTGGTCGACACCTTCATTGCCAAGATGAACGGCTGGCTGGGCGAGGGCTCTGCCCGTCACTACGCCATCTCTGACAAGGGGGCTTACGCGGCATGGCTGTAATGACTGACGTGCGAGAAGCCGCGCAGAACCTGATCGAGTACGCCATTCATCGATCGATGATCGGCCAGGACGACCGCATCTGGGCATACAACACCATTTTGGAGTGCATCGGCGCTACGGGGCCCGCGCTCGATATGGCCTGGGCGCTCCAGGTTGAGAAACTCTCGCTCTTGCACCCCGATACCCTGCCCGACTTTGACCTTGAAGGCACGCTTGCCGCGCTTTCCGAGGCTGCCGTTGCCAACGGCGCCGCCGAGGACACGGCGTCGGGTCGCGACCGCATCGCCATGCGCATCATGGGCGCGCTCATGCCGAGGCCTTCGGTTGTAAACGAAGAGTTCAACGGACGTATGGGCGTCAACGAGCCTCGCGCCGCAACCGACTGGTTCTACGGCCTGTGCTGCGACGCCGGCTACGTGCGCCGTGCCGCCATCGCGCGCAACATCAAATGGAGCACCCCCACCAACTGGGGCGATCTTGAGATCACTATCAACCTGTCCAAGCCTGAGAAGGACCCGCGCGATATCGCCGCGGCAGGCGCAGCCAGGAACAAGGGCGAGAAGTATCCCGCCTGCCAGCTCTGCATCGAAAACGAGGGGTATCCCGGACGCTCCGCCGCAGCCGACGGAGGCGCTCATCCCGCCCGTCAGAACCTGCGCGTTATTCCCATTCAGCTTAATGGCGAGCGCTGGGGCTTCCAGTACAGCCCGTACGCGTACTTTAACGAGCACTGCATTGCCATGAGCTCCGAGCATCGTCCGATGCACGTCGACCGCAAGGGCCTGACCTGCCTGCTCGACTTTGTGGATCTGTTCCCGCATTACTTCATCGGCTCCAACGCCGACCTGCCCATCGTGGGCGGCTCGATCTTGTCGCACGACCACTTCCAGGGCGGCGCACACGAGTTCCCCATGATGCACGCCGCCGAGGTCTCGCAGTTTAGCGTACCCGGTTTTGACCAGGTCAGCGGTAGCGTGCTGCAGTGGCCGCTCTCGGTGCTGCGCCTGCGCTCGCATGACCGCGCTCAGCTGCTCGATGCCGCCGAGAAGATTATCCTCGCCTGGCGCGAGTGGAGCGATGAGTCTGTTGGCGTCATCGCGCACACAGCCGATGGCGTGGCGCACAATACCGTGACGCCCGTCATTCGCCGCGTAGACTCCCGCGGCAACGCCGGCGGCGAAATCTACGAGGCCTACCTGGCGCTTCGCTGCAACATCACGACCGACGAGCATCCGCTGGGCGTTTTCCACCCGCATGCCGAGTATCACCACATTAAGAAGGAGAACATCGGCCTGATCGAGGTTATGGGCCTGGCTATTCTTCCGCCGCGCCTGGTTCCCGAGCTCGACGCTGTCCGCGAGCACCTGCTGGCAGCCAAAGCCGATACCAGCTACGACCTTGCCAGTGCGCTTGAGGGCGACGACCTTTGCCGCAGCCATGCCGCGTGGGCCGAGGACGTCTATGCCCGCCGCGCCGACGAGCTTACGGCGGATAGCGCCATCGGCATCCTGCACGAGGAGGTCGGCGTGGTGTTTGGCCACGTGCTCGACAACGCCGGCGTCTTTAAGCGGAACGAAGCCGGCCGCGCCGCCCAACAGCGCTTTATCGACTCGCTGTAACGATCCCTTGGAGACGGAGGAAAACGGACTATTTCGTCTTCAAGACAACGGCGCCCGCCGGCAACATCGCCGACGGGCGCCGTTTTTGAGTGTAGCCATTGGGGACGTTCTTAAACGACCAATCATTAAAGAGCGTCCCCAATGACTACGTCGATGTTTTGGCAACGACAGCGAAAACCCGCCAGAGCGAGCAAGGTGCCTTGAAACAAGGCGGCATTGACCTTCTGGTCATGCCGCCGCAGTTGAAAGGCAGATTGCCGCTCTGGCGGGTTTGCAGCGTCTGCTGGTTACGCGGTTTGGTAAAACCGCGTAACTCTACAGTTCAGTCACGACAACGCTGTTGTAGATCTCGTCCCAGCGGTCCATGACCAGGTGGCCGGTCTTGGGATCCATGGCGTTGAGCTTGCCGCAGGTATTGGCGGTCTTGAGCACCGTGACGTCGTCGGCACCAGCAGCAATGGCATGCGCAAAGCCGGCGATGGTCGAGTCACCGGAACCCGT
The DNA here is from genome assembly GCA_902469435.1 of uncultured Collinsella sp. Classification (GTDB taxonomy): domain Bacteria; phylum Actinomycetota; class Coriobacteriia; order Coriobacteriales; family Coriobacteriaceae; genus Collinsella. The sequence continues at coordinate 39,829 of CABRCR010000044.1, read as the reverse complement.
CGCGTTCACAGCCGCAATCGCGGGCGTCTTGGCGCGGAACGCGCGGCCCTCATGGAAGCCCACCGAACCGGCAGCGCCCATCGAGACGACGACCCAGGGAATACCGGCAAAGCGGCCATCGGCGGCAAGCGCCTCGCGCAGGGCATCGACATCATCGGTCGTAAAGGACGTACCCAGCAGGCCGTTAATCTCGGTCAGGTTGGGCTTCACGAGCTCAGGCTTAGCGTCAGATTCCAGCGCAGCCTCCAGCGATGCACCCGAGGTTTCGAGCAGCACCTTGGCGCCCGCCTCCTCGGCGATCTTGACGAGCTCGGCATAGTAGCCAGCATCGACGCCGCGCGGCAGCGAGCCCGAAAGCGTCACAACATCCGCCTTCGCTGCAAGCTCGGCGAACTTAGCCGTAAAGGCCTCGAGCTCGGCGGGAGCGATCTGCGGGCCGCTCTCCAGCAGCTCGGTCTGATTGCCCTCGTGCAGGATATTCAGGCAAATGCGCGTCTCACCGGCGATGGGCACAAAGTCGTTCTTGACGCCGTCGGCATCCATAAGCTCGGCCATATAGGCACCCATGTGGCCGCCGAGCAGGCCGGTCGCGAGCACATCGTCGCCCAACTGCAGCAGCACACGGCTCACGTTGAGGCCCTTGCCGCCAGCGGTCTTTTCAGGCGTCACGCGGTTCACGTCGTCGATGATCAGCTTGTCGAGTTGATAGCGCGTATCGATCGACGGGTTCATGGTAACGGTCAGAATCATGTTGAACTCCTGTTTCCGGGGCACGACACGCGCGGCCCCAAACATACGATAACTCGTTAAAGGATCTCGATCTCAAAGCCGCGGATGACGGTCTCCCCTGGCTTGGCCACCAGGCAGTCACGCTTGTGCTCCAGAATATCGTCCTCGTCGGAGCAGGTGGACAGACCACCCCACGGCTCAACTGCCACAAAGTCGCCCTCGGGCTTGCTCCACACAATCAGGTACGGCATATCGGGGAACGTCAGGCGCACGCCCTTGTCCTCGGTTTTCTTGGTCAGCGTAACCACGCGGCTCTCGAGCACGTCAAAGATGGTCTCCGCGAAGTCGAAGAGTTCGTGGGTAAGCGGCAGGTTCTGGCCGATCATGGGGTTCTTGCTGCGATGCTCAACATCAATCAGGCCCGTCGAGGGAACGGCGGTACAGAGCTCGGTGGCCTCCCACCGCTCAAAACGAAGCTCATAGTCGTCATAGGACTCGCCCTCGTCGAGCGGGCACTTAAAGCCGGGGTGACCACCCACAAAGAACGGCATGTCCTCGGTGCCCTCATTGGTCACCTCGTACGACACGGCCACCTTTTCCGAATCGATCGTGTAACGAGCAACGATCTTAAACGGATACGGGTACTGCTCGAGCAACTCGGCATGGTCGGCAGAGCTTAGGCTCAGCGCAACCATGTTGTCGCCCTGCTCCTCGAGCTTCCACTCCTGTTTGCGCGCAAAGCCGTGGCGAGCGAGCTCGACCTCGCGGCCGCCCATGGTCATCGCGCGGCCGTCACGAAGGCCACCGCAGATCGGGAAGCAAATGGGTGCCTGGCCCGACCAGACCGAAGGATCGCCCTGCCACAGGTACTCGCGACCGCTGGCTTTAATCGAAGTGAACGATCCGCCAGCCGTGCTCAGCGCCACACGAATAGAACCGTTATCAAGAACAAACTCCATAGGAGCCTTCCCTTTCTTACGACAGCCCGCCAAGTCAATAGGGCTGATAGAAAACCGGCCCGCGCCCCCTCACAGAAACGCGAGCCGTCAATTGAAAAGCTGCAGAGTGCCGGGTACCGCCTGGAGCGAAGCACTCAAGCTCAGCAAGCAAACGTGTTATCGGAGCAACTTGCCATACCAGAACGCTTCGCAACAACAGCGGTAACCCCACAGGTCACTCAGACATCAGCGAGAAGCCAGCTGGCGAGGCAAGGTGCCGTGAAGCGAGACGGCATTGACCTTCTGGTCATGCCGTCGAAGCTGAGCGGCAGATTGCCCGCCAGATGGCTTCGCAGCGTCGACCGGTCCGGCGTTTGTTAAAACGCCGGAACCCCCTTAGTCGTGATACTCGCCGCGGTCCCACTTCTCGAGGAACTCGTCAAAGAAGTGCGGGTCAGCCTGAGCCTCGGCGTCGGCCTTATTGCAAGCGTCAATCTTGGCGATCAGGGCGTCGTGCTCGGGAGTCTTCTCGTAGGGCTCCTCCAGGAAGGCAAGCATAATGTCGGCCATCAGGAACTCACCGGTGATCTTACCGCCAAAGCCCACGATGTTGGCGTTGAGCTCGCGACGGGCATACAGGGCAGAAGTCATGTCGCGAACCAGGGCGCAGCGAGCGCCGGGAACCTTGTTGACGGCGTTGGTGATGCCGATGCCGGTGCCGCACAGGGCCACGCCAAAGTCGGCCTTGCCGCTGGCAACAGCCTCGCCCACGGCCTTACCGTAGATGGGATAGTGCGTACGGGTGTGGCTGTAGGTGCCGCAGTCGAGCACCTTGTAGCCAGCCTGCTCCAGGCGGTCGGCCAGATAGATCTTCTCGTCCGTAACGATATGGTCGCAACCGATTGCGATGGTCTTCTTCATCAGAACGTCCTTTCGTCTGAATTCACAAGTTGAGGTAGAAGTTCGAGTTCTCGGTGGCTCTCGTTAGGCCATCTTGTTGAGCATGTCGACACGGATCTGGTGACGGCCGCCGGCGTACTGAGCGCGCAGGAACTCGCGGGCGATCTTCTTGGCGACCTCGGTGCCCACAACGCCCGGGCCCATGGTGACCATGCGCGAGCCGTTGTGCTCGCGGGTCATGTAGGCGGAACGCTCGTCGGAAATGTTGGCGACGACCATGCCCTTGATCTTGACGGCGGCCATATAGGAGCCGACGCCGTACCTATCGAATGCGAAGCCCTGGGAATCCTTGTGCTCCAGCAGGTCCTTGGCAACGGCGGTCGCGGAATCGACAAAGTCCGCGGCAGGGGTCTCGGAATAGTCGACGACCTCGTGACCGTCGGCGATGAGCATCTCCTTGATGGACTCCTTCATCGACATACCGTCGGCATCGGAAGCGATTACAACCCTCATGACATCCTCCTTGAGAGATACGCAGGTGCGTAGTTTCTGTTTGGAAGTGTTGAATCGCGTTCAGGTCCGGGCATCTGAATGTGCGGTTCTTCACTGTTCATGTTTATTTGAACACATTCGAACAGCGACTGCAACCATTATTTGTTTATCTTTGTTCTTTTTTGAACAAATACCGTTCACGGATGATTGGCGACCGTTTGAGCCCGGCGCAGACGTAGCGACCATGTGTTCAGCAAACAAAAGGGCGGCCGAGAACGTGTCTCGGCCGCCCTTCTTACGGTTGGTCTTCCAAGGATCGCTTTGCCGCCTACTCAGACTGTCCGCTCTTCTTGGCATGTTTGGACGGAGCCCTCAGAAAACGGCCCGTCAAATAGTTCGCCGGGCCAGAAATATCGATCCCCAGCAGCGTGTGCCCCAGCCACAGAAACGCCGCGAGCACCAGCAACGGGATAACGCACGAGGTCACGATCATCACGATGACGCCTTCGATCAGATCGGTCACCTGTTGCACCACCTTATCGGTCATCGACTTGGCACTGTCGGTCACCGATGTGAGTAAACTCGATGCCCCATCGGTCAGCTGCTCAAGCACATTCTTGTTTTCCGTGGTCTCGGATTTCTTCTCGCTCTTTGTGGAGCTCGCCTTGCTCGCTTCAGTCGCCTTTTGCTCTGTCTGCTCGATACTCACCTGATACGTCTCATCGACCTTTTGCGACACCCATACGCTCGCGGGCACAAGCGCCATGCCGATCACGGCAACCACCAGCACGCGAGTCGCCACGCGGCGCAGGACGGCGCTCGTGCTCCAGCGCCCGTGAATGCCGAGCGACACCGCAAAGAGTACCAGCGCAAACGGGATCAGGATGCCCAGGCCAACCGACCACAAAATGGTCAGCAGGTATTTCTCGAGGTAGAGCACGGCAAGCACGATGCCCAAGTTACCCGAAAGCTGCGCGAGCTGCTCGGCAACCGGCGTTCCCGTATCACCCGGCAGCGCGGTAATGCCCGCAGACAGCGCCACGCACGAGGTCGTGAGCGCCAGTACGTTGCCTTTCTTTTGATCGATGACCTCGATGGTGGAGTCCCATGTTTTGGTATCGGCAAAATGCGGACGAGCCACAAAGCCCGACAGCAGCGCCAGTACCACGAGTGCAACGATAAAGCCAATCTGCAGCTTTTTGTTTGCGCACACGACATCGGACAGGCTGGGCTGCAGCTCGGTTACCGTCGTGTGCTCGGTTATCTGGACAGGACGCCCATGAGCCATCTCGCGCGCATCTCTTTTTTGTATTGACCCGTTATCCGGCATTTGGATACCTCCTCAGTCCGGCCTGTATTGCGGATGGAAGTATACCCACCCAGCAAAAAACCGAACGGGAGGGCGTGCAGAAGCTCCATAACGCTGCTAGTCGAATAGTGCCATTTCAAAACTATGCCGGTTTACTACGATAAAACCGATAGGACCGACCACATTTGCTATTAGCAGAAAATGACAAGCTTTCTACCTGCGGCTTTGATAACGCTGTTCTTTCCATAGTTGAAAGAATGCGATTCATCGTAGTAAACCGGCATAGTTTTGTAACCGACAGACCGAGTCGGCACCGCAGCAAACCTAATGACCCGGTTTCTTCCATCCTCAAAGGATCGAATGCATGGCAGGAGTGTCCCAAACTGCCGGCAGATAAGGAACGTCCCCAAGTGCCGGGTAAACAGAAAAAGCCCTGCCGCGGGTAGCGGCAGAGCTTTTGGAAGGGGACTTGGTTGTGAGAGCTCGTTAGGCGAGCTTAGCCTCGAGTGCGGCGATGCGCTTATAGGCATCGATGGTAAAGCGGGTCTGCTTCTCCAGGATCATGGTGGTCATGAGAGTATCCTGAGCGTGAGCCATGATGAAGGTCATCTCCATCTCGCCGCCGCCGGCCTCCTGCGAAAGCAGCTTGGTCTGTGTGTCGTGGGCACCGATGAGCGCATCGCTGGCATCCTTGTGCAACTGCTCGGCCTTCTCAAAATCACCCTCGCGAGCAGCATCGAGCGCTGCGAGCAGATCGGTCTGGGCGTCACCCGCGTATGCGACGATCTCGAATCCAACCATCGAGATTTCTTCTTTGGTTGCCATATTGCGTTCCTTTCACATATGAACCAATGGAGAGCATCGCGTCCGGGCATACGCGCTGCGTTGTGTATGACAGAAACATTAACATTCAAACAAAACAGAACAATGCAAAACGCAATTTCGAGCTATGAACGGTCGATTTTCACCCGTGAACGGTTTATAAACCAATGCGAACAATATCGAACACAATTAGTGGCAACCCAAACAGGTCCACACCCTAGCGCAGGCAGCGTACCGTATCGCCCTGTACCAGCACACCGGGAATCAACATATGTTCCACGCCAGACGCAACCCCCTCGGCGCCGGCAATCTTGTCGACCGCCCACATGCCGACGCGCTTGTTGTCAAAGCGCACCGTAGTCAGGCGACGATCGGGCACGATATCGCCCAAACTATCGTCAACACCCACCACGCTCACGTCCTGGGGCACGCGCTTCCCGCGCGACTCGAGCCCGCGAATGCAGCCGTAGGCCATGGCATCGTTGGAAGCATAAATGGCTGTGCAGTTCGGATCGTCCGCAAGCACCTGGCCGGCGGCATATCCACTCTGTGCCGTCCAATCGCCACGGACGAGTCGCGGCGGCTCAACACCATGCGCGCGCAATGTCTCACGCCAGCCCTCCTCGCGTTGCATGCCCGAAAGCGAGCGCTCGGGGCACGAGATAAAGTGCACGGTCTTGTGCCCCTGCCCCAGCAAGTACTCGACAACCTGGCGCGAGCAATCGAACTGATCGTTATCAACCGTCGAGCACAGCGGGTGCTCCAGCATGGTAACGAGCACCGTCTGCATACCGGGCAGCGGCTCAAAGGTGCCAAAGTCCGCCGGCATGCGGTTCATGATCACGACCATGCCGTCCACCGGCAGTGCGCTCATGCGCGACGATGCACTCTCGAGGGTATACGGATGCCCGTCTACTTTAGTGAGGGTGATGGCATAGCCATGTTTGTCGGCCGCGGCGGCAAAGCCCTCCATACGGTCGAGGTTGCCGGTGCCGGTAATGTTGAACATGGCGACGCCGACGGTCTTAAATTTGCCGCGGCGCAGCGATCGACCGGCAAAATTGGGGCGATACCCCAGCTCGCGCATGGCGGCGCGCACGCGCTCCTTGGTCTCGGGGCGCACGCTGGGCGAATCGTGCACCGTACGCGAGACTGTCTGCTCCGAGACGCCCGCGAGACGCGCCACGTCCTTAACGGAAACCGATTTTTTAACAGCGGCCATAGGTCGATCTTTCTATGTCAACGATGCCATCGCGGGCATCCCAACAGACAAAATGAACGCCTCCAAGTATATCCAACGCCTCTCCCGCCATACGCTCACCACCCAAAACCTACCGTTCACCGACAATCCCGCTTCCCCGAACGGCTTTTGTCGACCAAATGTTAACGTTGCCATTGTGCAAACACAGAGCCACCGGGCGGCTCAAACGTTTACGCGTAAGGAATCGACGGTTCGCAGGCACAGGAACCCCCGATTCGAGTCTTTTTTTGTGCCGCAAAATGGCAACGTCAACATTTTGGCAACTGAACGCCAAAAGCTACCATCGTTGCTAACCCACCGACTCTTAGGAGCATTGCATGGAGCAACTCATCGCCATCATCGAAAAGGGCCAGCCCTTTTTCAACGCGATCGCCCGCAACAAGTACCTCAAGGCGATCCGCGACGGCTTTATCTCCGTCATCCCCATCATCATCTTCTCGTCCATCTTCTGCCTGGTAGCCTCGGTCCCCAACATCTGGGGTTTCTATTGGCCCGATGACATCAACAACGCCCTGTGGAAGTGCTACAACTACTCCATGGGCATCCTGGCCATCGCCTGCGCCGCCACCACCGCCAAGCACTTCGCCGACGCTCAGAACCGCGACCTGCCCAAGAACAACCAGATCAACTTCATCTCGTGCATGTGCGCAGCCATCATCGGCTTCCTGCTCCTTTCGAGCGATACGATCGCCGCGGACGCCGCCAGCGGCTTCAACACCACCTACCTTGGTTCCAAAGGCCTGCTGACCGCCTTCATCGCCGCGTTTGTGACCGGCATCATCTATAAGTTCTTCATCAAGCGCAACATCACCGTCAAGATGCCCGAGCAGGTTCCGCCCAACATCTCGCAGACCTTTAAGGACATCATCCCCTTCTCCGTCTGCATCACCGTCTTTTGGGTCTTTGACATCGTCTTCCGCGCTGCCTTTGGCTTCTGCTTTGCCCAGGGCGTCATCCAAGTGTTCCAGCCCCTGTTCACCGCTGCCGACGGCTACATTGGCCTCGCTGTGATCTACGGCGCCATGAGCCTCTTCTGGTTCGTCGGCGTCCACGGCCCCTCGATCGTCGAGCCCGCCATCGCCGCCGCTCTCGTTGCCAACATGACCGACAACCTGGCTGCGTTCCAGGCCGGCCAGCACGCTTCCGCTGTCCTGACCCAGGGTGCCCAGTACTTCGTCGTCTGCATGGGCGGCACCGGTGCCACGCTCGTCCTGGTCTTTATGTTCTGCTTCCTGGCCAAGTCTCAGGAAATGCGCGCCGTCGGCAAGGCCGCCATCGTCCCGGTCTGCTTTGCTGTCAACGAGCCGCTGCTGTTCGCCGCGCCCATCGTGCTCAACCCCGTCTTCTTTGTCCCGTTTGTCTTTGCCCCGATCGCCAACATCTGGATCCTCAAGATCTTTATCGACTTCTTGGGCATGAACGGCTTTATGTACACCCTGCCCTGGACCGTTCCCGGCCCCATCGGCACCATCATGGGCTTGGGCTTCCAGCCGCTCGCCTTTGTGATGCTCGCCCTCATCCTGGTCGTCGACTTTGCCCTGTACTACCCGTTCTTCCGTGCCTATGACGCCCAGAAGTGCGCCGAGGAGGCCGAGATCTCCCAGGAGGAGCTCACCGCCAAGAACGCCGAGAAGGCCGCCAAGCTCAACGACGCCTTCCAGGGCAAGGCCGATGCCAAGAGCGTTGCCGCCGGCGCCGCAGCCGAGGCCGTGAAGGCCGACGCCCCTGCCGCTTCTGCAGCACCCGCTGCCGAGGCAACGACCGCCAGCGACCTCAACGGCAAGCGCGTGCTCGTGCTCTGCCAGGGTGGCGGAACCTCAGGCCTGCTCGCCAACGCGCTGGCCAAGGCCGCCAAGGAGCGCGGCATCGATCTTGAAACCGCCGCCGAGGCCTATGGCAACCACGTGGATATGCTCCCCGACTTTGACCTGGTCGTCCTGGCCCCGCAGGCAGCCAGCTACCTGGCCGACCTGCAGAAAGACTGCGAGCGTGTGGGCAACAAGTGCGTCGCCTGCCGTGGCAAGCAGTACATCGAGCTCTCCCAGAACGGCGACAAGTCTCTCGCCTTCGTCTCCGAGCAACTATCGAAGTAAGTAACGCCCAGGGCCAGCCGACCATCAACAGCCGGTTGGCCCTTCGATTTAGACGATTGGATCATCATGTCCGTTAATCCTGCTAGCGTCACCAACCCGCCTGCGCAGTTTCCCGAGGACTTTGTCTTTGGCGGCGCCACTGCTGCCTACCAGGTAGAGGGCGAGACCCGCACTCACGGTAAGGGCAAGGTTGCCTGGGACGACTTCCTGGAGGCCCAGGGGCGCTTTTCCCCCGATCCCGCTTCGGACTTCTATAACCAGTACCCCGTCGACCTGGAGCTGTGCGAGGAATTCGGCATCAACGGCATCCGCCTCTCCATCGCTTGGAGCCGCATCTTCCCCAACGGCACCGGCGAGATCAACCCCGAGGGTGTCCAGTTCTACCACGACCTTTTCGCCGAGTGCCACAAGCACCACGTTGAGCCGTTTGTCACGCTGCATCACTTCGATACGCCGCTTCCCCTCTTTGAGAAGGGCGATTTCCTCAACCGCGAGACCATCGACGCCTTTGTGGACTTTGCCACCTTCTGCTTTAAGGAGTACGCCGACCAGGTGACCTATTGGTTCACCTTTAACGAGATCTGGGCGGACGCCTCCAACACCTACATCGAGGGCACCTTCCCCGGCGGCGTCAAGGCGCATCTGGCCGAGGCCTTCCAGTGCGAGCACAACATGATGCTCGCCCACGCCAAGGCCGTGCTGGCCTTCCACAACGGCGGCTTTAAGGGCAAGATCGGCGTCATCCAGTCGCTGGAGTTCAAGTACCCGCTCAACGAGAACGACCCCGCCGACATCAAAGCCGCCAACAACGAGCACGTGCTGCAAAACCAGTTTTTGCTCGACGCTACCTTCCGCGGCGACTACGCGCCCGACACCCTCGAGTGCGCCAACCGCTTGGCCGCCATCTCGGGCGGCACCATCGAGATCCTGGACGAGGACCTCGAGATTATGCGCGAGGCAGCGCTCTACAACGACTACTTGGGCGTTAACAACTACCAGTGCCGCTTCCTCAAGGCTTACGATGGCGAGAACGACCTGCACCACAACGGTACGGGCGAGAAGGGCACCGGCCGCTGGCGCGTTAAGGGTATTGGCGAGCATGTGAACAAGCCCGGCATCCCCACCACCGACTGGGACTGGATCATCTATCCCGAGGGCCTGTTCGATCTGCTCGTCTACATTAAGCAGCGCTACCCCAACTACAAGCAGATCTTCATCACCGAGAACGGCATGGGCTACAAGGACCCCTACAAGGACGGTTTTGTGGACGACCAGCCGCGCATCGACTACATCGAGCAGCACCTGCGTTGGCTGCTCAAGGCCATGGAGGTGGGCGTCAACGTGGGCGGCTACTTCCTGTGGAGCCTGCAGGACCAGTTCTCCTGGACAAATGGCTATAACAAGCGTTACGGCTTCTTCTACGTTGACTTTGAAACCCAGAAGCGCACGCCCAAGGCAAGCGCCTACTGGTACAAGCACGTGGCGCAGACCCGTCGTCTGGACTAGTGGCTTGCGACGAGCAGAATTGCCCCACTCACATAACTTGTCCCCATTTCTCAGCCGGGGGCGGCACGTCACACGGCGCGCCGCCCCCGGCCTTTTTGTTTTTGAGCGAGTCGGCAACCATTTGTCTCGATCTGTAACATCTAGCCGAGTTTTTCGGTCCCACCTGTTACAGATTGAGACAAACGTGGAGGCCGGGCCGAAATATCTAAATCTGTAACACTTAACCCGGTTTTGGACGTCTAGTTGTTACAGATTTAGATAAACGTGCGAGCCAATCCCTTCAATCTAAATCTGTAACAACTAGCTTGTGTTTTCGCCCCTAGCTGTTACAGATCGAGACAAATAAAATAGACCGGGCTGACAATCTCAGCCGCATGCCCCCCTTTTTGGCCGCATTCCACCGATCAGATAAAGATCGTCATATACAGAGGTAGATATATCCTATGCCCTTCGGCCCTAAGCTGTTTTGGGTGAAGAACTATCTCTTCTCCGACTCGTCGTTCGAATCGTCTGCCGAAATCGTCAAGCGAGATTGTTGAATACGATTTGGAAGATTTAACTTCAACAGGAGTGACCCGCGGTTTTCCAGCCGCGTCTTCAAAGCCGCGCGAAACAAGAAAATCAATTTCACGCGTTCTGGGCCGACTCCCCTCTGTTTTGGAAGGCTCCTGCCAGCTGTAATAAAAAAGCGAATGCCCCAGACTCTTAAGCTGCTGCGCCACGATGTTCTCGATTAGCATTCCTTTATTAATTGAAATTCTTCCAAATTGAATGTCTCTATGAACATCCATAAGGTCCGGACCATCATCAAACGCCAAGCTCACGAGCAATCCCGTGTCCGCCATATAGCATTTAAGCGAAGACGCGTCCTCGTGCAGGCGGTAACCCACGCTCGGATCACTGCATAAATAGCAACGGTTAATCAGTCGCGCATCCTCAAGCCAGATTAACGCCGACTCATATGTCTCAAAACGGGACCCCTTCTCCAAGCTGTCAAATTTGAACCGTTTATTTGCCGCAGATAATTGACCCGGAATATCGTCATAAACCGCCAGCGCACGTCTAGCGTCCGAACCTCCAAACTTGGCAATGTCCTCCCTGTACAGTGCGATAATCTGCCGTTTAACCCTGTCGCATCCTCTAAAATCATTCTCTGCCACAAAGGAGTCGACCGACTGAGGCATACCACCGACAAGCATATACTCATCAAATAACCTCATGCACGTCGCATGAACGCCGTCCGGAAGCGCGGTCCGAGATTCGCGCGCTTTACGGATCTCTTCTGCATAAAGATCTTTTCCGGTCGCCCAAAGATACTCCTCAAAATCGAGGGGCTCGAGAGGGATTCTTTCTTCCTCTGACGGTATGACAATGCTATCGACATTCTTTTTGATGGAGACAAGAGAGCCAGTCTCGATGTAATCAAATCTGCCGTCTTCTACAAGATGCTTTATGTATTCGCGCGCGATGGGAAACCGCTGCACTTCATCAAAAATGACCAGCGACTCTCTCGGTTCGAGGGCCTTACCATACTGCAGCTGAAGCATGCGTAAAAAAAGATCGACATCTTCACGATGGTTCAGAAATATATCGAGCGTGGCTTTACTAGCAGCCGAAAAGTCAATGTACAGATAATCCTTGTATTCATTTTGCGCGAAGCACTTGACGAGCGTCGTTTTGCCAACGCGTCTTGCACCCTCAATAAGCACCGCAGTGCGCCCTTGCGAGCGTTCTTTCCACTCCTGCAGACGATCATATGCCTTCCGTTTAAACATAATCTCACCTCAGCATAATTTACGTGCTAGTTTACAAAAATACCGACCTTTAGATATATCTAATAATACAAAAATACCGAGCTTTAAATGAGCTTATAGCTACAAAAATACCGACCATTGCAATGGCCGAAACACACAATATCTCCCGCGGCATCAGCTAGCAGATGACCTGCGTGTGTTCCTCGATGGCGGCGCGATCTCCATCAGCAATACCCGGCTCGCACACCACGGCGTCCAAATTGTCCAGGCGGCAGAAGGTGTAGAAGTCGCGCTTGCCGATCTTGCTGGAGTCGGCGATCAGATAGCGCGAGTCAGCCTTGCTAAAGGCGAGCTGCTGGATGCGGCCCTCTTCCATGTTAGACGTGGACACGTCGCCGTCCAAAATGCCATTAGCGCCGATAAACGCCGCATCGATGCCCAGCGCGCGCAAGGTGTCCTCGGCCATGGGGCCCACAAAGGCGGCGGTGCGACGGCGATACATGCCGCCCACGAGGCACAGGTCGCAGTCTTCGCGCGCCTCGAGCAGGTTAAACACCGAAAGCGAATTGGTCACAATGCGCAGGCGAAACGTCGGCAGCATCGAGGCCATCTGCTCAACCGTGGTGCCCGTGCCCAAAAAGATGGTCGAGCCCTCCTCGATAAGCTCCACAGCACGGCGCGCAATCTGCAGCTTTTCCTCGGCATGCTTAGTGCGCTTTTCGCTGTGCGAATACTCATGGCGCAACATAGCGTGGGGACGGCCCTGTGCACTGCGGGCTCCGCCGTGCACGCGCTCTATCTCGCCTAGGCTCGCAAGTTCTTCGAGGTCGCGGCGAATCGTCATGTCCGAAACGCCCAGCGCATCCGAAATCTCTTTGACCGAGACCGTGCCCTGCTCCTCGAGCAGCTGACGAACCCTATCCTGTCGCTCTGCCTTAATCACGATGAATCCTCGCCGTTCTTTGCGCGCATATCATTCAAACAGTAACGAACAAATTGTATCAGACTCGTACGCGTCAAAAATGAACGCCCGAACAGCTCCAATCATCACTTTTTTGAGAAAAATACCCCCTGCTTTAGTGGGGTGTAGTGATAATCTCGCCTGTTCGCGCTACAGTTTGTCGGAAATACCTCGATGTTAGGAACCAAATGATCACTTCCGAGCTTTTCGGCACCGCGCCCTGCGGTACCCCCGTTCATCGTTACACCCTCAACGGGCCCGAGATCTGCGTTCGCATTATGGACTATGGCGCCACCGTGCTGGGCATCGATGTGCCCGACATTCCCGGCAACGTACGCGATGTGGTGCTGGGCTTTGATAAGCTCGAGGATTACTTTGACAACCCCGCCTGCTTTGGTGCGACCATCGGCCCCGTGGCAAACCGCACCGCGGGCGCCACGATCACCATCGACGGCACAGACTGGCATATGCCCGCCAACGAGGGCGCCAACAACCTGCACAGCGATCTTGAGCACGGTCTGCATAAGCGCGTGTGGGATGTTGAGCTCGACGAGGTCCACAACGCTGTTCGCATGACCACCTCGCTTGAGGATGGCGAGCTGGGCCTGCCCGGCAACCGAACCTTTACGGCCGTGTTTACCGTTACGCGCACCGGCGTCTTCCGCATCGATTATGGCTGCGAGAGCGACCGCGCCACCTACGTGTCCATGACCAACCACACGTACTTTAACCTTGCAGGCCATAACGCCGGCATGGACTGCGAACATTTCTTTGTCGCCAACGCCGCCCACTACCTGCCCATTAACGAGCAGAACATCCCCACCGGCGAGATTGCTCCGGTCGAGGGAACACCATTTGACTTTCGCGAGCTTCGCCCCGTCGCACCCGGCATGGAGGCCGACAACCCGCAGATCAAGCAGGCCCGTGGCTACGATCACTGCCTGTGCATCGATGGTTATCAGTACGGTCGCAACCTGCGCCGCGCCCTGCATGTCGAGGAGATGTGGACCGGCCGCGAGCTGGACTACTACACCACCGCCCCGGGCGTGCAGCTCTACACTGGCAATTGGCTGGGCGACGAGCACGCCAAGGACGATGCCAACTATAGCTGGGGCGCCGGCTTTGCCCTCGAGGCAGAGATGTACCCCGACACGCCGCACCAGCCGCTGTTCCCGCAGGGCATTGTGGGCCCGGGCCATCCCTACAGCAACGTCATCGAGTACCACTTTATGAGGCACTAAGCCCACAACGCGACATATCGCACAGCAACGCCCGCCGGCACCACCGCCGACGGGCGTTTTTCTACCTAGTCGCCTGCGACGTTCTTAAACGACTAATCGTTGTGGGCACTCTTTGTCGAATGTGGCCGCCGCATCATCGATGATGCCGTGTCCTCGCGCGCAATGGTGGCGTCCGTCCCGCTTCGACCGTCGCGTTACGGCGCGAGAACATCCAGCGGAACAACTTGGACGCCACGCTCGGTAACATAGGCTTGCGAACCAAACCCGATGATCACGACTTTCGAAACCGGCGGGTTGTTTCCGGCGGCAACCATGCGTTTCTCGACAGCAACAAGGCTGTCAGACGCCTCTTCGATTTGAGCAGAGCTGAGTTTAACTTCGACCGGAATCCACGTTCCGCCGGGAGCCGCAATGACCGCATCGACTTCTAGATCGCGAGAATCATGATAGTGATAGAGGCCCATTCCGTTTGCTCGCGCATAAACCCACAAATCATGAAGCACCAGCGATTCAAAAAGCAGTCCGAGCGTCTTGAAATCTAGCAGTAGTGTCTCCGGGGTCGCCCCGAGTGCGGCGGCCGCCAGCGACGGGTCGGCGAGGTGATGCTTCTTTGAGTCTCTTAAATGCACCGGAGATCTCATTGCAGGGTTCCACGCGGGAATATCGCGAACGAAACTAACCCGAGCAAGAAGAGATATATATGATGCCGCCGTCTGTCTCGACACCTCTCCGCCAAGATCGGCTACGAGCGTCTTGAGTGTCGCCAAAGTGGATTCATTGCGCGCAAGCGATTCGATGACGGCTTTGACCTTCTCAGGGTCGCGGCGAGAGCCATCAACACGAGATAAATCTTCTTCGGCGACTATGCCGATGTAGCGTTTGGCCATCGCGGACGCAGCCTGTGCATCGTGTCCGACCGCCGCGGGCCATCCACCGCGAACAACGCACTCGGCAATCGAGGCAGAATCCAGCGACCCGAAAGCTCCATTGAACTTTTCGCCAGAAATAATGCCCGATAGCTTAACCGCACCGCTGGATTTCCCGAGTTCGAAAAGCGTCATGGTGTCCATGCGCAGTTTGGCGAATCTTCCAGCGCCGCTGTGCATCGGGCGTTCGTCGTCTCGCGGTGTTGCCGATCCCGTAAATATGAATTGGCCAGGCTCACCGCCGCGGTTGTCGCACTCAAACCGTGCCGCGTCCCAGAGTTTCGGAACCTCCTGCCACTCGTCAATCAGCCGCGGCACCTCGCCGGAAACGGCAAGAGCCGGATCCGTCTCGGCGCGTAAGCGATTCTCGAAGTTGCGGGACGGGTCCATGAGAAGGAGCCTGGACGCCGCACGGGTCTCGGCCGTGGTCGTCTTTCCACACCATTTCGGTCCTTCGATGAGAACGGCACCGAATATACCCAGCAGCTGGTCGAGCTCATTTTCGACAATTCTGGTGTAGTACTTTTTTGGCATATTTATCACCATTGCTACCAGTGCGTTTAACCTAATTTACAGTTTACATTTAACCAAATTTCGGTTCTCTGATTAACCATATTTACGCAATTCAATTAACGAAACAGATTTAGGAGCCATTTTTGCGAACGGCTTAAGCTGTGGTGCAGTCATTGACGTTCTAAAAGACTAGTCGAAAGGGACACTCTTTTCATAGCTCCGACACATGTGCCAACATGCCTGAAATCGGCGCGCTACAGATTGCGCCCATCTACTACTTTTACTCCCGCACCCCTGACCATACGCCCCTATTTTCAAAAATCGCACGTTCGCTACCTGCAGTTTTAATATTGCGATTTTCATCGTGCTTCGAGGTAAGCGACCAACAGTAGTAGATGGCCCCAATTCCTGGCCGAGGGCATCTCGCCGCTCCTCCACGGGAAAATACGATCCGTTTTCCTCCGTCCCCAGGGAATCACGCGAGCAGGTTCTCGATAGGATCTGGGTCGGAGCTGGGGAGATAACGGATTTCCAGCTCTATGCCGAGCGCTTGGAGTTCTTTGAGGGCGGCGACGTCTGCATCGTCAATGGCAACCGCGGGCGTCACAGGACGCTTGCCCTCCCCTGCCTGCATATGGCCGATGCTAATCTTGGTGATCGGCACACCACCCTTAACCAGCGCGAGCGCGTCGGCAGGTGAGGCTACCATGACCAGAATCCATTGACGCGGCGTTGCGGTATGAATGATGTCGATAGCCCTTTGCACCGAGAAAAACCGCGTCGAGACGCCTTCTGGCGCCGCCACCCTCATAGGTGCCCAATGGCGCGAATCCGCCGCGATCTCATCGTTGACGATCAGAACAAGGTTGGAGCCCACGGCTTCGTTCCACAGCTCAACGTCTTGCCCGTAAATAAACCGGTCATCGATACGTGTAAGAAGAATCTTGGGTTGAGCCATGGCAGCCCCATTCTGTTTGAGACCCGTAAGAGCGAGACATCACGCCTCCAATATTAGTGCATTTAAAGTGAGAAAAGCCGTCAGAACCCTTGCGCGGACGTGCGATGTCCCGTATCATAGACAGCCGTTGACGCCTCAGTTGCGTCATCACATGGCCGCCAGCGTAGCTCAGTTGGTAGAGCACCGCTCTCGTAAAGCGGGGGTCACCGGTTCGAGCCCGGTCGCTGGCTCCATTACACAAGATAGCCGCCTTCGGGCGGCTTTTTTGTTGCCGATTCGGCCACTCGGTGGACTTCGGATTTAATGCTTAGGGGGCGGGGATTTACCAAAGTGAAATTATAATGAAAAGAAACCCAGCTGCAACAATTGCCATGGTGAGGGCTCGAATTGGCCATATAGATTTAAAATAGCCACGATACCTTCTCTTTTGCTGGAACGATATATCTATACAAGGTTGTGAGCGGAAAACAAAAATACGTCGATTGCTATCCGACAAACGGGTCTGGAATTGCATTCACCGGCATTTCGGGGCAGATTGATACACATGTACGAAAGGGAACCTATGTGGTGCGTTGGGTTGGAGCTGCTGCAGGCCCGATATGGATTGCGGTCTTGCGCCCCGATGTCCAAATAGATTTCTCTCTCTAGACGGGAAGTTGCTCATGGACGCCATATATGACGGAGATGACTGGGTCGATCATTATACTTGGCGCCTGGTCGGCTCGAACGACAATGGGGATGTGGTGTTTGATGGACTATGTCCAAAGCATCTCCATCCTTTTGTCTCGTCGTTAATTGAGAGTTCCGCTCGTGTTGCCCCCTACAGCTCGGCATCGCTTCATGATACGGACGTTTTGAAGACCATAAGGGAATCAATTGACGAGGGCACGATGAGCAGTTCGTTGTTCTCTCGGCTTGTGGGGCTGGAT
Organism: uncultured Collinsella sp.; assembly: GCA_902469435.1. GTDB lineage: Bacteria > Actinomycetota > Coriobacteriia > Coriobacteriales > Coriobacteriaceae > Collinsella. Next base: position 22,497 of record CABRCR010000044.1, on the reverse strand, counting down.
GAGATTCAATCGAAACGACTGCTTGCGGGCGAAAAGGTGGAACTCACTTATCGGTCGATGATTTCAATCCTGCGGCTAGCCGATGTTCTTCGCAAATAAACAGCTCCCCTATTCAAAAACAGAAACCCTGCCAAACGTGATTCCCCTAGGGGAAACACTTTTGGCAGGGTCCTTGCGTGATTTCCCTAGGGGAATCACGCCATCAGACGAACAGCTCAGACGAGCAGCTCGCTACTCTTCCCAGTAAGCATCTGCAAGCAACTTAAAGCAGATCTTCTTGACCGGTTGTGCGCCATCGCCCGGGAACTCGAGCGTGGGCATGTGAGGCTCGCCGGCAACGAACAGCGCAAACTTGTCGTCGGCAAGATCGCCGGCGATCGAAGCGTCGGAATCGACCAGATCGTAGTCGTCCTTCTCGTCAAACTCCTGAACCAGCGTCAGGCTGCCCGTGGCGACCTTAAAGGCCTCGCGACCCTCGACGTCGATCTGCAGGTCGTGATAGCGCTGATGCGTCTCATAGTGAGCCTCGGCCTCGGGACGCGTCGTGGGAGCCATGACGTTCGCATAGACCTTGTCGCCCAGAATCGGATGGCTGCCGACCTCGAGCTCTGCCGGGTCGTTCTCCTCGAGCCAGTCGATCAGCACGTCGAGGCCCTTGAGCATTCCGCGGTATTCCTCGATATCGCCCAATGCACCGTAAATCATCTAAATCCCCTCTCGGATCGTTTATTTGGCAGCTACTCGGTAAATGCATTACCGACGCTGTTGCCACCCACATACGTCTCGACCAGGGTAAGGTCGGGATTGAACACGACAGCATCGGCGTCGCGCCCCGGCATAATGCTACCGCACTTGTCGTCGACTCCAACCACAAGCAAGCAACCGATGCCGGGGGCGGCGCACAAGCTCCTACAGCTCGGTCACGACAACGCCGTTGTAGACCTCGTCCCAACGGTCCATGACCAGATGGCCGGTCATGGGATCCATGGCATTGAGCTTGCCGCAGGTGTTGGCGGTACGCAGCACCGTCTCGTCATCCGCGCCAGCAGCAATCGCATGCGCGAAGCCGGCAATGGTCGAATCGCCAGAGCCCGTAGCGTTAACGGCGGGAATATCGGGGGTCTTGGCGCGGAATGCACGGCCATTATGGAAGCCCACGGAGCCGGCAGCGCCCATGGACACGACGACCCAGGGGATATCGGAGAAGCGGGCATCAGAGGCGAGCGCGGCGCGGAGCTCGTCCACATCGTCGGTGGTAAAGCTCGTGCCCAGAAGGCCGTTAATCTCGGTCAGGTTAGGCTTGACCAGCTCGGGCTTAATTTCGGACTTAAGGGCGGCCTCGAGCGAAGCACCCGAGGTATCGAGCAGCACCTTGGCGCCGGCGTTCTCGGCAATACCCGTGATCTTGGCGTAGTAGCCCGCCTCGACACCACGGGGCAGCGAACCCGAGATGGTAACGACAGCGGCCTTGCTCGCAAGCTCGGCGAACTTGGCGGTAAAGGCATCGAGCTCCTCGGGGGCAATCGTCGGGCCGCTCTCGAGTAGCTCGGTCTGGTTGCCGGCGTGGAGGATGTTAAGGCAAATGCGAGTCTCGCCCTTGATGGGTACAAAATCATTCTTAATGCCGTTGGCATCCATGAGCTCGGCCATGTAGGCGCCCATGTGGCCGCCGAGTAGACCGGTTGCCACAACGTCGTCGCCCAGCTGACCCAGTACACGGGCCACGTTGAGACCCTTGCCGCCGGCGGTCTTTTCGGGCGTCACACGGTTAACGTCGTCGATAATGAGCTCATCGAGCTGATAGCGTGTATCGACGGACGGGTTCATCGTAACGGTGAGGATCATTTTTAGCTCCTTATCTCGCAGGCTCCTTGTGCCTCGCGATACGAGTCGACAAAACGGAATTACAGAATCTCAATCATGAACGAGCGAACGACGGTCTCCTTGGGCTTGGCGACAAGGCAGCCACGCTTATGCTCAAGCACGTCGTCCTCATCGGAGCAGGTCGAAAGGCCGCCCCAAGGCTCAACTGCCACAAAATCACCCTCGGGCTTGCTCCACACAATGAGATATGGGAAGCCCTCAAAGCTCAGGCGGACGCCCTTGTCCTCGCCCTTTTTGGAAAGCGTGACCTGGCGGCTCTCGAGCACGTCAAAGATGGTCTCCGCAAAATCGAAGAGCTCGTGCGACAGGGGCAGCGTCTTTCCCACCATGGGGTTCTTGGAGCGCTTGTCCACGTCAATCAAGCCAGTCGAAGGGACAGCGGTGCAAAGCTCTGCAGCCTCTTCTTTCTCAAAGCGCAACTCGTAGTCCGTATAGGCCTCGCCCTCATCGAGCGGGCACCTAAAGCCGGGATGCCCACCGATAAAGAACGGCATATCCTCGGTGCCCTCGTTGGTAACCTCATAGGAGACACGCACGGCGGCGTCCTCGAGCGTATAGCGGGCGACAAGCTTAAACGGATACGGATAATCGCTCAGCAACGCGGCGTTATCCTCCGAAGCCAGGCACATCGCCAGCTCGTTCTCACTTTGGCTCAGCAGTTTCCACTCCTGCTTGCGCGCAAACCCGTGACGGGCGAGCTTCACATGATGCCCAGCGAACGTCATGGCGCTGCCGTCGCGCAGACCTCCGCAAATCGGGAAGCAGACCGGCGCCTGACCGGACCACGCTGCGGGATCACCCTGCCACAAATACTCACGACCGTCAGCCTCAATCGAGGTAAACGAGCCGCCGGCCGTGGAAACCTTGATAGAAATCGAATCGTTGGAAAGAGCGTATTCCATTATCCATCCTTTCGGACAACTGCTTTTTCATGCAAGCGCCCGCCTCAATCCTAGTCAAAGGACAAACCCGCGCGCTCGTCGATGTGCCCGGTATCCCGACCATACAACGGGGTACCATACAGACATTGATGCAATTACAGCTGAAAGGCCTTCTTATGCGAACCATCATCCTTTATGCCTCACGCCACCACGGCAATACGAAAAAGCTCGTGGACGCCATCGTCGAGGCACACCCCGAGATCGATACCCTCGACGTCAAGGCGCTTGGCAAAAACGAGTACCCCGACCTGCACGAATATCATCTAATCGGTGTCGCCACGGGCATCTATTACTCCGAGATCGACAAGGACATGGCACGCGTGCTCACTAACGTGTTGCAGCCGCAGGACAAGGTGTTTGGCCTTATGACCTACGGTGGCAAAAACAAGTGGTACGGCAAGGATATCGATGGCATCTGCCGCATGAGGCAGGCCATCTTTATGGGTGTCTACGGCTGCCCCGGCTTTGATACGTGGGGGCCGTTCAAACTCACCGGCGGTGTCCAAAAGGGGCACCCGACCGCTGAGGAAATTAAGGGTGCCGTCGACTTCTTCGACAAGATCGAAGACGAGTATGGAGACATCATCGTCGAAGAGTACGCCAAGCGCGAGAAGCGCCTAGCATACGAGAAGGAGCATCCTGCAGGAGGCCTGGTGGCCGGCGTTAAGCGTACGGCAAAGAAAATCGCTAGCAAGCTGTAACTGTAAAGGTGCTTTTGAGCGTTTAACCCGTACGGCGGGTCCGAGCAGATTCGGGCCCGCCGTCTTTTTCTTTCGTTACTCGGTAAAGGCGTTGCCGACGCTCTGGCCGCCAACATACGTCTCGACGAGGGTGAGCTCGTGGTCGAACACGACAAAGTCGGCGTCGCGACCCGGCATGATGCTGCCGCACTTGTCCTCGATGTGCGCGGAGCGTGCCGGCACCTCGGTTGCCATGCGAATGGCGATATCGGCGCTGGCGATGCCCCAGTCGACGATGTTCTTGACGCCCTGGGCAAGCGTGAGCACCGAACCGGCAATGCTCTTGCCATCGGCGAGCCAGCACAGGTTGTCCTTCATGATGACGTCCATGCCGCCGCTGGTGTAGCTGCCCTCGGGCATGCCGCCGCAGCCCAGGCAGTCGGTGATGAGCACCGTGTGCTGCCAGCCCTTGGCCTGCAGCAGCGCCTTGATGGCGGCAGGGTTTACGTGCTTGCCGTCACAGATGATCTCGGCGTAGGTCTCGGACGTGGACATAGCAGCACCCACGACACCGGGCTCACGGTGATGCAGCCCGCGCTGGCCGTTATAGGTATGCGTAAAGCAGCTGGCACCGGCGTTGATGGCGGCGATGCACTCATCGTAGGTGGCGTCGGAGTGACCGATGCTGGTCACCACGCCCTTGGCGTTCAGAGCAGCCGCATAAGCAGCGGCACCGTTGCGCTCGGCAGCCATGGCGCTCTTAACGATACGTCCGCCGGCAGCCTCCTGCCACTGATCGAAGACCTCCTCGGAGGGATCGATAAGATAAGCGGGGTTCTGCGCGCCCACGTGCTTCATGGTAAAGAAGGGGCCCTCCAGGTAGATGCCCTGAATGCGAGCACCGCAGAAGTCGCGGCCGCGACCCTCGTCAGCCTGGGCGATGGCGGCGCAGGCGTCCTTGATCTGCTCGACGCCATCGGTGAACGTCGTGGGCAGCCAGCTGGTGGTACCGCGACGGGCAAGCTCGGTCGAGCTGATATCGATGCCCTCGGGATCGTTATCGGTAGTTGAGTGGTTGTAGAAACCATGGATGTGAGTATCGACCATACCCGGTGCGATCCACGATCCCGTGTAGTCCTTAATCTCGCAAGAGGGCTCGTCGGCCTGCCAGGCGCCAAAGACGCCATCCTCGACCATAAGATAGCCGCCCAGTTGCGGGCCTGCCGGCAAGAAGAACTTGTCAGCCTTAATTGCGTACGTGCTCATATGCACTCCTTGCTTCTAAAGCAGTTGACTGTGGTGATGCTTATACCCAGCTCAGGTAAAACAAAAAGCGCCCGCCCGCCGTTATGAGCGGACGGGCGCCCTTACAGGGGGACGCGATTAAGCGGTGAAGGGGTGAATCGTCACGCCCTTAACCACGCGGTTGACCGTGCCGGTGGGGCTCGGCGTATCGGGCGTGTTGCCCACGCGCACGGAGTTGAGCAGGCTGATGGCCTGGGCAAACATCACGAACGGCAGGGCAAGGTAGCCCTCGGGGAGTGCCTCATAGCCCTTAAAGGTGAAGGACTCGCCCTCGTAGACGGTAGCGCCATCCTGCTGAACGGCAACGGTGTGCTGAGCGATCTCGTCGCCACCGATCTCGTTGAGGATGTCGATATCGTACTGACGGGTGTAGGCATCGTTGTTGACGAACACGAAGACGAGCGTCTTGTCGTCGACGAAGGACTTGGGTCCGTGACGATAACCCATAGAGGTGTCGTAGGAAGTAGCGACCAGACCGTGAGCGAGCTCGAGGATCTTGAGCTGGCTCTCCTGGGCAAGGCCACCGAAGGAGCCGGAACCCAAGTAGGTCACGCGGTTGAAGTCGCCAGCCAGGTAATCGGCAACCTCGGACTCGCGAGCGATGACCTCCTCGCCCATCTTGGCGATGGTCTCGACCCACTCGGCCTTCTGCTCGTCGGAAGCCTCGTCAAAGATGAGGGTAGAGAGCAGGGTCATGCAGGTGTAGGAACCGGTCATGGCGAAGCCCTTGTCGTTGGCGCGCGGGATGAGCAGCGTCAGCGCATTGGGGTCATCAGCGGACTCGACAGCGAGCTTGCCCTCGGGAGCGCAGGTGATGTTGAGGAACTTGACGTTGTGGACGAGCTCCTTGGCAACGGCGACGGCGGCAAGGCTCTCGGGGCTGTTGCCAGAGCGGGCAAAGGAAACCACGAGCGTGGGATCCTCGGCGCGCAGGAAGTCGCGCGGGGCGCTCACGATATCGGTCGTGGCGATGGGCTTAAAGTCGTAGAGATCAGTGTTGCCAGCGTGACGCAGGTACGGGGCGCAGGTATCGCCAACATAGTCGGACGTACCGGCACCGGTGAAGACAACGGACAGACGGCCCTCGCCCATAGCGCGAGCCTCAGCCAGAAAGGCCTCGATGGCCTCCTTGTTCTCGCGATAGATGTTGAGCGTATCACGCCAAAGCTCGGGCTGCTGAGCAATCTCGGCCGTGGTGATCTGGGCGCCGAGCTCGGTGAGCTCCTCGACACTCTTCTCGAACATTTCTAATACCTCTCTCTAGAAGTAATCCTCTGACGTGCAATTATACACTTCAGTTGGTTATCTGGTAGTAACCAGTTGACTGCAAAGAATCAACACAACGAAACAAGTGCATCATTAATCGTTGCGCTGGTGATAAACCTTGTACTTAAACTGGTCGGCACGAGCAACCGAGAGCGTATACTCCACAACCTCGTTTGACTCGTTATACGTAGTCCTGACCAAATCGAGCACTGGCGAGCCCTCGACGATTCCCAAAAGGTGAGCGTCGGTGGGACGGGCTATGCTCGCATAGAACTCCTCTTCGGCCACGCGTATCTTTTGTTGGAAATCTTGCTCAATCACATCGTAGAGCGGTTTACGCTCCAAGAGCGGACGCTTGAGCGACAAGAACTTACGCACCGGCAGATAGCTGCGCTCGACCATCATGGGCATGTTGTCGGCGGAACGAAGGCGCTTGAGCTTAAAGATACGGTCGCCGATGCGGCACCCCATATGCTCGGCCAGATTCTTATCGGCCTCCATCTCGCAAAAATCGAGAATCGTGGTCTCTGGTTCGCGACCCATCGCACGCATCTGCTCGGTAAAGCTGTAGGACTGCGTAAGATTGGTTACCTTTGCCGAACGGTCGGTCACAAAGGTGCCGCGACCGTGCTGCCGAACCACCAGCCCCAAGCGTTCCAACTCCTGCAGGGCCAGGCGCACTGTGGTGCGCGAGAGACCATAGCGCTCCGATAATTCGCGCTCGGAAGGAATCATGTCACCGGCATGATATTCATGGTCAATCTTTTCGGTCAGAATATCGACCAGCTGATCGTATAGGGGCTGTTTGCGCGCTTCGATCGTCATTCTATCCTCCCTTTTTGCTCGAACTCGGCTAACTACCTTGGGTGTTAAGCATTATCTGTCCGCAACACCCGAATCATTAAGAAAACAAAAGCCGCGCGCTCTTTCGAGCACGCGGCTTTTAACATACACATGGCTTAAGGGGTCGGGGTGTGAGCCGCGTAGGGACACACCCCTCAAGCTAGAGCCTTACCAGATGCTCGGCCAGAGACCAAGCGGGCCAGCGCCCAGGATGCCCAGGACGAAGAGCAGGAGAATGCCCTTGGTCGGGGTCCAGCTGTGCTTAGCGAACATGTAGTAAAGCAGCAGCGTAAGCATAAGCGGGACGAGCTTCGGGACGATGGTGTTGAGGGTGTCGGCAACGGAGAAGTTGACCGGATCCTCGGTGACGGTACCGTAGGTAACGGACGCCATGCCGTTGCCCAGATCGGTGACGCCGCACTCGACAGCGTTGCCGTCGGCATCGGAAGCGGTAAGAGCGTTACCGTCGGCATCGGTCATGGCCATGGTGCCAGCCTCAGCGGTCTCGGTATCAATACCCTCCAGGCCGGTGAAGTTCTCGGCCTCCTCCTCGGAGACGACAACCGTGTGGGCAGCAATGCCGCGGGTGGTGCCGTTGGGGATCTGGAGGTTGATCTGGGTGCCACCCATGGTGACGACCAGGCAACCGACGACGAAGACGCCCATGATGGAAGCGGCACGCGTAAAGGCCTGCATGTTGGCGGTCAGAGCGTCAATAGCGCTGGTGCCAAGCTTGTAGGACCAGTTCATGAGCCAGAAGCGCAGAGCGAACTGGACGACGTTGAAGATCACCAGGAAGATCAGCGGCGCAGCGGCGTTACCGTTGATAGCCATGTTGGAGGTGATGCCGGCCGTGATAGGCACGAGCGTCAGCCAGAACAGGGCGTCACCGATACCACCGAGCGGGCCCATTGCGGCGACGCGGACGGCGCGGATCGTGGGGATGTCAACCTTGTTCTGCTCGAGCGAAAGCACGATACCCATAACAAAGGTGACGAGGAACGGGTGAGTGTTGAAGAACTCCAGGTTGTGGCTCATGGAAGCCGCGAGGTCGTTCTTGTTGGTGTGGATCTTCTCCAGACCGGGGATGATGGAGTAGAGCCAGCCAGCGGCCTGCATACGCTCGTAGTTGAACGAGGCCTGCAGGAAGCAGGAGCGCCAAGCCATCTTGTTGAGGGTCTTCTGGTCGAGCTGCGGAGCAGGAGTGAGATCCTCGTAGTGCTCCGGGATCACATACTCATTAGATGCCATCTTCGAAGTCACCTCCGTCAGAAACAGCTGCACCCTTCAGCTCGGTCTGCTGCTGGAAGTCCCAGAAGGCGATGCCGAAGCCGATGAGAGCGAGGATGAGCAGAGCAGGGGTTGCCAGAGAATCGTTGGCAACGGTGATGAGCGCGAGGCCAAAGCCCATGAGGAAGAAGCCCCACATATCGCGGTTCATCATAACCTTGAGCAGGACGGCGAAGCCGACGAAGCGCATCATGCCGCCTGCAGCGGAAAGACCGGTCTGCAGCCAATCCGGAATGGCGGCGGCGATGGTCGCACCGATGGTGGCGCCAGCGATGAAGAACAGCGTGACGACGATAGCGAAGATCAGGCCGAGCAGGGTCATGGCGAAGTAGTTCAGGCGCTCGATGCCCTTGGTGTCCGCGTTGTGAGCCATGTTATCGGCCGAGGACATAAGCGGGGACATAAGCGTGAAGACCAGGGTAACACCAAGCTGGCCAAGCAGAGCGAACGGAATGGCGAGGCCGACTGCCGCGTTGGGCTCGAGCTTCGTAGCGATAGCGAGAATGGCTGCCATGATGCCGCCGATGACGGCGTTAGGCGGCTGAGCGCCTCCGATCGGCATGTTGCCGATCGTCATGAGCTGATAAGTACCACCCACGAGAAGACCGGTGTTGAGGTCGCCAAGGATAAGACCGATGACGGCGCCGGTGACGATGGGCTGATAGAGAGACTCGAGGAAGTTGAACTGGTCGATTGCCGCGATGAACGTAACAACGAAGACCAGTGCGACCTGAATGATCGAGAATTCCATCTTGCTCCTCCTTTCAAAATGTATGTACGCACTTTTGGTTCACGTACAGAATGTCAGGGTTTCACTCCTGACAACGTGGATCACGAGGATTACGAGAAGAGCTTGCTCGTATCCTCAACAGGCGTGCTCGGAACGCGCCTGATCTCCAACTCCACCCCCAATTCCTGCAGCTCTTTAAACGCAGCGACATCCTCGTCGTTAACTGCGACGGAGGTGGCGACTTGGCGCTTTCCTTCCGACATGTGCATGTTGCCGATGTTTACCTTCTTTATAGGCACACCGCCCTTGACGAGCGTAAGCACGTCTTCCGGTGTTTCGGCCACGATGAAGATCTTCTGGCGCGGGCTCGCCTTGCCAATGACGTCGATGGTCTTCTGCAGGGAGAAGAAACGCGTAGCGACGCCGGCGGGAGCGGCCATCTTCATGAGGTTCTGACGCATGGTGTTGGTCGACACATCGTCGTTGGCGACGAGGATGAGGTTGGAGCCCAGGGTGGAGTTCCACTGGGTTGCGACCTGACCATGAACCAGTCGGTTATCGATGCGGGTAAGAAGAATGTTGGGTTCTGCCATGTTGATCAGCTTCCTTTCGTTGATTGCTGACGACAGTTACTTAATCTCCTGAATCGCGTAACGCGAAACATCTACGACGGCACCGGATCGGACTTTAATCTGGACCTTCTCGCCTTCGATGCCCTTGACGGTTCCGTAGATACCGCCGGCGAAAAGAACCTCCTGACCCGGCTTGAGCTCGGTGTGTAGCTCTTTGAAGTACTTCTGTTTCTTCTTCATGTTGATTTGCGACCAGATGGTGTAAATCAAGCCCATGATGACAAGCAGGCCTAAAAGAGCAACCGAGGAGCTCAGGACGCTGGCTCCGAAATCGGCCATTAGATGCCGTCCTCGTCGCCGAAGATATCCTCATCCTCGGAGCTGGCAACGGATGCGACCGTCTGGGCGGTGACGCCCGTCTGGCCAACGGTCACGGCCTGCTCGCCAAGCTCGGCGAGCGTGGCATTGCCGCGGAGGAACAGAAGCTCAATAACCATGGGAAGGTTAGTGCCGGTCAGAATCTCAACGTTGTCGACATCCTGGGCAATCATCATTGCCTGGTTGAACGGGGTGCCGCCAAGCAGGTCGGTAAAGACGAGCACGCCATCGCACTCCTCGCGCATGGCGGTAATAGCGGCGCGGAGATCCTCACCGTAGGAAGCAGCCTGGTCGCCCTCGAAAGGAACGACGGTAAAAGCGGGTTGGTCGCCGGCAACCATAGCGATAGCGCTTGCAAGGCCGGGTGCGAACTGTCCATGACCGGTAAGAATAAAGCCAACCATTCAAATTTCCCTTCCGAAGGTGTGTACGATCTGAGTCCGATGATGTTCGGAAGCCAGCGGGCGAGTGCCCTTAAAGCTTCTTGGAAAGCGTTCTTTAAAGACCAGTGGTTTCTTAACTGGTAGTAACCACGTGACGTGTTGTTGTCACTATATCACCACAGAAGAGGTTGCTTTCGTTGATTCATACAGTAAAACGTTTTTGCACCGTTCACGGTGAAAAATCGACCGTTTACCGCTCATTAACACTTCTACCTGCGGTTTTGAAACCGTTTCGAAATGATTTGACGAAAGATTGGAACTTTTTTTGTGTCTAAACAACGCAGGGTGGCTAAAAATGGCGTGTAGAAAAATTGCAGGTCATTGTGAAGATTTGTGAATTGGTCTTTTTGACTTAATACCAGTAAGAACCAGTTTCGATATTATCGGTGAACGGTAGTTTTCGACCGTTCACCGGTTATTTGCAATCGTTTACGGCCGTTTTCCCGGATGAATTAGGGAGACCCGATGAAGCACTTGCGCGGTTGCAGGATATTTAGATACTCGTCCATCCCCCACGTGCCAAACTCTCACTCCCTAAATATGCCACAAGCTCTCGCTATTCGTCTCACAAACATTACTTACTCTTACTCTAATCTGTAATTGTTTATCGTTTATCATTAAGTATGATATAAGATACAAGTATCATCCAAGACATTGGTTGGAGGAGCTATGATCCGCTGGAACGTATCCAAATCGAATGAAGCCATCGACCGTGAACAGGCAACAGCCAAACTGAGGAAGCTCACTCGCTACTGCAAATGGGGCACAATCTGCACCATCGTGGCGCTCGCTCTGGGACTCCTCGCAGTCATTGCAATCTACGATCTACTCATATTGCCTAGCCTCTCCCAAGGGTTCTGTCTCCAATCCGTAGAGCTTGAGGCTAGCGAAGGGCCAATTCTCGCTCTCGTCGGCACCAATGAACAGACTCCTCTTATGCTTGTCGCGCACGACGGTCATACTGCCATAGGGAGCGGCATGATGGCATGCCTCGCGCTTGCCATCGCGCTAAGCGCATACAGGTTTTTCTCCGCCATTGAAAAGGCGGGCAGGCCCTTTGACCTCGAATGCATCCGCATACTACGTCAAATAGGACATTTGTTCCTTATCGGCGGCGCCGCCGTGAAACTTTTTGGTGCCATAGTCACAGGGCTGATACTCTCAGGATTTGGCGGCAGCTTTACGGATGCACTTGGCGGGCAGCATCTCGACCTCTCTATGCTCTTTGCAGGCCTAATTATTAGCCTGATTGCTAGCATCTTCCAGTACGGGTGTATCCTGCAAAAACAAGATGACGAGTTGCTCTAGGGGGAATCCATGATTATTCTGCGGCTCGACCGCATGCTTGCCGAACGCAAGATTTCATCCAAAGAGCTTGCGGAACGCGTGGGTATCTCCCAGGTCAATATGTCGCGTATCAAGACGGGCAAGGTTTCTGCCGTGCGCTTTTCAACTCTTGACGCGATATGCCGGGCTCTCGACTGCCAACCGGGCGATGTGCTGGAATATATGCCTGACGATGAAGCCGATAACCTCTTTGGACTTAAAGATGAATAGCCATAATTAAGCCGCCAATCACGCCCTCAACGCAAAAAGCCCGCCAGAACGATGCGTTCTAGCGGGCTCAATCAGATATTTCGACTTCGTGCTCGAAAGCTCGGGCAACCTTTAAGCAAACAGACCGTAGATGCTGATGTTGGCCTTGGCGTACAGGCCGTTGGCATACTCGGTCCACTTGGAGCTGGCGCTCGAGGCCTGCGAGGAGTACTGCTGATAGGCGGTGTAATAGGCGGTCATGGCCTGCTTATAGGTGGCGCTATCGGCGGTAAAGGCATCGTTAGCGAAGGCCTTAGCGTAGGTGCTGTTCTCGTCCTTCCAGGTGCCCTTCGAGCTATCCCACTCGTCACCGGAAAGGTTGATGATGTAATCGGCGTAATCCTTGCTCGCGGTGTCCTCGTTGCCGTCAGAAGGCTCGGTCGGAGCGGTCGGCATGCTCGCGGAAGCATCGCCCACCTTCTTCTTGTAGAGCTTCTGCAGCGTCGCGGACTGACGGACGATCTGCTTGGCCTGGTCCTTGGACACGCCATACTGCTTGGCCATGGTGTCGTAGTCCGAGGTGCCGATAGAATCCTCGGCGTACTTCTTCATCTCCTTAGAGGAGACGGTAATGCCCTCGTCCTCAGCAGCATCGAGCAGAATCTTGTTGCGCACGTAAGACAGGATGACGTCGGCAGAGGGGGCGGTGTAGTTGCCGTTGCTATCCTTGACGGTATCGAGGCTGTACTGGCTCTCGATGGCCTCGCGCGCGGTGATATCGCTCTTCTTGCCGTTGTAGCTATAGCTTGCCACGTTCGAATCGAGCTGGTCCTCGGTGAGGGTCGCCGAGCCGACGCCCTTGCCGCCAAAGCCGCCGTTGCCGATAAAAAAGCCGACCACAGCAGCGATCACGACAGCGACCACAAAGGCGGCAATCATCGTCTTCTTGTGCTTGGATGCATGGTCGTCCGCGTCGGCGTCAGTTTCGTCCTCATCCTGGGCCTCGGGCATCAGATTCTCGTCAGCGGCATCCGCGGCAATCTGAGCCTCCAGTCGGGCGTCCTCCTCCTCGGCGGTCGTGCCGGCAGCAATGTGCTCGGCAGACGTACCGGCGACCAGATCGATCTTCTCGTCCTCATCACCGTCGGGGCCTTCGCCGCGCTCGATGATCTGGATGCCGTCGATCTCGTCCTTCTCGTCCTTCTTTTGAATCAGACCCATATCAGTTACTCCTTGTTAGGAAACATAGTCCGCAATAGAATACGCCCGACAGAGCGCCGGGCGTATTGATTCTCAGGTTATACGCAAACACTTAAGTACTATTTAGGCGTTTGCAGCGTGCATACCTTAGGCCAGGTGCGCGATAACGGCATCGGCAAAGGCTTGCGTGCCCACAGCACCCTCAACGGAGCCGGTCTGGGCACGACGTACGTCACCGGTAACCTGCTCGCCCTCGTCGAGCGTGGCAGATACGGCGGCGCGAATGCGATTGGCAGCGTCGTTCTCGCCCAGGTGATCGAGCATCATCGCAGCAGAGAGGATCTCGGCCGTGGGGTTGGCGATATCCTGCCCCGCGATATCGGGCGCGGAGCCGTGCGTTGCCTCGAAGATGGCGCAGTCGGCACCGATGTTGGAGCCGGGGGCCATGCCCAGACCACCCACCAGGCCGGCGCACAGGTCGCTCACGATGTCGCCGTACAGGTTGGGCAGCACCAGGACATCGAAGTCGTTGGGGTTCTGGACCAGGCCCATGCAGGTGGCGTCGACGATCTTGTCGTTGAACTCAATGTCGGGATAGTTGGCAGCCACCTCGCGCGCCACGCGCAGGAACAGGCCGTCGGTCGCCTTCATGATGTTGGCCTTGTGCACGGCCGTCACCTTTTTGCGGCCGCAGCGGCGGGCATACTCAAAGGCATACTCCACAATGCGGCGGCTCTTGGCGATGGAGATGGGCTTGATTGAGATGGCGGAATCAGCGGCGAAGGTCTTTTGGCCCGAACGCTCGACGAGCTGCGAGAGTTCCTCGACCTCGGCAGCGCCCTCATCGAACTCGATACCGGCGTAGAGGTCCTCGGTGTTCTCGCGCACGATGACCAGGTCGACGTCGCGGAAACGCGAGCCGTCGCCCGGCTGCGACAGACAGGGACGCACGCAGGCATACAGGTCAAAGTGCTTGCGCAGGGCCACGTTAACGCTGCGGAAGCCCGTGCCGACCGGCGTAGTGATGGGGCCCTTGATGGCAACCTTGGTCTCGGCGACCGCGTCGAGCACGTGCTGGGGCAGCGGCGTGCCAAACTCGTCCATGACGCCGGCGCCGGCCTCCTGGACGTCCCAGTTGATCTGGACGCCGGTGGCCTCGACCACGCGGCGCATTGCCTGCGTAATCTCGGGACCGATACCGTCACCGGGAATCAGGACTACATCGTGCGCCATAATCTGTTACTCCTCGTCTTCGGCGTCGTCAGATTTTTTAACGCTAGCACGCTTCTTCTTTTTGGAGAGATCCAGGCCAAAACGTTTAACAAGCATTTCGCAAATCTCGCTCGAACGGGCCTTGAGATAGCTGCCCTTGCCGTTCTCGGCGTCGAACTTAAGGCGCAGCGCAAGCTTCTCTGCGACCTCGGCGTCGATCTCGCCCTGGCAAAACTCGTACAGGCAACCGAGCATGTCGCGATACTCAAGGTCGCCGTGGTAGCACTGGATGGCCTCGTCCAGGATGGGCCAAGCCTCGCGCGAACGCTCGACGCTCGTGGCGCCCCACACGCACAGCAGGCGGAAGGCGGCATAGCGCAGCGTGGAGGAAATCTCGTCGAACAGTGCGGTCTCGGCACCCTCAAAGGCGTCCTCCATCTGCTCGGGGCAGGTGGTGGCGAGTGCCGCCAAGGCATCGAGGGCCTCCCAGCGGGTCTGCGCCTCGGGGCGATCGAGCGCCTCGATCAGCGCGGGCACGCAGGGCACGACGCGCTGCGGATCGCGCTCGGCAAGCAGGTGCAGCACGCGGGCGGCAAACTGGCGGATGCGGCGCGTGGGGCAGCCGAGCTCCTGGACCAGGCGGTCGACGGCGTTCTCGTTCTCCTCTGCCAGCTGAAGCTGTGCCAGCTCCTCGTCGGTGAGATGTTCGTCTTTGTTTTCTGCCATAGTTACCTCTTCTTACTATTTCTTAGCGTGCTTGCCAGCACCCTTGCTGTCATCGGTGACCGAGATGAGCTGTCGGTCGGCTGCGCCATTGCGGCGTGCGCGACGGCGTTCCTCGGCGTCGCCCGCGTCGGCGGCGGCGCGGTGAGCCTTGTTGACGTTAAAGACCTCGTCGTGCTTGCGCCACGGACCGACGGACTCGCCAAAGCTCATCTTAAGGCCGGCGATAAAGCCGCCGAGCCAGCCGATCGGCGCAAACTGCACCAGCGGGAACAGTGAGAACACCCAGGTCAGCAGGACGACTGCCGCCGCGCCTGCAAAGTTGGCAATCCAGTAGTCGCGCTTGGTGATCACGCGCTTTTCGCAGGCCCACTGGCCGCACAAAAAGCCAATGTAGATCGCAAAGAGAAAGAGCACCAGCGCGAGCACCACGAACGTCCAGCTCATGGGCGCTACTCCTCGTGATGATGGCCGCAGCAGCACTCGTGGCCGTCGTCATGGCCGTGGCCGCCGCAGCACTCGTGGTCCTCGCCGTGATGGTGACCGCAACCGCACTCGTGGTCGTCGCCATGCTCGCCGCAACCGCAGCCGTCCTCGTGGGCACCGTGCTCCTCGGGACGATACTGCGACCAGTCCAGACCGGCGGCGATGGCATCGGCCTCCTCCTTGTAGAGGACCGTGATGGCCTGGGTGCCCAGCTTGGCGCCACCGATGGCGTCGAGCATGTCGTAGAGCGTAAAGGCCACGTCGGCGCCGGGCAGCGCGAGCTCGCGGTCATCGGCGTAGGCGAGCGCCAGACGCAGATCCTTAATGAAGTGCTCGACCATAAAGCCGGGCTTGTAGTCGCCGTCGAGCGCCTTGGGGGCTAAGCTCTCCATAGCGCCGGACTTGCCGGTGCCGCCCAGGATCATCTGACGGGTCTTCTCCAGATCAAGGCCGCTCAGCTCGGCAAACGCCAGCGCATCGGCCATACCGACCATGCAGGCGCCCAGCGACACCTGGTTGGCGAGCTTGGCAGCCTGACCCTTGCCGGCGCCATCGAAGCAGCAGATGTTTGCCGCAAAGGTGGAAAGGATGTCGCGGACCGGGGCGATGTCGTTCTCGGTGGCGCCCACGATAGCCGTAAGCGTGCCGGCGATAGCACCCGACTCGCCGCCGGTGACGGGGCAGTCAAACGCCATGCGGCCGGAAACCTGAGCGGCCTCGGCAATGTCGCGCGCCAGCTCGGGCGAGCTCGTGGTGAGGTCGATCAGGACCGCGCCGGGCTTAGTGCAGGCGAGCAGGCCGTCGCCCGCCAGGTAGAGCTCCTCGACCTCGGAGGGATAGCCCACCATGGTAAAGACGACATCGGCGTTCGCCACGGCATCGGCCGGCGTATCGGCCCAGGCGGCACCGCACTCGATTAGCGCGGCGGCCTTGGACTTGGTGCGGTTGTTGACCGTGACAGGATAGCCAGCATCCAGGATGTGGCCGGCGATGGGGGCACCCATGATTCCGGTGCCGATAAATGCGACAGAGAGCTTGTTTGCCATGAAACCTTTCCTTTTTGGGTTGGGTGTTGTTACCAGGTTGAATACTCAGCGCCAGCGCTTGAGCTGCGAGGCGCCCGTGGTCGTAGCGCCTGTCTACTCGCCGCGCACACGGCGCGCGATGCGGTCGGAAAGCGAGGCTTTCTCGGCGCGGTTCTTGCCCCAAAACGCAAGTGCCACCATGCCGGGCCCCACGTGCGAGCCGATGGTAGGACCGACAGAGCTGCGAATAATCGTGACGTCGGCGCAGCCCTCCTCCTTGCGGATGGCGGCTTCGAGCCAGTCGCCGTCCTTTTCGGCATCGGCCGTCATAATGGCGATGGGCATGGTGCGATCGGGCACATAGTTCTCGCGGAACGACTTGAGAATGGACTTGAGCGCCTTCTTGCGACCGCGGTTGACGCCGATCAGCGACAGCGAGCCGGCCAGGTCGTAGGACAGCTCGGGTTTGACGTCGAGCTTTGCCGTGAGCTGTGCCGCCGCGGGCGGAATGCGGCCGCCGGCAGCCAGCGCGTCAAAGCTCTCGAGCGTAAAGTAACCGTGGACATAGGTCTTGGCCTCGTTTGCCCAGTCGACCAGCTGCTTGGCGGTCAGTCCCGCCGAACGCTGGCGCACGGCCTCAAGCGCCAAGAGCTCGCCGGTCGCACAGGGCAGAGCGTTGTCGACCACGTACAGCTCAAAGTTGGGATACTCGGCGCGCACGGCGTCCGCCGCCTGGCACGCGGAGTTGTAGCTCGACGACAGCGCCGAGGTAAAGCACAGGTAGACCGTAGGCGTACCCTCTTTGGCGCACTCGGTAAAGAACTCGATATAGCGACCGAGCGACACAGCCGAGGTGGACACGCGGGCACCGGCGCGCATACGGTCGTAGAACTCCTTGGGTGTGATGCTCGACCAGATGTCATCCGTGCGCTCTTCGCCATCGATAATGAAGGGGAAACCCAGGATATCGACATCGAGGTTCGCGGCGACCTCGGGGCTAAAGTCGCAGCAGGTATCGACGACGATGCGGCAACGGTCCGAATGACCGGCGGATGCGGCCTTGTCCATCAAAGCGACTCCTTACGTAAAAAGGCGGCCACCCGCATGGGATGGCCGCCAGCCGTTAACTCATGCAAGTTAACGTATTTTACTCGTCAAGTGTTTCGATGCGGGGCTTGATGATGCCATATCCACCATTCTTACGGTGATACACCACATTGATAAGGCCGGTCGTCGCGTTCTCGAACACGTAGAAGTCGTGACCGAGCAGATCGGTCTGCACCAGCGCCTGCTCCTCAGTCATCGGAGTGACGTCGATAACCTTCTCGCGGACGAGCAGGTCGTCTTCCTCCTCGGGCAGCAGCAGGTCGGCCAGATCCTCGACGCGCTCGACCGGTGCGACATCCGCGGCGCTGGCACCACCCTGGCGGTTGTCCACGACCTTAGTCTTGAACTTGCGCAGCTGGCGGGTAACCTTATCGGCGGAGAGGTCGATGGCGGCATACATATCTGCGCCGTGCTCGGCAACGCGAATCACAGAGCCGCGGGCACGAACCGTGACCTCGACGATTGCCGGGTTGGGGTTCGAGGGGTTCTTCTCATAACGAAGCACGACGTCGACTGTCATGGGCTCGATATCGAAAACCTTGAGCGCCTCGCCGATCTTCTCATCCACATGCGCACGCAGAGCATCGGTTACCGTCGTCTTGCGTCCAGAAACCTTGATATCCATACGTGGCTCCAATCTGCCTCGGGGACTTACTGTACTGGCTATGTACCCATTGCCGTGCATTTAATCACGCGGATTCCTAAAGACCCGAATAACGATTGCTTAATACCGCATACCGAAGTCTCGCACTTTTCTGTGGCAAAGTGCGCTATGGGAGGGCGTCGGCGACTTTGTATTTGGTCCCGAAAATTGGCTTTGACCTGCTGGTTTTATAGGGATAAAAAAGCCGGGCTCCCCTATTGGGGAAACCCGGCAGTGCGTGTTGAAACCGTGAAGAGGTGTCCTTTCCAACGTATAGGAGACACCGCCCCTAGCAATAACTAGCTATTAAGTTTGTTAATGTCGTCGTCAGTGATGGTGCCTTCCTGGCTGGACGATTTGTCCTCGGAGGATGCGGTCTCATTGTTGGAATCGGAGGACTCGCTGCCGGAGGACGTGGTCTCACTGGACTCAGAGTCGCCCGGCTGCACGTTAGCGCCCGAAACCGTCTTAGTGGTGAGGTCGTAGGGAATCTGGCCGTACCAGACGCAGTGAACCGCCTCGAGCGTGCCGTCGACCGTGATGTCGTCGAGGGCATCACTCACGGCACGGCACAGTTCGTCATTGGACGAGAGGCCCGCAACACCAAGCGTCGAGGGCGCCTCGAGCGCACCGACATAGGAGACCTCGCTCATCAGGCGTGCAAGATAGCCACCGGCTGTGGAGTCGCAGATCACATAGTCGACCTCGCCAGACTCGAGCGCCTCAAAGCACTCGTTGATGTTGGAGTAGGTCTTTTGGTTGGCGGTGATGCTCTGCTTAGCAAGCGCCTCCTGCGAGGCCGAGGACATCTGGACACCCAGAGTAGACGTGTTAAGGGTATCGGTGGAAACGCTTAGCGACCCACCATCGCTGGTTTTACCGAACACGGAAGCGGCATCGTACAGGCAGGTGCCGAGCGAGCTAACGTCCCCGTCCGTGGAGTTGATCTCGCCGATAAAGATATCAGCCTTTTTGTCGCCGAGCGCGGAACCTGCCGAGGACGCATCGACAAAGGCGACCTTAAGGCCCATGCGGCTTGCGAGGGCGCGGGCAACATCGACTGCATACCCCGTAAGCTCGCCGTCGGCGCCCTGCATTGCCTGCGGCGCATCGGAAGTATCGAGGGCGACCGTCAGGGTTCCGGGAGTGACCAGGGCATCGTCCGACACCGCCGGCGTGACGGTCTCGTACTCGATCTGGTCGATCGTGGGAGTCGTGAACGTAGACAGCGGGTTGAACGCGCATCCGCTCAGGCCCAAAACGGCAATGACCGCTGCGGTCCCAGCACCTAACCGAGCCGCGTGCATCAAGCTGCCCCTCACCATGTCCACTACCCTGCCTTCTGTGTCGTATACGATCCGTGCGTTGCGCGGAATATCGGGTTGTTCCCACCAGCTGACCTGGTATTTGACCCCACACTTGCGCACCGGGGTGTTTGCTCGGGAGGCCGCAGCCACCTTCACGACTGGCCCGCTCGCCCGCGAGGCGGTATTGCCCCAAAGAAAGTAGAACGGACGGTGCGGCTTACATCTAGGACGCGCCATGATCGCGCCGCGCGCACGCGGTCGCTTACGTGGATCCCTTTGACCGCGTCTGTCTTGGACTAGGACGGGCATTTCGTCCGTCCGCAACCACAGCCTGGCAGGAACGTAGCGCATTATAGCTAAGTTCAAGCTAAAGTTTAAGGTTAGGGGCGTCATTCGCACCGCGAGTACAGATTTCGCAGGTCGGAGTGGGCTATTCGTGCCCCTATGAAGCCCGAAGCTCCCCTGTGGGGAGCTCCGGGGCACCCTTCTTAGGGTGCCCCGGTCAAAATATGGCAAATATGAGTACTGCCACCAATTTAGTAACAGGCAATTTTGGCCTCTCGGACAGATTTTGCGCTCAGTGTCGCCAACCTGATGCTTAGTTATTCTACATTTGTTTATTATCTTCTTACTTTACGCCGCCTCCGAGTCCTAAATTCCTTGATTTTGCTGTTACTGATTTAGTGACAGTACTCATATTTGCCATATTATGGCCAGGGCATATGATTAACCCTCTATTTTCGACGCGTATTAGACCGGCTTAAGCCCAAAACACGCCCGCAGCGTGTTAAGCAACGCCTCTTGCTTCTTCCTGCGGGCATCGACACGATTCCGGTACCGCTTTCGCATACGCTGGTGCATGCGCCATGCGAGCGCTTCCATCGCTTCCATGTCACAGAGCATTTCGTTGTTGACCGTCGCGACCTCGATTCCCATAGTAATCAAGCCCGTGTTGCGTTTTTCATCATGGATACGTCCCCTCCGGGAGGAATGGCCCAGCTCACCGTTGTATTCCAGGTCAAACCGGGCTGCCTCCTGATATGCATCGCAAACTGCATGGGGCATCCCCGAGATTGCCTGCGCGCGGTCATCGAACTCGATCTTGTAGTCGGTCTTAAAGGGACCGCAGGCAAATCCGCCATAGGGAAACGGAAGCGAAAACAGGGCGAGCATGATGCACTCCATGGGCGAGCGCAGGTTTTCTGACAAGTAGGGACACAGACGCTGCAATTGTTTGGCCGCGTTCCCCTTGCATGCCGCGAGGTAATCTGCCAAGCGATCGGGCGTCAGCGCTGGCTCGACTTCAAAGTAGCCCACGTCTGTCGGTTGGTCCTTATCCTTTGCAAGTCTATTCACAACAGGCGAGGTATAGGGAGGCAGATACTTCCCGCGGTCGCTCAGTGAAATCTTAGAGCACAGTTCCTGGGCCAGGGCAAACGCCTGGATGCAGCCGATCTCGCGCGCGATGGCAACACAAAGGGCCTCGGGAGATAGACTGTACACCCCCGGTTCCACCTCTAGAATCGAGCCGGCGGGCAACCCAGAGCATACGGACCAGCCCACGCCAGGCATGCGGCGGCGCTGCGCCGCAGATCCCACCAGCAAGCAAAGATCTTCTTGCACCTCGCCGCTTGCGGCCCCAATCCGCACCAAGTCGGGAAGATAGATGTCCTCGGTCGAGGGCGACGACGTGCACAGCACACGGCGCTCTTCATCGGGATCGAGGTCCCTCCAGCTGATGTAACCCATTTGTCGGCGCTCGGCGCGCATCATGCGTAGCGCCGAGGCGCCTGTTAGGATTACGGAAGCCGCTAGCTGTTCGCCTGTCGGCTCGTTGCACCGCTCAATCTTTACTGCCACAAAACCACCCCTACCAAACGCGTGCGATAGCGAGGCCATCGACTGCTGCGGCGCCGGCGCGCTTGAGTTCCGCCGAAGCCGCGGCCATCGTCGCACCCGTGGTGATAACGTCGTCGATAAGCAGCAGGCACTTGCCCCGCACATCCTCAACCGTCTCGTACATGCCTTGGGCACGCTCGCGGCGCTCCTCACGACCGAGTTCGCGCTGGTCGCCATGCCCGTACTTGACGAGAGCATCGAGCAGGGGAACACCCGACAGCTCGCAAAATGGGCGCGCAATAGCCTCCATATGATCAAAACCACGCCGCCGAAACGCTGCCGCCGTCGCAGGCACAAACACCACCGCATCCGCACCGGACAGCACACCTCCTAAGCGTTCGGGCGCTACGACCTGGGCATGCAGGGCGGTGTCGTAGAGCAGCTCCGCCAGATACGGAGCCAGACGTCGCTCGCCCGCATCCTTGTACGCTTTAATGATGCGCGGCAGCGGATGCGCATAGACGGCGCACGCCAGGCAGCGGTCGAGCGCCTCCGCCATTGCCGAGGACGTGCCCTCGACCGAACACTCAGTGCACAGCAAATCCCCAAACGGGGCGCCGCATCGGGTGCAGCTATGACGTGGGTCGATGAGCGTGAGCGCAGCCAGGCAGTCTTGGCAAATAAGCGTACCGGCGCGCTCGCAGCCGGCACATCGTGTTGGCGACAATGCCTCGAGCGCCTCGCGTGCCACCCGATCGGCAAACGGTAGTAATTCGTCCGCAAACGGTAGGGCACCGGCACCCTGCAGACAGCTCAATATGTTCAGATGGCTCTTCAAGACACAACCCTCCCTACATTCGGTCGCAGGGAGGGTTGTTGATCCGGCGCTATGATACCCCGATGCGCTCGGGGCAAGGCGGGCTAAATCCGCTCGCGGGCGTTATTCGCCGGCGGGCGGTTGTGGTGCGGACGAAGACGGGGTCGAGCCCTCGCCACCATCCTGGCGCGGCTTGCGGGAACGGCGCCGGCGACGGCGCTTTTGACCCTGGTCGGCCGAGCCCTCGCCACCGCGATCCTCGCGCGGCTC
>CABRCR010000043.1:0-2001 GCA_902469435.1 uncultured Collinsella sp. | reverse complement strand
GCCGGGACGGTGCAGGCAGACCTTCCTGAGCTTGCCGATCTCGGAAGGCACGTGCAGACCTTTCGTCATGGCCTCCTACCTTTCTTTCGGGCCCCTGTCAGGGCCGATTCGTTAGCGCCCCTCCGTGTGAGGCGTTATTGCTGACGACATATTTATATCCAAAATCAGTCCATACTTCCACCTCGCCCCCGAACGGTTTTATATGAGGGGTGAACGGCATACACATATACTTCACGCATGGCACACTTTGATTTAATAAAGTGTATTTACGTGCTTAAACGCGTTTTCAATCCAAAAATCAATTGGAACTAAACTTTATTAAACCACCCTCAAATTGCATATTTCCAACAAAGCTATGAATAGAATTAGTGATTCATACCTCGTCTCAACCATTTTCATTTTTATTCAGAAAAAAGTTTGTCCTATTCATTTCTGGTATACAAATTACCGTTTACCAGACGCTTGATACCGTTCACCGGAAGCTCAGTATAAGGCCCAGCGGATACCGGCTCGCCTTACGGCCCCATTTGTAAAAACTTGACTTCTCGGTATGGAAAAACGGACCCGCTTCCCCTAGGGAAACGGATCCGTTTTCGATTATCTTCGGCCAATTTGGATAAGGCCCTCGAAGATCATCGGAATCCTAGCGATCGAACTCGGCCAGCGCCTCGCCCAGAAGCCTCAGGCCCTCGCGAAGAACATCTTCGCTCGCGCAGTAGCCCAGGCGCGCTCCACAGGGAAGCTCAAAACGGCTACCGGGAACCAACAGCACTCCCCTCTCGGACAGCAGGCGCTTGCAGAACTCCTCGTCATCCTCGGGAATATCCAGCTGGATAAACGAGCTGGACACGCCCTGCGGGGCCGTCCAGGAAACACGATGCTGCGTATCGATCCAAGCCTGCGCGATATCGCGGTTACCAAACACGATCTTGCGGTTACGCTCGAGAATCTTGTCCCTGTGCTCAAGCACATAGGTCGCCAGGGCATCGTTGAACACGCCGCCGCAGATCATGGTGTAATCGCGGTAGGTGCGGATGCGGTTGGACACCTCTTCGTCGGCCACGACCCAGCCCACGCGGGCCGCAGGCGTCGAATAGGTCTTCGACAACGAGTTGGTGACAATGGCCCTCTCGTACACGTCGACCATCGACATAA
Source organism: uncultured Collinsella sp. (assembly GCA_902469435.1). Taxonomy (GTDB): domain Bacteria; phylum Actinomycetota; class Coriobacteriia; order Coriobacteriales; family Coriobacteriaceae; genus Collinsella. The sequence goes on along the minus strand of CABRCR010000043.1, from coordinate 846 downwards.
AGGACTCAGTGTTTTCGAGCGGCAGATACACCTCGTCGCACAGCACGCAGGCGCCCACCGAACGGGCAATCTCGGCAATCTGGCCGAGCATATCGGCATCGAGCACCGTACCGATGGGGTTCGATGCGTTGTTGATGCAGATGAGCTTGGTATTGGGACGCACCAAGCGCTTGAGTTCCTCGATATCGGGCTTCCAGCCGAGTTCCTCGCGAAGCTCCCAATACTCGACCTCGGCACCGAGCGTACGCGGAATCTCATAGAGCGGCGCATAGGTAGGCCACTCGGCAATCACGTGATCGCCGGGCTCGACAACAGCCATGATGGCATTGAGGTTAGCACCCGTACAGCCATTGGTCTGCAAAATGTGATCGGGATTGACCTCGCGACGATACAGCTTGGCGACTTCGGCCTTAAACTCCGGCGAACCCTCGATCCAGCCGTAATTCATCTTCTCGCGATCCAGGCGCTCGTAGAACGTAGCACCGTCCTGCTCGTCAAGTGCGCGAAGCTCACCCATGGTCAGCGACGAGATCGTCGACTGAGCGATATCCCAGGTAGCACTCTTCTCCCAAACGTTGAGCCATTCCTCAACGCCAATTGTCTTGATATCCATGGCCACCTTATCTGATCTTCATTTAGCGTCAATAAACATGAATGGGACGGTGCGAAAGAACCGCACCGTCCCATTGGGAGACATCTAATGGCAGCTAGATGTTTGTATTAAGACCTGTACGGGTCTTTGAAAACCTTAGAGGTCCTCGCGCCAGAAGGGCATGCTCATGCAGCGCGGGCCGCCACGGCCGCGGGAGAGCTCGGCGGAGGGCACGACGAGAAGGTCCAGGCCCT
>CABRCR010000042.1:0-8258 GCA_902469435.1 uncultured Collinsella sp. | reverse complement strand
CCCCAGATTGCCCATGCGCGCGCAAAAGCACGCTGCGGCAATCTGGGGCCCGTCCCCAAATACCTATAAATATGCAGGCCAGCGATATGTTAACGATGCGCCAGCGGGTGCGCTGCCAGATAGACCTCGGTCAGTTGCGTACGATCGACATGCGTGTAGACCTGCGTGGTCGATATATCGGCATGTCCCAAGATCTCCTGCAGCACACGCAGGTCGGCACCGCCCGCAAGCATGTGGGTGGCAAAGGAGTGGCGCAAGGTATGGGGATGGAGCCCCACCAGCCCCACCTGACGCCCATACCGCTCGCATATCGCATGCACGGCCTGGCGCGACAGGCGACGTCCGTTCTTATTTAAAAAGACCGCCGAGGTCTCGGTTCCGCGAGCATGGGCCGCCAAGCGAGAACGTCCCTCAGTTACATAGAGCGTCAGAGCTCGCGCCGCGCTTCCCACCAGTGGGGACAGGCGTTCCTTTGAGCCCTTACCGCGAACGAGTACAAAGCCATCGTCAATATGGATATCGCCCACATCGAGCCCCACCAACTCACTCACACGCAAACCGCATCCGTAGAGCACTTCCAAGATGGCATGGTCGCGCAGTCCCATCTCGCCCTCGGGAAAGTCTTGATCGAGCAGCGCCGAGACATCCTCCACCGATAGATACTCCGGCAAACGCTCAGCCTTTTTAGGCAGGCGCAGCGCCGCCGTCGGGTTTTGGGCCACGGCCCCATCGCGCACCAAAAAGGCATGCAGGCCCTTCACGGCAGCAAGCGCACGCTCCACCGAGGCGTCGGAATAGCCTCCGTCGCGGCGATCGGCGACAAAGCCCTCCACGATCTGACGGGTCACCTCTTCAAAAGACACAATACCCGCCCGCTCCAGATAGGCGCAGTACGTCGTCAGGTCACGACGATAGGCCGCAATCGTGTTGCGCGCCAAGCCCCGCTCGACCGCGAGGTAATCGAGATACTCCCCCGCCGCCACGGCGAGCGACGAGGGAGTAGCTTCGGTATGTTCCTTATTCGCCGGCACCCTTAGTCCGTAGCGAGGTTCATGGGCGTCACCTGCAGACGGTCGACACCCTCGTGCTGGCCAATCGAAGCGCGTACGAACTCGCGGAACAGCGGCTGCGGGTTGGTCGGGCGGCTCTTGAACTCGGGATGAGCCTGGGTTGCCACATACCACGGATGCACGTCGCGCGGCAGCTCGACCATCTCGACCAGGCGCTCGTCAGGCGACAGACCCGAGATAACCAAACCGGCGTCCTCGAGCTGGTCGCGGAAGGCGTTGTTGAACTCAAAGCGGTGACGGTGACGCTCGTAGACGAGTTCCTCGCCATATGCCTCGCGAGCAAGGGTATCGGCAGCAAGCTTGCACGGATAGGCACCCAGACGCATGGTGCCGCCCTTCTCAGTCACGTCCTCCTGCGAGCTCATCAGGTCGATGACGCTATACGGGCCATCCGGATCGAACTCAGAAGAGCTGGCGCCGGCAAGGCCGACGACATTGCGGGCGAACTCGCACACGGCCACCTGCATACCCAGGCAAATGCCCAGATACGGAATCTTGTGCTCACGGGCAAACTCGGCCGCGAGGATCTTGCCCTCCAGGGCGCGCTTGCCAAAGCCGCCGGGGACCAGGATGCCCGAGGCGTCGCCTAGAACCTCGGAGACATTCTGCTCATCGAGGCTCTCGCCGTCGACTAGCTGGACGTCCACATGGCGATCGTAGAAGACGCCCGCATGGTGCAGGGCCTCGATAACCGACAGGTACGCATCGGGCAGCTGCGTGTACTTACCCACGACGGCGATCTTCACCTTGTCGGCGTGATGGTTGGCGTGATTCTGTTTGCGCAGGAACTCATTCCACTCGCTCATGTCGCGCTCACGCGGGTCCAGACCCAGGCGCTCGCAAATGCGCAGGTCAAAGTCCTGCTCGGCAAGCAGCTGCGGAACATCGTAAATGCTCGCGCAGTCCTCGTTGGTAAAGACGCAATCGGTGTCGACGTCGCAGAAGCTTGCGATCTTCCCGCGGATAGCGTCATCGATATGGTGGTCGGAGCGCAACACGATAATATCGGGCTGGATGCCAAAGCTGCGGAGCTCCTTGACGGAATGCTGCGTGGGCTTGGTCTTGACCTCGTGGGCGGCGGCGATATAGGGAACGAGCGACACGTGGATGTAGCAGACGTTCTCGGGGCCGGCCTCCTTGCGGTACTGACGAATGGCCTCGACAAACGGTTGGGACTCGATGTCGCCGATCGTGCCGCCCAGCTCGGTGATGACTACATCGGAGCCGGTCTGCTCCTCGATGCGGCGGAACTTATCCTTAATGGCATTGGTGACGTGAGGAATCACCTGCACGGTACCGCCCAAAAAGTCGCCGCGACGCTCGCGGGCGATGAGGCTTTTGTAGATGGCACCGGTCGTAAAGTTGGAATCGCGGGTCAGGTTCTCATCAATAAAGCGCTCGTAATGACCCAGGTCCAGGTCGGACTCGTAACCATCCTCGGTTACAAAGACCTCACCATGCTGGAACGGGCTCATGGTACCGGGGTCGACGTTCAGATACGGGTCGGCCTTCTGCATCGTTACTTTGTAGCCACGCGACTTGAGCAGACGGCCCAGCGAGGCCGCGGTGATACCCTTGCCCAGGGACGAAACCACGCCACCGGTTACGAACACATGCTTGGTCATATTGAGTTACCTGCGCTTCCCGTAGAAGTTGTTTATCCACATCTTACGGGTCTTCATTGTAATACTCGCGCCGCGGACCGTCCGCAATTTTTCTCGCGTGCGATTGCATTTCTCAATCTTGAAACAAAACGCCGCCCGGTTTCCCAGGCGGCGTCGCTATGGCAAGGGTTACATGCTGCTATCGATTAGCAACCTCGTCCTCAAGCATTTCTTGAACGAGCATGCCGGTACGGACGCCCTCAAGATACCACTCGCCACGTTCGGTGAGGCAAATGCCATTTGCAAGCTGACCGCCGTCGTCGCTATAACGCGAGACGACATCAATCATGCCTTCGGAATCCAAGCGATCGATTGCGGCGCGGGCACGATACGGCGAAACCCCCACGCGCTCGGCAAGCGTTTTGCGCGAGAAACCATACGGCCCGCCATTGTCTTCGGTTTGCTGGTCGATCTCCATCAACACCAGCACCTCGACACGCTTCATATCGTTGACACTCGCACGACCCTTGCCCGCCATAGCAGCCTCCTCAAACCGAGCACGAGCATCTAACGCGCCGTGCGCGACCGACACACCTCACGATGGCAGGTAATATCCATCATGCGGCATCCCGCTAAGGATGAAACAGTTACGGTTATTGTATACCGCTCAAATTGTTTCTAGGCAGGTAAACGGCTATTTTTCGCCGAAATAGGCACTTTATTGATCAAAAAGCCGTACCGGGCGCTAACCCGATACGGCCAAACTGCAATGCAATTACCGCGGTGCTTCAAACTTAGCGATGGAAGAAACCGCGGCGCTCAAACTTGGGCTCGCAGCACACGTTGATACCCAGTTTGCGCAGTACCGTCTCGTCCGTCGGCGAGATGATCACGCTAAAGAAGGCATCGCAACCGCGCAACTGCTCCAGGCCCGAAAGGACGCGAGCGGCCGTCTCACTCGTGGCCGAGGTGATCGACAGCGCCATAAGCGTCTCGTCGGTGTGGAGGCGCGGGTTTTTGCTACCCAGGAAATGCGTCTTGAGCTTGCTGATGGGCTCGATCGCCTCATCGCTAATGACCTCGAGCTCAAGGTCGACGCCCGAGACATGCTTGAGGGCGTTCATAATGAGCGAACTTGCAGCGCCCAGGCGCGTGGAGGTCTTACCGGTCACCACGGAGCCATCGGGCATGACCATGGCACCCACGGGACCACCCGTCAGCTGTTCCCTGGTGAGGGCCGCCGAGCGTGCCGGTGAGTAGTTCTTATCGATGCCGGCTTTCTTCATAATAATCTTGAGACGGTCGACTTGCTCATCGCCCACGCCGGTACGGCGCACATTTTCGACCGCGGTAAAGTAGCGGCGAACGATCTCCATCTTGGAAGCGTCGCGGCAGGCATCGTCATCGGTGATGGCAAAGCCAACCATATTGACGCCCATGTCCGTAGGGCTCTGGTAGGGGCTCTTGCCCAGGATCTTTTCCATCAGGGCACGGACTACCGGGAAGGCCTCAACGTCGCGGTTGTAGTTGACCGTGGTCTTGTTGTAGGCCTCAAGGTGGAACGAATCGATGATATTGGCATCGTCGAGGTCAGCCGTGGCGGCCTCGTAGGCAATATTGACCGGATGCGTAAGGGGCAGATTCCAAACCGGGAAGGTCTCGAATTTGGCATAGCCGGCGGCGGTACCGTGCTTATGCTCGTGATACAGCTGCGAGAGGCAAGTGGCGAGCTTGCCCGAGCCGGGGCCGGGTGCCGTCACGACAACGAGTGGACGGGTGGTCTCGACAAACTCGTTCTTGCCGTAGCCATCGTCGGACACGATCAGATCGACATCGTGCGGATACCCCTCGATGGGATAGTGCAGCTTGGCGGGAATACCGAGCGCGTTCAGGCGGTTGCGGAACACATCGGCAGCAGGCTGGCCGGCGTACTGGGTGATGACCACAGCCGCGACGGCAAAGCCGTTGCCGCGGAACAGGTCAACCAGGCGCAGCACATCCTCGTCATAGGTAATGCCAAGGTCACCACGAGCCTTGTTTTTCTCGATGTGGTTCGCGTTGATCGCGATGATAACCTCGACATCGTCGGCGATGCTCTTGAGCATGCGGAACTTGCTGTCCGGTTCAAAACCCGGTAGCACGCGGCTCGCATGATAGTCATCGAACAGCTTACCGCCAAACTCCAAATAGAGCTTGCCACCAAACTGCGAGATGCGCTCCTTAATGTGAGCAGCCTGCAGCTCGATATACTTCGCGTTGTCGAAACCCTGGCGCATGTATGGCTCCCGTCCCGTTTCCATTTAATGTTCTAGGCGATTATAACGGAGCAGACCCTCCCCGATAACCAGACCATCAACAGGCACCAACCAAACACGCCCGCCGCAACCACCGGGGACCCAGGATGGCTAATTTGAGGCGGGGAACAAGTCGCTCAGCACCAACGATGGCAGCGCCGCAGGTTGAGCATAAGCCAGCGAAAGCCCGCCAGAGCGAGCAAGGTGACGTGAAAGAGGAGGGCATAGGCCTTTTGGCCATGCCCGACGATTGAACGTCAGATTGCCGCTCTGGCGGGCTTGCAGCGTCGAGTGGTTCCGGCGTTTGGTAAAACGCCGGAACACAAGAGCGCCCCCTCCCGCGCACGGAACGGGAGGGGGCTAAAGGTAGGAGTCTACCGGTGGGTTGACCCCACCGGACAGACGATGACCAGATGATCCTCTACAGGATCGTCAAGGTTTCCGTGGGGTACCCGTTGGGTACTTAGAGCATCACGCAAGCTACGGTCAGGATGACGGCGCAGACGACGGAGAGCGCGACGATGAGCTTAAGGGCAAACTTGAGCCAGGTCGTCCACTCGATCTTGGCCAGGGCAAGACCGCCCATGATGGCGCCAGAGGTCGGGGTGAACAGGTTCACGACGCCGATGGCGGCGGAGAAGATCATAACCATGACCTCGGGCGAGAAGCCGAGCTTAACAGCCAGCGGTCCCATGATGGGCATGGAGACAGTAGCCATACCGGAGGTCGAGGGGATCAGGAAGGACAGGCCGAAGTAGACCAGGAAGCTCATGGGAGCGAAGATCACGCCGGACAGGCCAGCCAGAGCATTGGCGGCAGCGTCGAGGACGTAGACGTCGAGGCCGGTGCTAGCCATGAGGACGGAGATACCACGGGCGAGAGCGATGACGAGGACAACGGACATCATGTCGGCAGCGCCGGTGATGAAGGTGTTGACGATCTGCTTCTCGGACAGGCCACCGATGATACCGATCAGGATAGCCATGAGGAAGAACCAGGTGGAAGCCTCGTCGAAGTACCACTGGCCAATGGGCAGGCCGGTGATCAGGGCAGACCAGCCCTGGACGACGGCGTTACCGTCGGCGTCGTAGACAGCGCCAGCGTCAAAGAAGTTGGCGACGCCCTCGTTGAGGTCGGCCAGCGGGATGAAGCCGACGATCATGACGACGAAGGTGAAGGCAAAGGCGATCAGAACACCCTTCTGACGACCGGTGAGCTTGACCTCCTTGTTAACCTCGGAAGCAGCCTTGCCGTGAGCCTCTTCGGCGTCCTTGAGCTCCTGCATCGAAAGGATGGTGGAACCCTTATCAGCCTTGACCTTCTTGGCATAGCTCATGACGAAGAAGATGGACATGGCAGTGGTAACAATCCACAGGACGGCACCGAGGCCGATGATGATGGACTGGTTAACCTCAATGCCAACACCGGTCAGAGCGTCGACGGCAGCGCCGACGGCGAACGGGTTAACCGTGGAGCCGAGGCAGCCGCAGCCAGCGCCGAGCAGGACGGTGGCAGCACCGACCATAGGGTCGAAGCCAGCGGCCATCATGGTAGCGGCAAGCAGGGCGTAGAAGGGAACGGTCTCCTCGCACATACCATAGGTGGTACCACCGAGGGAGAAGATGAGCATCAGCACGGGAATGAGCATGATCTCATTGCCCTTAAGCTTCTGCACCAGAACGGCAATGCCGTTGTCCAGGGCGCCGGTCTCGGTCATCATGCCGAGGAAGCCGCCGAGGATCATAACGAAGAGGCAGACGGGCAGAGCGTCAGCGAAGCCCTTGACCGGGGCGGTGCAGAAATCGCTCAGGCGGGCAGCGGTAACCTCGCCACCGGACGTACCGGAGACGATAACGGTAACAACCGCGACGATTGCCAGCAGAGCAAGAAGAATGGTGAACGATGAAGGCATACCGCGCTTTTTCTTAGCGGTCTCAGTCATAGTTCTCATCCCCCCTTCATAAATCATTTACTGATCTCGCCCGAAGCGGCTCTTCCGTGCCGTGCATGTCGCTCGGTGCGAGATTTTTACCAGACAAAAGCGCTCGGGGTGCACAGCAATGCACCCCGAGCGAGATGCTAGATGCTCTTACTTGAGCGTGGCGTACATGACAGCCTTGATGGTGTGCATGCGGTTCTCGGCCTCGTCGAAGACCTTGGAAGCGGGGCTCTCGAAGACCTCGTCGGTGACCTCCTGCTCGGTGATGCCGAACTGCTCGCACTTCTCGGCGCCAATCGTGGTGTTGGTGTCGTGGAAGCTGGGCAGGCAGTGCAGGAAGATGGCACCCGGGTTGGCCATAGCCATGACCTCAGAAGTAACACGATACGGGGTGAGCTGAGCGATGCGCTCGGCCCAGACCTCGTCGGGCTCGCCCATGGAGACCCACACGTCGGTGTAGATGACGTCGGCACCGGTGACGCCGTCCTTGACGTCGGTGGTCAGCTTGATGGTGCAGCCGTTGGCCTCGGCGATGGGCTTGCAGGCCTCGATGACGTCGTCGGCGGGCATGCACTCCTCGGGGCCGCAGGCCACGAAGTTCATGCCGAGCTTGGAGCAGACGACCATGAGGGAGCGAGCGACGTTGTTCTTGCAGTCGCCCATGAAGACGAGGGTCTTGCCCTTGATGTCGTAGTTGAAGTTCTCCTGGACGGTCAGGATGTCGGCGAGCATCTGGGTGGGGTGCCACTCAGTGGTCAGACCGTTCCACACGGGCACGCCGGACTTAGCGGCGAGCTCCTCGACGTCGTCCTGGGCAAAGCCACGGAACTCGATGCCGTCATACATGCGGCCGAGAACGCGGGCGGTGTCCTCGATGGACTCCTTCTTGCCCATCTGCGACGAACCCGGATCGAGGTAGGTGACACCCATGCCCAAATCCATGCCGCCGACCTCGAAGGCGCAGCGGGTACGAGTGGAGGTCTTCTGGAAGAGCAGGACGATGTTCTTGCCCTCGAGATAGCGGTGCGGAACGCCAGCGCGCTTCATGTCCTTGAAGTTCTTGGAGAGCTTGAGCAGGTACTCGATCTCCTCGGTGGTGAGGTCGAGGAGCTTGAGGAAGCTACGGCCGGAGAGGTTAACACCCATGGTTCGAATCCTTTCGAAGAAATGAATTACGTAAGTATTTTAGTGTTGCCCGTCTGACGGGCGAAACCGGTGCGGTTGTAGGGAGACCGCACCGGAAACTGAAAGACTTAGAGGTCCTCGCGCCAGAAGGGCATGCTCATGCAGCGCGGGCCGCCACGGCCGCGGGAGAGCTCGGCGGAGGGCACGACGAGAAGGTCCAGGCCCT
>CABRCR010000041.1:0-24094 GCA_902469435.1 uncultured Collinsella sp. | reverse complement strand
TCGGCGGCCCCTCGGGGCTTGCCCGTATCGTAGGCAATGCGCCGAATGCTCGCCATCGAAATTTATCGATGGCCTATTTCAGACTGTAATGGGGGTGCTCACCCGCGAGCAATTCCTCCCGCATGAGATGCGCATCGTCGCTGCCCTGCGTATACAGGGCGCAAGCGACGAGCAGGTCATTGTACGCGTAAAGAGCGAGAACCTCTTTCAATATCCCACGGAGCGCATGGCCGCCAACCGCGCAACCGTGTGCCTTCGCCGCCTCGACGCCATGGTGCCCACAGACGCCGCATGCGCCGCGCGTGGCATCGACCCCAAAACCGCCGTCGAGGCTGCGTCATTCCTAACCAGCCTCATGGCATCCGGCACTCCCACGCAGGCGGACCAGGCCATCTTCTATAGCATGATTTGCCGCTACGATATCGTGCGCGAGCTCGTGCTCGTCGAGGTAGGGGAGCGCCTGCAAAACTTCGATTATGCCTTTACGGCGGTTGACCTCAACGCCTTTATGACACGCTTTACCACGGAGTATCCGGACGCGGCCCGCTGGACCGAGGCCACGGTCAAGCGCATTAAGGGCTCGCTCCGCCAGACGCTCCGCCATGCCGGCCTTATCGGCGAGGGCCAGGGCCCGGAGTCCGAGCGCCTGTCACCACTCTTCCTCGATTCCGATGTCGAGCGAGCCTTGGTTCAGCTGGGCGAGCAGTCGCTTATCGCGGCCCTTACCGGCAGGGCAGTGATGTAGCGTGGCTCCCGTCAAAAGCGCCGTCGACCCTGTTATCACCCCGGCGACCGATCTCACCACCAATATCGGCATCCATTCCCGCAAGAGCGTCGTGGCGGCGCATGCCCGCTCCGAGCGTGCCTGTCAGGAATTTGAGCGCCGTGCGCAGCTTCTGCGCGAGTGCCTGTGCAGCGAGGACTTTTTGGCCAACAAGGGCATAGGCAATGAGATCGGCTTCCACACTTTTTGCTATGACCCCGCGCTGGAGTTTGAGGCGCGTGCATTATTTGACACCCTTTCACGCGATGCCGAGGCCGGCAAGCTTCCATGCACGCTCAAGGTCGTGAACCTTTACGACGCCGTGCTGGCAATTCTCGAAAAGCGCCGGGTCCTCAAGGCTATCCAGCGCCAAGAGGAGCGCCGCGGTACCCAGCGCGTGCTCGAGGACGTGGCCAAGTTCGCCTCGCCCGAGAAAGTTGCCGCGTACATCCTTGAGCAGACCGAGCCGTTCGCGCCCAGAGACGTCATTCTCCTCACCGGCGCGGGCGAGGTCTTCCCATTCTTTCGCATGCACACGCTTCTCCACTGCATGCTTGCGGATTTTGATGAGGTGCCTGTGGTCGCTGCCTATCCGGGCAGCTTCAACGGCTCTTCTTTCCAGCTCTTTAACCGTCTGCCGGCCGATAACTACTACCGCGCCATCGATATCTCGTAAGCACGGCTTCCCGCAGACAAGGCCCCGCCGCCGGTAACAACCCTTTGCCATAACGTTCCCAAACCCAAAGGAGCACCCATGGACAACACGATCATTCGCGACCTCTTTGCAAAAGACATTAACCGCTCCATCAACGGCGTGGTCAAGGTCCAGGATTCAAAAGATGGGTCCATCCGTCAGGAGCTTGACGAGTACGTGGTGACGCGCGAGCTGCAAGGGCACCTTGCCACGTTCTTCAAGGCATACGGTGATGCCATTGATGTGCCCACCGACAAGATCGGCGTGTGGATCAGTGGCTTCTTCGGTTCCGGTAAATCGCACTTCCTCAAGATGCTGAGCTACCTGCTCGAGAATCGCCAGATCGGTGGTAAGAGCGCCATCCTCTACTTTGACGGCAAAATCGTCGACCCCATGGTCGCGGCTGCCATGGAGCGCGCCTGCTCGGTGCCCACGCAGGCCATCCTCTTTAACATCGATAGCAAGGCGGGCCAGTGGAAGCAGGGTGATACGGCTCCCACGGCGCTGCTTCGCGGCTTTGAGCGCATGTTCTACGAGGCGCGCGGCTTCTACGGTGAGGACCTAAAGCTTGCAAAGCTCGAGGACCACATCGATTCCCTGGGCAAGACCCAGGAGTTCCGCGAGGCCTTTGAGCGCGTCAACGGCGAGTCCTGGCTCCAGACCCGCGACACCTACAGCTACTTTGAGGACGACGTCGTCGAGGTGCTGCAGAGCGTGCTCGGCATGAGCGAAAAGGCCGCATGGAACTGGCTCGAGGGTTCTGAGGACGAGGTTTTGGCCCCTGATGTCTTTGCCAAAAAGGTCAAGGACTACGTGGACGCTCAGGCAGCGGCCCACGGCGGCAACTTCCGTTTGCTCTTTATGGTCGACGAGGTGGGTCAGTTTATTACAAACGACCAGGACCCAAGCCTTATGCTGAGCCTTCAGACCATCGTCGAGGAGCTGGGTGCCGCCTGCGGTGGCCGCGTGTGGGTGATGGTCACGAGCCAGGAGGCCATCGACAACCTGAGCCTGCCCGTGGGCAACGACTTTTCAAAGATCCAAGGCCGCTTCAATACCCGCCTTTCGCTCTCCAGCTCTAGCGTGGACGAGGTCATCCAGCGCCGCGTGCTCGAGAAGACCGCGCCGGCGGCCGATATGCTTGCACAGGTCTACGAGCAAGACGCCGCCGTGCTCAAAAACAACTTTACCTTTGAGGGTGGCTCGCGCTCCGACCTTGCCGGCTTCGCCAACTCCAAGGAGTTTGTCGCCAGCTACCCGTTTGTGGGCTATCAGTTTAAGCTCCTGCCCGACGTGATGACCGAGGTACGCAAGCATGGTGTTAAGGCCAAGCACATGTCCACGGGCGAGCGCTCCATGCTGAGCGCATTCCAGGAGAGCGCTCAGGTCATCCAGCATGACCAGACCGGTGCGCTCGTGCCGTTCTGGCGCTTCTTCGACACTATCTCCAAAGATCTTGAGCACGGCATCAGCCTGGTGGTCGACCGCGCGGTCCGTGCGGCCGAGAACGCGGAGGGCCTTGAACCCTACGACGTTCAGGTGCTTAAGCTCCTGTACTTGATCCGCTACATCGGCTACGTCAAGGCCACGGTCGAGAACATCTCCATCCTTATGATCGATAGCCTGGACGTGGACAAGCGCGCCCTTAAGGACCGCGTCAAGGAATCTCTTGCCCGCTTGGAGCGCGAGAGCTACGTGGCACGCCAGGGCGATACCTATAGCTTCCTCACCGACGAGGAGCAGGAGATAGCGCAGGAGATCGCACGCACCCCGATCGACAACGCGAAGGTGATTGAGTACATCAAGAAGCGCCTGTTCGAAAGCATCTACACTGCGCGCAAACTCAACCGCGGGACCAACGACTTCCCCTTTGACCGCTACGTGGATGGCTCGATTCATGGATCCAACATGGGCGGCATGGAACTATCCGTGGTGACCATGGCCAGCGATCTGGGCCGTGCGGACGATGCCGAGCTGGCATTGAAATCCGTGGATAAGGCCATCGTGGCCTTGAGCGACGAGGTGGATTATTGGGCCCCACTCGTCAACGCCGCTAAGATTCGCATGTACGCCCAGACGCGCAACCTGCAGGAGCTACCGCCGAGTACCCGCCAGATCGTCGAGGCCAAAATGCGCGAGAAGGACTTTAACGAGAAAGAGGCTGACGCCCTTTTGGCTGAGGCGGTGCTCCATGCACGATGCGCCGTCAACGGGCGCATGATTGAGATCCGTGCTGCCAAACCCGCCCAGGTCTTTGAGCAGGTGCTGGCGCAGCTGTGCGATGTGGTCTTTGAAAAGGCCGGCTATATCGGCGCGCCGGTCACGAGCGATTCCGATATCCGCTCCACTCTGGCGGGCAACGTTCAAGCGGGGCTCGCTGGCATGAACGCGGGTAACACGCGTGCGCTCAAGGAGGTCGAGGACTACCTCAAAGTGCAGCACCAGCGCCATCTGGATACCGCTATGGGCGATATCCAGCGCCAGTACCAGCAAAGGCCCTTTGGCTGGCGCGAGGTCGACATCGCAAATGTGGTGGCGCAGCTTGTGGTGGAGCAGCGCGCGCAGGTGCTGTTTGGCGGCCAGACGGTTCAAGCTAACGATAGCCGCATGGTGGCGCTCCTGCGCAAGGATGCCGATAAGGCCCAGGTGCGCTTGCGCGTGCGCATGAGCGACCGGTTGCTGCGCGCCACGGGAGAGCTCATGCGTGATCTGTTTGATCTCAAGACCGTGCCCTCCAACGAGGATAAGCTCGTGGCCGAGCTCAAAGAGCGCCTTGAGGGCTTGCGCGAGGCGTGCCTCGCCATGGCACGCGACTACTACACGGGCATCAAGCCGGCCTACCCGTATCCCGGTGAGGACGAGTGCGAGAAGATGCGCTCGGAGGTGGCCGACGTCCTTAAGGACCAGAACGAGGCCGAGGCGTTCTTGACCACGTTCACCAAGCATGAGGACCGCTTGCTCGATGCCAAGGAAGACTTTGATAAGGTGGTTGAGTTCTTCGAGTCCAACCAGCGAACAGCGTTTGACCACGCCAAGGATTTCTTGAGCCGCACCGAGGGTATCGAGTATGCCTCCGATGACATTCCCAGCGCGGTTGAGAATGTGGCAAAGGTGCGTGAGGTTCTCAAAGATCCCAAGCCCTACGGCCGCATTAAAGACCTGCAGCCGCTTATGGATCCCGTCGAGGACGACATGAAAAAGCTGCTGGGCATCCGCCGCAATGAGTTTTTGTGCCGAATCGAGAGCGATCTGCAAGACCTGCAGGCACAGGCTGAGAGTCAAAAGGGCTTTGTCAATCAAGCCAAGGATGCCATAGCAGACGCCGGCGCCAAATACGAGTCGTTCAAAAACCGTGCCCACAGTGCTCAAAGCCTCAACGAGCTGAGTGTTGCCGCGACTAACTGGGCCAACTGGCTCAGCGCAGCAACCAACGGGATGTACGACGCTGTGGATGCGGCCCGCATGCGTATGGACAACGAGCGCCGCACCACCGAGGTCACGAGTACGGGTGAGGTGGTCAAGAAGATCTCCAACAAGGCCGTTGCGTCGTCAGCGCCCACGCCTGCACCCGTGCCCCAGCGCAAGATCAAGACTGTGCGCCGCGCCGATCTGGCCAAGCCGAGTCGTCTCTTGTCCGCAGGGGACGTGGAGCGCTACGTGGACGACCTGCGCTCCCGCCTTATGCAGGCGCTCGCTGCAAACGACGAGATCCGTATCAACTAACCCGCGGAGCCACCGGTGCCAAAGCGCGCACCGGTGGCTTATGGCGTTTAGAAAGGCTCATCAACCATGAACGATTCTGCTCTTAAGAGCTTCTGCACCTGGGCCCGTACGGAGCTCATCAAAGGCGTGGAGGCGCAGATGGTGCGCTATGGCATCACCGAACCTGCACCCGCGCCCGTTGGGTCCGAGACCATCAACGGCCTGCCCCTAAGTCCGGCTGAGATTGAGCAACGCGACGAACTGCTGCGCATGCAGGCAGAGGTGGGTCACGAGGCGCTGCGCGACCGTGCGGCCTACACCTGGTTCAACCGCATCGTGGCCATTCGCTTCATGGATGCACGCGGATGGCTTCCCAGCCGCATGCGCATACTAAGTCGTGCGGACGGCAGCCATGGCAGCGAGGCCGTGGAGAACGCACTGGACGTGGAGATGGCGACGGTCGATACCGATCGCATAGCCGAGCTCAAGATGGCGGGCTTGGATGAACCGCTGTGGCGCTACCTGTTTGTTGCTCAGTGCGAGGAGCTTGCCGATTGCCTACCGGGCGTCTTTGAACGCGTGGGCGGAGCCATGGAGCTGCTGTTGCCCCAGGGCCTCATGATGTCCGACGGCGTGGTGGGCAAGCTCAATGCCGTCCTCACTGACGAACGCTGGCGCAAGGGCGTGACCGTTCTGGGCTGGATGTATCAGTACTACAACGCTGACGTTAAAGACGAGTTCTTCAAGTCCAAGCGCAAGGCAGCGGCGGCGGACATCGCGCCCGCCACGCAGCTCTTCACCCCCGAGTGGATCGTGCGTTACATGGTCGAGAACTCGCTCGGCCGTCTGTGGATGCTCAATAACCCGGGGAGTTCGCTGCGCGAGCGCATGGAATATTACATCGAGCCCGATGCTGAGCACGAGGACTTCATCCGCATCTCGAGCCCCGAGGAGATAACCCTCTGTGACCCCGCATGCGGCTCGGGCCATATCCTGGTCTATGCGTTCGAATTGCTCTTCCATATGTACGAGGAGCGCGGCTATCGTGAGCGCGAAATTCCCGAGCTCATTCTTACTAAAAACCTCGCTGGCATGGAGATCGATCCCCGTGCAGCGCAGATCGCGGAACTGGCGCTTGCCATGTGCGCCCGCGAGCACGATCGTCGCTTTTTCAAGCGCGCCGTGCGCGCCGACGTTACCGTGCTCTCGAGCATCCCGCTGGGAGCGGACGAACTCCCGGGCAACAAGAAGCTCGCCGAGGAGCTGAGCCATTTGGGCGAGATCGGTTCGCTGCTCAATCCTTCAGAGGACGAGATCGACGAGCTCAAGGCTGCCGCCGCGAGTTGTTCCGATGACCTTTTTGCCGCTACGGCCAAAACTAAGCTCGAAAGCGCTGCCGCCATCTGCGAGAAACTGTCCCGTCGTTTTACCTGCGTCGTGGCGAATCCTCCGTATATGGGCAGCAGCAGCTTTAACCCCTTCATGAGCAAGTGGGTCAAGAAGAACTACCCCGACGTGAAGAGCGACCTCTTCTCCAGCTTTGTCGTTCGCATGTTCAGTCTCGCCAAGGACCACGGCGAGTGCGGAGTCATGTCGCCTTTCGTCTGGATGTTCATCGGAAGCTATGAGAAGCTCCGCAACGAGATTATCGACAACAGAACGCTGACCTCTCTCATCCAGCTTGAGTACTCGGGCTTCGCTGGCGCGACCGTGCCCATCTGTACCTACACGTTCCACAATTCGTTCGTCAAGGGCTACAAGGGCGGCTATGTGCGCCTTTCGGACTTCGTTGGTGCTGCTGTCCAGGCCCCGAAGGCCCTCGAGGCGATCCGAAACCTGGTTCTACCGCCGCGACGCCGAGACCTTCAAGCAGATCCCCGGCTCCCCCATAGCCTACTGGGCCAGCGATGCTCTTGTTGAATCGTTCACAAAAGGAAAGAGGCTCGATGCCATTGCTACTCCGCGACAGGGCTTGGCGACGAGCGATAATGGCCGCTTTTTGAGGAAATGGTGGGAAGTGGTGCCTTCCAACACATCGCGAGATTGCAGTGGCAGGCCCGAGGCAAAGCAAAGTGGTTCCCGTTGGTTTCCGATTATTCGGGGCGGCTCCTATCGAAAGTGGTGGGGTGACTACGATGAGGTGGTTAATTGGTTTGATGACGGTCGGGAGATGAAGGAAGCAATTCTGTCCAAGTATACCTATCTCTCTACACCTGATTTTGTGATCAAGAACCAGAACGACTATTTCAAGCCCGCAGTTTCCTGGTCAAAAATTTCTTCCAGCCTCGCCTCCTTTAGGCTTGCGCCTCGAGGGATGCTTTTTGAGGTAGCTGGCGCATGTCTTTTTGCGGAGCCGAACGAGCTTCGATACATCCAGGCTTTCTGCAACTGTTCCATTGCCGAAATTGATTTGGCGTTTATGTCGCCGACTCTAAACTTTGAGGTAGGCCAAATCGGTCAGTTACCGATAATCCAAGATGAGGCCGCTGAACCGACTGTTTGTTCACTCGTTGAAGACTCTCGTTCAATTTCAAAGGCGGACTATGACTCGTTTGAAACCTCCTGGGATTTCAAATGTCATCCTCTCGTTTAGGAGTCCACATGTCGCAGAAGAAAAAGGCTAACAATAATAAATGTGCACATCCACCTCTTAAGAATGATGTGTCGTGGATAAAACAGGTTCATGAATCGTATAAGGACGATGTCTCTAAGAAAAAACTACGCATATATTTGCAAAGATTTGTATCCGAATCTGAAGCTATTGATGCCACAAGGCAGACCAATGGGTTTATTACTGATTTGAATATTTATGCTACTGTTCAGGCAAATTCGTTTCTTGAACAGATGTGTTTCGACAGTGCCGTTAAAACAAGATGGGCATATACCCCTAATGACCTTGCAAAAGCGGCCCACGAAGCAGGTAACGATTCATCTGATTTTATTAAACGAGATTACGAGTTTGCCCTCATTTGCTTATCAACAGCGGCTTGTCTTAATAAAAGGATTGCTGGGCTATCAGAATTCAAGCCGGGCGCGAAGACCAAAACCGGCAGGAGAAAACAGAATAAAAGTTCATTTAGAAGACTTGACGCCGTTTTTAGACATCTGAGGAATGCTCTCGCTCATGGTCAATATTTGCGAGTTGTTAAGCCCGATGGATCAGTGTGGTGGGCTTTACAGGACGCAAACGGTAAAGGAAACGTCACGGCAAGAATGCTGCTGAAAGAGGATACGCTTGATGCATGGGTGAATCTGCTCTCGCTAAGGGACAAGAGATATAGAGATAAAAGCCAGTAGTTAGAGTAGGTGCGAAATTGCATCGCCTTAGTTCCTCAAGCTTCCTGTACAGCGGGGAGAGCGTTTTAGCGGTTTTTTTTGGATACTGCAATCCGTTTCTTCGCAGTGGTTTCCAACAGCAACGAAAGGATGGCCCACCATGGCCACTTTACTTCAAGATAAATACGAGGCTCGCAAGGCCGAGGTTAATGCTCGCTTTGAGCAGCTTCGCGCTAACGAGGAAGAGCTCAACCGAATCTTTGCCAAGATCTACAACATGGAGGGCGAAGTGCCCATCGAGGTCGAGGATAAGTACGTTTCGGTGGCGCGCATTTTCGACACCGCCGACGAGATTCCTGAGAGCTATAAGGGCAACAAATACGTGCGCACTAAGCGCGACGAAATCACCTCGCTCATAAGCTATGCCGTCGGCTGCATGTTTGGCCGCTATTCGTTGTGTGTGGACGGGCTGGTTCTGGCCGATCAGGGTGCCACGGTTGACGACTATTTGGCCAAGATGCCCGATCCCGATCACGTGACCTTTATGCCCGATAGCGACAACGTGCTGCCCATCACCGACGACGAGTACTTTGACGACGACATCGTGCGCTACTTTATCGACTTTGTGCGCACCGTGTACGGCGAGGAGACACTTGAGCAGAACTTGGCCTTTATTGCCGAGGCGCTCGGCGGCAAGGGTACCTCGCGCGAGGTAATCCGTACCTACTTTTTGAAGGACTTCTATAAGGACCACTGCCAGACCTATAAGAAACGCCCCATTTACTGGCTGTTCGACAGTGGCAAGAAAAATGGCTTTAAGTGCCTTGTCTACATGCATCGCTATCAGCCCGACTTGCTGGCTCGCATCCGCACCGACTATGTGCACGAGCAGCAGGAGCGTTACCGTGCCCAGATCGGCTACGCCAACGATGCCCTTGCCGGTGCCGAGCGCGGCGAGCGCGTGCGTTTGGATAAGCGCGTCAAAAAGCTCAACGACCAGCTCAAAGAGACTATTGCCTACGAGGAGAAACTGCACCACTTGGCAGACCAGATGATTAAGATCGACCTGGATGACGGCGTTAAGGTCAACTACGCCAAGTTTCAGGATGTGCTGGCAAAGATCAAGTAACTGCAGATACGGTAAGGATATCCATGCCCAAAATCGATGTAGAAGAACAACTCAAGCTGCGGTTTTTGCAACCGTTACCCGCATACGTGCCGCGTCGTGTGGTGGTTTGGCACGATGCGGACGGCGAGTTTGCCCCTGAGTTTGAGCGATTGGCTGCCGAGGGTTTCGACGGCGCGGGGACCGATGACGGCGTTATGCCTGCTCACGGTGATTTTGAGCGCCCGGTGCGGTTTGTTGAGGCCTGCGAGGGCCGTATGTTTGCCATAAAGAAGCTCATCAACCGCGATGACCTTGCGAGCGATATCTTGCTGTATCGTCGTTGCCCGCGCGGCAGGCTTGAGGGTGATTGGCTTGCCGATGTTGAACTGTATGCCGATCGGTTTCAGGCTGATTATCTTTCGCTTTTGGCCGACCAGCTGCGTATCGAGAATTTCGATGCCGTGCGCGAGAGCCTGCGAGTGCACAAGGCGTTCTTTGTCGCCAAGACCCGCTGCGCGAAGTTCGCTGTGTGTGTTCCGCATGCCTCGGGCGCATCCGATATCGAGCTTGGAATCCTTACGGTGATCTTTGGCGGTAAAGAGCCGGGCGACACGCGGCCCGCGTTTGTACTGCGCGGCTGCATGACCACGCTGCTGCACGAGGGTCCCGAGGCACTGGCCGCGCTGGTGGATAAGTACAGCGTGCGCGATGTCCTCTCTGCCTTTATGCTGCGCTGCTATGGGTTTGAGGGGCCGCTGTATGAGCGCGATTCACTGCTTGCGCTGGCATCGCATGTGCTTATCACGGCGGCATCTACCGCGCTTCCCGAGGGAGCGCTCAAGGGGCTCGAGAGCTATGTGGCTCCCGCCTACGGCCCCTATTGCCTTGAGGCGGTACGTACGTGGGACCAGACCGCCGATGCCCAAGCATCGAGCGAGGACCTATTTGAGATTTGCCGTTTGGTCGAGGACGCCCGTGGGCTCTTTGCACGGTTCGAGACCCTGCCAATCGATGTGCTGGCCTCGCTTGACGTGTTCCCGTGCGTCAATGAGGCTGTGCTCTCGCAGCTGTTCTGCTCGTTTGCCCAGGGTGCGGACCGTGTTGAGGATGCGCGCGCATTTGCTGCGCGTCGCTGCGACCTAAGCTGGTACCGTCGTGTCGAGAGCTACTTTGACTTGCTTGCCGCTGTGGCCGATATGTGCGCATTTAGGCAGGCACACGCGGGCGGGTTCCATCTGGCGCAGCCCCAGCAGGTGTGGGATGCCTACACGTCCGATTGGTATGCCATGGATGCCGCCTATCGTCATATGTGCACCGCGTATCTGCGGGCGCGCTCCGTCGAGTGCGATGTACTCGAGGAACCTGCCCGAGCTGTGGTGGATTGGGCGGAGAATCTCTACAGTAACTGGTTCTTGGTCGACGCCAATGCCTGCTGGGCATCCGCTGCGCAAGGGGAGTGGGCCGATTGCGGCTACATCGATGGCCCTGCACGGCAGGATGAGTTCTACTGGCATGTACTGCCCACCTTTGTGGGCTCTGCCAAGACGACGGTCGTTATCGTGAGCGACGCGCTGCGCTATGAGGTGGCCTGCGACGTTGCGGCTCTGCTCGAGCGCGAGCGCGGCGGCAAAGTCAAGGTTTCTAGTATGCAGGCGGTCTTTCCCTCCATTACCGAGGTAGGTATGCCTGCGCTGCTGCCACACCAAGCGCTTGAACTTGCAGCGGATGGCTCGTTTGTGTTGGCTGACGGCATACCCGCCGCAACGACTCCGCAACGCGAGGCCGTGCTTACCCATGTTGAGCCTACGGCCCGTGCTTTGCGCTCGAGCGCATACCTCAACATGGCGGGAACCGAGCGTAAGGCGCTGCTCAAGGACTCAAGACTTGTCTACCTCTACCACAACAAGATCGATGCCACGGGCGAGAAGGCCGCTACGCAGGATGACGTCTTCGATGCCTGCGCGGACACCGTGGAGGAACTTGCCGCGTTGGCGCGCCGCGTGTGCACCGACGCCCCGGGCGCGCGTGTTGTTATAACAGCGGATCACGGCTTTATCTACACGCGTCGGGAGCTCAGCGAGTGCCAGATGCTCGGCAAGCCGGACCTTCCCGTCCTTGACGCTCCCGTCATGTACGGCAAGCGTCATCTGGTGGTGCCCAACGAGGCCGTGGGCGAGCTTTCGGACGAGGTGCGCGAGGTGTTTGTTAATGTTGACATGGGACGTTTGGGCGCCGGTTTTGAGGGGTTTGCCCCGCGCGAGAATGTGCACTTCAAGCGTCCCGGCGGCACTAACAACTACGTCCACGGCGGCATGAGCCTGCAGGAGCTCTGCGTGCCCGTTATCGGTTTTTGGCGTGCGCGCTCGGGTTCCAAGGACTTTGTCGACACGCGCGCGGCGACGCTGCGCGTGCTAAGTGAGGGACGCCGAGTGACCAACTCGCTCTTCTCGGTCAACTTGATCCAGGAAGAACCTGCCCAAGGTAAGGTCTTGCCGTGCGAGTACGAGCTGGTGTTTACCGATGCAAGCGGCAACGAGGTGAGTGATACGGTCAAGGCGCATGCCAACAAGACTTCTGTTAACTCGCAGGAGCGCGTGGTGCATGCCAAGTTTGCGTTGCATGCAGCGGATGGATTCTCGGCCAAGGGTCCGTACTATCTGGTCTGCCGCGAGCGCGAAACGGGCAAGATCGTTTGGCGCGAGACGTACACCATCGCTGTTTCGTTTGCCCCTGTTGCTGACTTTGGTTTTTAGGAGTGTGCCCTATGTTTGATAGCAATGACGACAATCTGTGGGAAGTTCCCTCGATTGATGTGAATGCGCCGGTGCAGGCTGCGGTGCCTGTAGGGAAGGTTGTGCCTACCCCGGAGGCTGAGACTGCCGCAGAGGCCGTGCCTGTCCCGGAGCCGGCGGTGGCCGCGGTACCCGATGAGGTTGCGGCGCCCGCCGAGGACGAGTCCTCGATCGATGGCTATGCCCAGGCTGTGGCCGAGGTTCCCGAGGACGACGGCTATGACATGGATGTACTGGACGGCAAGCTGCTCGAGCACTTTGGCGGCAAGATCGTGCGCAAGGACCTCACGGCCCTTATGAAGCGTGGCGCCAACGTGCCTACCTTTGTGCTGGAGTACCTGCTGGGCATGTACTGCTCAACCGACGACGAGGACGCCGTGGCGGAGGGCCTGGGGCGCATCCGCAAAATCCTCACCGATAACTACGTGCGTCCCGACGAGTCCGAGCGCATTAAGTCCAAAATCCGCGAGCTGGGTCGCTTTACCATCATCGATAAGGTGACGGCCAAGCTCGACGAGTACAAAGACATCTACGTGGCGTCGTTTGCCAATCTGACCATTGAGCCGTTTGTGATGCCGGCCGAGTACGTGCGCGACTATTCCAAGATTCTCCAGGGTGGTATTTGGTGCATTATGAGCATCGAGTATCGTCGTCCCATGGAAGAGGAAGACGAGTTTGGCATGGAAGTCTTTGGCGACGATGCGCCGCGCCGCTCCAAGGCCAAGCGCAAAAAGCGCGGGCCCGAGGACTCTCCGTTTAGTGTGGCGTCGCTCACGCCCATCCAGATGCCCAACCTGGACCTGGATGCCATGGTCGAAGAGCGCCAGTATTTCTCGCGCGACGAGTGGCTCAACATGCTGCTGCGCTCCGCTGGCTATGAGCCCAGCGAGCTTTCCGAGAAAGAGCGCCTGCACTTTATCGAGCGTATGGTGCCGCTGATCGAGCGCAACTACAATCTGTGCGAGCTTGGTCCCCGCGGCACTGGCAAGAGCCATATCTACAAAGAGGTTTCGCCCTACGCCATCTTGCTTTCGGGCGGACAGACCACCACGGCCAACCTGTTCGGCCGCATGAACTCCATGCGCGCCGATCGCGTGGGCTTGGTGGGCCATTGGGATTGCGTGACGTTCGACGAGGTCGCCGGCATGCGCTTTAAGGACACCAACGCCGTACAGATCATGAAGGACTACATGGCGAGTGGCAGCTACGCGCGCGGTCGCGACCAGATTAACGCCGATGCCTCCATGGTGTTTGAGGGCAACATCAACGACACCGTGCAAAACGTCCTTAAGACCACGCACCTGTTTGATCCGTTCCCGCCGGAGTTTAACAACGATTCGGCCTTTTTCGACCGTATCCACTATTACCTGCCGGGCTGGGAGATTCCCAAGATGCGCTCGAGCCTGCTGACCGGGCATTACGGCTTAATCACCGACTGCCTGTCGGAGTTTTGCAAGGAGATGCGCCGCAAGGACTTTACGCATCATATCGACCGCTACTTCCGCTTTAACAGCGACTTTAACAAGCGTGACGAGATTGCCGTGCGCAAGTCCTTTAGCGGCCTGGCCAAGCTGCTGTTCCCTGACGAGGCTATGGACAAGGACGACGTTCGTTGGCTGCTGGACTACGCCATCGAGGGCCGTCGCCGCGTAAAGGAGCAGCTCAAGATTATGGCGGGCGTCGAGTTTATCGACGTCAACCTGGGCTATATGGATGCCGACAATCCGCAGGACGTGCACGTGGTGCGCGTGCCCGAGCAGTCCGAGGATACGCTGATTCCCGACGGGCCGCTGCTGTCCGGTCACGTGTTTGGCGTGGGCAGGTCGCAGAGCGGCGAGGTTGCCGTGTACAAGCTGGAGAACAAGGCTGTCGCCGGCGAGTGCAAGTTTAAGCACGAGGGCGTTGCCTTTAACAAGCCGGTGCGCGATACGCTGGAGGCCGCGTTCGACAACTTTGTGAACCTGGCGAACCGTGTGGCGCCGGGCATGCACATTGGCTCAAAGGACTACCTGCTGTTCTATAACGACCTGCAGAGCAAGGGTCTGTCCGAAGAAGTCTCGCTTGCCGAGTTTGTGGGCCTGTGCTCCGCGGCGTGCAACCGCCCGGTGATGTCCGCGCTGGCGGTTCCGGGAATCTTGCGCATGTCGGGCTCTATGGATGAGATCCGCGGGCTCGAGGACATTATGCGCGTGGCTAAAAACGCCGGTGCCAAGCGCGTGATTTTGCCGCTGAGCGCCATCGCGGGCCTGCAGAGCGTTTCGTCCGAGATTATATCGGGGTTGAGCCCGGTGTTCTACATGGATGGCGATCCGGTCGATGCCGCGAAGAAGGCGTTGGATCTATAGGGATGCGAGCGTGGGGGCTTGCGTGCGCGAGGCGTTTGTCTTGTGCGCGTGGGCCCGCGGGCATGTTGGCACGTCACGCGTGAGGAGGCCTTGCCATGGCGGAAGAGCGTTCTGTTGGCGAGCTGCTCGATGAGCTCTTCGGCTTTGAGTCAGTAGCCAAGCGTCAGACGGCGCTTGAGCAGTACGATCGCGGGGAGATATTGCGCAAGGCGCGCTCCCGCGAGCTACTGGCCGTGATCGGGGGCGTCGAGGCTGCCGAGCGTGCTGCGCGTGAGTCTGCCGTGCGGGCCGTTGACGGGTATGTGCGCCGTGTTGAATTTGATTCTCTTGCGCGCGCTCGCAAACAGGTAGGCGTTGTGGGCCCGTTGCAGATGGAGCGGCGCTGCGCTGCCTTTTTGCGTATGGAGGACAAGGCCGAGCTGTTGGCCCGCCTGGAACAGACGCTTGCGTTTATCGAGGTAAAGCTGCGTGCCAATACGGCGGACAGCGTTCGTGCGGCGTACGATGCTGCGGGGGCTTTGGTGCTGCAGGGCGCGGCGCGTCTGAGTAACGTGCACGTTGTGGATGCCGTGCCCCTGGATGCCGATCTGCTGTGCACGCAGTTGGAGCAGCTGCGTTGTGCCGCCGATACAACGGACCTTGCCGGCATGATTACGGCGACGTTTGAGTCCGAGCTGAGTGCGACCGGGCCGCGGGATGCTGGCGGGTTTGCTGGCGATGTTGCCGGCGACGTGGCGCTGGAGCGTGAGCTTACTAATGTGCGCGGTGCTGCGCAGCGAGCGCGCTTGGCGGCCCAAGCGTATCGGGCCGAGCGTGCCGCCCGCGTTGCGGGGGGAGCACGGTGGAGCCGGTGTCGTTGCCGGGGCCTGTTTGCATTACGTGTGAGACGGGGTGCGATGCCGGAGGGCTTTTCGAGTTGCTCGCTCAGGTTAAGAAGTCGTTTGAGACCTATAGGCGCGTTGTTGCCGACGGCGGGTTGTTCTGTGCCTTTGGTGCCGGTTCGCCGCATGGGATTTGCCGCGGCAGTAGTTATTTCGACTACGATGATCGATTTGACGAAGACGTGTTGGTGGGCGAGTACGACGGTGCTACCAGGCACAATGTTCGGCGCGAAGTTGCGATTCCCGAGCTTGTGGACGAGGCTTCGGCCGACGGCGGCGACTCACTCGAGGTTGCCGTGGCGCGCATGCGCGAGTTTAACGGACGGCGCTACGATGGTGTGCTGGACGAGGATCCCGCACGCCATGTGAATGCGTTTTGGTATGGACTCAAAAAGCTCAGCCAGTACTGCGAGGCCGCCGTGCGTGTGGACGAGCGTGCCTGGGATTGCTTTATCGATAAAGTACAGTTTGCTTACGACGAGCCCGTGGGGCGTTTGGCCACACAGATGGATGACAAGCAGGCTGCGGCTTTCGTTGCAGCCGTGAATGTGCTCGGCGCTGCTGAGTAGGGGCCAGATCCGGTAGGGAGTTTCACCATGAAGATCGATGTTGATGTTGACCAGCTGCGCGAGAGTTTGCTCGACCGTGCGGGGAGTGCAGCCGGCGTGGGCTTTCCGGCCGCCATGCTCGACGTGGTGGATATCGAGGACGAGTCACCTCAAGAGCTCCTAGCCCGAGCCGAACGCGAAGGCCTCGACCTCCGCGACTTTGCCGTCGACGATGACTGAGAATGTGACAAAGGGACTGTCCCTTTGTCACATGGGGGACGGGGGCGTCTGTGCCCGCGGCCGCGCGAAAATGCACGATAAACCGTCGCAACGGAGCCCAACGACGTCGCGACGCATCCATTTTGACCGCCCGCTGGTTAAGTGAGTAGACTTTTTTGGAAATGCTGAGCACCCGACGAATTTTCTTCAACAAAATCGCAGATCACAGACCTGTGCTTTGGCGATGTGGTTGGCGATTCGGCAAAAGCCTACTCACTTAGTTTTGCGCGACGCAAATTGCTCGCAACGAGACCCCAGTCGGGACGACCAATACTCAAATGTAGTTAATTTGGGATAGGGCTTTTTAGCTAGCCGTATCTTCCTAGAGGCTAAGTAGGAGTTGCGGCGACGTTACGCATAAAAAATGCCGGGGGTAAAACCCCGGCTCTTGGAGGCCCCTCTCTTGGAGGGTACCGATATCTTTATAACAGAAGCCACGTGCCGGGTCTACAAGAGACGTTTAGCGCGAATCTTTCTAAGATGATTTTTCTTGAAATCACGATAGTTTCCAAAGAAGATCTGCTCGGTATTTGATTGCTCGGAGCGTCCATATTTAATTTGCGCCAGTTCGATTTCGCAGATGTAGTCAGCAATTTGCTGAAGCCTAAAGTGCTTCGGGTCACATTCTTTATAAATGACCGCCTGCCTTCCGAGAACGTATTCGAATGCAGCGTGAAGGATGGCCGTTACCTCGTTTTGCCCGTCGTCGTAATAGATTTTGACAGCGTCATAGCTTTGGAAACACTGAAGTCTGTCGAACAAAAAGAGGATCAAGTCACGACGCATTCTTGCGAACATAGCCGCATCGCTTTTGAATTTGTTTCTTTGGTAGCTGAACGTCATGTATGTGACGGGGCATTTGTTGGCAAATGTTGCAAAACTCGACAAAAGGCGATTCCGCAAGTGGGTGTCCATGCCCCTGTAGGATTCATTGCCATGCATCAGGGGATTCATGCGCAGGGGGATATCGGGAAGCCCACGCGATCTAAGTGTGTGTTCGTAGCGATAAATAATCTCAGCAACTGACGCTGACTGGTCATGGAAAACAAGCGTAACGAGATAGTACTTAGCACTTTGTCCTCCGTAGTTGCCGGATTCGTCGACGAAGACGGAAAGCTCCCTCATGATGCAGTCTCCCTAAAAACAAAAATGCCGGGGGGATCCCCCGGCCCTTGACTGCCCTCCATAAAGGAACGCAACCCTTTTATACCACGAGACGAGGAGTTTATTCAAGTAGAAATTATACTAACCAAACACATGTTCGTCAATCTACCTGCGGGTATGGAAATGTGACAAAAAGTTGGGTAGCTAAAAAGCCCCCGTCCCAAATTAGCTACCCCATAGCCGCTACGATGCCAGGGTGGCGATGACGGCTTCGTCGCCGGCGTATATGAGGGTGTTGCCGTCGGGGATGATCGTTTGGCCGTCGCGCTTGAGCATCACGACGATAAAGGGGTGCTTGCCTTGCGGCACGTCGCGCAGGCGCTGGCCGGCCAGGCGACCGTGGGGCGTTACGGTGACCTCGCGCAGCGTAACCTCGGCACGCTCTTCAAATGTTGGGGCAGCCATCACCAACAGGTCGCCTTCCTCGATTACGGTATCGCCATTGGGTAACACCGGGTGCGCGCCGTCGCGCAGCACCAGGACGACGAGCATGTTCGTAGCGCTGCCAATATCGGCGAGCGAGCGTCCGGCAAACGGATGACCCGCGCCCACCTTGAGCTTGACGAACGACATGCCGTCTTCGTCGCGGTAGTCGTTAAACGTGCGGCGCACGTCGCCTTCTGCGTCGATCATGTCGAGCTTTTTCGCCACCGCCGGCAGCAGCGAGCCCTGCACCACAATGCTCGACACGGCAATCACAAACACCAGGTCAAACAGGTCGTGACCACCGGGAACGCCGGCCACCACGGCAAAGAGGCTAAAGACGACCGAAGCCGCGCCGCGCAGGCCAGCCCAGCTTACGAGCGCTACCTGGCGAGGGTTCGTCTTAAAGGGCGCCAACAGCACACCGACGGCGATGGGGCGGCTCACGAAGAGCATAAACGCCATGAGTGCCAGGCCCGGCAGTAGCATTTGCGGCAGGCGGGCGGGCGTCACGAGCAGGCCCAGCAAGAAGAAGATGGCCATCTCGGCCATCTCGGTGAGGGTGTCGAAGAAGTGCACCATCTCGACCTTGCCGGTGATGTCGCTCGCGCCCAGCACAATGCCTGCCAGGTATACGGCCAAAAAGCCGTTGCCGCCCAGATAGCTCGGCAGCGCGTAGGCAACGATCGCCACGGCGAATAAAAAGATAGTCTGCGCACCCTCGGCCGTTGCGTGTGCGCGCTCAATCAGGCGGCCCGATGCCCAGCCGATGACAAGGCCCAGGCTCACGCCCAGGATGATTTGCTTGGCCAGCAGCATGGGGATGTCGATGTTGCCGCCGGCCGCGAGGGTCGCGAGCACCGCGGTGAGCATGTAGGCGACGGGGTCGTTTGAGCCCGATTCGACCTCGAGCAGCGAGTCGGTGCCGCCGCGCAGCGACAGGTTGTGCTCGCGCAGCACGCTAAAGACGCTCGCCGCATCGGTGGACGCCACAACCGAGCCCAGCAGCAGGCCGCCGATCCAGTCGAAGCCCAGAACCAGGTGCGCAAACACGCCGGTGATGCCGGCGGTGATGACCACGCCGAGTGTGCTCAGCAGCACTGCAGGCGCGGCGACGGGTTTGGCGCGGTCGATGTTGGTGTTAAAACCGCCGTAGAACATGATGAACAGCAGCGCTGTGCTGCAGACGGTCTCGGTAAGCGCGTAGTCGCTAAAGTCGATGTGCGCCGGCCCGTTGACGCCCAGCAGCATACCCAGCGCGATAAAGATGAGCAGGGTGGGGAAGGGGAGCTTTTTGCCGACGGGTTTAATGGTCAGGCACAAAATGATAACGAGGCCGATAAAAAGAAGGATCTGGTTCATAGGGGGTGTCCGCTCCTGGGTGGTTGGCGTGGCACGGTCAGTTGACTGCAGTTATTTGTACCCAAAGGTGGTGGGTTTATGGGGCCGAGCGGCGGGCGTTCGCATTTTCGACACGAGGCCGGGGTGCGTGTGGCTCTGGTCGGGGGCGTTGACGCTGGTGGTGCTGGTGATGCGGCATGGTTGGCACACGCGAGCGGGGGCCGGCGACCGTTGGCGACTTGTAGCACTTTCCAGCTTTATTGCAACGGAGTACAATGGATAACGTTTAAGTTCAACTTGAAGTTTTAGCCGTGGCTTCGGGCTTCGGCCGCAATGCAGGGAAAGGCGTTCCATGGCGATCTATGTGACATCCGATGCTCACGGGCACGTGCGCGCGCTGGACGAGGCCCTTTCCAAGATCTCGCTGACGTCCGACGACACGCTGTATGTGCTGGGTGACATGATCGACCGCGGTCCCGATCCGGTCGGCGTCATCAACTTGGTGCGGTCGCTGCCCAACGCTCGCGTGCTTAAGGGCAACCACGAGCAGATTATGCTCGACGCGATTATTGGGCAGGACCCGCTCGATGCCGAGACCTGGGATATCAACGGTGGCTGGACGACGCGCGAGCAGCTTAACGACATGGAATTTGAGGCGTACGAGGAGCTTGTGCGCTGGGCTGCCGCCCTGCCGCTCTATGCGGTGGTCGAGACTGCCGAGCGGCCGTACCTGCTGGTGCACGCCGGTATTCAGACCGAGGCGGCGCGTGCGTTTTTGCTTGAGCATGGTGTCGATTGCGCCGACGGCAGGGGAGCGGTTGATGTCGATCGCGAGTTGCTGCAGCAAATGCTCGCCGTGCAGTCGTCCGATGACTTGCTGTGGATTCGTCACGGCTACTGGGATGTGCCGACCGGGCTGCTTTCTGCCGAGGGCAAGGGCCCGGTCGTGGTTAGCGGTCACACGCCCACGGTATCGCTTGGGCGCTATTGCGAGGTCGGTGGTCTGGCGGGGCTCGATGAGGAGTCGGGTCGCGGGCAGATTGTGCGCCTGGGCGGCGAGGATACCGCCGGTGTGCCCGATCGCATCGATATCGACTGCGCCGCCGCCACCGGCTCCGAGTTCGGTCGCGTGGGCATCCTGCGCCTGGACGACGGGGCGGAGTTCTACGCGAACATCAACCCGGGCGAATAATCGGTGCAAGGGGTAGCTAATTTGGGAAGGGTTTTTGACCACTTTTGCCCTTCTGCCCGCTAATTGATTTCTCTGGGACGGGGATTTTAAAATCATTTGGCTGCCCGCTGGCTAAGTGAGTAGGCTTTTTTGGAAATGCCGAGCAGCCGGCAAATTTGCCTCAACAAAACCGCAGGTCATTGACTTGTGTTTTGCCGGTGTGGTCAGGGATTCGGCAAAAGTCTACTCACTTAGTTTTGCGTGATGCATATTGTCCGCAACGAGACCCCAGCCGGGGTGATTCCATCGCAAATTCCGGTGACCGGGGGCAGCTAATTAGGCGCCGTATGGGTTGCGGTCGCGTTCGATGCGTTGGCGGATGTGGGCGTACTCGATTATCAGCAGCACCAGGAGTAGGGCCATGATGGCTAGGTAGCTCACCACGGCGCCCATCAGACCCAGCAGCTTAATCAGGTTCACCGGCAGCACCACGCTTACGGCGAAGCAGATCAGGTAGATCTTGGTGACGTCTCCAGCGTGGCGCAGCACCGTGATGATGGCGTAGATAAAGTCGATGGCCGCGGTGACGCCGCCGGCGACGACCATCAGCAGCGCCAGCGTACGGTAGCGTTCAAAGCTGAGGCCGTACATAAAGCTCATGAGGGAAATACCGGGACCTGCCATAAATGCGGCGCACATGCCGGTGATGACCACGATCAGCGCCATAACGGCAACAATAATCAGGTCAAAGCGACGACGCTTGCGAGGATTAGCCCAAATGCTCGACAAGCGCAGGAGCTGCGGTTTATAGATAAATCCAATGCTCAGCAAAATAGCCTGCGCCGGAAAGAACAGGGCATTAAAGTACAGCTGATATTTGTATGCCAGCGTGCCTTCCATCACAAACTTGGGCATGCTCTCGATAAGGTTGAACAAGAACAGTGCACCAAAGAGTGGAGCGCACTGGACAAACAGGTGGCCGACCTCGCGAAGGCTCACGCGGCGCGATTTTTCGGTCTCGAGCAGGGCGAGCGGCGCGGTGACCAGCACGAGCGAGGCGATCGCGGCGATGCCCATGGCCATGGCCGCGATGGGCATGCTGCGCGTGAGGAACAGCGCCACGCTGAAGACCGCGATGACGCCGACGGAGCGTAGCGTTTGGCTCATTCCAGCCAAGTAGAGTTTGTCGGCCTGCTGCAGGCGGCCTTCGTACACGTCGGCGACGCCGTCGATGACCTTATACAGGTAGACGCCCAGGCCGATCGTCGCCATCTGCGCGTCATAGCCGCGGGCGCTGCTGTACATGAGGCCGCAGCCTAGGGCGAGCGCTCCACAAAGCCAGCGGTTGAGCTGGTAGGAGGCAAAGGACGTCTTTTCGTCGATGTCCGAGACCTGGAAATTGCGCACGCCGTAGTTGCACGCGATCATGATGAGCGTGCCGGTGACAAAGGCGATGGAGAATTTGCCTGCTTCTTCGGCGCCCACGAGCTGCGTAGACACGATGGTGAGCAGCGGAAATGCCAAGCCCCACACGGCGGTGCCGAGGGTGTTCCAAAGATAGTCGCGACTGGTGGCGTGCTCCTCGTATTCCGCTTCCTGCATGGAGAAGCCGCCGCCGTAGACGGCACCGAGCAGACGGTTCCACCAGGCGTTGACCATGCGGCGGACGGGGCCGGGCTCCCGATCGCGTTCGCGCCGGCGACGGCGCGTGGCCTGGCTGCTGTCGGGGCCGCCGGCGTTGCGCTGGCTCAGCTCCTGGATGCGCGCGAGCTCTTCGGCCGTGTGGGAGGCGGGGAACAGGCCATTCTCGATGCGTCCGCCCTGGGCCCTTGCGGTGCCGCTGCCCGCTACGGCGGGGTCGGCGACGCCATTGCGGCGGGCGATGGCGCGGCGAATGCTATCGAGGGGCGTTATGCTCAAAGCGGGGTCCTTTCTATTGCTGCGCTCTAGTATAGACGCGACGGTGTTCGCTCGTGTTTTTGAACGGATTGTTCAATATTTTCGGCAGGCGGCTGTAATTTGTCGGTAAGTGTGCGGTATCCTGTTGAAGTTTTGTGACACCCATTACAGTCTGAAATAGGCCATCGATAAATTTCGATGGCGAGCATTCGGCGCATTGCCTACGATACGGGCAAGCCCCGAGGGGCCGCCGATCGGGCGCCTCCGGATGGCCGTCTGCCCCTGCCCCGTAGAGGGCCCGGGGGGTGTTGCCACCGGGGGCGCTCGCCGCTCCGGACGACTGATAGGAAACTGCCGGGCGCAAGCGCCACGGCCAGGTAATGTGGGTGTCGCGGGGAGGGGTTCCGATCGGCCTACCGATTGGAGGATACCACCGTGGCACCAATTAGAATGCCGGAAGCCGTCATCGGGCTCGATGTCGGGAAATCGTCCCACTGGGCATGCGTCGCGACTCGAGATGGCGAGGTGCTGTTGAGCACCCCCGTCGCGAACAGGGAGGACGACCTGGACTCGCTGTTCGGCCGCTTCCCCGATGCGCTCGTGGTCGTCGACCAGTCGCGCAACATAGGCGCCCTCGCGCTCGCCCGCGCCAGGGCGGCCGGGATGTCGGCGGCGTACCTGCCGGGACTCGCGGCGCACGGGGCCGCCAGGCTCTTCGCCGGCGACGCCAAGACCGACGAGCGAGACGCGATGGTCATCGCGAAGACGGCGCTTGGCATCCCCGACGCGCTCCTGCCGGTCGGAGACCCGGGTCCGACGATTGCGGCGGCGAGGGCGCTGGCCGCCCAGAGGAACTTCCTGACCTGCGAGAACACTAGGAATAAGAACCGGCTGCGCAGCATCCTGCTGGAATCGTGCCCCGCCTTCGAGGCACTGGTCGACCTGTCCGACGGGCCCCAGCTGAGGCTCATGGCATCCCTCGGCGGGGCCTGGTCGGTAGCCGACGCCGGGCCCCGCAGGGCGGCGGCGCTCACGCGTGGGGCGGCGCGCGGTAAGATCGAGGCCCTCGTCCGCTCGACAACCTCCTCGACAAGGCCGGATGCGTCGGTCGTCGCCGCCGAGGACCGGGCGGTGAAACTGCTCGCGCGCAGGATATCCGAGAACTCGGCGGAGATCGAGGCGATCACGGCGGAGATCTCCGCCCTGCTCGAGGGCGACGATACCTACCGATGCCTCCTGACGGTGCCGGGCATCGGGCCCAAAACCGCTTCCGAGCTTGCGATCTCCATCGACATCGAAGACTTCCCCAGTCACGACAGGCTCGCGTCGTACTGCGGCCTGGCGCCGCGCAACCGCCAGTCGGGAACCTCGATCTCCTCGGTGACGGCATCGCGCCAAGGCAACAAGAGGCTGAAGAACCTGCTCATATTCTCATGTAACTGCCTTACCCGGACAGAGGGGAGATGGGGCGACTACTACACCAGGTGCCGGGAGCGGGGCATGTCGCACGGCAAGGCGCTCAAGGCGCTGGCGCGAAAGAGGCTGAAGGTCATCTACGCGGTCATGCGAGACAGGGTGCCTTACGCAGCCTAGCCGAAACGCACCGAGCAGACTGAAGCCCACCGGCCTAATGGCTTGGCGTCAGCATGCCGCGATTCGGTCGCACGGAGAGCATTTCCCAGTTGACAAAACTATAGGAACACCCCCC
>CABRCR010000040.1:0-14349 GCA_902469435.1 uncultured Collinsella sp. | reverse complement strand
TGGGGTCACCGCGCGGTCCGCATCTGATGGTGTCGACGTCAATGGTATACGGGCGCATCATCGACGTCTTCAATACAGAAAATATCAGTGCGGAATGTTCCGGAGAGAAACCCCGTCACGCCCCCGGATCCCCTGCGTTTACGGCCTTGAGGTCGGCTCGCGGAGAAGGTCGTGGTTGATAGGAGTACGTGTCCCTTTCGCTGTTTCGCGCTTTGCGCGAAAGGCGCGCTACTTTGGGATGGGTGGGGAACGTGGTTGTTGCGGCAACTGATCCCCGCCACAAATTACCCTCGGCATACTTGCGCGAACGATTGCTCGTGCTACACTTGCAAGTGCTGTTTCAGGGCGGGGTGGAATTCCCCACTGGCGGTAAACCGGGCGGTGCCAAAGGGGTGCCGTGGCGCAGGCGAGGCGTCTGCGACCGAGCCGATGAGTCCGCGACCCGTGTGTGCGTTGGTTCGCATGCCGGCTGAACTGGTGAGATTCCAGTACCAACGGTTAGAGTCCGGATGAAAGAGGCAGGTGATCTTATGTCTGAACAGTCGCAGCATATCCATTTTGAGAACACGAATAGGTGGAGCACCAAACAGCTCGTTACCATGGCGCTGATGTGCGCCTTGGGTGCCCTGTTTATGTATGTGCAGCTGCCCATTCTTCCCTCGGCGCCGTTTTTGACGTATGACCCGTCGCTGGTGCCGGCGATGGTGTGCGGGTTTGCGTATGGTCCCGGCGCCGGTACCGCTGTTGCCGCTATGGCTATCGTTATCCATGCGCTCACCACGGGTGACTGGGTCGGCGCGCTTATGAACTTGGTTGCTACGCTGGGTTATATTCTGCCCGCGGCTATCGTCTACCAGAAGATGCATACCTATAAGGGTGCCGTGATTGGTCTGGTGCTCGGCGTTATTGCCGCTACGGCGTTGTCTATGGTCGCAAACCTTACCATTGGCGTATGGTTCTGGTATGGCTCGGTTGATGTGATCGCCCCGCTCATGATTCCTGCCGTGCTGCCGTTCAACCTCATCAAGACCGTGCTCAACTCGGTATTGACGCTGGCGGTGTACAAGGCGGTCTCTAATCTCATCACGCCCAAAAAGGACCAGGTAAAAGGTCGCGCATGATTGAGTGCCGAGGTGTTTCCTTTAGCTATGACGGTGCCGTACCGGCACTCGACGGCGTCGATCTGAACATTGAGGACGGGGAGTTTTTCTGCATCCTCGGTGGCAATGGGTCGGGCAAGTCGACGTTTGCCAAGCATCTGAATGCACTGTTGCAGCCCGATGCGGGCACGGTACGCATCAACGGCATGGACGCGTCCGATCCCGAGCTGGTCTACGACATCCGCTCGACTGCGGGCATGGTATTCCAGAATCCCGATGACCAGCTGGTGGCAACGCTTGTCGAAGATGACGTTGCGTTTGGCCCCGAAAACCTTGGCGTTCCATCGGCGCAAATTGCGCAGCGCGTACGCGAGGCGCTGAAGGGCGTGGGCCTGGTGGGCTTTGAGCGCCACGAGACCCATGCGCTTTCGGGCGGCCAAAAGCAGCGCGTGGCGCTTGCCGGCGTGCTCGCCATGGAACCGCGCGTGCTCATCTTGGACGAGGCTTCCTCGATGCTCGATCCGCGTGGACGCAAGGGCCTCATGAAGGCTTGCCGCGTGTTGCATGCTCGCGGCATGACCATCGTGATGATTACGCACTTTATGGAAGAGGCCGCCGAAGCCGATCGTGTCGCGGTGTTTCGGGCGGGGCGCGTTGCCATGCTCGGTACGCCCGAGGAAATCTTGACGCGGGCGGACGAACTTGCGCAGCTCAACTTGGATATGCCGGCGTCGTGCTGTCTAGGTAGGGCACTTCGTGCGAAGGGCGTACCCGTTTGCGCGCAGGTGCGTGAGGCGGATATGGTCGCCGAGATTGCGCAGGCTTATGCCGAGCGGAGTGGGGTAGACATCGTGGGGCGGCCCTTTGAGTCCGATCCTCGTATGCTCGACAACGCATCCTCTGCAAACGATGGAACAGCAGCGTCGGAGCCCGTCATAGAGCTATCCCATGTTTCGTACAGTTATTCGCTCAGTCCGCGCGAGCGCCGCCGCTGGCATAAGCGCTCGGTCACTGCGGGCAAATCGAGCAAACAGGCTCTCTGGGGAAACGACCCCAGCAGTCCGTGGGCGCTGCGCGATGTATCGCTGACGGTGCGTCGCGGCGAGTTCCTGGGCTTGGCAGGTCATACCGGTTCGGGTAAGTCGACGCTGGTCCAGCATCTCAACGGTTTGATTCGCCCCCAGGAGGGATCCGTTCGCGCGCTGGGGCTCGACCTATCAAACAAGAAAGACGCCGCTGCGGTTAAGGCCAAGGTCGGCGTGGTATTTCAGTATCCTGAGCGTCAGCTGTTTGCCGAAACCGTGGCGCAGGACGTGGCGTTTGGTCCGCACAACCTTGGCTTGCCGCAAGATGAAGTCGACCGTCGTGTCGAGTCATCACTCTCGCGCGTGGGCCTCGATCTTTCCACGGTCGGCGACAAGAGTCCCTTTGAGCTTTCGGGCGGTCAGCAACGGCGTGTGGCATTCGCCGGCGTGCTCGCCATGGAGCCCGAGGTCCTGGTGCTCGATGAACCCATGGCGGGGCTCGATCCGGCTGCGCGCAGGGATTTCCTTGAGCTTATCGATCGACTTCACCGCGATGGCCTGACCGTTGTCATGGTTTCGCATAGTATGG
This sequence comes from uncultured Collinsella sp., assembly GCA_902469435.1. GTDB lineage: Bacteria > Actinomycetota > Coriobacteriia > Coriobacteriales > Coriobacteriaceae > Collinsella. The sequence goes on along the minus strand of CABRCR010000040.1, from coordinate 11,635 downwards.
ATGACCTGGCCAACTGCTGCGACCGCATCGTCGTGATGAACGAAGGTGCGGTGTTTGCCGAGGGAACCCCCGCGCAGGTGTTTGCACATGCCGATGAGCTCAAGTCGATCGGCTTGGGCGTTCCCGCCGCCCAGCGCATGGCGTTGGCGCTCGCGGAAGCGGGCGTGCCGCTGCGTTGCGGCGGGCTCTATACGGTTGAGTCGTTGGCCGACGAGTTGGCAAATTTGCTGATCGGTCGCTCAGACGGTTCTTCTAACGTCTCGGACATTGCTAAATCCAAGACGGTCGCGCGAGAGGAGGGCTGCTAATGGAGGCGTTTTCGTTTGGCAGTTACTATCCCGGCGATAGTGCGATCCATCGCCTGGATCCGCGCACCAAGCTGCTCCTGGGCTTTGTGTTTTTGATCACGACGCTGACCGTCGGCGGCTTCCGCGGACTGGCCCCGGTCGCAATTTTCGCCGTGCTGATCTATGCCGTGTCCCGGGTGCCGTTGCGCCGGGTCCTATCATCGATGGCGCCGCTGCTGGCAATCGTCGTCGTGGTCGCGGTGCTCAACTTGTTTACCGATCAGAGTGGGCGCATCCTGTGGCAGCTCGGCTTTCTGCAGATAAGCGAGGGCTCACTGCGTTCTGCCGCCTTTATGGCGTGCCGCCTGACCTTGATGATGGCCGGCATGAGCGCCATCACGCTCACCACACCGACGCTCGACCTCACCGCGGGCTTTGAGCGCCTGCTCGCGCCGTTTGCGCGTGTGGGACTTCCTGCGCACGAGCTCGGCATGATTATGGGTATCGCGCTGCGCTTTATGCCGCAGTTTGCCACCGAGATGAAGCAGACGGCCGATGCGCAGGCGAGCCGCGGCGCGCGCGTGACGGGAGGCCCACTCGGCGGCGTTCGTATGCTCGGCAGTGTGGCGATTCCACTGTTCACGGGCGTGTTCCGTCATGCCGAGACGTTGTCTGCCGCCATGGATGCCCGTTGCTATCATGGCGAGCAGGGCCGCACGCGTCTGCATGCGCTTACATTTGGCCGCGGCGATGCGTTGGCGGTGGTGGTGACGGCGTTGCTGCTCATCTGCGTCATCGTCATCAATCTTCAACTTGTTTAGGCGCGATTCGAGCGCAGGAAAGGGGTCCCCATGACCGACAACGACCGCACGGCTCAGCTTGAGCGCGCCTGTTCGTATCTCAGGCGCATTCCGGCGTGGTATCTGGCCACGACCGATGTGGCCGACGGGCATCAGCCTCGCGTGAGGCCGTTTTCGTTTGCCATGGTCGATGACGGTAAGCTGTGGTTTTGCACGTCGCGCGATAAGGACGTGTGGGCGGAGCTGAGTGCGAATCCCAAGTTTGAGCTCTCGGGCTGGAAGCCGGGAGAATGTTGGATCGTGTTGACCGGCGAGGCCGTACTTGAGGACGACGCGGTTGCGAGCGACAAGGTGCGTCAAGCGGGGTTTAAGCACATGGTGGGCATCGGCGAGGAACACGAGAGTGCCAACGACGGCCGCCTTGCTTTCTTTTCGGTCCGCAACATTGCCGCGCGCTTCTGTGATATCGACGGCAGCGAGGAGCGCCTGGAGCTCTAGCTCACACAAACCAGGCTCTCAAACTGGCTAGTACAGGAGGAAACGTGGACGGATTGAATACGGTTTTGGAGTATCTGACGTCGGTGCCGGCGTGGTACTTGGCGACGAGCGTGGACGGGCAGCCACATGTACGTCCATTTTCGTTTGCTCAGATTCAGGACGGCAAGCTGTGGTTTGTGACGGCGCGCACCAAGGATGTGTGGCAGGAGCTGCTGCAAAATCAGCGCTTTGAGGCCACGAGTTGGTGGCCGGGCCATGGCTGGCTCATCTTGCGCGGGCGCGCCGGCTTGGATGACCAGGCCGCTCCCGATATGCGCGAGGCAGGATGGAAACATCTTGAGCGCTTGAGCGAGCACTATGAGGGGCCTAACGACCCCACGCTCGTCTTCTTTAGCGTCGAGGATCCCGAGGCTTTTATCTGCAATCACGACGAATGGGTGCCGGTCGAGCTCTAGCCAGCTGGCTCATCCTAACAACTTGGTTTTCGCATGGGCGGGCCCCGTATTGCCCGGCGCCGTTAGGAGCGCCGGTCAATACGGGGCCCGCTCCATTTGTCAATTCCTTCAAGCGAATGTGTCGGGAATGTTTCAATGCATGAATATGCAAGCCATTTACGTATTAATGCATCTTTTGGTGCTAAAGTTTCAACCCACTTCATAACGACCGCTGCGAAATGCGCATCGGTGCATAAATCGCAGACAAGGAGTCTGATATGTCTTTGAAGGTTGGAATCGTCGGCGCGGCTGGATATGCCGGAGCCGAGCTCATTCGCCTCGTCCTCGGTCATCCCGAGTTTGAACTTGCTGCCATTACGTCCAACGCCGATGCCGGCCAGCCGTTGTCTGCGGTGCACCCGAGCTTCACCGGCGTAAGCGATCTTGTCTTTACGACGCATGATGCCCCTGAGCTCAAGAACTGCGACGCGGTCTTTTTGGCCGTGCCGCACACGGCTGCCATGGCACAGGTGCCCGCGCTGCTTGCATCGGGCGTCTCCTGCTTTGATCTTTCGGCCGACTACCGTCTGAACGACGCGTCCGTTTTTGAGGCTTGGTATGCCGCCGAGCATACGAGCCCCGAGCTGCTCAAGACCCGTGCCTTCGGTCTGCCCGAGCTGTTCTGCCAGGACTTGGAGACCGCCGCATCCGACCATGCCGACGGCAAATCCGTGCTGGTCGCCTGCGCCGGTTGCTATCCCACCGCAACGAGCCTTGCCGCCGCGCCCGCCGTGCGCGCGGGCTGGGTGGCCGAGAACGGCCCCGTGATTGTCGATGCCATTAGCGGCGTGACAGGCGCCGGTAAGTCCTGCAACGCCCGCACCCATTTTTGCAGCGCCGACGAGAACTTGGAGGCCTACGGCGTGGGCAAGCATCGCCACACGCCCGAGATTGAGCAAATCCTTGGCCTGACCGATCGCGTCGTCTTTACCCCGCACCTGGCACCGCTCAAGCGCGGTCTGCTCTCCACGGTGACGCTGCCGCTCACGCCGCAGGCTCTCGATACCTTGACCCTTGAGGACGTTGTCGACCATTACAAGCAGTTCTACGCCGGTCGCACCTTTGTGCGCGTGCTCGATGCCGGCCAGCAGCCCAAGACGGCTTCGGTCGTCGGCACCAACGCTGCCCAGATTGGCCTCGCGCTCAACAAGCGCGCGGGCGTGCTGGTGGCGACGGGTGCTATCGACAATTTGTGCAAGGGCGCTGCGGGCCAAGCAGTCCAGTGCGCCAATATCGTCTTTGGCTTTGACGAGCGACGAGGCTTGCCCACAGTGGCGTGCCCGGTGTAGCACATTCGATTGTTAACGATTTGGTAGTCGGGCATCGAATGGGGCGCCACTCTTAAGCTGGTCTCATGATCACGACTGGCATGGCGCACCAACCGATGTCCGTTTTTTGTTTGACATAAGGAGTCATAAAGACGATGAATACCGAGCTGTTTGATATCAAGATTCGCGCCGTCGAGGGTGGCGTTACGGCTGCGGCTGGTTTTAAGGCTGCAGGCATCCACGCTGGGTTCCGCAAGAACCCCGAGCGTCTGGATTACGCGCTCGTCGTGCCCGATAAACCCTGTCCCGGTGCTGGCGTGTTTACCACCAATCGCTTTTGCGCGGCGCCCGTGCAGGTGAGCCGTGCCAACCTGGGCGGTACCGACAAGGGGTACGGTATCATCGCCGGTGTTTCGGTCAACTCTGGCAATGCCAACGCCGCCACGGGTGAGACCGGCCTTGCATGCGCGCGCGAGACGTGCAGCATCGCATCGCAGGTCATCGGCTGCGAGCCTCAGCAGATTCTGATTGCCTCCACGGGTGTGATTGGCCAGATTCTGCCGATCGACACGTTTGAGACCGCCATTCCTGCTGCCTACGAGGCGCTCTCCGCCCACGGTGGCGCCGATGCCGCTCGCGCCATCATGACGACCGACACGCACTCCAAGGAGTACGCCGTGTCCTACGTCAGTGAGGCTGCGGGTCATGCGAGCAATGTCTATACGGTAGGCGGAATGTGCAAGGGCTCGGGTATGATCATGCCCAACATGGCCACCATGATCGCAGCTATCACCACCGATGCCCCCGTCGAGCCGGCGGCACTTCATGCCCTGCTGCTCTCGACCGTCAAGCAGACCTTTAACAAGGTAACGGTCGATTCCGACACCTCGACCAACGACACCTGCATCATGCTTGCCTCCGGTGCCGCTGCCGCAGATGCCGAGCCTATCGTCGAGGGCTCCGATGCTTTTGACGAGTTGGCATTTGCCGTGCACGAGGTGTGCGAGAGCCTGGCGCGCAATATTGCCGCCGATGGTGAGGGCGCATCCAAGCTTGTTACAGTCAACGTTACCGGCGCCGTGAACGACGAGGAGGCCGATATCGCCGCCCGTGCCGTTGCCAACTCGCCGCTCGTTAAGACCTGCATCGCCGGCCACGACTGCAACTGGGGCCGCGTTGCTATGGCGCTTGGCAAGTGCGGCGTGAAGTTTAATCAGGAAGACGTTTCCATCGACATGATGGGCATGCCTGTCTGTCGCGACGGTCTGACTGTTCCCTTTGACGAGGACGAGGCTCTACGACGTTTCGAGGCGCCCGAGATCGTGATCTCGGCCGACCTGGGCGCAGGCGACGCGGCAACGACCGTGTGGACCTGCGACCTCACGCATGAGTACATCTCCATCAACGGCGACTACCGTTCCTAGATTCCGGGCACGCTGCGCATCTTGCCGCGATTGCGGACAGCGGAGCACGGCGCGATAACGATATGAAAGACGAGGCAGATTATGAAATTCGCACGCGATTGTCGTTCGAGCGAATCCAACGAAGCAACCGCGCAGCTGCTGTTCGAAGCGCTGCCGTGGATTAAGAACCTGACCGGCAAGACGGTTGTTATCAAATATGGCGGAGCCGCCATGGTTGATGAGCAGCTGCGCCGCGACGTGATGAGCGACATCGTTTTGCTCAAGATCATCGGTATGCGCCCCGTCATCGTGCACGGCGGCGGCAAGGCTATTAACGAGGCGCTGAGCCATTACGATATTCCCGTCGAGTTTAAGAACGGCCAGCGCGTGACCACGCCGGCGACGATGGATATCGTGCGCGAGGTGCTGGGCGGCAAGGTTAACCAGGAGCTGGTTGCTGCCATCAACCACCACGGCAACCTGGCCGTGGGCGTGTCGAGCAGCGATGCCGGCACGCTCATCGCCGAGCCGCTCGACCCCGAGCTCGGTCGCGTGGGCAAAGTGACGCACGTCAACACCGACTATATCGAGCGCTTACTCGATAGCGAGTACATCCCCGTCATCGCTACCGTCGCGGCGGGGGAGGACGGCGGTTTCTTCAACATCAACGCCGATACCGCCGCCGGTGCCGTTGCGGCAGCGCTCCACGCGCACAAGGCGATCTTTTTGACCGACGTCGACGGCCTGTACAAGGACTTTAGCGATAAAGACTCACTCATCTCCAACCTAACACTCGACGAGGTTAACGAAATGCTCTACGGCGGCGAGGTCGATAAGGGCATGATTCCCAAGCTGCACGCGGCCGTCGATGCGCTTGCCGGCGGCGTATTTCGCGCTCACATCATCAACGGCACCACGCCGCATTCGCTGCTGCTGGAGCTGCTGACCGATGCCGGCGTCGGCACCGTGATCCATTCCACCGAGACGGCTTACGAGTTCGATACGCATCCGCATCCGCTTTCGACGTTTGCTGCGCGTCTGACCGAGAACCTCGACGAGGTCGAGAAGCTTCAGACGGTCTAACTGACCCTCAGCCGCCCCATTTCTGCACCCATAGGCCTGCGCCGTCCGGCGCTCAACGAAAGGCATCCCATGTCACTTGCAGCTCAGCAATCGCTTGAATCCCATTACGTTATGCATACCTTTGGCCGCTCTCCGGTCGAGTTTGTCGAGGGTCACGGCATGAAGCTCACCGGCGACGATGGTCGTGAGTACCTCGACTTTCTTGCCGGCATCGGCGTGTGCAGCCTAGGTCATGGCGACCCGGCTGTGCTCTCGGCGCTCGAGGCACAGACCAAAAAGCTCATGCATGTCTCCAATTACTTCTACATCGAGCAGCGTGGACAGGTCGCGGCGCTGCTGTCCAAGCTTGCTAACGACGACGTAGATGGTGCGCGCGTGCTTGCCGATGCCATTGCCGCCGGCGATGAGACCACGGCAGCTGCTCTTGGTGCCCCGGCTGCGGACGAGCAGGTGTGGGAGACCTTTTTTGCCAACTCCGGCGCCGAGGCCAACGAGGGCTCGATGAAGCTTGCGCGCCTGTACGCCAAGCGTGCCGGTAACGGCGGCAACACTATCGTGTGCATGCGCGGCGGCTTCCACGGCCGTACGCTCGAGACCATTGCCGCCACCATGCAGGATTGGCTGCAGGATAGTTTCCGCCCACTGCCGGGTGGCTTTGTGGCCTGCACGCCCAACGATATCGATGAACTGCGTGCGATCTTTAAGCAGCTGGGGAGCGAAATTTGTGCCGTGATGCTCGAGCCGATCCAGGGTGAGAGTGGCGTGCACCCCATGACCGAGGAGTTTATGGCGGCAGCGCGCGACCTGGCACACGAAGTGGGCGCCGTGCTTATAGCCGACGAGGTCCAGTGCGGCATCTTCCGCTCCGGCAAGCCGTTTGCATTCCAAACCTATGGCGTGGAACCCGACATCATGAGCCTTGCCAAGGGCATTGCCGATGGCGTGCCCATGGGTGCCGTCGTAGCAAAGAAGGAGATTGCCGACGTGTTTAAGCCGGGCGACCACGGCTCGACCTTTGGCGGTAGCTGCTTGGCTGTCGCGGCGTGCGCCGCGACGCTCTCCGCGCTCGTGCGCGGCGATTATGCCGACCATGCTGCCAAGGTAGGCGCCTATATGGAGGCAAAGCTCGCCAAGCTGCCGAACGTGACCGAGGTGCGTGGCCGCGGCTTGATGCTCGGCTGCGATCTGGACGATACTGTGGGTGATGCACACGACGTTGTGGCCCGTGCATTGGGGGCTGGTGCCGTGATTAACGCTACGGGTGCCCATACGCTGCGTTTCCTGCCGCCGCTCGTCTGCGAGGAATCCGACGTGGACAGTCTGATCGAGATCCTGTCGGACGTTTTGGCCTAACACAGCGAAATAACTTAACTTTGACCGGGTTCCGGACTGCGGACGTGCCCTATGTGGCATGATTCAGCGGTCTGGAGCCCGTTTTGCCTTAGATTTGCTAAGGCGGGGAGACCTGCTGGTCAAAAAACATCAAATATGAGTACTGTTATCGATTTGGTAGCAGCAATTTTGGACTAATAAGGCCAGATAGCTAGTCGAAATGGCGATGAATGTACGATTTTGATCCAATTGTTAGTCCTTATAATGGACATATGTTGCGTAACTTAAGCAAATACTATCTTTTGATATGTTGTAAGCAAGGTAGCAGTACTCATTTTTGCCATTTTTTGGCCACGGCCTTTGTGACAGACGTGCTGGCGGGTTCGAATCCCATGCGCTGGGCCTGAAAAAGGAAAGGCCTCCATCGCTGGAGGCCTAACAATTCAGTGGTGGGCGATGAGGGATGTCCGCGTGCGGCCGGCGCCGCCCGCGCCCCGCTTCGCCGCTCCGCTCCTCGCGTGCTGCGCTGGAAAACGCTTGCGCGTTTCCTCAGCTCCGCACCCTGGCGGGTTCGAACCCCATGCGCTGGGCCCAAACAAAAACGGTCCCCTTGCGAGGACCGTTTCCAATTCAATGGTGGGCGATGAGGGATTCGAACCCCCAGCCTTGTGCGTGTAAAGCACCTGCGCTAACCGTTGCGCCAATCGCCCGTGCGGAGAGAGTATAGCAAAACAATCGCCTCATTCACCTCATATCCATTAAAGGTAACCGTCGCGTGTCACAGCGGAGCTGATTCAGTTGAGATTGCCTGAACATTCCGCCCCTCTTTACGCCCTCGGGTATACTCAAAAGCTACTGATTCGATTTGATACCCAGCAACAGCAGAGGGGATAGTATATGTGCGGTTTTGTCGGTTTTGTCGGTGGGACGGATAACCAATCCGAGGTGCTCACCAAGATGATGGACCGCATCGTCCATCGTGGTCCCGACATGGGCGGTCAGTTTATCGACGGCCGCGTTGCCCTCGGCTTCCGCCGCCTGTCGATCCTCGACCTGACCGAGGCTGGCGCCCAACCTATGGCCAACGAGGACGGTAGCGTCGTCATTGTCTTCAACGGCGAGATCTACAACTTCCAAGAACTCCGTTCCGAGCTCGAGGCCAAGGGCTACAAGTTCCACTGCGGCGCCGACACCGAGAGCCTTCTGCACGGCTACGAGGAGTGGGGCGAGGCAGTACTCGATCGCTTGCGCGGTATGTACGCCTTCGTCATCTGGGACAAGAAGAAGAACAAGCTTTTTGGCGCCCGTGATATCTTTGGCATCAAGCCGCTCTACTACTATCCCATGGCCGATGCGGGTGACGGCGCTCCGGGCGTGCTCTTTGGTTCCGAGATCAAGAGCTTCCTGGACTACCCGCACTTCCACAAGGCGGTCAACAAAAAGGCCCTGCGTCCGTACATGACGCTGCAGTATTCGGCAACCGAGGAGACCTTCTTCGAGGGTGTCTACAAGCTGCCGCCGGCGCACTACTTTACCGTCGATATCCCGACCGGCAAGATGAACATCGAGCGCTACTGGGATTGCGATTACTCTGCCGTCGAGAAGCCGTTCGAGGAGTACGTCGACGAGCTGGACGAGGTCGTGCACGAGAGCGTCGAGGCCCATCGCATCGCCGACGTCAAGGTCGCGTCGTTCCTCTCCGGTGGCGTCGACTCCAGCTACATCGCCGCTTGCCTCATGCCCGACAAGACCTTCTCGGTGGGCTTCGATTACAAGAATTTCAACGAGACTAACTACGCCAAGGAACTTTCCGATAAGCTCGGCGTCGAGAACGTTCGCAAGATGATTACCGCCGACGAGTTCTTCGGTGCGCTCGAGGACATCCAATATCACATGGACGAGCCGCAGTCCAACCTGTCGTCTGTGCCGCTGTGGTTCTTGGCCGAGATGGCGCGCAAGGATGTTACCGTCGTGCTTTCGGGCGAAGGTGCCGACGAGCTCTTTGGCGGCTACGCCTACTACGAGGACACGGTTCCGGTCCGCAAGTACAAAAAGATGGTGCCGTTGCCCATTCGCCGCGCGCTCGGTAACCTGGCGCTGCATATGCCATACTTCAAGGGACATAACTTCCTGGTCAAGGGTGCCGAGATCCCCGAGAAGTCGTTCCTGGGACAGGCTCTGGTATGGCCGGAGCGCGAGGTCGACGGCGTGCTCAAGCCCGAGTACAACACCGGCGACGGCGCCTTTGAGCTTGCTGCACCCATCTATGCGCGCGTGAAGGGTCAGCCCGAGCTGGTCAAGAAGCAGTATCTGGACATGAACATGTGGCTTCCGGGCGACATTCTGCTCAAGGCCGACAAGATGTGCATGGCGCACTCGCTGGAGCTGCGCGTGCCCTTCCTGGACCGCAAAGTCATGGAGTTCGCCGAGCACATTCCCGATCGCTACCGTATCAACGAGAACGGCAACAAACAGGTACTCCGCCACGCTGCCAACAAGTCGCTGCCCGATGAGTGGGCCACCCGTCCCAAGGTGGGCTTCCCGGTGCCGATTGTCTACTGGCTGCGCGAGCAAAAGTGGTACGACTATGTCAAGGAGTACTTCACCGCGCCGTGGGCAAGCGAGTTCTTCGATACCGACGAGCTCATGCACCTGCTCGATCTGCACTTTGCGGGCAAGGGCGATTTCCAGCGCAAGATCTATACGCCGCTCGTGTTCCTGGTGTGGTACAAGCGCTTCTTTATCGACGAGGACCAGCCCGCTGTTCAGGCTGCCTAGCCTCGGCTTACGAACGCCTGCGCGTAACGGCTCCTCCGGGAGCCGTTTTTGCGTGGTGCGTTTCAGTTACTATAAAAACCGTCCCTGCCAAATGGCTGAGAAAGGTGAAAGATGCACCATTCGGATTCCGCGACCGTGACCACGGTCGATACGCTTGCCAAGCTTCTCGATGTGTGCGGCGAGCTGCGCGCGTCAGAGCAGGTTGACGAGCGTGCCGTGACCGGCTGCTCGTTTGATTCGCGTACGGTCTCGGCGGGTGACGTGTTCTTTTGCAAAGGCACTGCCTTTAAGCCCGCGTTTTTGAGCATGGCGCTCGATGCGGGCGCCGTCGCATTTGTGTGCGAGGAGTCGCTGGTCGAGTCTCTGGAGCCGCTGGCGCAGGAGAGCGGTGCTGCGATGCTGGTTGTTGATAGCGTTCGCACGGCCATGGCCCTGTTGCCGCCGGAGGTCTACGACCGTCCCGACCACGACGTCAAGATCGTGGGTATCACCGGTACCAAGGGAAAGACCACGACCGCTTTTATGCTCCAGTCCATCATCAAAGCGGCGGGCGAGTCCTGCGGCATGATCGGCTCAGTGAACACCGACGATGGTATCGAGTGCTACGAGAGCACCAATACTACGCCCGAGGCCCCAGAGGTCTGGCGCCATATCGCCAACTGCCGCACGTCAGGTCGCCAGTCCATGGTCATGGAGGTCTCGAGCCAGGCGCTCAAGTACCAACGCGTCGAGAATCTGCCGTTTGACGTGGCGTGCTTCCTCAACATCGGCCGTGACCACATCTCACCGATCGAACACCCCACGTTTGAGGATTATTTTGAGAGCAAACTCAGGATCTTTGACCAGGCAAAGACCGCCGTGGTGAATCTGGGCACCGAAGAGGTTGACCGTGTGTTGGAGGCAGCGTCGACGGCCGAGCGCTTGGTGACCGTTGGCGTCGAGCATCCCGAGGCAAGCCTGTGGGCGAGCGATGTGCGCATGGTCGGCTTTAACATCGAGTTTAACCTGCATGGCCTGTGTGCCGACGAGTCCGAGGCGGGGGAGAAGGTCCTGCTGGGCATCGCGGGCGACTTTAACGTGGAAAACGCGCTGGTCGCTATCGCCGCTGCGCGCGAGATCGGCATCGGTATCGAGGCTATCAAGAAGGGCCTCTCCAAACTGCGTGTGCCGGGCCGTATGGAGGTCGTGGAGTCGAAGGACGGCCGCGTGATCTGCGTCGTTGACTATGCGCACAACCAGCTTTCGTTCCGTTCGCTTTTCTCGTCGGTCAAGCGCGCGTTTCCCGCTAGTCCAGTCATTGCAGTGTTTGGCGCTGCCGGCGGCAAGGCGCAGGAGCGCCGCGAGCAGCTTCCGCGCGAGGCCGCACCATATTCCGACCTGATGATCTTTGCCAACGAGGACCCGGCTCACGAGGACCCGATGAAGGTCTGTCGCGAGCTTGCCGAGCATGTTCCCGACGATACGCCGAACAAGATCATCCTCGACCGCGAAGCCGCTGTGCATGCGGCGTTCAAGGCGGCGCGCGAGGAGTACGTCAACCCCGATGCTCCCACCATTGTCTTGCTGCTGGCAAAGGGTGACGAGGAGCTCATGCACGTGGGCGACGAGTTCGTGCCCATCGAGAGCGACCTTTCGCTGGCCAATCGCCTGATCGATGTTACCCAGTTTGACTAATGAACCATGATGGCGGCG
>CABRCR010000039.1:0-29834 GCA_902469435.1 uncultured Collinsella sp. | reverse complement strand
TGGGGTCACCGCGCGGTCCGCATCTGATGGTGTCGACGTCAATGGTATACGGGCGCATCATCGACGTCTTCAATACAGAAAATATCAGTGCGGAATGTTTTTAAGGGGATGCCCCTGGGTGACCCTACAACAACATTGCCGCCGGCGATGTCTACAGGGACCCACGCTTTGAAGGGGCGCCGGGCTGATATTTAGACTCTTGCTGTTGGAGGTTAACCCATGACATCTTTTTTAGCCCCATAGCACTGATTTAATAATCGACCGATGCGCGGCGCAATCTATTTATCTCCGCCATTCAGATCCGCCTCGAGTCTTTGCACGAGGACTCCGACGGCAATTCCAAGTGCCTCTGCATAGGCGAACTGCTCATAAACCCTAAGACTGCGTTCTCCGGTCTCGACTTTCGAGATGAACGACTGAGGTACCCTCAGCTTCCTTGCGAGTTCAACCTGAGTGATACCTTGCTCCCGACGAATCTGGGAAAGGCATTTTCCGCATGTCCTGCTAGCATCAACGTTCATGCCGTTTACGCTATATTCCATTTTGATATATCCCAAACTGGGATATATTTATGTCACCAGCCATTCCGCTTATCAAAAATGCCCATCGCAGATTCATAGCTAGGAAGGAGCCTCGATAAACATGAATGACGAGATGAAGGAGCCCGACGAGGAAAAGGCACTCAGCGAGTCCGACGAGCGGAAGCCAGATTTCAAAGCCGAGCAGTTTTCTGATGGTGCTAGCGACACCCCCTCCTCTGAAATTCCGCCATCAAACGAAGATGACGGCGCACGCAAAAATGAAGAAAACGGCTCACTTCTAACGCGGGCCATTCATAAATTAGGCAATAAAAAAACGAGCGGCAATCGCAGCTGCCGTGGCAGTTGGCATCATCTTCAGTTTGCCCATGCTGTTTCCTCAATTATTTTGTAGCCACAAACTATGGGCCAATGCAACCTGCACTAGCCCTCGTGTATGCAAAAGTTGCGGCAAAACCGAGGGAGAACCTCTCGGGCACGAATGGGAAGAAGCAACTTGTACGACACCGAAGACCTGCCAGCGTTGCGGCGAAACGAAAGGGGAGCCACTCGGACACCAACCGGGCTCGTGGACCAAAGAAGTCGACTACGTAGACGCCACCTCAAAGGAAATACGAGAATGCGAGAGATGCGGAGAGGTCGTTGACACCCGCAACGAGAAGGAAATCACATCTTTTCTTGGCGACGGAAAGTTTTCAATTTCACCTGAAGGCTTTATTGATCGACTTAACGAGGAATTCTCCGATATCCCCAACTGCAGCAGCATGAATGCGGATTACGAACTAGACGATAGCGGCATGGGCTCGAACTTCAGATCAAAAACGGTTCAAAGATTGCCGGTATTGGAGGCTTCTTTTCGGACTCGAGTAACCCGGTGCTACTCAGCTATCTTGGATCCGAAAACTGCTTCAAAAACATAGTCATGTACTTCGAAAACTCCGACTATGCCGCGGCGACAGCATTGGCAACTATACAAGCAATCGATCCAACACTTTCATTTTCCGACGCTAAGGAGATTGGTGCTGCCTGCGTAGATACGCCAACTGTCAAAAATGGAATTACGTACGCAATCTTAGCTTCAAATGGAGAATACTGGCTGAGCGCCCGAATTGAATAATTAACTTTAATTGCTAAATGCAGACGCCTCTTACTCGCGGCATATTAAAGTTCAGCCCCTGCTAACATCGTCAATCGAGATATGCCCCGCCGAGCACTTTAGCTTAGCGGGGCATTTCAATGCGTAGGCGGATTGAGATACCTAGAAGGCCTGCATGTCCCCACTAGGCAGCCGGCTTCGCTGCTCAAATTGCCCTTGGTGAACCACAAGTTGAGCAATCAGTGGACAGAATCCCCTTTAGGCGGCGCTGGTTTCTTTGTATTCGAAGACTGGCTCTAGGAGGTCTTCGATGCTGCAGTGTAGGGCTTTTGCTATATCCCTTACGGTTGTTACCGAGGCTTCGTTGATGTTTCTCTGGCGTTGTTCGTACATTTGGATTGAGCGGAGTGACACGCCCGATTCGTATGCCAGGTCTTGTTGGGTTTTCTTGAGCCGCTTTCTTGCTAGCGCCAGCTTGGTTTGACGAGATGTTTTCTTCGCCATATCGCAAACAAGACTCGCCACACGTTCCTCCGAGGCTTCGTGCCAGGGATAGTACAGGTTGCGCAGTGCGTCAAACGGAACAACATGCAGAAGATTTTCGAAAGACTCTCCAAGGCGCCATTGCAGGTATGCCAATATCCAGCCTGTCCAGTATTCCGGCGTCTTCTCAAATCGATAGGTGCGGTCCGGCATTGACCTGGCTTCATAGCCCGACCTTTCGGCGATAAGTGCGAACAACTCAACGCCCGATTTTCCCGATACGACCCATGCGTTGCCACGCTCAAACTCGCGGGCAACCCCGCTCAGGCAAAAGAGTTCAGCAACTTCAGATCCTTCTGCTCCATAGTCATTGACGGCATAGTCGAAGCAGTCGCCGAGGTTGTTCATTGCGTCCTCAAGATAATAGACGGGATATGTTCTACTCGGTCCACAATCCGTCAACTCTTGGATCATTTAAATCAACCCTCCCTGCCATTAAATCCCTAATGTCGATACCTTCGGTATCGAACCCGTTGACCGTATCCAAGTATTTGCGTCGAGCATTCTGCTCACGCTCAAAACGCTTAGGATAAAACTCAGACCCCGAAGCCTGCTTCCAATCGCAGAATCTAATCACCGAAAAAGCGCGCTCGCTCATAAGAGCATATTGAATACCCAAATCACCCAAGCGCATGATACGTTGCAGCTGTCTGAGCGATATCATGCCGCTGACAAACTGTCTTGCAAAAGAAAAATAGGAGTCGTCAGCACGATAGCCCCGAATAACGTCATATGAAGAAATATCAATCAAACAGTTATCGAGTAGAAATCGAAGCCCTTCACGCGCCAATGGCGTTGAAACATTGAACTCTCTGTTATTCGCCAGAATTGCAAGCCAATTGAGAATCGAGAACTCACCTGATTCCAAATCCAAAATCGCAAGGCCATCTAAATCAAGCTCATATCGGTTCGCGATGCCATCAGCCTCAGTCCGACATGCCCATTCCATCGCCATTTCCTCATGTGGCGTGCAATAAAACCCACGTCCATAATCGTTGAACTGTCTACACCTATCCAGCGACGGATGCTCGACAACAACCTCCGACCCATGCCATAGCTCCATGCTGACCTCCTAAAAATATCACCTCAGTGATAGTTTACCAATTACTATCACTGAGATGATATAGACAGGAGCTTTTGGTGAGCGAAAACCCGATTAGAGGCAAGCTTCGGCGATGCGCTTTTTGAGTTCGTCGATACCGGTACCGGTCTGGGAGCTTGTGATGATTACGTTCTCGGCCGGGACGTTGAGCTGCTTTTTGATGGCTGCTGCCTGGCGGGCCTGCTGGGTGCGGCTGAGCTTGTCGGCTTTGGTGAGGCAGACGATAAAGTTAAACTCATTGCCTTGCAGGTAGTCGATCATGTCATGATCGAGCTTGCTGGGGTCGTGACGAATGTCAACCAGCGATACAACTAGGTTAAAGCTGCGCTCGGAGTCAAAGAAGTCGCCGATAAGCTCGGCCCAGCGATCGCGCTCCGCTTTGGAGCGACGGGCGAAACCGTAACCCGGCAGGTCGACAAAATGCACGTCATCGGCCTCAAAGAAGTTGATGTTGCTCGTTTTGCCCGGCGTACTCGAAACCTTGACCAGGTTCTTGCGGCCAAAAAGCTTGTTCATGATGGAGGACTTGCCCACGTTGGAGCGGCCCACAAAGCTCACCTCGGGACAGGTGGACTCGGGGATCTGCGAAACCTTGCCGTAGCTGGCGACGAACTTGGCAAGCTGGTAGTTAATGGAATCGGCCATGGACACTCCTTGGTCGTAGGTTCTTACAAAAGAGCGCGCTAGTAGATAGCAGCGATACGGCGAACGATATCGAGCGTAATGCCACTCGCGGTACGGGCATACTCGAACAGGTCGAACTCGCGGTCGCAAATCGCATCGTACGCCTCGTCACAATTATCGCTGATAGCGCGCAACACCAGGCAATCGACACCATTTTTGGTTGCGACATGGGCAATTGCCGCGCCCTCCATGCCGACACAATCGGCATGCGTCGCCTCGATCGCGTCACTGCGCATGGCGGCACCCGTCACAAAACGGTTGCCCGTGGCAATTGTGCCGACCAGAAACTGCTTTGCACCCTCGTTCGAAGCGGCTGCATTTGTCGAAGCATCGACAAAGCCACGCTCAGCAAGCACGTCGGCGGCAATATCGACCAGCGAAGGCGTCGAGGCAAACTCTTCGAGTCCCGGTGCAGACTCGGCGATAAGCGCGGTATCGGTATCCAGATAGCGCAGGCGTTTGCCGATGACCACATCGTCGATATGGAGCTTGGGGTTCAAACCGCCCGCAATGCCCGAAAACACAACAGCCTGCGGAGCATACTTGCTAATGAGGTGCTGTGTCGCAGCGGCAGCGTTCACCGTGCCCATGCCCGCCGTTGTGGCGACAACTGTCAGGCCGTCGAGCCCACCGCTCACAACGGTCAAGCCTGCCTCCCGTGCCTCGCAAACGTCGCTCAGCTCTTCCTTAATCTGCATGATCTCTTTTTCGAGCGCACCGATAATCGCGATGGTAGCCATACCATTCCCCAAACCTATACGAAATTCTCAACCACGGTATGGTACCAGCATTTTGTTTGCCAACGCCAAACGAACACGCTAAGCCAGTGCAGCGCGGGTATCATAGAGCGCCTTGGCGATGGCGGCCACGACCTCGCTCGAACGGTCACTCCATGGCATCGATGTCATGATGCTCATAATGTAGGTGTCGCCGCTGACATCGATGAGACCCGCATCGCACGTCGCATTGCAACCTGCCTCGCTGATCCAGCCGGCCTTGTTGCGCACCAAAGCTTGGTCGTCCGCAATGCCGTCACGAATAAACGATCGGGTCGTAGAGGCCAGAAGGCCCGATAGCCATTGCGACGTCTCGGTATCACAGCTCAAATACTCGCTCATTTCGCGCCACAACTTGGCCGAGGTGCGCGGGCAATAGGTGGGAAAATCACTCATCGGATCGAGTGCGGCATCGTAATCGATGCCAAGACCGACAATCCAATCCTCGTAACCGACGCGGTCAAACGCCGCGCGTAACGCAATAAACGAATCGTTGTCCGAATTAACGACCGAGGCCTCGATCAGGTCGCGCACCGTCTGCCAGCCCATGTTGTAGCCACCATAGGTGCCAAGGGAATCATCGAGTGAGACCTGGCCCGTCTCGACCAGAGATTCGCAGATGTACAACGCATAGAGCGCCTTGTAGCTACTCGCGCCGTAAACCTCGGCATCGGCGTTATACGTCACGCCCTTGCCGCTCGACAGATCGTAAAACACCGCGCCCGCATCGCCCAATTCCTGGGCCTGATCAAGGGCATCTTGAAGCACCGCGAGGCTCTCATCCTCCAGGGCGGGGATCTGGTCATCAACCAGTGAGAAGGTCTGCACGGTATCGCCTGAGGGAATATCGGTAAGGTCCGCCTTCGAAAGCCTCGTCTTGAGGCTCGCTGTCGACAGGGTTTGGCTTGCGGTGGCTTTAGATTCAGAGACCTTTTTGTTTTGCGTCTGTACCGTTGACGCATCCGAGCGTGCCATTCGCTCCGATGCGTAGGTTTTGGCGGTAATTCCGAGGATAATAACCGCCAACGTTAGCATCCCAATGGCGGCAATCTTCGTCACGCGGATGCGAGCGTCTGCAAGGCCACGCGAAGACGTGCCCTTCGTCTCATATCTGCTGCCATGTTGCGGCACATACTCGTCCCGCGATGCGCCCTTTCGCACGTGGTCTCCTGACTGCTACCGTTCATATACGAGCAGCATAATACCGAGCAGGCATTTCTTACCGAAGACATTCAGTCGCGTTTAAGGTGTCTTTGAAGAAACCACAGGCGTATTTATCCAAATGGCACAATTCTGTTGCGCATCTCTGCCCAAAACGCAGTTGCGGTGAAATAGTTCCTGTTTGGGCGGCATAGGCCGATACACAAGAACTATTCCACCGCAACTTGACGGGGTTCTTTAGCAATCAACTAGGTGCCCAAGGGCACTCATTTAAGTCTTTCCCCAATGAGTGCCGCTAGCCGATGGCGTTTTTGAGCTCCGCGCGGCGCTTTTTCATGCCGGCCATAACGGCATTACGCAGCTCGGGCATGCGCGCGGTATCCATCTGGGGCACGCCCTCAAGCTTATAGGGAATGCCCAGCTGCTCGTACTTGACGACACCCATCGTGTGATACGGCAGCATCTCCAGGCCGACCACGTTATGCCACGGGGCAATCAGGCGGCCGAGTGCCTCGCACTCCTCCACCGTGTCGGTAATGCCCGGCACCACCACGTGACGGATAACGACCTTGATCTTGCGACGCGCGAGCTCATCACCAAACGCCAGAATGCGTGCGGGATCGCAACCGGTCAACTTTTTATGCTCGACGGGATCGGCGTGTTTAATGTCGAGCAGCACCATATCGGTCTCGTTGAGCACAGCATCGAACTTCTCCGGATGCTTGGGATCAAACGCATATCCGCAGCTATCAAGGCAGGTGTGCACGCGACCATCGGGGTTGTTATGCATGGCACGGAACAGGTCGGCCAAAAACTCGGGCTGCAGGAGCGGCTCGCCACCCGAAACCGTAATTCCGCCGCTGCGGTAAAACTCATGGTTACTCTGGAACTCGTCCATCAGGTGCTCGACGGTCACCATGGTGCCGCCGTTAACCGACCAGGTATCGGGGTTGTGGCAATACGCACAACGCATGGGGCAGCCCTGAACAAACACCACAAAGCGGATGCCGGGTCCGTCGACCGTTCCCATCGTTTCAATCGAATGTACGCGGCCCAGGGTAAACGCAGAGTCCTCGGGACGAGCATCCACACCCTCAAGCGTCATCTCAGCCATTCCCGCAACCTTGCCTCTCTTTGTTTATTGCCAATTAAAATGCCAGAGCCATTCTAGCCCATACGCATGATGGTGAAACGGTTTGGCGGCCAATTGGGTTGTCCTATTTGGCCCTACGCAAGAGCGGCGGGAGGGTTGTCGCAACCCGCCCGCCGCTGTGGCGATAGATATCAATAGACGCCAGGCCTTTACGCCTTAAGCGTGAGCACCGCACCGAAGGCGGTCGGGCCGCAGTGGCTCGAGATGACGCCACCAACCTGAGTCCAGGTAACGTCCTTAAAGCCGAGTTCATGCGCATAGACTTCCATGTCGTCGCGCAACTCCTCGGAAAGACCCACCGAATACGCCAGGCCAATATGCGAGTAGTCGATCTCGCCCTTCGCTACCATGTGGTCAAGAAAGGCACGGGCGCACTTGAGCATAGAACCGCGGAACTTCTTGGTCGCCACGAACTTGCCGCCCGTCACCTCGATGCAGGGCTTAATCTTGAGCAGATGGGCGCCTAGGAACGCGACGTTGGACAAGCGACCGCCGGCCTTAAGGAAGGCGAGATCGGTTGGGACAAAGCCCAACAGCACGCGGTCCATCACCGAATTGGTGAAGGCGAAAATTTCGTCAACGGTGGCATCGGGGTGGGCCTCGATGTATTTGGCAGTCTCGACGACAACGAGCGACTGGCCTACCGAGACAAAGCGCGCGTCCATGGAGAACACGTAGTCGCGCCCCTCCGCTGCAATCTTCGAGGACTGATGCGAACAGGTCGTGGCCTCGGAATATGCAAGATGCAAAATGGTCGCATCGGGCTGCTCGGCATGAATGCGGTCGTACACGTGAGCAAAATCCGCAGGCGAGCAGCCACTGGTCTTGGGCATAACGCCAAACTCGTTACAGCGCGAGTAAATCTCGAGCGGATCGATCGAGCCGTCCTCGACGGTCTCGTCACCAATCGTGACATGCATGGGCACGCGCACGATGCCATAGCGCTCGCAGAGCTCCGGCGTCACATCCGAACCAGACTCAACCACGATTACGTACTTGCCCATTATCATCACAACCCATCTCGACGTTGGCTTTTGAATATGTGACGCACGTCCGCCGTCCTGCTGCAGAACGGCCTCCAAGCGCCAAAGAGACGCCGCCCCTTGCACACAACAAAGGACAGCGTCTCCCTGGAAAACTCCGTGCTTATCTGAGATTCTACACGGTTTATTAAGGAGTGTTACTTATTCCGCAAACGGTAGCTATACGCGATAAACGGTAGCAAGCAAGAATCCAGAACGCTCAACCCATTAGGAGAGTTCCGCCTAAAGGGTAACTACACAGGACCCCGCTGGGGCTGTTTGGGCTACCTCCCAAAATATTCCGCAGGACGCAAGAAGCCCTCGCCGCACGAAGTGCGCAGCGAGGGCTTCTTGCATGTCCGAGGACGTTTTGGGAGGTAGCCCAAACGGCCCCGGTGATCCTGCGGGAGTTAAATCCCTTTAGAACTTGTTGTGGAAGGTACGCGAAATGACCTCATCCTGCTGCTCCTTGGTGAGCGTGTGGAAGTTCACGGCATAGCCGGAAACGCGGATGGTCAGCTGCGGGTACTTCTCGGGGTGAGCCTGAGCGTCGAGCAGCGTCTCACGGTTGAAGACGTTGATGTTCAGGTGGTGGCCACCCTTCTCGGCGTAAGCGTCGAGCATGTGGACCAGGTTATCGGCCTGAGTCTCGGAAACTTCAGAAACCTTCATAATGTGTCTCCTTCGATCGATAGGCGCCGGCCGAAACCGGCGCGCTAATCAGTAATCGTTATTGTTAGTATAGCACTAACAATAGTTACTCGCCCAGCTGATCAAGGTCGATATCGCCAA
This sequence comes from uncultured Collinsella sp., assembly GCA_902469435.1. Lineage (GTDB taxonomy): Bacteria > Actinomycetota > Coriobacteriia > Coriobacteriales > Coriobacteriaceae > Collinsella. The sequence continues at coordinate 20,966 of CABRCR010000039.1, read as the reverse complement.
AGAACACCTGGTCCTCCTTGCCGAGCGCACCCGGGATGATGGAGAAGGTGTTGGAGATGCCGTCCTGAGCATCACGGAACGGGAGCTTGGAAACCGAAGACAGCGAAGCGATGGCGCCGTGGCTATCGCGCTTGTGCATGGGGTTAGCACCCGGGGCGAACGGCTGGCCAGCCTTGCGGCCGTCGGGCGTGGAGCCGGTCTTCTTACCGTACACGACGTTGGAGGTAATGGTCAGAACCGAGGTCGTAGGCACGGAGTTGCGGTAGGTGTCGTTCATGCGGATGTACTCCATGAACTGGTGCACAACGTCGTGAGCGATCTGGTCGACGCGGTCGTCGTCGTTACCGTACTTGGGGAACTCGCCCTCGGTCTCGAAGTCGACGATGATGCCGTTCTCGTCACGGACGGGGTGGACCTTGGCGTACTTGATGGCGGACAGGGAGTCAGCCACGACGGAAAGGCCAGCGATGCCCGTAGCGAACCAGCGATGCACGTGCTTGTCGTGCAGAGCCATCTGGATGCGCTCGTAGCAATACTTGTCGTGCATGTAGTGAATGATGTTCAGCGAGTTGACGTACACGCCAGCGAGCCACTTCATCATGTCGTTGTACTTTGCCACAACGTCGTCGTAATCGAGCGTATCGCCCTCGACGGCGCGGTACTTGGGGCCGACCTGCTTCTTGGAGACCTCGTCAACACCGCCGTTGAGTGCGTACAGCAGGCACTTGGCCAGGTTGGCGCGAGCGCCGAAGAACTGCATCTCCTTGCCGATGCGCATGGAGGACACGCAGCAGGCGATGCCGTAGTCGTCGCCGTGGTAAACGCGCATGAGGTCGTCGTTCTCGTACTGGATCGAGGAGCTGGCGACAGAAGTCTTGGCGCAGAACTTCTTGAAGTTCTCGGGCAGACGGGTCGACCACAGAACGGTCATGTTGGGCTCGGGGCTGGTGCCCATGTTCTCGAGCGTGTGCAGGTAGCGGTAGCTCATCTTGGTAACGAGCGTACGGCCGTCAACACCCATGCCGCCGATGGACTCGGTGACCCACTGCGGATCGCCGGTGAACAGGGCCTGGTACTCGGGGGTACGGGCAAACTTGACCATGCGGAGCTTCATGATGAAGTGATCCACGAACTCCTGGATCTGCTCCTCGGTGAAGGTACCGTTGGCAAGGTCGCGCTCAGCGTAGATGTCGATGAACGTAGAGGTACGGCCGATGGACATAGCGGCGCCGTTCTGCTCCTTGACGGAAGCGAGGTAGGCGAAGTACATCCACTGGATGGCCTCCTGCGTGTTGGTAGCAGGGTTGGAAATGTCGAAACCATAGGTCTCGGCCATCATCTTGAGCTCGCCGAGGGCGCGGATCTGCTCCTGCAGCTCCTCACGATCGCGGATGTTGTCGGCGGTCATGACCGTCGGGGTGGAAGCCTTCTGGGCCTCCTTGTCCTTGATCAGGTAGTCGACGCCGTACAGGGCAACACGACGGTAGTCGCCGATGATGCGGCCGCGGCCATAGCCATCGGGCAGACCGGTGATGATGTGGGCCGAGCGGCAGGCGCGCATCTCGGGGGTGTAAACATCGAAGACGCCAGCGTTGTGGGTCTTGCGCTCGAAGGTGTAGCGCTCGACAACGTTCTCGTCGACCTTATAGCCGTGCTGGCTGGCAGCCTGGCAAGCGATGCGGATGCCACCGTTGACGTGCAGCGCGCGCTTGAGCGGCTTGTCAGTCTGGAGACCGACGATGGTCTCCTTCTCGCGGTGGGCGTTATCGATGTAGCCAGCGGGGTGGCTCACGATACCCGTAACGGTCTTGGTGTCCATATCGAGGACACCGCCCTGCTCGCGCTCCTTAAGCAGCAGGTCGAGAACCTCGCCCCACAGCTCCTTGGTACGCTCGGTTGGGCCGGCGAGGAACGACTCGTCGCCCTCGTAGGGGGTGTAGTTCTTCTGGATGAAGTCTCGGACGTCAACTTCTCCCGTCCAGATGCCTTCCTTGAAGCCTTCCCATGCCTCCTGCATTGTGTAACCACGCTCCTAGTTACGTGTAATGCGGCGCTCTCTCACACCGCTGCTTATTGAATTCTTGAATGTTCGGCTTGCACTACCGGCTTCTTCCGTTCTTCACCACACGTTGGTGCAGGGAAAACGTTTGTCCACCTTGGAACTACAACCCAAAACCCAAGATTTCACCCGTTTGAGAAGGATAACATAGCGACCCTCTCCATCTGGGCTGTTATATGTTTCTTTTTTTATATCATAAAGGCGTTTTTTACAAACCCGCAGGAAATGCGAGCGCGAACAACTACCGTTCACCGATTTGTTTGGTATTTTTCCTTGCCTTTGTACGACGTTCACTCTAGCTGTTATGCCAGCTTTAGCAGGGTAAAGTGTTCCAGAGACCCTACAGAAACTGCAGGGCGGCCACGGGATCCCCCGTGGCCGCCCTGAGGCGTGACTAGTTTTTAGCTTTGATTGCCGCTTGGCATTAGGCGGCTGAGGCGGCCTTGTCGGTCGTTGCCTTGCTGTTGCTCTGCTGGCCCTCAAAATGCTTGTAGCACCAGCTGGTGACCAGCGGGGTCAAAATAGCAGTCACGATTGCACAGGCAGCAACCTGTGCCGTGGCCGTCGCGAGCACCACACCGCCGTACAAGGCCTCGTTGACGCTTGCCATGGCAGCAGGCGTGGCCACATTGGCTCCGGCGCAGCTCGAAATGGCCGCACCTGCGACACCCGTACCGCCTGTGAGCTTATCGACCGCGATAACGGGAATTGCAAAGACCACCGAGCAGATCACGCCGAGCAGAATACCGGGAAGACCACCATTAATGAGCTGGCCAAAGGTCATGGTCGAGCCCATGGCAAAGAAGACGAGCACGATGATGGCGGAAAGTGCCGGTGCCATCATCTTCTTAAAGCTGGGGAAGAGGTTACCCAGAATAATGCCGACGACGATCGGCAGGATGGCGCCCACGAGCGACCAGCCGATCGGAGCCTGACCGGCAGCGCCGAGCACGATCATCGTGACCGGAGGGCCGACAACCAGCGTGGTGATGGCGACGGCGCCACGCTCGGCCTCATTGCCCATGGTGCCCATCAGACCAGCGTACATAGCGTTGTTGGCGCCGGTGCAAGCGGCCAGCATCACCATGGCAGAGATGCCAAACAGGTTGTCGTTGAATACATAAAGGATGAGCAGCGACACGGCAACGACCACGATCTGCTTGACGGCGATGATGATGGCGCCGCGGGCAGCGGCGGCAGGAGCGCTCTTAAACGAAATCGTCGTACCGACGATGAGCAAAAAAGCGCCAACAAGCGGGCCTGCGCCCTGCTGGGTCATGCCGAGCGTAAAGCTGCCGAGCGTTTTGAACAGATCGGGGAACAGCGTGTTGAGCAGGCAGCCCAACAAAAGCGGCACCAAAATATTGGCACCCGGGATGGAGGACATCTTAAAGAACGGCTCCTTTGCCGCCGGCGCCTCCACCGCAGTCGATTCACTCATATATATCTCCTTTGGATGCATGCGAATCGTAGCCGCACGCGCCTTTGTCAGAAAGAAGGCGACGGTCCCGAGTCGCAGGAGCCGTCGCCGAATAATCGTCGCGGGGTATTACCCGTCCAGAACGATGCCACCATCGCAGTCACCGATCTCGCCGTTCACGAAGCTAGCGAGGTCGGAAGCGAAGAAGAGCACCATCTGCGCAGGCTCGCTGGCCTGGGCGGCGCGGCCCAGAGGAATACCGTTGATGATGCGCTGAGAGTTCTCGTCAGAGAGAATCGAGGTCATATCGGTAAGGGTGAGCGACGGGCACACGGCGTTGCAGCGGACGCCAAACTTGCCGCCTTCCTTGGCGACTGCCTTGGTTAGACCGTTAACACCGGCCTTGGAGCTCGCGTAAGCCGCGGTGCCGAGCAGGCCGCCACCGATCTTGCCCGCAACGGAACTCACGTTGACGATAGTGCCGGCATGGGCCGCCTTAAAGTGCGGGTACACAGCATTCATCATAGTGAAGGTACCGTTGAGGTTGATGTCGATGGTACGACGCCACTCGGTGTCATCGATCTCGTCGAACTTCTTGGTGCTGATGACGCCAGCACAGTTGATCAGGATGTTGGTTTGCGGCAGGTCCGTAAAAATCTGCTCGACGGTCTCACGCGCCTTGGGCGCATCGGCAACATCGAGCTGATAGAACTTGTTGCCCTCGCCAAGCTCGACCACAGCGGCCTCGCCCTTGGCAGCGTTCCTTGCGATGAGCGCGACGTGTCCGCCGCCCGCGACGACGCCCTTGGCGATCTCGAGGCCAATGCCCTGAGTGCCGCCGGTAACAATCGCGGTCTTGCCCGTGAAGTCAAATGCCATGACTCCATCCCCCTTTATATAAGGTGTCTCCTTGCGGGAAGTTGGAGCATCGCACGTGGCGATAAATGAGTCCCAGTCGTCATGGTGGTGACAACCCCTCGCCTAACCGCGGGCATAATAGTTCTTTGAAACGCTTCAGCAATTGAATTTTTAACTCTTTATGCGCTCTTTATATTGCCCACTGCATGAGGCCCGAATATGCGGGTATCATCTTTCACCGAAAATAGTTTCTAGTGTTAGGGGTTTTCGGTGGAAGATACCGATTTCCATGAGCTTGGGCGTCAGCTCTTAACTGAGTTTGGCAGCATGCATCATCGCATTTCACGCTCTGCGGACAAAGCTCTCGGCGGCGAGATGGCTGTCATGCGCGCCCTCATGCTCGCTGGCGGTTCGCTCACGCCGAGCGAACTCGCAAATCGCGCCTGGGTCTCGAGTGCCCGCATCGCCAATATCTTACGCACTCTCGAAGCCAAGGGCTGGGTCGAGCGCGAGCACTCAAAGACCGACCGTCGTCGTGTACACGTCACGATGACCGACAAGGGATTCCAGAATCTCGAAATCAAACGTCGGGAATTCGAGGAGCGCACCGCGGCCTTCCTCGAGCAGCTCGGCGAAACAGATACCCAAGAGATGGTGCGCCTTCTAAGGCGTCTCAACGAAATTATCGACTGCAATCAAGAAAGGAGAAATGCCAAGTGAGGATTCTCAAGCTCTTTAAAAAGCATGTCCCATCACTGTTCGCAGCTATCGTACTTATCGTAATCAGCTGTAACGCCGATCTGGCACTGCCTACCTATATGAGCGACATCGTCGACGTGGGCGTGCAGCAAGGCGGCATCGCCTCGCCCGTGCCCGACACCATTCGTGCCGAATCGCTCGACGACCTCGAACTCTTTATGAGCGCCAAGGACGCCAAGACAGTAGAAGCTGCGTTTGGCAAGGCAGACAAAAACGGCATTCGCACGTACAGGGGAACCGAGGATGAGCGCGCCGACGGCGGCAAGATTGCCGATATCATAAGCCTGCCCGAGACCGTCGTCCTTTCGCTCAACCAAGGCATCGACGCCAGCTCCATGGGCGACATGATGGGCGCGTCCAGCGAGAAAGGCAACAGCGACGCCCAAGCCATGCCCACGCCCGAGCAAATGGCAGCGATGACGCCCGACCAGCTCGCCGAGATGCAGCAAAAGGCCGCAGCGGCGCAGAATATGCAAAAGCAGATTGATGCCGACGGCGGCAAGATCACCATGAAGAGCCTGCGTCTAGGCGTTGAAGGCGGCCTAATCGACCAGGGCAAGCTCGTCGAGGGCGCCAACGGTATGGCGGACAAAATGGGCTCCATGTCGGGCTCCATCGTGACCCAACGCGCCGTGAGCTACGTGCAGGACGAGTACAAGGCACAGGGTATCGACCCCGCCGACGTGCAGAACGCCTACCTGGGCCGCATGGCGACCACGATGTTTGGTCTGTGCCTGATCTCACTGGTCGCCACCATCCTAACCGGCGCCGTGGCCTCGCGCACCGCCTGTTCCATCGCACGCGACCTGCGCCGCGAGACCTTCAACAAGGTCATGCACTTCTCGCCAGCCGAGGTGGGCAAGTTTAGCCAGGCCTCGCTCATCACTCGCTGCACCAACGACATTCAGCAGATTCAGATGGCCGCAACCCTGTTTATCCGCATGTGCCTCATGGCGCCCGTCATGGGCATCGTCGCCGTCATGCGCGTCCTGGCCAACCACACCGGCCTGGAGTGGACCATCGCCGTGGCCATCATCGCGGTCTCGGCCGTCGTCGGCGTGCTTATGGGCCTCACCATGCCCAAGTTCAAAAAGATGCAGAGCTTTGTGGACCGCGTGAACCTTACCGCCCGCGAGCTGCTCGACGGCCTTATGCCCATCCGCTCGTTTAACCGCGAGGAGCATGAGCTCGAGCGCTTTGACCAGGCGTCCCTCGACCTGATGACCACGCAGCTCTACACCAACCGCGCCATGAGCTTTATGATGCCGCTCATGATGCTCGTCATGAACTGCATCACCGTGCTTATCGTCTGGTTTGGCGCGCAGGGCGTGTCCGACGGCGTGATGCAGGTCGGCAACATGATGGCGTTCATCTCCTACACCATGCAGATCGTCATGGCGTTTATGATCCTCACCATGGTTTCGGTTATCCTGCCCCGCGCCGAGGTCGCAGCAGAGCGCGTGGAAGAGGTCATCACCTGCCCCACGAGCATCAACGACCCTGCCTCGCCCAAACTGCCCGCAGCCAGCGCGCCGCGCGGTGAGCTCACCTTCCGCGACGTGAGCTTCCAGTATCCCGATGCCCGCGCCGATGTCATCAGCGGCGTGAACTTCACCACGCATGCCGGTCAGATGCTCGGCATCATTGGCTCCACGGGCTCGGGCAAGTCCACGCTCGTGCAGCTGATTCCGCGCCTGTACGACGTCACGGGCGGCAGCATTTCGCTCGACGGCATCGACGTGCGCGACATGACCCTTTCCGAGCTGCGCCGCCGCATTGGTTACATCCCGCAGCAGGGTCGCCTGTTCTCGGGCACCGTCGCGAGCAACCTCAAGTTTGCCGGCGACATGGTGAGCGATGATGATATGCGCCAGGCGGCACGCATCGCCCAGGCCGAGGACTTTATCGCCGAGCGCGAGGGCGGTTACAACTCCCCCATCAGCCAGGGCGGCTCCAATGTTTCGGGTGGTCAGCGCCAACGCCTGGCCATTGCCCGCGCGTTGGCCAAAAAGCCCGAGGTCGTGGTGTTCGATGACTCGTTTAGCGCCCTCGACTACAAGACCGACGCGCGCCTGCGCGAGGAGCTGGCCAAAAACGTCACCGACGCCGCACTCGTGGTCGTGGCCCAGCGCATCGCGACCATCATGCACGCCGACCAGATCATCGTGCTCGACGACGGTCACGTAGTGGGCACCGGCACGCACGAGGAGCTGCTGCACGGCTGCCCGGCGTACCTGGAGATTGCACAGTCGCAGCTTTCCGCCGAGGAGCTGGGGCTTACCCAAGAAGAAATTGCAGCCGTCATGGAAGGAGGCGAGCGCTAATGGCAGACGAGACCAAGACTCAGATTCCCAAGCCCACCCGCCAGCGTGGTCCCATGGGCCGCATGGGTGGCATGCGCCGTGGCGAAAAGGCCAAGGACTTTAAGGGCACCATGAGGCAGCTGCTCGGCTATATCGGCCAGCACAAGATTGCCGTGTTTGCCGCCGTCGCCTTTGCCGTGTGCTCGGTCATCTTTAACATTGTGGGGCCCAAGGTGCTCGGCCAGGTTACGACTAAGCTGTTCGAGGGCTTGGTTGCCAAGGTCAACGGCACCGGCGATGTCGACTTTGCCTGGATCGCCAAGACGCTCGGCTTTTTGCTCTGTCTGTATCTGGCGAGCTCTGCCTGCAGCCTGATCCAAGGCTGGCTCATGACCGGCGTCACGCAAAAGATTTGTTATCGCATGCGCAAGGAGATCGCCGCCAAGATCGCCGTCGTTCCGATGAGTTACTTCAACGGCCACAGCAAGGGCGACGTGCTCAGCCGCATCACCAACGACGTCGATACGCTGGGTCAGTCGCTCAACCAGAGCGTGACGCAGCTCATCACGTCGGTGACGCAGATTATCGGCGTGCTCGTCATGATGCTTTCGATCAGTCTGCCGCTCACCGGCGTCACCGTGCTCACGCTGCCGGCAGCCGCGATTATCCTGACCGTGATGATTCACTTCTCGCAGCCGTACTTCCGCGAGCAACAGCAAGTCCTGGGCGCCGTCAACGGCATTATCGAGGAGGACTTTGCCGGCCAGAATGTCATTCAGGTGTTCGACCGCGCCGAGGCCTCAATCGAGGAGTTCGACCGTCAAAACGACCGCCTCTTTATTAGCGGCTGGCGCTCGCAGTTCCTGTCGGGCCTGATGATGCCGCTTATGAGTCTGGTGGGCAACATGGGCTACGTGGGCGTCGTCGTGGTGGGTGCGCAGCTCGCGCTGACCGGCAACGCCACGCCCGGCGACATCCAGAGCTTTATCCAGTACGTGCGCAACTTTACGCAGCCGGTGCAGCAGCTGGGCAACGTGAGCAACACGATGCAGTCGATGGCCGCTGCCACCGAGCGCGTCTTTGAGTTCCTCGCCGCGCCCGAGGAGGAGCAGAAGGCCGACGCCCAGATTCCCGAGAAGCGCCCCGGCCACGTTGAGTTCGACCACGTCAAGTTTGGCTACACGCCCGACAAGACCATCATCCACGACTTTAGCTGCGAGGCGCAGCCCGGCCAAACCATTGCCATCGTCGGCCCCACCGGCGCCGGCAAGACCACGCTCATTAAGCTGCTGCAGCGCTTTTACGACGTGGACGGCGGTTCGCTGCGCGTCGAAGGCGTCGACGTGCGCGACTGGGACCGCGCGGCGCTGCGCGGCGAGTTTGCCATGGTGCTGCAGGACACCTGGCTGTTTAACGGCACCATCCGCGAGAACATCCGCTACGGACGCCCCGATGCGACCGATGCCGAGGTCGAGGCCGCCGCACGCGCCGCACGCTGCGACCACTTTATCCATACGCTCGCCGGTGGCTACGACTTTATGATCAACGAGGAGGGCACTAACCTGTCGCAGGGTCAGCGCCAGCTCGTGACCATCGCCCGCGCCATTTTGGCCGACCGTCCGGCGCTGATTCTGGACGAGGCGACCTCCAACGTCGATACCCGCACCGAGGAGCTCATCCAGCGCGCCATGGATGCGCTGATGCAGGGCCGCACGAGCTTTGTCATCGCGCACCGCCTGTCCACGATCCGCAACGCCGACGTGATCTTGGTAATTCGCGACGGCGACATCGTCGAGAAGGGTACACACGACGAGTTGCTCGCCCAGGGCGGCTTCTACGCCGACCTGTACAACTCGCAGTTCGACGAGGCGGCGTAAATTCTGTCGCAAGGAACGAATAACGCCCGAGAACGGGGACGCAGGACAATCTGCGTCCCCGTTTTTTTGCTCTGCGGCCCTCGAATTAGCTCTCTTGGGGCCCGATTGACAGCCCCTTCCGGACCCTGTGGCCAAAAAAGGTCAAATATGAGTACTGTTACATTTTTAGTAGCAGCCAAAACCGCCTCAAATGACCTTTTTGCGGCTTCTATACGCCTTCAAATTAATCAAAACGCCCGTCAGTATGCTTCTGTGTGCCAACGTTAATGAACATATTTACTGTAGTGTCTATTATCTTGTAAGCTCGATATGATACTACGCCAGTACCAGTACTCATATTTGCCATTTTTTGCCCACGGGGTATGCCGCAGAAGATCCAACTTGCTCCAGCGTGCCGTACGCCGACCCTCCCCTTCCGGCGAGTGCCGACATTTTCCCAGATAAAACCGACCAAAATAAACCTGTCCCTTTTTGGCAGGTTTTGGGGTGACGAGGGCTTGCACTTTAGCGTGCGACAGCGGATAATGCCGAGCATTCAAGAATTCGCCAATTGTTGCCGTTAATTGATAAAGGAGGCCCCGTATGGCCATGGAATTCAAGCGCAGGTTGCCCATCCCCATGGAGATCCGCGAGGAAATGCCGCTTTCTGCTGAGCTTACCGCCAAAAAGCAGGCATTTGACGCCGAGGTCGCCAAAGTCTTTACCGGCGAGGACGCACGTAAGGTGCTCATCATCGGCCCATGCTCTGCCGACCGCGAGGATTCGGTGCTTGAGTACATGAACCGACTGGCCAAGACCGCCGAGGAGGTCAAGGACAAGCTCATCATCATTCCGCGCGTCTACACCAACAAGCCGCGCACCAAGGGCACTGGCTACAAGGGCCTGCTGCACAACCCCGACCCCGAGGCGCCCGATGACCTGCTCGAAGGCGTTAAGGCCATCCGCCACATGCACCTGCGTGTCATCGAGGAGACCGGCTTCTTTACCGCCGATGAGATGCTCTACCCGTCGAACTACCAGTACCTCGTTGACCTGCTGAGCTACGTTGCTGTGGGTGCACGCTCGGTCGAAAACCAGGAGCACCGCCTGGTGTCGAGCGGCATTTCGGTGCCCGTGGGCATGAAGAACCCCACCGCCGGTTCCACCACCGTCATGCTCAACTCTATTTACGCCGCGCAGGCGCACCAGAGCTTTATCTTCCGTAACTGGGAGGTCGAGTGCGATGGCAACCCGCTCGCGCACGCCGTCATGCGCGGCTACATCGGCCTCGATGGGCGCACCTACCCCAATTACCACTACGAGCACCTGGAGCGCCTGGCCGAGCGCTATACCGAGCACGCCGGCTACGCCAATCCGGCGGCGGTCATCGACTGCAACCATGACAACTCGGGCAAGCGTCCGCTGGAGCAGTATCGCATTTGCAAGGAAGTGCTCGACAGCTGCCGCCGCAACGAGTCCATCTCCAAGCTGGTCAAGGGCTTTATGATCGAGTCTTACCTGGAGGACGGCAACCAGCCGGTCGACGGCGGCGTCTTTGGCAAGTCGATCACCGACCCGTGCCTAGGCTGGGAAAAGATCGACTACCTCATCCACGAGATCGCAGAGCGGGTTTAGTTACGCGGGTTTACCAACCCGCGTAACGGCTCGACGCTGCAAACCCGCCAGAGCGGCAATCTGCCTTTCAACTTCGGCGGCATGACCAAAAGGTCAATGCCGCCTTGTTTCAAGGCACCTTGCTCGCTCTGGCGGGTTTTCGCTGTCGTTGCCAAAACAACGGCATCACCTTGGCTGCACACTCATTGGGGGCACTCATTGGGGACGTACTTAAATGAGTAGTCGTTGGGGACGTTCTTGTTTGACTAGTCGTTTAAGAACGTCCCCAATGACCATCTCTCCGCCCCCGTGGAATCGGGGGTCGTCTACCGAATGGTTGATGCGGCGGCCCTGCGGCCATGCCACACTCGTAGATGGCCTGACCCAACTTGGAAGGAGCCTCCATGAGCCTTGACAACGTAACCCTGCGCGCCGCCACGCTCGACGACCTGGATGGTATCGCCGCCATCTACAACCGGCTGTGGTGCAACACGCTACGCAACCGCGGCGACGTCGAAGCTGCCGATTTCTGCGCGCGCTTCAACATTGCCATGCAGCTGCAGCGCTCCCCTATCGCGCTCGTTGCCGAGGCAGAGGGCCGCATTATCGCCGCCTGCTGCATCGGCATCTTCGAAGACGGCAAGCCGCGTACCAACCCCACGTGGGTACCCTGCTACGACGAGATGTTCGCCCAGGCAACCGAGATGGCAAAGACCGCCGATGCCAAACTCGAGGGCTCGCTCTTTGGCGACAGTCGCGAAAAGGCCACGGCCGATCGCTTTGCCGCCACGGGCAACGAGTATGCCCAGGGCCAGCTCAACCTGATCATCATTGTGCCCGAGTGGCAGGGCAAGGGACTCGGCCGCGAGCTCATCGACCTTGCGCGCGCCGAACTCGCCAAAGCCGGGTGCACCAAGTTCTTCCTGATGAGCGACTGCAACTCTGACTGGCAGTTCTACGAACACCTCAACATGAAACGCATCCTGGAGGATCACAGCCAAGACACCGGCGACGGCTTTATCGTCTACATGTACGGAGGCGACACGCAGGATTAGCCTGTGTGCCGCCTCACGGGCTTTCTCCAAGACAGCCCAAAGCAATCAGCCACGCCAAAAGGGACATGCCAAAAAGAGACAGGTTTATTTTGGCAGGTTTTATCTGGGCAAACGCCAGCCGCCACGAGAGAGCTGTTTTTCCCTCGTGGCGGTCTTCTAGCAGAAAAACCAAGTGAGTAGGCTTTTTGCAGGAGGCCAAGCACGCCCCAAAACGCCACAGCTCTGACCTGCGGTTTTATCGATCATTTGTCGCGATGTACTCGGCAAGTTCAAAAAAGTCTACTCACTTGCATCCGAGACACACCAGATAGGCAAAAACCGCCGCGAAAGGCGCCCGGCTCCCTTCGCGGCGGTTATTTGCTCTGGTTTTGTGACCGTTTTGCCCGCTTGTTACTCGCTGTAGCGGGTGGCGATGGCGGCTTGCACCATGCCAGTGCTCATGAGGTAGGTCACCAGGAAGTAGCCACCGTATGCTGCCAGGAAGATTGCACAGGTGAGGCCCACGGTGCCGCCAATGCTCATATTTCCGAATATGCTCACCATCTCGATGATCACCTTAAGTGCCACAAAGGAGTGCGCCAGGCCCACTGCCAGCGGGAACAGGAAGAATACCGCCTGCTGCGCCATCACCGAATGGCGAATCTGGCGGTCGTCGCAGCCGATCTGTGCCAGCACACGATAGCTGCGGCTGCCGTCGGCCACGTTGGAGAGTTGCTGGATCGACAGAATCGCCGCGCATGCAACGACCAATACAAAGCCGATGTAGATGGCTAGGTAGCTAATAAGACCGTTCATTTGCGCTGCTTGCGTGTACATCTCGGAGCGTGTGATGAAGGTTCCCCACGACCCCGGCTTCTTGCCGTCAACGAGCAGATCGTCGAGCAGAGTGTATTTAATGCTCTCGTCTGCCTCGGTCGTATCCATCCCCTGTTTGTAGTTAACGAGCAGGCTACTGGAATACGGCTGCAGATTAAGTTGGGACAACAGCTCGTCGGCAACGACGACGGTACCCGGATTACTGCCCATCGCCGAGTTGGCGATGGCCGCCGTATCTTCGTCCGACTTATCGGTTGCGGGCTTGAGCGTATGCCCGCCCAAGGTAAGGGCATGGCCACCAGCCATATACTTGGTGTACAGGTCGACCAGCTCGCCGCCCATATCACACGTGAGCAGATACTGGTCGTGACCGATGTGCACCGGCTCCTCACCCATCATCTGACGCAGTTTGTTGTACTGGCTCGCCGGCGTCACAAACAGACCCATCGTATCGGCATTGCTACCCCCGAACGCCTTGGGAAGCTTTTCGCCCATGATCTTGCACATCTCACTTGGGGTCACCGAAGGATTCGAGCCGCCAAACGGGTAACTCAGATACGAATCGATCTGCACATGCTCACCGGCAACATCGGCGATATCGACCTTCTTGCCGGTCTCGTCGTTGTTGTCCGCCGAACTGTCCCTGCCGTGCCATGCGGGGTACAAATCGACCGTTGTATCGGCCGGCACCATGCGATCGGCTTCATCAGACGGATTGACGTACTCTTTGTAGTAGTCGAACGTATCGGGCGTGTAATAGACATACGTCTGAGACACGTCTACAGGGTTATAGCGCTCCAGGTTTTCGTTCATCACGTTGGCAATCGACATACCGCACGTCACCGAGGTGATGGCCAAAAACAGGAGCATCGCGATGACGCCCATCGAAAAGCACACCGTGTTGACCTTGGCCGCAAGCTGGCGCACGGTAAACATGTTGAGGCCGCGCCAATACACGCCGCGCAGGCTCTGCAGCAGCTTGATGAGCATGCCCGAGAGTCCCCAGAACAGGGCAAAGGTGCCCACGGTAACCATAGCGGTCGTAATACCAAACTGGTTCATGGCCTCTTGCAGCTTGCTGTCCGTCGCGGTTAGCGGGAACCCATCACGTAGCAGACGGTAATAGGCCACGCCCACAAGCACCACGCCCACGGCAAAGATGGCAATCGCGATCCAGGGGTTGCGTGTCTTGATGCTCTCGTTGCGACGCTCGGCACCCATAAGCTCGATGAGTTTGGTACGACGCACGGCACGAAGGTTCAGCAGTAGCGTGAGCACAAACATTACGAGCATGCAGGCAAGGGTCAGGTTGAACGCATGCACCGAGAAAAAGAAGTGGAAATTGGCGATCTGTGTCTTAAAAAGCGAGGCCGTAAAGAACGTCATGAGCTGGGAGAGTCCCACACCCAGCACAATGCCGACGACAAAGGCCACGACCGATACTATCACGGTCTCGAGCGCCATGATCGTGGCGACGCGCCCGCGCCCCATGCCGAGCACCTGGTACAGGCCAAACTCCTTTTTGCGGCGTTTCATGATGAAGTTATTGGCATACACCATCAAAAAGGCCATGACACCGGCCAAAAAGTACGTCAGGTCGCCGAGCATGCTGCCCATTACCTGCGCCAAGCCCTTTTCATCGATTCCGGCGATGTCGACCTGCATCGAGATGGTGTTAAAGGCATAGAAGACCGTGACGCCCAGGGTGAGCGTCAAAAGGTAGACGAGGTAGTCGCGGCCGGCGCGGCGGACGTTGCCCCAAGCGAGTTTACAGAGCATCGGAGCCCTCACCGCCCATCATGGCAACGACCTCCATAATGCGGTCAAAGAACTCTCGGCGGTCGGTGTCGCCGCGGCGCAGCTCGGTGAAGATCTTGCCGTCGCGGATAAACAGCACACGGCTCGTGTAGCTGGCGGCAAAACTGTCGTGCGTAACCATGAGCACGGTGGCGCGCAGGCGGCGGTTGAGGGCCTCTAGACTCTCGAGCAGCAGGCGGGCGCTTTTGGAGTCGAGGGCGCCGGTGGGCTCGTCGGCCATAATCATAGTGGGGTCGGTGACGAGCGCGCGAGCCGCGGCAACGCGCTGCTGCTGACCGCCTGACATCTGGTAGGGATACTTGTCGAGCACCTGACTGATGGACAGGCGCGCGGCCACGTCCTGCACGCGGGTCGAAATTTCGGCCGAATTCACACGGGCGATGGTGAGCGGCAGGGCTATGTTCTCGCGTGCCGTGAGCGTATCGAGCAGGTTGGAATCCTGGAAGATAAAGCCGAGCTCCTCGCGGCGGAACTGCGAAAGCTTGGCCTGCTTCATGCGCGTCACGTCCTGGCCGTTGATGCGGATCGTGCCGCTCGTGGCGCTATCGATGGTCGACACGCAGTTGAGCAACGTCGACTTGCCCGAGCCCGAAGCGCCCATGATGCCAACGAATTCGCCGCGATTGACGGTAAAGCTGACGTCGTTGAGCGCACGGGTCACGTTGCCCAGCGCTCCATATACCTTTTCGAGATGCGCGACCTCCAGTACCGGGGCCGCCATGTGCGTGGTTTGCATACCGAGTCCTTTCTTGCGATTAGTCTACGGCATCTATAGTCGCAAGAAGCCGAGTCGGCTACCATCGATATGGCTTACGCTTGCCTTACCGTTGTGTAAGGTACGGGTAGCTAGCCTGTCACTTGTTGATGTTGAGAGAGGACTCCTGTTGAAGACTGTTCATGTTGCCGCTGGGATCATTCGCAAGGAAGGATCTGACGAGCTGCTTGCCGTGCAGCGCGGCTATGGCGACATGCAGGGACTTTGGGAGTTCCCAGGCGGCAAGCTCATGCGCGGCGAGACGCCCGAGGACGCCGTGCGCCGCGAGCTCATGGAAGAGCTGCAGGTGAAGGTCACCAACCTGCGTGACTTCTACACCGTTGAGTACGACTACCCCGATTTCCATCTCTCCATGGAGTGCTACTACTGCTCGCTCGCCGATGAATCCGATGAGCCCCAGAAGCACGACCGCCAGCTCGATATCCGCTGGATTCCGCGCACCTCGCTTGCCACCGTTGAGTGGATGCCCGCCGACAAAGGGCTTATCGATGCTCTGATTGAGTTGAGGGAAGATCGGCTTGAGGCCAACGGCACTGCCAACTACGCCGACGCCACCGCGACCGACGAGCCCTCCACCAAGTCCAAGCGCGCACCTAAGCGCCGCAGCAAGAAGCGTCCCAAGCCCGGCCTGCTCGACGGCATCGATACCTCGGACCTTTCCGCCGACGAGCGTGAGCTCGTACGCCGTCGTGCCGCCATCAAAAAGTCCATGAAGGGCAACAAGCGCGCCAACACCAAGCCCGAGCTGCTCGTTCGCCAGCGCCTGCGGGCAGCGGGCCTTACGGGCTATCGCTTGGAATGGAAGGTTCCCGGCAAGCCCGACATCGCCTTTCCCGGGCGCAAGATCGCCATCTTCGTCAACGGCTGCTTTTGGCACCGCTGCCCCAAGTGCAACCCTAGCCAGCCCAAGCGCAACGTTGAGTTTTGGGAGGCAAAGTTCCGTCGCAACGTCGAGCGCGACCGCGCTGCCGTGGCAGCACTCACTCAAATGGGCTGGACACCCATAACCATCTGGGAATGTGAGCTCAAAAAAGACCGCATCGACGCCACGATGGAAAAGGTCATCGAGCAGGTGCGGGCTGCAGAGCCGCAGCGCTAACAGCGAGCATCCACACGCTCCGCACGTCCGCGCCACATCCACGTCACAAACCTTAGAAAGTCCTTAAGCCTAAAACCTTTCAAGAGTGTTACTCGATACCTCTGACCTGCAGTTTCATCGTAACATCAAACCAGGTTAAGCCTTTCTTTAGCGCTTCTTTGCGGCAGCCGCGGCATAATACTGCCAGCGCACGGGGCCTAGCAGCAAACCCCGAGCGCATTCTTTTGGTGGATATCGAGGAGGCCGCAAAAGCATGCATTCTTCCAATGACGCAGCACAGCAGCCATCCCTAAAATATGCAGACCTTTTCTCCTTCCCCCCGACACAGAGAAACGGCCTCCTCGACTCCCCCACCACAAAAGCCAAACGCTCAACCGACCAGAGCCACAACTTGCGAGCATCGTTCGAAAAGCTCCAAGCATCCCTAGACAAGGCGTTCCCCGAACAGGCAAGAGCAATCTAAGCCCATCGCGCTTTATACTGATGCCATGCGAAACATGGATCACATAGAATTGCACCGCGGAGGACGCGAGGAAGCGTTTCCCGAGACCGCCGAAGACTGGCCCTATATTGCCGAACGCGCAGAATTCGCTCGCTATCCGGGCAATTCCGTCCCCTGGCACTGGCATTCCGAAGTTGAGCTTTTCTACATGGAGCAGGGAGCGATTGACTATCGAACGCGCGCGGCTCATGAGCACGTACGCTTTGAGGAAGGGTCCGCCGGCTTTATCAACGGCGGCGTTTTGCACAGCACGCTGCAATCACCCAATTCGGCGCCAGCCATTCAAATGCTGCATATCTTTCAGCCGTCGATGCTCGGCGATCCCGCGGGACGTCTCCAAAAGCGCTACATCAACCCATTGCTTCAATGTCGAGGCGTCGATGTGCTCAAATGGTCGCCCACCAATCCCGACGATATGCCCTTTATCGATTTGCTGAAGAGCTCCTTTAGCCACGACCTTCAACGGCCGCAGAACGAGATGGCGCTTCGAAATAGTTTGTCAGAGCTCTGGATTCAGATTAACGCCAAGGCCGAACCGCTCTTTTCTTCCGACGGCGCCTCTTGGATGACCAGCCGCGACGTACAGTTCAAGGCAATCCTGGACTTTATCCGCGCAAACTATGCAGCCGCTATAGATGTGCCCCAGATGGCATCTGCAGCCGGCGTAAGCGAAAGAGAGTGTTACCGCATTATCGAAACTTGTGCAGGAACGACCCCGGCGGCATATCTACGCGCATACCGCATAAACCGTGCTTGCGAACTTTTGGCACACACCACGCGAACGGTACAGACAGTCGCGCGCCAATGCGGATTTATAACAGCAAGCCATCTTGGCCAGGTATTTAAAGAACAAATGGGGTGCACTCCTTCGAGCTATCGAGCAGCGAGGCAGAATCTCGATAGCACCAGGCAGAAATCCCGCTAACCCTTCTTCTGTCACTGCATCAAACTTGCAGGCAAACAACAGAGAGGAGCAATCATATGAAGCACTTTGACCATATCGTATTTGACGTTGATGGGACATTGGCAGATACAGAAGAAAGCGTTCTGTCATCGCTTGTCCAGATTGTCCAAGAAGAGACCAGCAAAACGCTTCCCCGACACGAGCTTGACTTTGCCCTCGGCATACCCGGCAAGGATGCCCTTGAGAAACTTGGGATCTACTCGCAGGCAACGTTGGATCGCTGGTGCCAAGTTGCCGCCAGCTTTAAAAGCACCATCAGCGTGTTTCCAGGTTTGCTTGAAGTCATCGCAACGCTCGCCGATAGCGGCTGCAAACTTGGCATCGTCTCCTCACGTGCGCGCGACGAATACGCAAAAGAAATTGCACCCCTTGGTTTCGATAAGTATTTTGAGCACATCATCCTTGTCGAAGACACAACCGAACATAAACCCGCACCCGCACCCATGCTCGAATATCTCCGACGTGCGGGCGCGAATCCTGGCAACGTCGTCTACGTTGGCGACACCGTCTACGACGAACAATGCGCAACTTCAGCAGGGGTCAGTTTTGCCCGAGCAGCATGGGGATCACACCAAGATATCCCAAACGCCACCTACAACCTCAAAACCCCCAACGACCTACTAACCCTAACAACCAAATAACCCACGCGTCCCACCCTTTCAGCCCCAACACCACAAGGGCGACGACCTCGAGTAGGTCAACCTGGGAGGGACGAGGGCTTAGTTCCCCTATCTTTCCGCAGGGGGCAAAAAGCAACGTCTTATTTTTCCGACACTAACGCCACAAGGGCGATTGAGCAGGACGGTTTGGGCGGGTCCCGTACTCAGTTTCCAAAATCATTCCGCAGCGCGAAGGCCCCCGTTGTCAACGCTTCGAAGAAGCGAGACAACGGGGGCCTTCATGCGCGAGGACGTTTTGGAAACTGAGTACGGGACCCGCCCAAACCGTCCGGTGGGATCAGAGTACCCTTGCTGTTACTCTGCTTTGCCCACAGAGTTGAGGTTGGTCATGCGGATCTTAACCAGCTCGGTGATCTCACGCATGCCCTCCTTGGCCGGCTTCTTAGGATCGAAGCAAGCGGGGTTCTCGGCCATGTAGGCCATGAAGCCCTTGGTGTAGGCCTGACGCAGCTCGGTGGCATAGTTGACCTTGCAGATGCCGTTCTTCACAGCCTCGGCAACCTGCTCATCGGGCACACCGGAGGTGCCGTGCAGGACCAGCGGCACGTCGACGGCGTCGCGAATGGCCTTGACCACGGACTGCTCGATGTGAGGATCGCTCGTGTACACGCCGTGGCTGGTGCCAACGCCAATGGCCAGCGAGGTGCAGCCGGTGCGCTCAACAAACTCCTTGGCCTCGGCAGGATCGGTGTAGGGGCTCTCGCCCTCAACCGCGGGACCGTCGTCCTCCTTACCGCCGACCTTGCCGAGCTCGGCCTCGACGGGCACACCCATGGCGCGGCCAGCGTCGGCGACGGACTTGGTCAGGGCGATGTTGTCCTCGAAGGACTCATGCGAGCCGTCGATCATGACAGAGGTGTAGCCAGTGCGGAAAGCCTGCATGCAGCGGTCATAGCCATCGCCGTGATCGAGGTGCAGAGCGACGGGCACGGAAGCGCGCTCGGCGGCAGCCTTGACCATGCCGTAGAAGTAGTCCAGACCAGCGGTCTTGATGGTGCCCGGGGTGGTCTGCATGATGACGGGGGACTTGGTCTCCTCGGCAGCGGCCAGAACGGCCATAACAAACTCGAGGTTCTCGACGTTGAACGCGCCGACGGCGTAGTGGCCGGCCTGAGCGTCCTTGAGCATCTTTTCGGTGGTAACAAGTGCCATGAGCGTTTGCTCCTCTCCCTCGCCCGCATCTGGACATCGGGCGTACGTGTCCGCAAGGCGTTTTACCTTGCGTTTTGCTGGGCCCATTGTATGAAAATCACATCTGTCGCATGTACGAGATATCGCCGGCACGCAGGCCAAAACGCTCGTTTTTGAAAAGCAAACGGAAGGGAATCGGACCAAATCCCCCTATCCGATATCCCAGTTTTCGAGCGAATCACCTTTCTTTTGTAGAAAAGATAAGTAATCGAAAGGCGTTTTCTTGCTAGAAAAGAAAATGAACGAAAATGGTTTCAACATAATTCCTGCAAATTTAGGTTGAGGATGGAGCAGCTATGGCCCACGCAACAACACGAGCTTTCGCCGACGAACGACGTGCCGCCATCATGGAAATGCTCGAGCATAACGCCTCCGTGCAGGTGGCAGAAATCGCCCAGACCTTTGGCGTTTCCTCCGTCACTGCCCGCGCCGACCTGGACGCGCTCGCCGAGTCCGGTAAGCTACGCCGCACGCATGGCGGCGCCGTGTCGCTCCACAAACGCCTAACGGTCTCCACGCAGGATCGGCGCATCAACGTCAACGTCGCCGCCAAGCAGGCCATCGCTCAAAGCGCCATTGAACTCGTCAGCGACGGCGACACGTTGCTCGTCGACTCCGGCACCACGGCACTCGAGTTCGTCCGCCTGCTCGATCAGCGCGACGGCATCACCGTCATTACGGCCGATATCACCATCGCCGATTACATCGACGAGAGCATGCCCTCGGTCGATGTCGTCATGCTGGGCGGGGCACTGCGCAAAGGTCATCGCTATCTGTACGGCCCACTTACCATGCAGGCGCTCCAAATGGTCCACGCCGATCTTGCCGTCATGTGCCCTGGCGCTTTTGTTCCCGGCTGCGGCTTTACCACCGACTTTCCCCAGATGGCCGAAACCAAAACGACCATGATCGGCGCCGCCCGTCAAAGCGTGGCCCTCATGGACGCCAGCAAGGTTAACGGACGTGGCATGTACCGCTTTGCCGAGCTCGTCGATGTCAACGCCATCGTCATGGACCGCGACCCCGACGATGCCGTTGCCACCTCTATCGCCGAAATCGCCGACAACACCCGCCCCAACCTCATCGTCGCCAGCGCGTAAATCAAAACCACCCCTAAAAGGGGTGGTTTGCTCTTAGGGTATAACCCTTGGATTTCCGGCACGCGTCTAAAGGCGCCGGCCCTCACGGGGTTCGGGC
>CABRCR010000038.1:0-1385 GCA_902469435.1 uncultured Collinsella sp. | reverse complement strand
GGGTTAAGGGTCAAAATGTGTGTCTGGCTCGGCGTGTCGCGGGGGTTAGATTTGGCCTTTTTGAATGCCGATTGAGTGGGTGTAGTCGGTGTCGATAGCGTTGTCGTAGAGGGCTGGGCGTCCTGTTTCGTGGTCGGCTTGGTTCTCGGTTTGGGTCAGGGTGGATACTTTGGCGAGTTGGCCCTGGCCCCAGTCGGACTGCCTGGCGATTCGTACTGGATCGTCAGGCAGTTCCGTTTTTAAGTAGAGCCACCAATCCAGCATGCGGCGTTGTCGTTCGCCTGATCTGCCGCGGTGGGTTCTGGCGAGCAGTTTGAGCTGGGCGTTGATGCCGCCTTCTAAGCTGTTGGTGGTGGATTTGATCCGCTCGGGCGCAAGGACTCCTGCTGGCGGGTTGAGGTAGACAAACAGCATCTCGGACCGCCAAAGATGGTTGAGGCTGTTGTAGGCCTTGCGCACGTTGTGGTGGGTCCACACGCGGGTCCATGCACCTGTTTTGGGGTCTTTGATCATGGTTTTCTCGTTCATCCATTCCCGGTAGATCGTTGAAAACTCGTGCAGTTGCACACCCCACGCGGCGGCTTCATCCAGTGTGGTGATCCGGGTCAGTTTCAGCGCAAGTCGGTAGATGGTGCGCCCGGCATCGGTGCGTGGGTTGGTGGTGGTGTAGCGGCGGACCACGCGTTGGGCGTGGACGAGGCAGCGTTGAATTTTCGTAGTCGGCCAGCACTTTTTGATTGCGCTGTATGCGCCTTGGCCGCCGTCGATGACGGCGATGAGTGGGGCTTCGATGCGTTCAAGCAGCAGTTGGTAGTCGCGGGTGGTTTCGTGTTTGCACCAGTGCCAGGCGATCACGTGGTCGATGGTCGCCGCGACGATCAGGCAGCCACCGGCGGTGTAGGTGCCATCGAGAAATACCTGGTCGTAGATCCGCTTGTGGTGGCCGGCGGTGGGGTCAGGCACATCAACGAGCCAGCACCACTTGAAGCGCCGCTTCATGGTGGCGCGGCTAACACCGTTTCGTTTGGCTAGGTCGTCGAGTGATATTGCGGTGGTGCAATGCTCGATGAACTGGGTGAACACTGCCGCGTTGGTGATGTCGTTTCGACGTTTGACGCTGGAGGCGCCGCATTGTTTGCAGCGCCATCTGGTGGTGCCTTTGCTGGTGGTGCCGTTGCGTTTCATTTCACCGCCGCAGTGGCAGCGTGGTTGGTTCTTCGACATTGCGACACCACACCACGCCGCGCATAGCACATCACGGCTGCCACACCGAGGATTTCCCGTCGGGGGCTAGATATATGCTTCCGGAGCATATACTTTCCGGAAACCTACAGGTCAATCCGTGAAAATCCGCGATTCCGGACACACTTTTTGACCCTTAACCC
>CABRCR010000037.1:0-2239 GCA_902469435.1 uncultured Collinsella sp. | reverse complement strand
CGGTTCTCAAGGTGCACGCCTGGCGGCTGATCCGGTCCGACCGGGCCGCGCGGCAAGGAGATATATTGCCAGACCGGAGGGGCGCCGGGGGCGGGAATCTGGGCGTACACATTTCCTACACATATAAGGACTCTCGGCTGGCTGGGTAAATATAAGAGGGGACCTCGTTTCCGAGATCCCCTCTTTCGCCTATCTACAGTAATAGACTCTTAAATACCTTATGCCAGCAGCTTGCGACCGGACTCTTCAATCGCGTCAAGTGCTGCATCAGCTTCGGCGGCATCCGCGCCCTTGGCAAAGATATACAGCTTGATCTTGGGCTCGGTGCCGGAAGGACGGACGATACCCTTGTTGCCACCCTCGAGATCGAACTCAATGACATTAGCCTTCGGCAGGCCGTTCACGCAGGTGTTGTAATCCACGACGGCCTCAATCTTGGAACCGGCGAGCTCCGCGGGCGGGTTCTCGCGCAGACCAGCCATGATGCCGGCCATCTTTGCCGCACCCTCAGCGCCCGGATAGCTCAGCGAAATCGTCTTGTTGTGATAGTAGCCATACTTCTCGTACAGCTCGTGCATCGCATCGGCAAGGTTCTTGCCCTGGAGCTTGTAATACTGCGCCATCTGGCAAATCAGAAGTGAAGTGCTCACGGCGTCCTTGTCGCGCACGTGGTCGCCGGCCAGATAGCCGTAGCTCTCCTCGAAACCAAAGATAAAGCGATCGACCTCGCCAGCATCGGAAAGTGAGGTAATGATGTCACCGATGTACTTGAAGCCCGTCAGGCAGCGGCGGAGCTCAAAACCGTACTCGTCGGCCAGAGCGTCAACCATGGCGGAAGAAACGATAGTAGTAACGGCAACCTTCTTAGTGAGGTCCTCACCGCAGGCAGCACGGGTCTTGCAGATATAGTCGAGCAGCAGAACGCCCATCTCATTGCCGGTCAGTAGCAGATAGTCATCGCCATTTTTAACGGCAACGCCAACACGATCGGCGTCGGGATCGGTTGCAAGCAGCAAATCAGGGTGAACCTGCTCGCAGAGATCGATGCCCTTCTGCATGGCCTGACGGATCTCGGGGTTAGGATACGGGCAGGTCGGGAAATCGCCGTTAGGCTCCTTCTGCTCGGGAACAACCGTGACATCGGTGATGCCAGCGCGCTCGAGCACCGTGGTAACGGGAATGAGGCCGGTACCATTCAGCGGCGTATAGACAAGCTTGAGCGGCGCGCCGGCAATTTCCTCGGCAGAAAGGTTGGTCACGCCGCGCGCGAGAACGGCGTCGTAATAACGCTCGAGGCATGAGCCTTCGATCCATTTAACCAGACCCTGCTCAAGAGCCTCATCAAAGTCCATGGACTTCACGCCGGTGAATGTATCGGTCTCGGCGATAGCCTTAGAAATTGCATCGGCGGCCTCGCTGGTGATCTGGCAGCCATCGGGGCCATAGGCCTTATAGCCGTTATACGGCGCCGGGTTATGGCTAGCGGTCATGCAAATGCCACCGGAGCACTTAAGATCACGGACGGCCCAGGAGAGCGTCGGCACAGGAGAAATCTTGGGATACACGAGGGCAGTCACGCCATTTGCTGCAAGAATGGCAGCCGTCGTCTTAACGAACAGCTCACCTTTATTGCGGCTATCGCGAGCGATGGCAACCGTCGGATGCTCAAAGGTCGCATTGAGATAGTCAGCGAATCCCTGGGTCGCACGACCGACCGTATAGATATTCATACGGTTAGTGCCCGCACCGATAGTGCCGCGAAGACCGGCGGTACCGAAGGCGAGATCCTGGAAGAAAGCGTCAGTGATGGCGTCCTCATCACCCTGCTCCTTCATCGTGTTGAGCTCAGCGAGGAGCTCCTCGTCCTTGACATTGGCAATCCAGTTATCAAGCAGCTCATGAACATCTGCCATGTGAGTCCTTCCGTCACAATCAATAAAACGACCCGTGTAAAAACAGGACAAGCGCAGCAGTGCGCTAAAGCAAATATTAGTCCATTGAGAACAGAGAACCGACCAAAGAACGGTGAACGTCTATATTCAGCGGTGGATGATTTAATTGATTTAATTGTTTAAAGAATATTGCCTTTAAACGCAAAAAAAGGGGGAGGCCTCGCGGCCTCCCCCTTCTTCAGTTTCACTGACGGCTCGGTGCCGTCCACCGGTCAGCGGCGCCCTGGCCTCCCACGGGCTGGCCCCGCAGTACTCTCGGCGCGATGGGGCTTAGCTTCCGGGTTCGG
>CABRCR010000036.1:0-35787 GCA_902469435.1 uncultured Collinsella sp. | reverse complement strand
GCTGTCCGTCTACGGACAGACCAAGGCCGCCGGCGACATCGCCGTGGCCGGCTGCCCGCGCCACTACATCATGCGCAGCTCCTGGGTCATCGGCGAGGGACACAACTTCGTCAAGACGATGAAGTGCCTGTCCGACCGCGTCGCCGACCCGGAGGACGGGCTCGCGCAGGTCACGGTCGTCGACGACCAGCTGGGCCGCCTGACCTTCACGCGCGACATGGCCGAGGCCATCTTCCACGTGCTGGGGACGCACGCCCCCTACGGCACCTACGACTGCACCGGCTCCGGCGCCGTGAAGAGCTGGGCGGACATCGCCCGCGCCGTCTTCGAGGCCGCCAACGGTAACGGCGACAGGGTCGTGCCAGTATCGACCGCCGACTACTACGCGAGTGCCGAGGGCCCCATCGCCCCGCGCCCGGTCCACTCCGCGCTCGACCTGTCCAGGCTCGAGTCGGTCGGGTTCCACATGCCCGACTGGGAGGAAGGGCTTTCCTGCTATTTGAATCAAATCGAAGATTGGAGTGCCCGTGGTTAAAGTACTTCAGGTTACCTCGAAACTGTTCAGGGGTGGCGCGGAGGCATTCATCATGAACGTCTACCGCAATATCTGCCGCACTCAGGTGCAGTTCGACTTTCTCGTCTTCCACACCCCCCGCGAATACTACGAGGATGAGGTCGAGAGCCTTGGCGGGCATGTGTACCACGTGCCCATCATGGAGGGCGCGAACCTGCTGCGCCGCAAGCGGATGTTGGACGCCTTCTTTGACGAGCATCACGACTACGCCGCCGTGCACTGCCATATGGCTGCGCTCGGGCGCGACGTCCTGCGCTCGGCGGGCGAGCACGGCGTCGGGCGACTATTCTCACACTCGCACATCGCCGATTTCGAGCGCACCCCGCGCAATATCGTGAAGCAGGCTTTCCAGAAGGGTTTCGGCGAGTATGCGACCAAGCGGCTGGCCTGTTCGAGGACCGCGGGGGAGTTCATGTATCCAGGCAAAGATTTTGAGGTAGTGAACAACGGCATCGACGTGGCGCGGTTCGCCTTCGACGCCGCACGAAGGGACGCTTTCAGGGGTTCGTACGGGTTTTCGGAGGAAGACATCCTGGTTGGCCATGTCGGACGCTTCGAACTGATGAAGAATCATGCCTTCCTCATCGATGCTTTTGCCGCCCTCGCCCGTATTGACGAGCATGCGTTTCTCGTCCTTGCGGGGGACGGCTCACTGCGCGAGAACGTCGAGAGGAGGGCAGGTGATCTCGGGCTTTCCGAGCGCGTGTGCTTCTTAGGACTGCTCGACGATATGCCCTCGTTCTACGATGGGGTTGATTGCTTCGCCATGCCTTCGTTGTCTGAGGGACTGCCGTTTTCGGCGGTGGAGGCGCAGTGCTCCGGGTTGCCGTGCGTGCTTTCGGACAGGATTACCGACGAGGTGGCCATTACCGACTTGGTGGAGTATCTGCCGCTGGAGGCGGGGGCCGAGGCCTGGGCCGACTGCATTGAGCGCGCGCTTGGATACTCGAGCGGTATGCGCAAGGGCTACGCGGGAGTCGTGGCGGATGAGGGGTTTGATATTCACGGGACTGTCGCGCAGCTTGCTGCGCTATACATGGGACGGGGGTAGTTTTGTCTTCCGTTGCTTTAAAGGTCGGATACAGAGCGAAGGATGCTGGACGTCCTAAGATTCTTGCGCGTGAGGCGTTTCAAGTCATCTTGCTTGTCATCCTTATCGCCTCGCCCATGCTTGATGGTTTCATCAAGGCGTTTTCGTATGCTGACGAGCTCGCCGCCATTCTTCTCGTTGGATGGGGGCTTTTTAGAAAAGACAAGATTGTGCTTAACGGAGGGGAGCGTATCGGCATTTTGGCCGTCGCTTTGCTGCTTGCGCTCGGACTTGCTTCAAACTTCGTTACAGGCTATCAGCAAAGTAAGTTTGCTATTGCCGTAGATGCGTTCACATGCTTCAAGGTTTTCGCGGCATATTATGGAGCGCTGCAGGTCGTATATGGTGAGGAGAGGATTCTTTCGCTTGCGATCGGTGTTGTGAAACTGCTTATAGCCGCCGCCCTTTTCGGCTACGCACTCCATCTTTCGGGGGTTGTGCCGATGGGGAGTGACCGACATTTCATGGGTGTGCCTTGCTATCGCTTCGTGTTCGGACATACCACAGAGCTCGCAGCGTATTGTGTCGGCATCTCCGCTCTCTTGATGACCGATGCGAAAAAGAACAAGGTATGGATTATCCTCGACATTTTGCTCTTGCTTTCGACTATGAGGGCGAAAGCCGTCGGAATCGCCTTCGTCATCGGCTTCTTTCTGGTTAGGGGGTTGGTGACGCGCGGGGACAAGAAGCCCACAGTATTCTTGTACCTGATTCTCGTAGTTGGTGTATTGTTCTTGGGCGCTGATCAGCTGCAGTTCTATTTTGGGGATACGACGTCGGCCAGGTATCTTCTTCAGTCCACTTCTATGCAGATTGCGCAGAGTTTGTTTCCCTTTGGCTCGGGTTTCGGCACGTACGCTAGCTATATGTCGGGCGAGTATTACTCGCCTCTTTATTATCTATATGGGCTTTCCGGCGTCTATGGCTTGAGCCCAGATTACCACGCTTTCGTTAGCGACAGCTTCTGGCCTACGGTCATCGGGCAGTTTGGTTTTTTCGGGCTTGCGCTTTTCACCCTGCTCATCGGGACGTTCTTCTATTCGTTCATATCGAGGTCAAGGTCTCATCGGGTTCCTGTCGGTGCATACGTGATTATTCCTCTCTATTACATGATATTGAGTACGGCTGACGCTTCCTTCTTTAATTTTTATGGGCCTTTTTACGCTATGGTGATGGCGATTGTGTCGACAGATTTTCCTTCAAAGTCAGAGAGTAGGACAGAGGGATTTAAACGCAACTACGAAATGAAAGACAACGGATGAATATGGAAATCGACTTTGTAATTCCATGGGTGGATGACTCGGATTCAGAATGGCTCTCGGAGAGGAATAGGTACGAGGGACCGTCGGATTCGGCTTCTGCTCACGGACAGGACAAGCGATATCGGGATTGGGGCCTACTTCGGTACTTCTTTCGCAGTGTCGCTTTGAACGCACCTTGGGTCCGCAAGGTTCATTTCTTGACCTATGGGCATCTTCCTAAGTGGCTCGACACTTCGAATCCAAAACTTCATATCGTGAAGCATGAAGATTACATCCCCCATGAGTACCTTCCCACCTTCAATTCCAACGTCATCGAACTTAACGCAAACCGAATCGAGAGTTTGGCGGAGCAGTTTGTTTTGTTCAACGATGATCTGATCGTTCTAAATCGTACAAGCGAGGACGATTATTTCCATAAGGGATTGCCGAGGGCGACCGCCGTATTAAGTGCCGGTGGTCTCGCCCGAGGGGACGAGTTCTATGTTCCTTTTAACGTTGCGAGCGTCCTTAGCACTCATTTTGTGCCGTTGAATTGCGTCAGGAGTCATCCGCTGAAATGGCTCAGCCCCGCATATGGGACGATGGCCCTGAGAACGGTACTCATGCTTGCATTTCCATCGTTTAAGGGATTTTATGAACCGCACCTCTGCAATTCTTTCTTGAAATCAACCTTCGATGAGGTTTGGGCTGAAGAGAAGGATGAGCTGGAGAGAACTTCCTCACATCGATTCAGGCAGGCTACCGATATATCGAACTGGCTTATGAAAGATTGGCAGTGCGCAAAAGGCGACTTTTATCCGCGGCCCATCTCATTTGGAAAGAGTTTTAATTTAGGAATTGACTTCGATTCAACCCTGGAAGAGGCTGAATCGTATCTTCGCGGGCGCAAGGGAAAGGTCGTCTGTCTCAATGACGGCGACCTCACGCCGGAGCAGTACGAGACTGCGCGGACGAGAATTCTCGCCTGCCTTGACGAACTTTTCCCCGAAAAATGTGAATTCGAGCTTTAGGGGCAGACGATGCACATAATCAAAGAGGCTGCTAAGGCCCTGGTCGCAAAGCTTGGCTTCCAAACGAATAGGCGTATCGTCGTCTTCGAGTCCGACGATTGGGGTGCCGTGAGGGTCCCGGATTCCGATGCACTTGCGGCATTTGAGAATCGCTTCCCCTCTTTCAGGCTCGATCACTACCAATCTTTTGACGGCTTGGAGAAGAAGGCTGACGTAAGCGCCCTCTCTTCTTTGCTGCGTGAGAATGCGGTGCGATTTCGGGCTTCCGCGCCAGTGTTCACGTTGAACTTCGCAACCGCCAACCCTGATTTCAATCGATGCGTTCCTGGTAACGCTGATGTGGCGCACTTTGGATTTGAGCCAATAGATAAAACCTACCGAACCTATGACGGAGACGAGGGAGTACTCGATTTCGTTCGGCTGGGCTGCGGTGAAACAGCACTGCATCCGCAGCTCCACGGACGAGAGCATCTCAACGCTACGGCATGGCTCACCGATGCGGCCACCGACCCTGTGGTGGAATATGCCTGTAGCTTGAGAATGGTAGGGCTGGACGATGCCTTCTACAATGGGATTGACGCTCTCAACAATGGAAACACTCTGATTGACGTGCACGGATACCTTGAAGACGCGGTCGCGATTTTCAAACGCCTTTTTGGCTTCGCCCCCAGGAGCTTCATCCCACCATGCTATGTCGCCAACAAGGAATGTGAGCTCATCGCCGCTGAGCTGGGCATCGAGACGATCCAATCATCGCCGAAGAGGAATGTTCCGAAAGGGAACGACTCCTATTCGAGGAGGATTAATGTTTTCGGACGCTCCAACGTACCTGGGCAGTGCCGCTTAATCCGCAATGTGCAGTTCGAGCCCTCGCGTTCTATGTTTCAAGGCAAGAGCGTCGACGAGTGCGTCGACGCTGCTTTCGCCGAAATCGAGACGGCTTTCAGGCGTAGGCAGCCAGCGGTGGTATGCACCCATCGCGTCAACTACACTTCACGCGTGGATGAGAGGCATCGTGCGTTCTCGCTCGAGGCCCTCGACGGGCTTCTGCAGGAGTTGGCGACGCGGTACCCGGACTGCGAGTTCATGACGTCCGACGAATTGGGACGGGCGATTCTTTCTGGAGGTGTTATAGATCGATGACTTGTGAAAGACACATCGACTTCCCCAAGGGGTGGCGTATTCTGGTCGTAGGCGGCGATCACCACAACACCCTGGCGAGTCTGAGGAGCCTCGGAAGAGATGGGGTCCCGTTCGACTTGCTTCTTCATTCGGGTATGAAAAGCGCCGACGGGCTCATGGTACCGTCCTCGAAGTATTGTCCCAAGAACTTCGAGCTTGTCGATAACAGCGTAGAGGCCATCTCGGAAGGTTATCGGTCCTGGCTTACAGACAAAGACCCAAGATTGTGCATCGTTCTCGCCAGCTCGGATCTTTCCGCCTACGTCGCCGACCGCGAGCTTGCCCCGAAAGGCATCGTCACGTATTCGTTTTCAGGCGAGCCCGGCAGGGTTGCGGGATTGATGGACAAGTACGAGCAGTATGTTTGGGCGCAAGCGCACGGCGTGCCCATGGCGCGTTCGGTCATCGTTACGAGTCGTGATCACGCGGCGGCCGGGCTCAGCTTTCCCCTCATATTGAAGCCGCTCGTGAGCGCGTTCGGCGAGAAGACCGACATCGCGATTGTGGACTCCCCGGATTCCTACGCCGCTGCCGTCACCCGCCTATTCGCGGACGGCTACGAGCGACTCTTGGTCCAGGAGGTCGTGGACTTCGACTACGAGGCCGTGGCCTCGGGCTGCATCTTCCTGTCGGATGGAAAGGAATCGCACATAACGCTGCGAAAAGAGCTCACGTTCCCAAGGAAGGCCGGCAACGTCGCCATCGGGTGTTCCGAGGCGGCTCCCGAGATGGAAAAGCTCCTCGAAAAAGTAATCGGCGAGCTCTCGAGCGAGGGCTTCAGGGGCATGTTCGACATCGAGGTCTTCGCCACCAGGGATGGGGCGGTCCTAAACGAGATCAACTTCAGGCAGAGCGGGAACATGTTCGCCTGTCTCGACGGCGGTATGTCACTGCCGCTTCTTTGGGCCCTCGACGCGGCGGGGGAGGAGATTCGCCCTCCCGAGCCATTCGGTGGGCGGTTGAGGATTGTCGCCGAGCCACAACTGGTCTCGGGTGTTACCCACAGGCAGATAGGCGTCGGCGCAGCGATTGCCGCCATGGCGGGGGCAGATAGCTTCGCCTTGCGCGCGAAAGACGACAAGGCGCCGTCTCGGCGGTTTTTCCTCGGTGGCTTCGCGGCCAAGCTTTCCAAGGCGCTACGCAAGAAGGGGCGTTGATGGTCGGTAGGGTGAAATCGCTGCTGGGCCGGCTCAAAGGCAACGAGTTTTGGCTGAAGCTCGCCAAGAACGTCTCTACGATTGTGGTGGGGCAGGGGGGCGCCTCTGCGCTCAACATGGTCACGACGTTCTTGTCCGCCGGGTTCCTCGGGGCCGCAGGCTACGGTTCATTGATGATCGGCCAGACGTTCATGCAGGCCGTGGACGCGTTCCTCAACTTCCAGTCTTGGCAGGGAGTGATTCGCTATGGGTCGATTTGCCAGGAGCGAAGGGACGACGCCGGACTCGCCGCGACCATAAAGGCTGGTTTCTTCGTCGACATCGCCTCCGCCCTCATGGGGTGCGCGGTCGCTTTCGCGATTGTTCCGCTCGTCTCAAGCTTGCTCGGGTGGGATGACGTCTCCACGCTCGCCGCGACGATATTCTGCTTCGAGATTGCTGTGCATGTCGAGGGCACGCCGACCGGAGTGCTGAGGCTTTTTGACAAGTTCAAATATGTCGCCATCCATGCGGTCGCAGTGGCGGCGCTGAAGCTCGTCCTCGCCGCGGCAGTGTTCTACGCTGTTGGCCCGAATGTCGCTGCGATTGCGTTTGCCTACTGCGCGGCGGACGTCCTAAAGAGTGTGTCGTTGTTCGCTATCGCGCTCTTCGTTGTCGGTAAGCATGTCGGCCTGAAGGGCGTGGCTGCTGCCAGGAGGCGCGACCTCCCTGAGGGCTTCTTCTCTTTCACAATGTGGTCGAACCTGGCTGCGACCGCCGACGCGCCAATCCAGTACTTCGACGTATTCTTCCTATCCATGCTTTCCAGCGAGGTTGTTGGTGTGTTCAAGTTCTTCAAGCAGCTGCTCTCGGCTTTCACCCTACTCTCGACGCCGGTGCAGCAGGCAATCATGCCTCAGCTCGCAGAGCTGATAGCCAAGGGGCAGGACGACCAGGCTTTTGTCGTTGTGAAGAAAATCGAGCGCATGGTCTTCAAGGTCGTTGCGCCTTGCGCGGCCTTGGCAATCATTGCGGTTCCGCCCGCTCTCTCGTTTTTCATGGATCCAGTCTACGGAGGCTACTGGCACTTGTTCGCCACCCTTGCGGCGCTGACTGTCGTCAGCATCACCTTCTCGGCGCTACACCCATGCTTTACAGCCTACGGGCTGTCGAAGCAGTCTGCGGGGATAACGCTTCTGGCCAACGTAATCTACCTCATCGCCTGCTATCTTCTTCTGGGCGCTATCGACATCATGGCGATTCCGCTGGCCATGGGCGTCCAGTATGCATTGACGATCGGCCTTAAATCCTTGTTTATCAAGAAGATCGTTCTTGCCTAGACCTTTGGCCCGTCGATGAAAGATGCAATTCTCCTTGAAGGCTCGGCGCAGCTCATACGCGTCGAGCCTTTTCTAGCGGCTTTCTAGCACCCACTTCTGCGCCGTAGTGCCGTTTGACCGGTACAGCTGGACGTTGGTCCCGGGGGCGGACTTGCCGCCCGCGGCGTCGAGCACGCACGAGGGGTTCTTCGCCGAGGCGATTGTCACGGTGCCGTCCGCGTTGTCGGAGATTGCCCAGCGCTGGGCGCCCGTCCCGTTGCGCGTGAATTGCTGGACGTTGCCCCCGGGCCGGGCCGAGCCGCCCTGGACGTCGAGCGCCAGCCCCGATTTCGCGTTGGTTATCTCGTAAGCACCGGCATGCGCGTCGTATCGGAAGCGAAGTACCTGGGCGGAGGTCCCGTTCGTCGACCAGAGCTGGACGTTTGCGCCGGGGTCGAGCGAGCCTGATGCCACGTCGAGCGAGGCATCGCCGGGCAGGGCGCTTTTGACGGTGAAGTAGCCGTCGAATTCGGTTGGTTTTGGAATGGGTTTTGTCTCGGGATACTCAGCCTCGAAGTCGAACTTCGCTGACCACTGGTAGCTCGAGGCCGTCGTGACATTAGACGTCACCGTGAGTGTTACGCCGTTGGAGGCCACGCTCCATTCCCTCTGGTTCATATCGTACGCAACGAGCGCGTTTTGTATTCCCGAGATGCTCGGCGGGAAGGTTCCGTTGTCAGCATCTATGGAAAAGCTCTCTTCCTTGGCATCCAAGTGCTGCTGAATGCGGTCGGCATACTTCTCGGCCCATTCATTGGCCTTGCCGTTTCGCACAAAGTAATTGTTGGACAGATCGGTCGAGCGGTAGGCGTAGTCATCCTTTTGGTAGTTTGCCGTGTGGTCGGAGTGGGCGATTGCCATGAGCTCGTCGGTCAGGCCAAAGTACAGATGGCGCTGGTCCAGGTCTCCGTACCAGTTGTCGCTGGTGTCGTCCCAGGTTAGGTCCATCTGGCACCATTTGCCGTCGATCTTTACGGCGTTCCAGGTGTGGCCGTTGCCGGTGATGCGGCCGTTGGCGATGCCCGCGGCGTCAAGGAGCTTGGAGTAGATGCGCTGGTAGCTCTCGCAGGTGCCCTGGTGGCGCGTGAGGCCGCTTTCGGCCGAGCACCAGTTGAGGCTGTGGTCGTACTCCAGCTGGTCGAGCGTCCAGTCGTGGAACCACAGCGCCATGTTGTATTCCGAGCCGTTTGTTTGTTGCCTGCACAGGTCCACGGCGTCGTTGACGATCTGCGTGACGCTCGGGCGGGCGGCGTCGTTTACGGTCACCTCCGCCGTGGTGCGCAGGTAGTAGATCCCCTTGTCGTTTTGGGGGTCGTTTCTGTCGTTGTCCATAAAGTAGAAGTAGATGCGGTACGTGCCCGACGCCGTGAAGTCAAAGGTAAAGTCGTGGCCCGCGGTGCCCAGGCTGTAGTAGCTGGCCCATGCCGGGCGCGACGGGTCGCAGACGCTTTCCTGGCTGCCGCCGTCCCAATAGGTGGGCACGTCCATGCGCGCCTTG
Source organism: uncultured Collinsella sp. (assembly GCA_902469435.1). Lineage (GTDB taxonomy): Bacteria > Actinomycetota > Coriobacteriia > Coriobacteriales > Coriobacteriaceae > Collinsella. The sequence goes on along the minus strand of CABRCR010000036.1, from coordinate 26,656 downwards.
GCCTGGGACGAGCCGTTGGCCTGGGTTACGTGGAAGGTCGTCGCGGTGCCCGCGGGGGCGTCGTTCCAGGAGACGGTGAAGGTGACGCCGTTTTGGGTTGCGGTGGCGGAGTGGGCGTAGCCGGCTTGTGACGTGGTGGAGATTGCCTCGGGCGTGCCGTTGGTTTGGGCACGAAGGGATGGGGCGGGGGTGCCGGTTGCGGCGGCGGTGCCGGTTGCGGCGGCGGTGCCGTCGGCGCTTTCCGTGTTGACGGCGCTGGTGCCGGTGGATGTTGCGGTGCTGTCCTCTGCGGTATCTGCTGTCGTATTTGTGTTGGTGCCGTCTTCGGCCTTGCCTGTGTCGCTGCTCGTGGCGTCGGCTTGCGCTTGCTGCTCGGCGGCTGCCTGAGGCTGGATGGCTTCCGCGACGGCTGCCATGGGCATCGTCGAGCTGACCATGGATGTGCACGCGATCGCGCAGAGCAGGTAGTAAATAGGTCGTTTCATAGCGGAGCCTCTCGGTGAGCAGCCAATAGGGTCCGAAGGCAGCTCCAGGCCAGCACTCCGCACATATTTTGTTGGGTTTATTTTACGGGAACCCCAGTCAACATCAGCGAACTTTCTGGGGAATGTTGGGGGAGGGGGAGCCTTAGGAGACGGCTTGGTGCATGCAAACAACCTTCTTAGGACTACGCTTTTGATTTACAAGCCTCTCGAAGTGGCTGTGCCTCAAGTTCAGTACAACACGAGGCGTGTTAGATTGTTGGAAGCCATAAAACCATAAAGGTCGGGAGGACGCATGAGGATCTCTAAACTGAGGATTGAGAACTATCGGAATCTCGATGGAGTGTCGATTAGTTTTGACGAGGACGTGAGCTATATTGTCGGCGAGAACAACCTCGGCAAAACGAATGTGCTTGACTTGCTCAATACAATTTTCAATCAAGCGACGATTAGCGAAGAGGATTTCGCTGACATTGAAAAGCGCGCAGGGGCTCTAGTAACTTTAAAGTTGGACGAGGACGAGATCGGAATAACGGGGCTCGACATCGATCCTACGACCGGAAACACTATTACCATCTGCGCTTTTGCTGACGACCCGGATTCTCGAATTGAATTTAAGGCCGAAGGGAGCGGAGAAAGTATTCCACCCTCTCTGATGCGATCCGTTCACATGTTCAGGTACTCGACTGCATCCTTTAATAGGGGAGACCTGGCGTTTGATGGTACCCGAGGTGTCGGTAAAGTTCTCTCCAAAGGTATCGCTCTTTATCTAGATAAGGAGGGTAAAGAGGTCTCAGATTTTCTGGATGGGAGCGAGCTCGAAGGTCTGGTTGCAGATCTCGGCGAAATCGTCGGCGACGTCCCGATCCTGTCATCATATGGTGTGAGGCCTGGCGTCGATTCATCGGATGGCGGAACGCTTGGAAGTTTGGTTACCTTGCTTGACAAGAGGGGCGTTCATTTTAAAAAGGCAGGGGTAGGCTTGCAGTACCTCGCTATTGCCTCGCTCTCGATAATCGAGAGCATTATGCGTCTTTCGCCTAAACGCCTTCAAGAGAGCCTTTGCTCAGATGATGATGACAGACGCGTGCTGCATGCCGTTCTGGCTTATGACGAACCCGAAGCCCACCTTCACCCGTATATGCAGAGGCGTCTCTCGAAGAGCTTGCATAGGATTTGCGAAGGGAAGGATGATAGATTCAATGCTCTTCTAAAGGACTATTTCGGAATTGATTCAATCAAAGCTCAGCTGATCATGGTGACGCATTCGCCTAACATTCTGGCTCGCGGCTATAAGAACATTGTGCGATTCGGGCAGGGCGAAAATTCGCCGAAGGTCATATGCGGTAGGGATATTGACCTGTCCGACAAGGTTGAAAAGCATCTTATGCTGAACTTTGAGTCGATACGAGAGGCCTTTTTCGCGCGGTCGGTTTTGGCTTTTGAGGGGCAGACAGAGTCTGGAGCCATTCCGGTGTTCGCTCGCAACCTTGGGATGGATCTGGATGATTATGGAGTTGTGCCTATCAGGGCCGGCGGGAAAAAGAACGTTAAACCACTCTGTGAACTTCTGGGCAAGTTCGAGATTCCAAATTATTCAATTGTCGACAGAGATGAGGATGAGCTGCAAGAAACTTCTGAAGACCATATAACGACAACCGAACGGGATTTCGAAGGTGAGGTCGTTGACTCGTTCTTCGCTAGCGATAACCAGGGTGCGTTTATTGCGCTTCTTGAGTCGATTGATCCTTTTCAGAGGGCAACTTGCATCAAGGGGAATAGTAAAGCTTTGAAAAGCGCCTGTGCTGTCTACGGCGTTAACTTGCGGGACCCTGAATACGATTTCCGGGGATCGGAGTTTGACGGGTTATTCGCAGACACGCCCAAATCACGTGCGCTTATGTATGCATGGCTTTCATCGAACAAGGGCGTCGTGTCTGGCGTCGCCCTCGCGGAGGCTCTTGGTGCTAATGGCGTTCCCACATGTTACAAAAGTATTATTCGCAAGGCCGTGGGGCTCGAATGCTGATGAGTCAGACTGACCTGCGGGATAGTGTTAGAGCCGAGATTGAGGCGCGCTGTGGTGGGGATGCATCGCAGTGCTCCGCGATTTTCTCGCCATCAAAGAGGGTGTTCGTGGAGGCGCCGGCAGGCTACGGGAAGACCACGGTGATGACTGGGCGGGCTTGCTGGCTGCTGGCATCTGGCGAAGTCCATCCGCCAAAAAGGATTTTGGCCCTGACCTTTAGCGTTGCCGCCGCGCGGAGGATGCGTATGGATTTGGGCATCACTATGTCGGCACTTCCTGGTCCCGTGGCCAAGCGTTTTGAGGACAGCGTCATGGCGACCAACTTCCACGGCTTTGCTTGGGCTCTGCTACGCAGATACTGGAAATCGCTCTCGCTCCCAGTGAACGTTGGCGAGCTCTCTATGGTTGATGACAACAGCGCCGTTAGCGAGCTGGTTTCGCGAGGTGGCAGGCTGACCTGGGATGAAAAGAATGCCGTTGACGACTTCCTCCGCTTCATGAGAAACGGTCAGGAAATGGACTTGAGGCGTGTGATGTTTTCCTTTAATAGGATCATCAAGGAAAGGTTTGCATCGAACGGTCTCTTGCCATACTCCGCAATGATTTCCCTTGCAATTGAATTGCTCGCTCATTTTCCCAAGTTAAGGTCCTATCTGTCGGCAGCATATCCTGTCGTGCTTGTCGACGAGGCGCAGGACACGAACGCGTTGTGCTATGTCTTCCTAAGGGGTCTGATTTCTGATGAGTCGGGGATCTGCATGTTCGGCGACCCCATTCAGCGTGTTTATGGTTTTATTGGTGCAATGGAAGGCTTAAAGGCAAAGGCCACTACCGACCTGCGTCTAACGCCGTTGGAACTCGAGTATAACCATAGGTTTTCTGGGAGATCTATCGTCGGAGAGCTCGGTGCTGCGATTCGCTCCAACATGAAGGGCACCATTGCCGGCGGTACGCCCCGACTTCCCATATTTGTTGGCTCTACTCAGCAAGACGAAGCGACTGCCATCGTTTCCAAGGTTACGGCGCTCGCTCAAAGCAGTGGCGGGAGGATTGCGATTCTTGTTCGTAAGCGTGGTGCCCTTGCCGATCTCATTATGGAAGAGCTTGCTAAAGAAGGTATCTCTTACTTCAACGGACTCTTCTCGGATACAAGTCGGGGGTTCATCGAATTCAATGCGTTTGCTTTATCCAGGATTACCGATGCAGTGTCTGGAGAAAAGGGCGTCAGCCGGTCTGCTGCGGACAAAATAATCGACTCCATCTCTGATGAACTGCTGACTGGCTCCAAGAGGTTCGAGTATGGGCGGTCCTATGCCATGCTTCTAGGAGCGCTGCGGAAACACCTTAAAAATGACTGCGTCGCGATGGGACCTTCGGAGCGCTTCGACTATATCGTTAGTATCTTTTCCGAGGGCTCCCTGCGACGTTTCTCCGATTACCTTGATGTGGGCATCTCCATGATGACCGTTCACTCCGCTAAGGGGCTCGAGTGGGACACCGTTTTCATTCCGGGCGTTACGCGTTTCGATTGGCCTGGAGGGATTTGCTCTCGTTGCGAAAATGCTGGTATATGCTTACGTTCTGCGCGAGGTTGCCAGATTGCTGATGCGAAGAAAATGCCAGATGGGCTTATTGAGGAAATAGGCCTGCTGTACGTCGGCGTCACTCGCGCCCGCAAAGCGGTATACGTCTCCGCTTCGATGCAGCGCAGAACAAATTACGGGAACTATCAGGTTGCCTGCCCCTCTTGCCTAACGTCTCTTCCGGGCATTGAGCCTGTGAGCTGGACGGTCATGGACGGGGAGGGGTGATTGCCGGTGGGATGGAGCGTGTCTGCTTCTGACGCGAGGTCCGGTTGCGGCCCTTACTATGGTCTCATGGAGTGTGCCCAAGCTGCTCTTTGACTAGAACGGCTTGGGCACTGGCGTCTTGGTAGGATGCGGTGTTTGTTTAATTAGCCACTGTTGAATATTGCGAAGCAGCACCGTGGCATTGCGCCTAGGCACCGGGGCCGACATGAGTCCCGCGCCTTCTTCTTGCTAACGTCCGGTTTCGCCCCGCTGCCGCATGTTGACTTCGCTCATTGTTGGTACGGGTCGTATTATGCACGTCTTTGTCCGTGACGGCTGTTTCTTCTAGGATGAAGTGGTCGAACGATCGGCTCTTATGCTAATGAGCTGAGGCTATTTAATAAAATCCTTCCTCCTGATCCGACCAAGGTGGCGGTCCAGTTCGTATATAGCGTCAATGTAAAGCTCGGCAGAATCGCGTATGTCTCGCATGTCGAGGCAGCATCTTTCAAAGTGCAGCTTGCCTTTTTGTTCTTTGGCGCTGCGGATATTGCGACATGTCATCAATGCGATGTCATTATCGCCCACGCAGTTGATTCTTGAAAATCCTTTTGGTGTGATGCGATAAATAACTGCCTTAGGAAAGGAATCAAGTAGGCTTTTCCCTCTTATGTCAATGCAGATTCTTCCTTCTGATCCAAAACCATAATCTTGATGTCTAGTTGAATTGAGGGGGTGGGCAATAACTGCCGAGCGAACAACTTGGAGATATTTGCTCGCGTCGTCGAGTTCACTTTGTTTAGAGAACTCAAAATCGTTTTCGATCTCTTTTCGAAGACAGTTCCCTTTAATTTGCCAGAAGCATCTTTTATCCAAGTAGCAAGTGCCACAAGATAAACGGTGTCCTTTGGGTTGGGCAAGAAGCCCCCGCCGATAGTGGAATTGAAATCTTGAATGCTGTATTTAGCCTTAAGGATGAGATCGGACATTAATTCATAATGATCGGAGTCCTTCCAGGGCCATTTCTTCCATATGCCGCCTCCGTGTTCACCTAAATCATCGGTGGTCTTTAGTTTTTCGATCGCTTGCATGTCACTCCTGTCTATTCGATTTGTTGCAGCGCTTCTTTTGTTGTCTTGATGTCAACATGGTGCCCATTAATGGCTATAATCTGCCAGCTATCCAAAGAATGAGTCCAAAGGTTGATTTGGAGGATTGGCGGCATAGGATTGACGGACCCGGAGTTCTCCCTTAAAGTAAGTCTTGTGATGAGGCCTTGCGACGGTACGTCCGGCTTGGTCCGTGGGAACCGCCGAAAGGCGGTTTTCGCGTTTAAGGGGCCCAAATGGATAAACCATTTAAATCTATTGATGAGCAGATTGCTATTCTTGAAAGCCGTGGACTCGAATGCGATAACAATACTCGTTTAGTTTTGGAACGCGAGGGATACTATCCGGTTATTAACGGCTACAAGGATTTGTTTCTCGACCAGCGTGGAGATTCTTGCCACGAGCTATTCGTAAAAGGTACGAAGTTTTCTGATATATATCGTTTATTCGAATTTGACCGTTCATTGCGTCTGCTCATGTTTGAATACTTTAACAAGGCGGAAGCAGTGCTTAAAACCGTCTGTTCTTATCGTTTCGCAATGGCCCATAAAGATAGCCCGGAGGCATACCTGGATAGAAGATCCTACCGTGCCGATGCTGGTTATCGAAAAAAGATCGACATGCTTATTGGTGATTTCGAGAAGGTGCTGTGTAGGTCTCAAAAATGGAAAAGCGATTATAAAAGGGACTACATTCGGCATTATGAGAATAATCACGACAATACGCCGGTATGGATTCTTATGAATTATTTGATGCTTGGTCAGGCATTCAAGTTCTATGAGTTTCAGCCAGAAAGCATGAGAAATTCCATTGCCAAGTCGTTTTCTGATCTTTATTCCGAGACGCATGAAGTCGATAAGCGCATCAGCCCGCGTAGGCTAAGACTTGCATACGATCACATTAAAGATTTTCGAAATATCTGTGCGCATGACGAACGTCTATTCTGCGCCAGGGTGTCTCCGTCTCACGATGTCAATCTAGTAGGGGTTTTAAGCGATCTTGAGCTAGTGCTGACTGAGGATGACTATAAGATGTTACGATGAAATATACTGCTTGATGCACTTAAGTTGAGCGACGAGCTCAGCAACGATGCCAGCGCAAAGGTGCTTTTCGCTATGGGTGTTAACGATTTATCGAGTGTGTTTCCTAGGGAAATATTGGGGTCGTAATCGACGCGAGCGATGAATTTACTCTACAAGTTGGATGCGCATGAGATTGCGCAGAGCGGGCGGGACGTTGCCCATTGGTGGCGTCCCGCCCGCGCTTCGTTGGCTATACGTGATGCGGCAGCTCCAGCATGAGGCCGTCTCGCGCTTCTTCGAGACTCGCCTGGCCTGCCTATGCGTTTTGCTAGGCGGGCCTTCTTATGCCGCGGGTGTGGATAGCCTTACCATTGTGGGGCAGACCTTCGACGAGCCGGGTGTCTCGGGCCCCGGCTGGGTGGCGCGCACGTTATTGCTGCTGGCGACGGATCGGTCGATGATTGTCGCTTCTTTGGTGTGTACGCCTCCGATGGCCAGTTTGCCATGGACGCCTCCTGGGTGTACGCGACCGGCGCCATAGCCGATGTTGTCTGCGAGAGTGACTCACTTACGTCCGCGCAGTTTGTGACGCCGGCGGGCGGGGCCTTTGGTACCGCCTGCGTGATGGACGCCAGCGGGGCCGTAGCGCTGCGTGTGGTAATTGAACCCGCGGGCGCCCTGCCGCCGGCGGGGAAGACCCAGCCCGGTACCGATGAACCTGCCGGTGGCAATCCCGCGGGGGATACAAAGCCCGGAAGCGAAGGAAAGCATAGCGACGAGAACAAGCCCAGCGAAGATTCCGCCCCCACGCCTGATTCGTCGCCCAAGTCGGACGCCAGGCCCGCGTCCGCGTCCATCAAGACGCCTGCGACCAAGACCACCAAAAAGACCAAGCCCACAACAACGCAAGCCGCCGCGCTCCCTAAGACCGGCCACGGCGACTGGGCGGTTGCGTGCCTTGCCTTCGTCTTCCTAGGTATGTTATTGCTCACCATAAAAGTTCGGGCTCTTCGCTGGGGGCCTTATGTGCCAATGTAGTTTCTACTGCCTCTTTCCCGCATTTCTCTGAGTCAATAATGCAGATTGCTTGAACTCGGCTTGGGGCTTGCCATGTATTTGAATTTGGCTAAACTTAACCTATAAGTTAACCACATTTGGTTTTATCTGAGGCGGAGGGGGTGGCCTTTGGTTAGTGACTATGAACTTGTCGAATATGCTGATCCCGAGGGACGACCTTTTTGGGAACTAACCACCTCCCCTGAGAACTCTCAATTTCAGAAGATGATGTCTGATCCTAAAACGAAGTTTACCGCCCGTAAAATGATCAATCAGATTTCAAAAGTCTATGACTACGGGCTAAAGGATGTCAGTGGAACGTCAAAGCTTCGATGTATCGAGCCTAAGATTGGACTATACGAACTCAAGGGTTTTGATGGGGTTAATCGAGAAATGGTCTACGCGATTTGCCAAGGCGTGGACAAGATTGTTTTGCTTTTTTGGTTTAAGGGCCATCAAGGCTCGGGAAATATTTCCAAAGAAATTAAACGCGCAAAACAGTTGGCCCCGATAGCAAAGCAGCTTTTGGAGTCATAGCGTCGGCTTTTTTGCCCGCTTACGAAACGGAGACTTGTAATGGTTAAGGTCGATTTATCAGACTTTTACGCGGAAACGGAAACGAGCGAAACCCGTGCCTATGAGCACGCACTAGATATTGAGTTTATTGTTCATCGCGAGATGCAGCGCTCGGGCTTGAGTAAAAGTGAGCTGGCAAAGCGTATGGGCGTGAGTCTTCAGTCGCTTTCGAAATTGTTGAATTCTCAGCCCAACATGACGCTGAAAACAATCGCAAAGTTTGAGCTTGCGTTGGGTATCAAAATCATTCCTCAGGTCATTTCCAGTTATTCGAATGAGGCGCCGTTTTCTTCGTCTAATAACTCTGTCCGAGAACAATGGTCTTCATTTAACAGCGACTGCTCGGCGAAACGATTGAACTTTGAGATGATTCCGGGAGGTTTGGCTGCATGAGCAAGGATTTCATTGCGCCTATTCAGGTTGTTCATTTGTTTGTTGTCGACTCAACTTTTCATATCGAGAATGAGCCCTCCCAGAATATGGATTTAAAAGTTGACGTTAGCTATCAGGACGTCCATCTATTGAGGAACAAGGCGGGCGAGCGTGCAGACTTAAAGCTGTATGTGTGTGGCAGTCTGATTGATAGGGACGATGCAAAGGAAAAAATGCGCGCTGATGTGACGGTTGCTATTTCGGTGTCAACAAAAATGCCGTTCGACATTTCAGACGATGAAGCGCGCCGTTATCTTCTCTCTAATGCGATTTCCATGGCGTATGGTCACGCTAAGAGCTATCTGATGGTCGTTACTGGACTTTCGCCCATGGGGGCTTTGACGCTGCCGGCAATTCTTCCTTCGGAATTGGCAGCGGACAGCGATGCATCTTTCCAAAGTGAGTAAGTTGTTCTCGAGTTGGATTTTGCCTGCCGCTGTGTGCAAATGTAACGGGGTGCCGAATCGGTAGTCTGACTGATTCGGCATTTATATTTCGAAGTTTCTAGTTGAAGCCCTGCGATGCCCGTGCTGCGACAGCTAAATTGACCGTGACGTCCCGTCTTGCGACACGCATGTAGCTCCGCACGGGTATCATGGTGAAAGCGATTTCAACGACAGGGGTGCTCGTGGTAAAGATGAAAGATGTGGCCGAGCTGGCGGGCGTTTCGAGCGCCGCCGTCTCGCGCTACCTCAATGGTGGGTATATCTCGGCGGACAAGGCCGAGCGCATTAAGCAGGCGATTGAGCTGACCGGATACGTGCGATCCAGCCAGGCTCGCGCGCTGCGAACCGGTTCCACCAAGCTCATCGGCGTCATCGTGCCTAAGATTAATTCCGAGTCGGTGAGCCGCATTACGGCGGGCATCGGGCAGGTGCTTGGCCGCCGCGGCTACCAGATGCTTCTTGCCAATACCGATAACGTCCCCGATCGCGAGCTCGAATACCTCGATTTATTCCAAAACCATCCGGTCGATGGCATTGTGCTGGTGGCAACTATGATTACCGGCGAGCATCGCCGGGCGATTGAGTCGTGCCGTGTGCCCATTGTGTTGATCGGCCAACATGTCGAGGGCGCGGCGTGCGTCTATCACGACGATTACGAGGCCGCTTTCGAGCTGGGTCAGGCACTCGCGAAGCGTGCTGAGGGCAAGATCGCCTACATCGGAGTTGCCGAGGAAGACCGTGCCGCCGGTTATGACCGTCGTCGTGGTTTTGAGGCCGGCTTGCGCGCCGCGGGCGTGGCACTTGATTCGAGCCTGATTTGCCAGGGGTCCTTTACGCTCGACTCGGGCTATCGCGCTGCACGCGAACTGCTCTCCGTCGATCCCGATGTTTCGCTTATCGCGTGCGCGACCGATACTATGGCGGCCGGCGCCCTGCGCGCTCTTGACGAGGTTCGCGGCATGGGCGAGGGTGTGCGTCGCGTGAGCGGTTTTGGCGACAACGCATTTTTGCGCGCGCTGACGGGCGGCATTCCCACCGTGCATTACGGCTACCTGACCAGTGGCGTCGAGGCGACTAATATGTTGCTCAATACGCTCGATGGCGTGGAGGGGGAGAGCGGTTTAAAGACGCTCAAGCTCGGCCATCAGCTGATGAATGTCTAGGCTTACGTGATCTACCGCGCGCTCAACATTTAGGCGTTCAGTCGCCTATCGGCGCTATACTGCAGCCGTTGCCCACGATGCGGGGAACACCCGCATCGTGGGTTTTTGTTTTGAAGGGACGGTACCGCATGGGCGTACAGCAGCTAGAAGAGGCCTGGGCTTTGAGGACCGGCGCGCGTGAAGCGCGGTTGCTCGCGGGCTCGCATGTGCCAGCAGCGCTGTCGCAGCTGGGGATTGTGCGTCCCGGTGACCGCTTGGTGGCCTTTGCGGACGACTTTGCCGATGCGTTTGCGTGCGGCTTTGATGGCTGCGATGTCGCGCTGGTGGGCTCGCCGTCCGCCGAGGCGTTTGCCGCTGCGTCCGAGGGCTTTGATGCTTCGTTTGATGCCGAGGGTCCGCACCTGTGGTGGTTTGTGAACTCCATCGGCGGGTTTGGTCTGCGTGTGCCCGATCTGCGCGCTCTGGGTCGGGCGGCGCGTGAGGCCCATGCGCTGCTGGTTGTAGACAACACCGTGGCGTCGGCTTTTGGCTGCGATTCGCTGCGGCTGGGTGCTGCGCTGTCGCTCGAGGCGCTCGATCGCGTGTGCGCCGGCAAGGCTCCGCGCAAGCTCGTTGCCGCTTCGGTGGCGCGTTCGCAGCTCAAGCGCCATCATGTGGATGCTGCTGCCGAGTGCGCGAATGCGTTGTTTGCGGGTTGCCGTGCTTTGTCACTCGACCTTTCTACCGAGGAGGCGGGTGTGCTGGAGCGGGGGCTGGACACGCTCGATGCCCGCATGCAGGAGCATTTCGACCGCGCCCGTGCGCTGGCCGAGTATCTGGCCGCCAACGAAATGGTGCGCAACGTGCGCTATCCCGGGCTGAGCTCGCATCCTGACCATGCTGTTGCAACGGGAATCCTGGAGCACGGATTTGGGCCAGCAGTTGAATTTGACCTTATTGAGCGTAGCGCGGGAGAGCTGTTCGATGCTTTGCCGGGGGAGTTTCGCACATCGCCCGCCGGCGGCGCAACGACGCGCCTCTCTGCTCCGCGAGGTAAGCAGGGGAGCACCATCCGCCTCTTCGCCGGCACCGACAACCCCCTGGTCGCGGCAGCCGCCCTAGACAACGCCCTCCGCAAGTAGCTAATTTGGGACGGGGCTTTTTTAGCTACCCAATGTCATTTTTTGCTATGAGTCAAGAATGCTCTGGATGGTAGCTAAAAAAGGCCCCGTCCCAAATTGGCTACTCTTTGATGCTGGCGATGAGGGCGTCGGCTTTGGTGGCAATGACTTGGTTTATGTCGGCCTGCAGCTCCTCGTAGACCGCTATGGCGCGCTCGCCGGCAGGCGTGAGCGTGGATCCGCGGGCGCCGTCGCGCTCGATGAGTTTGCATCCCAGCTGCCCTTCGGCTTCGTTCACAATGCGCCAAGCCTTGGAATAGGCCATGCCCATGCTTTTGGCGGCGCGGTTGAGCGAGTGCTCGCGGGCAATACCCTGCAGCAACAAGACGCAGCCGTGACCAAACACGCCCGGCAGATCTTTGTCGCACGCTTGAATGACCAACTTTGCCGTCGTCTTGTACTCCATGTGCCTTACGTCTCCCCGCTAAAGCGTTTGCTGGGCAAACGCAAAGCGTGCGTCAAACCCTCGTGTGCTCTTCTTAAATCATGCATTGTAGCAGTCAAAGTGCGTTAAGATACTTCCCCAGTATTGGGCGCCCAAGGTTGGGCTGGGTCCTACGAGGCCTGCAGCCGACCGGTCGCATGGAAAAAGGAGAAACATGGCTACGTTCTTTCCCGGTGAGTCCCACACGTTTTCGGAGTATCTGCTGGTCCCTGGCTACTCGTCCTCGCAGTGCATCCCCAACAACGTCTCTCTCAAGACGCCGCTAACCCGCTTTAAGCGCGGTGAGAAGCCGGCAATCACCCTGAACATCCCCATGGTTTCCGCCATCATGCAATCCGTCTCGGGCGTCGACATGGGTGTCGCGCTCGCTACCGAGGGTGGCCTGTCCTTCATTTACGGTTCCCAGAGCGCCGAGTCCGAGGCCGCTATGGTCAAGGCCGTCAAGGATCACAAGGCCGGCTTCGTTCAGTCCGATTCCACGCTGACACCCGACATGACCATGGAGCAGGTCATCGAGCTCAAGGAGAAGACCGGCCACTCCACCATGCCGGTCACCGACGACGGCACTCCCAAGGGCAAGCTCCTGGGCATTGTCACCAGCCGTGACTATCGTCCCAGCCGCGATGACCACCAGAAGAAGGTCTCCGAGTTCATGACCCCGCGCGAGCAGCTCATCGTGGGCGACAAGAACATCAGCCTCAAGGTTGCCAACGACGTCATTTGGGACAACAAGCTCAACGCCCTGCCGATCGTCGACGACAACGATCACCTTATGGGCATCGTTTTCCGCAAGGACTACGACAGCCACAAGACCAACCCCAACGAGCTGCTCGATAACGACAAGCGCTATATGGTCGGCGCCGGTATCAACACCCGCGACTATGCCGAGCGCGTGCCGCTGCTCATCGAGGCTGGCGCCGATGTCCTGTGCATCGACTCCTCCGAGGGCTTCAGTGAGTGGCAGAAGCGCACCATCGAGTGGATTCGCGCCAACTACGGCGAGGACGTCAAGGTCGGTGCCGGTAACGTCGTCGACGCCGAGGGCTTCCGCTTCTTGGCCGACTGCGGTGCCGACTTCATCAAGGTCGGTATCGGCGGCGGTTCCATCTGCATCACTCGCGAGACCAAGGGTATCGGTCGTGGCCAGGCCACCGCGCTGATCGACGTCTGCCGCGCCCGTGACGAGTACTACGAGGAGACCGGTGTTTACGTGCCCGTGTGCTCCGACGGCGGCATCGTCTACGACTACCACATGACGCTCGCCCTTGCCATGGGCGCCGACTTTATGATGCTGGGCCGCTACTTCGCCCGCTTTGACGAGAGCCCGACCGAGCGCGTCAACGTCAACGGCCAGTACATGAAGGAGTACTGGGGCGAGGGTTCTGCGCGTGCCCGCAACTGGCAGCGCTACGACCTGGGCGGCGCCGCGAAGCTCAGCTTCGTCGAGGGCGTCGACTCCTACGTTCCCTATGCCGGTTCCCTCAAGGACGGCGTGGGCGGCACGCTCTACAAGGTCAAGTCCACGATGTGCAACTGCGGCGCCCTCTCGATCCCCGAGCTCCAGGAAAAGGCACGCCTGACCCTGGTCTCCTCGACCTCGATCGTCGAAGGCGGAGCCCACGACGTCGTAGTCAAGGACTCCCAACAGAGCGTAACGTATCGATAAGATAAGACCTGCACATAAAGGTTGAGCTTCAACCACGTTATTTAGATAAAGCGAGATGCCTGCAAGTCGCAGGCATCTCGCTTGTCGTATTTGCTATTATCAGTCGAGTCAACCTTAGGGTCGGGCGGCTTAGCTTTGTTCGCTACAAGTTCCGCACGCAAAGAAGAGCACTTAATGTGCTCTTCGTCTTGCGCAGGACTGTCCGCAGTAGCGAATAAAGCTAAGCCGCCCGACCCCAGCTAAGATTAAAGGAGCTGATATGTGCGATTGCACAGATCATAAGGATGAGATCCCTGCCTACGACGCGCAGGCCATTGAGTCCAAGTGGATGAAGGCGTGGGAGGACTCCAACCTCTTTGCCGTCGACACCGACGAAAGTAAGCCCAAGAAGTACGTGCTCGAGATGTTCCCGTATCCGTCGGGCGACCTGCACATGGGCCACGCGCGCAACTATACCATCGGCGATGCCATGGCCCGTCAGGCCCGCATGCGCGGCTACGATGTGCTGCACCCCATCGGCTTTGACGCCTTTGGCCTGCCTGCAGAGAACGCCGCTATCAAGCACAACACGCAGGCTGCTGCCTGGACGTACAAGAACATGGACCAGGCGCTCGCCACGATGAAGCGTATGGGCTTTTCCTACGATCTGGATCGCATGGTCAAGACCTGCAGCCCCGATTATTACCGCTGGGGCCAGTGGATCTTTGAGAAGTTGTGGGAAAAGGGCCTGGTCTACCGTAAGAAGAACCCGGTCAACTGGTGCCCCACCTGCAAGACCGTTCTGGCCAACGAGCAGGTCACCGAGGGCAAGTGTTGGCGCTGCGGCACCGAGCCCGAGAAGCGCGATCTGGAGCAGTGGTACTTCAAGATCACCGAGTACTCCCAAGAGCTACTCGACGATCTGGAGAAGCTCCCCGGCTGGCCCGAGCGCGTCAAGCAGATGCAGGCCAACTGGATCGGTCGCTCCGAGGGCGCCGAGGTCGACTTTACCCTGTGCGACAAGGATGGCGAGCCCATCGAGGGCGACGAGGGCAAGATCACCGTCTTCACCACGCGTGCCGATACGCTCTTCGGTGTCTCCTTCTTTGTCCTGGCCCCCGAGTACGCTCGTCTGCACGAGCTCGTCGAGGGCACGGAGTACGAGGAGGCCGTGACCAAGATCGTCGAGGACTCCAAGCATATCTCCGCCGTCGAGCGTGCCCAGGGCACCCTCGAGAAGCACGGTGCCTTTACCGGCCGCTACGTGGTGAACCCGGTCAACGGCGAGAAGGTCCCCGTGTGGGTTGCCGACTACGTCGTGGCCGACTACGGCACCGGCGCCGTCATGGCCGTTCCCTGCGGCGACCAGCGCGACTTTGAGTTCGCCCGCAAGTACGACCTGCCGATCGTGCCGATCATCCTGGACGATGACGACCGTGCTGCCGTCGAGGCCAACGGCGAGACCATCGATACCTTCCATGCCGAGACCGTCGACTGGGATTGCGCCCACGCTGCCGAGGGCACGCTCGTCCAGTCCGGCAAGTACACCGGAATGCGCGGTGGCAAGCACTCCGAGGGCGAAGCTGCAATCGTGGCCGACCTCGAGGCCATGGGCTGCGGTCGTCGCAAGGTCGAGTTCCGTCTGCGCGACTGGCTCATCAGCCGCCAGCGCTATTGGGGCAACCCCATCCCGGCTATCCACTGCGAGCACTGCGGCATCGTGCCCGTGCCCGAGGATCAGCTGCCGGTGACGCTGCCCGAGAACCTGGACCTGGGTGCCGGCGAGACCCTCGCCGAGTGCAAGGAGTTCTACGAGACCACCTGCCCGGTCTGCGGCCGCCCGGCCAAGCGCGAGACCGATACCATGGACACCTTCACCTGCTCCAGCTGGTATTACCTGCGCTATACCGACCCGCACAACACCGAGCTGCCCTTCTCCAAGGAAGCCGCCGACCGTTGGATGCCCGTCGATAACTACATCGGCGGCATCGAGCACGCCATTCTGCACCTGCTCTACAGCCGTTTCTTTACCAAGGCACTGCGCGACCTGGGTCTGCTGAGTGTGGACGAGCCCTTCACTAACCTGCTGTGCCAGGGCATGGTCAAGGACGAGAACGGCGACACCATGTCCAAGTCCAAGGGCAACGTCGTGCCCCCGAGCTCGGTTATCGAGCCCTACGGCGCCGACACCATGCGTTTGGCGATTCTGTTTATCGCCCCGCCCGAGAAGGACTTCGACTGGGACCCCAAGGCCGTCGAGGGTGCCAACCGCTTTATCAAGCGCGCCTGGCGTATCGTGTGGCAGCTTGTCCAGTTCGGCGACGCCAGCGTGGCCTTCGACAAGTCCGCGCTCGATGAGGTCGCGATGAAACTCTATCGCGAGCGTCACCGCACCATCGCCAAGTGCACCGAGGACTTCGATCGCGGCCAGTTTAACACCGCCATCTCGGCCGTCATGGAGCTCGTCAACGCGGCGAGCGCCTACCTCAACGCCACCGAGGGTACCGCCCGCGACAAGGCGCTGTGCTACGGCGTGGCTAAGGATATCGTGAGCGTCCTTGCCCCCATCTGCCCGTTCTGGGCCGACGAGCTGTGGCACGAGGCACTCGGCTGCGAGGGCAACGCCTACACCGCCGCCTGGCCCGAGTTCGACCTGGCCGAGTCCGTTGAGGACACGGTGCAGATCGTGGTCCAGGTGCTCGGCAAGGTCCGCGGTCGCGTCGACGTTGCCCGCGATGCCTCCAATGAGGATATGCAGGCTGCCGCCGAGGCCGCCGTCGCCAAGTGGCTCGAGGGCAAGACGGTCGTCAAGGCCATCTGCGTGCCCGGCAAGCTGGTCAACCTGGTGGTCAAGTAAGCACTGCGTGCTTAACTGACGCATAAAATACGGGGGGGGGCGATCCGGCTGGGTTGCCCCCCGTTTTGTTTTGTCTGCCCAAAGCGCCTGCGGTCAATTGTCCTATTCTTGTGGAGAAGCTGTGCGCACGCTGACCTGCAGATTCGTACTGTGCTTGCACGTTTTCGCAGCTATTGCTATAGTTTGCTTGCAAATGAAGTTGTAATTGAAAGAAGTGGGGTTTCGGCCCCGCTTCTTTTTTGTATGGATGGAGGTGCCGCAATGGTCAAGACTAAGACCGAGCAGGCGATCATCGATGCGCTCGAGGCCGTCGCTCCCCAGCACGATGTCGACATCGTCGACGTCGAGCTCGTGGGTGCCACCAAGGCCCCCTGCGTGCGCGTGCGTATCGAGGGTGCCGAGGGTCAGAGCCTGTCGCTCAACGACGTCACGGCCAATACCAAGTGGATCGGCGACGTGATTGAGGAGCTCGACCCCATCTCTTCGAGCTATACGCTCGAGGTATCGAGCCCGGGTATGGCGCGCCCGCTGCGCCGTCCGCGCGACTTTGCCCGCTTTGTGGGCGAGGACTGCGAGCTCACCTCCACCGCCACCGAGGGCCGTCGCAAGTACTCCGGCAAGATTGACGACGCGACCGAGACGAACGTGACCCTCGAGCTCGAGGACGGCGAGTCCGTCACCCTCGATTTCTCTGATGTTAAAAAGTGCAAGTTGAAGCCCACCTATGACTTCAAGCCCGCGAAGGAAGGAAAGTAAGATGGCAGCATCCGACATGATGTCCGCCCTGATGGAGCTTTGCCAGGAGAGGCACATCGACCAGCTCTACCTGATCGACCGCCTGGAGCAGTCGCTCGCCAAGAGCTATGCCGAGATCCTACATCTTGAGTGGGGCGCCAAGGTGACCATCGACCGCACCACCGGCAAGATCTATGTCTACCGTCTGGAGCCGATCGACGATTCCATGGACGAGGAGGGCAACTTCACCGAGTTCGAGGAGATCGACGTCACCCCTAAGAACACGAGCCGCATTGCCGCACAGCACGCCAAGGCCGAGATTAACGCCATCGTGCGCAACTCCGCCCGCGAGCAGATCTACGAGGAGTTCTCCGGCCGTATCGGTGACCTCATCAGCGGTACCGTGCTGCAGTCCACGCCCGACTTCACGATCGTCAAGATTCGCGAGGGCGTCGAGGCCGAGCTGCCGCATTTCGATCAGCGCCGTTACGAGAACGAGCGCAACGAGCGTCCGATGGGCGAGCGCTATCTGCACAACCAGCACATCAAGGCCGTGATCATCGACGTCCGCGACCCCAACTCCAACCTGCAGCCGGTTCGTGGCGAGCACAGCCGTCCGCCGATCGTCATCTCCCGCACCCACCCCGAGCTCATGCGTCGTCTGTTTGAGCAGGAGGTGCCCGAGATCTATGAGGGCACCGTCCAGATCAAGTCGATCGCTCGCGAGCCCGGCCAGCGCTCCAAGGTCGCCGTCCACTCGCTCGACGATCGCCTGGATCCCGTGGGCGCCTGCGTCGGCCCCAAGGGCAGCCGTGTTCGCGCCGTCGTAGGCGAGCTCCGTGGCGAGCGCGTCGACGTCATCCTGTGGGATGCCGATCCGGCCGTCTACGTTGCCAACGCCCTGTCGCCCGCCAAGGTCACCCGCGTCCTCATCGACGAGGAGAAGGCCTACGCCGGCGTCATCGTGCCCGACGACCAGCTGTCCCTCGCCATTGGCAAGGAGGGCCAGAACGCCCGCCTCGCCGCTCGCCTGACCGGCTGGCACATCGACATCAAGTCCGAGACCCTTGCCGCCGACATCCTCAAGAACGTCCCCGTTCACGAGGAGCCCGCCGCCGACCTGATCGGTGACGAGGAGGACGACGACGTCCGTCGCTGCGAGTACGTGTCCGAGGACGGCATCCAGTGCCGCAACCAGGCCCGTCCGGGCTCCCGTTTCTGCGGTGTCCACGACACCGACGCCTTCGATGATGCGGAGGACCTGATCTAGCGCGCGGTCGCGTCGGGCGGGTCCCGGCGCATCTCCCACGCTCGTTCAGTCTTTAGGCACCCACGGTGCCAGAAAGGGTAGGTGAAGTCATATGGCAAAAGTCCGTGTGTCCACCCTGGCCAAAGATTTCGGCATGACCTCCAAGGAACTGATGGGTCATCTCGCCGATATGAAGATTCCTGCTAAGTCCGCTTCCTCCACCTTGGAGGACGCCTATGTCGCCATGGTCCGCAAGCAGCTCGCCTCGGTGATTGAGGCCCGCGCTCAGGAAGTCGAGGCCGCCAAGCAGGCCGAGGAGCAGGCTGCCGCCGCCGAGGAGGCAGCACGCGCTGCCGAGGCCGAGCGCGAGCGCATCGCCGCCGAGAAGGCACGCGAGGAGGAGCGCCGCCAGTTCGCCGCCGCCCAGGCTGCCGAGGAGGCCGCCCGCGCCGAGGCCGAGGCCAAGAAGAAGGCCGAGCAGGAGCGTCTTGCTCGCGAGAAGGAGGAGGCTGCCCGCGAGGCCCAGCGTCGCGCCGTTCCCGCTTCCGACTCCGGTTCGCGCTTCCGTTCGCTGCTCGACCAGATCGCCGCACAGGAGACCGTGCTCAAGGAGAAGAAGGACGCCGAGCAGAAGGCCAAGGCCGAGCGCGCTGCCGAGCGCGGCAACCGTCGTGGCGGCAACAACGACCGTCGCGGTGGCCGTCGTAACGATCGCAACGCCTCCGACAACAACTCCGAGCGCAACGCCTCCGAGAGCCGTCCCCACAGCCATCGCACCAATGCCAGCAACAACGTCGCTGCCGGCATGGACTTCCCCAACCCCGACAAGCAGGGCAAGGGCAAGAAGCGCAAGGGCGGTCACAACAACGAAGAGGACCACTACAGCCGCATGGCTCGCGAGGCCGAGGAGTACAGCCGCGAGAAGGTGCTCGAGGAGGCTCGTGCCGCCGTCGAGGAGGCCTCTCGCGAGTCCACTGGTCGCCGCAAAAAGCGCAAGGAGAAGCGCGAGCGCGAGGCCGCAAAGGCTCAGGAAGAGCGCAAGATTGAGGAGGCGCTGGCCCAGGGCGTAAACCCCGAGGACCTCGACGCCATCAAGGTCTCCCAGGGCGTTACCGTCCAGGAGCTCGCCGAGGCGCTCGACGTTCCGGCCAACGACATCATCAAGCGCCTGTTCCTGCTGGGCACGCCGCTTACCATGACGCAGTCCATGTCCGACGACCTCGTCGAGCTCGTTGCCGACGACCTGGGCCGCCAGATCAAGATCATCACCCCCGAGGAGGAGAACACCTTCTCGTTCTACGACGATCCCGCCGACCTTAAGCCGCGTGCCCCGGTCGTCACCGTCATGGGCCACGTCGACCACGGCAAGACTTCGCTGCTCGACGCCATCCGTCACACCGGCGTCGCTGCCGGCGAGGCGGGCGGCATTACTCAGGCCATCGGCGCTTCGCAGGTCATGATCAATGACCGCAAGATTACCTTCATCGATACCCCCGGTCACGCCACCTTTACGGCCATGCGTGCCCGCGGCGCCAAGGTGACCGACATCGTCATTCTGATCGTGGCTGCCGACGACGGCGTCATGCCCCAGACCATCGAGTCGATCAACCACGCCAAGGCCGCCGGCGTCCCCATCGTCGTCGCCGTCAACAAGATCGATAAGCCGGGTGCCAACCCCGACCGCGTGCGCCAGGAGCTCACCGAGTACGGCATCATCCCCGAGGAGTGGGGCGGACAGAACATGTTCGTCAACATCTCCGCCAAGCAGAAGATCGGTATCGACGACCTGCTCGAGACCGTCCTGCTCCAGGCCGACGTGCTCGAACTCAAGGCCAACCCCGATACGTTCGCTTCGGGCAACGTCCTCGAGGCTAAGCTCGACAAGGGCCGCGGCTCGGTTGCCACGGTGCTCGTGACCCGCGGTACCCTGCACGTGGGCGATACGCTGGTCGCCGGCCTTACCTACGGCCGCGTCCGCGCCATGCTCGACCCCAAGGGCAACGCCGTCACCGAGGCCGGTCCCTCCGACGCCGTCGAGATCCTGGGCCTGCAGTCCGTCCCCAACGCCGGCGATGAGTTCCGCGTGTTCGAGGACGAGCGCGAGGCTCGCGCCCTGGCCGACGAGCGTTCGCTCAAGGCCCGCATCGAGGAGCAGAGCCGCGTGAAGCATGTGACGCTCGAGAACCTCTTCGAGACCATCGCCGACGCCGAGGTCAAGGAGCTCAACCTGATCATCAAGGCCGACGTCCAGGGTTCCATCGAGGCCCTTCAGGATTCGCTCGACAAGATGGATCAGTCCGAGGTTCGCATCAACACGATCCACTCCGCCGTTGGTGCCATCAACGAGACCGACGTCGTCCTGGCCGACGCCTCCAACGCCATCATCATCGGCTTTGGCGTCCGTCCCGACGGTAAGGCCCGCTCCGCCGCCGAGCGCGAGGGCGTCGAGATCCGTTGCTACGACGTCATCTACAAGTGCCTCGAGGAGCTCGACGCCGCCCGTATCGGCATGCTCAAGCCCACCGAGGTCGAGGTTTCCACGGGTACCGCGACCGTTCTGGACACCTTCAAGGTGCCCAAGGTCGGTATCGCCGCCGGTGTCCGCGTCGAAGAGGGCGAGATCGCCGCGACCGATTCCGTGCGCCTGGTGCGCGACGGCATCGTGGTCTTCAACGGTAAAATCGCCTCGATGCGCCACTACAAGGATGAGGCCAAGAGCCTCAAGAGCGGCTCCGAGGGCGGTATTGGCCTGGAGAACTTCCAGGACATCAAGCCTGGCGACACCATTGAGGGCTACCGCATCGACCAGGTTGCCCGTACCGAGTAGGGGGTAGCGCTATGAAGCAAACGCAGGCAACCCGCCGTTTGGGCGAGCAGCTTCGCGAGAAGCTCGGTTATATCCTGCTCTTTGAGGTTTCCGATCCGCGTCTCGACCTGGTCACCCTGACCGCGGTCGAGGTCGCGGTGGACCGTTCGTTCGCGCGTGTGTACGTGTCGTGCGACGCGAGCCGCTACGACGAGGTCATGGAGGCGCTCGCCAGCGCCAAGGGCCGCATCCGTAGCCTGCTGGCCCGCTCGCTCGATTGGCGCGTCACGCCCGAGCTCGATTTTCGCATCGATCGCTCGACCGATGAGGCCGAGCGCATCACGCGTGCGCTGGAAAACGTTCCCGCCACGCTTGCGATCGAAAAGGACGAGGACGGCTATCCAATTGCGGATGCCGCCCAGGAGGCAGCTTTAGATGAGTAATTCCGCCGACCTCGCATCGTGCGAGTCTGCAGATATTCAGCGACGCATCCTTGAGCTCATCGAGGGTGCGTCCTCCATTGCGATTTCGGGACATACGTCTCCCGATGGCGACGCCCTGGGCTCCGTGCTAGGCCTGGGCCTCTCGCTTAGGAAGTTCTTTCCCAACAAGGACATTGCCCTGCTGCTGGCAGACGATGACCCGGTTCCGCGCATCTACCGTTTTATGGAGGGCGCCGACCGTCTGGTGCCGGCATCTGCGTATACCGGCAATCCGGACCTGTTCATCTCGGTGGACGTGCCGGTCGTCGAGCGTCTGAACAACTCCGCCGAGGTGCTTCGTCGCTCGTCGCATGTGGTGTGCTTCGATCACCATCCGGCGCGCGAGGAATTTGCCGAGCTGAGCCTGAGGTGCGTCGACGCCGCGGCCTGCGCCATGATCATCGACCGCTTTTT
This sequence comes from uncultured Collinsella sp., assembly GCA_902469435.1. Lineage (GTDB taxonomy): Bacteria > Actinomycetota > Coriobacteriia > Coriobacteriales > Coriobacteriaceae > Collinsella. The sequence goes on along the minus strand of CABRCR010000036.1, from coordinate 4,758 downwards.
GGACAATTGTGGCATTGTGGCTCGCGATGGTGTTGCGACCTGCTTGTTGTGCGGCCTGGTGACCGATACCGGTCGTTTTCAGTATCAAAACGCCGATGCCGCCGCGTTCCATGCAGCCTCGCGTCTGGTTGCCCACGGTGCCGATCCGGCGCGTGTGGCACTCGAGGTTTACCAGAGCATGCGCGTTGAGTTTTTGCACCTCAAGTCCATCGTTATGGGCCGTATCAAGACGGTGGCCCACGGGCGCGTCGCGTATAGCTACGCGTACCAGAGTGACCTTGAGGCCTGCGGTGTCACCTCGGATGAGTGCGACGGTCTGGTTGACGTGGTGCGCTCGGTGATGGGCGTCGAGGTCTGCCTGTTCCTGAAGGGCATTGAGGGCGATACCAAGGTGCGCGGCAACCTGCGCTCCAAGGGCGACCTCAACGTGTCCGAGATCGCTGCTGCCTTTGGCGGAGGCGGACATCCCGCTGCCGCCGGTTTCTCCAACAACGGAACGATTCTCGAGACGCTCACCGTGGCACTTCCCATGCTGGCCGAACTGGTAGGGGAGGATCCCGCTTCGGTGACCGTCGAGCTTTAACTTTTTGGATGGTACATGGCTCGTCGTACGCCTTCTCAACTGAATATGCTGCTCGCCGTCGATAAGCCGGTGGGCTGCACGTCCCACGATGTGGTTTCGAAATGCCGACGCGCCCTCCATGAGCGGCGCGTCGGCCATGCCGGCACGCTCGACCCCATGGCATCGGGTGTCATGGTGGTGGGTGTGGGCCAGGCCACCCGTCTGCTGGGCATGCTAACCCTCGATACCAAAAGCTATGTCGCCGACATTTCGTTTGGCGCCGAGACCAATACCGATGATGCGGAGGGCGAGGCGGTCCGCACGGTGGCTGTTGCCAACGAGCTCCGCTATCCTGCCTATGCCCGTGAGCGCTTGGCCGCTATGCTGGGTCCGCAGATGCAGGTGCCGCCGGCGTTTTCGGCTATCTCGGTCAATGGCGTTCGCGCCTACAAGTCTGCTCGCGAGGGCAATGCGGTGGACCTACCTCCGCGCCCCGTCGAGGTCTATGCCGCCGACCTGATCGCCGTGGGAGGCGAAGGTGATACGTGTGTGTGGACCGTGGCGTTCTCAGTGAGCAAGGGTACCTATATCCGTGCGCTCGCTCGCGATTTGGGCCGCGCCTGCGAGAGCGCCGCGCACATTTCCGCGCTGCGCCGCACGGCCTCCGGTGTTGTTTCCATTGGCGCTTGTCATGCGGTCGAGGAGCTTTCTCCCGAGTCCGCGGCTGGCTTTGCCCTGGATCCCATTGCGGCCCTGGGCGCCACGCGTGTTGACTTGCCGGGCAATCTTGCCGACGATCTGCTCTGCGGCCGACGCATTCCCGTTGAGCGTGCGCTTGCCGATTTCGATACCTCGAAGTCGCCTTTTGCGTTGGTGCTCGATGGGGGACTCAAGGCGCTAGCCCGCATTGAGAGTGGCCGCTTTGTCATGGAGCACGTGTTTCCGCAGGCAATCGGCGGTGTTCGATGATGTTGTCCGCTCGCGAGCTCGCGCGTATCTTTTTCGAGGGCGAGTCGGACGAGGCTCGCATCGTTGCTGCCGATACGTTTGATGAGTGCGAGCACTTGGGTGCCGCATCGATTGCCATCGGCGTGTTCGACGGCGTTCACCGTGGACACCAGGAGCTCATTGCGGCGCTTGTTAGCGATGCGCGCGCCCATGATTGCAAGGCGGTCGTGGTCACTTTCGATCCCGATCCGGACGTTGTGGTGAGTCCTTCGCCCGCTCAAAAATTGATGACGACGGCCGACCGTCTACATGCCTTGGCTCAGACCGGGGTCGATGCGGTGGTGGCCGTTCCCTTTACGCCTGAGGTTGCGGCACTCGACCATGTTGCTTTTCTCTCGCTGGTGTCGCGTCTGGTCGACATTCGTTCGATTCGCGTTGGCAGCGACTTTAGGCTGGGTCGTGGCGGTGCTTCTGGTGTTGACGAGATGCGCACCTGGGGTGCCGAGCGCGGCGTTGACGTATACGGGCACGACCTGCTTTGCGAGGGCGGTGAGGCCATTTGCGCCACCCGCATTCGTCATGAGCTGGGACAGGGCCATGTGGAGCTGGCTGCTGAGTTGCTCGGCCGCCCGTATATGCTGCGCGGCGGTGTTATTCGCGGCCGTCACGAGGGCTCTGGCATGGGCTTTCCCACGGCAAACCTGCAGGTTCCCGACGGCATTCAGGTGCCTGCCGATGGCGTGTATGAGGGCCTGGTGCTCGTCGATGACACCGTATGGCCTGCTGCCGTTAACGTCGGCCTGCCGCCGACGTATGCCGACGATGCCGCTTCATCGCATCTCGAGGCTAACTTAATTGGTTATACGGGCGACCTGTACGGCGCTTCCGTTTCGCTGGCGTTTACGCGCTGGCTGCGTCCCTCGCGTGTGTTCGATTCGCTGGATGAGTTGATTGCGACCGTCGAGGGTAATATCGAGGACATTCGTCACAACTTGGGTGAGCAGGGGGTGGGCATCCGTGATTAGCGATGAGGAAAAAGACCAGGTACGCGCTGCGTCCGACCTAGTTGCCATCGTGCAGGAAACGGTTGAGCTCAAGCCCCGCGGCCATGAGTTTTGGGGCTGCTGCCCCTTTCATGGCGAAAAGACTCCGTCCTTCCACATTATTCCCGCCACGCAGGTGTGGCATTGCTTTGGCTGCGGCGAGGGTGGCGACGTCTTCACCTATATCATGAAGCGCGAGAACCTGAGCTTTCCCGAGTCAATCCGTTATTTGGCCGATCGTGCAGGTATTGAGCTGCACGACACCGGAGATCGCCGCGAGCGCGGTACCAAGCGTGCCCGCATCTACGATCTGTGTGCCGAGACCGCCCAGTTCTACCACACCATGCTTATGCGCGGTAAGGATGGCCGTCCACGTGAGTACTTTGCCAGCCGCGGCATGGGTGGCGACGTCTGCCGCCGCTACTGCCTGGGCTTTGCGCCGGGTCGTAATATGCTGGTGGCTCATCTGTCGCAGGCGGGCTTTACTCCGCAGGAGATGATCGACGCCAACGTTGCCGTGAGTCGAGGGCGCGGGCAGCTTGCCGACCGCTTCTACGACCGCGTGATGTTCCCCATCTTTGACGAGCAGGGTCACAACATCGCCTTTGGCGGGCGCATCATGGGTGATGGCCAACCCAAGTACCTCAACACCGCCGAGACGAGCGTGTTCCATAAAAAGCGAAACCTCTATGGCTTTAACTGGGCCAAGGAGTTTATCGTCGCGCAGGATACGGCCATCGTGGTGGAGGGCTATACCGATTGCATCGCCTGCTGGGAGGCGGGGATCAAAAACGTTGTCGCCACGCTGGGCACCGCGCTCACGGAGCATCACGTCAAGACGCTCATCCGCTTTGCCAAGCGTATCGTGTATATGTTCGATGGCGATGCCGCGGGCCAGAAGGCCGCCCGTCGCGCGATTCAATTTATCGAGCAGGATTCGATGGACCTGCGCTGCGTGGTGCTGCCCGACGGCAACGACCCCATGGAGTTCATCACGGCGCATGGTGGACAGGAGCTTCAGGCGCGCATCGACGCTGCCGAGCCGCTCATGGACTTTGTCTACCGTTCGCTGCAGGAGTCGAGTGACATCACCACGCCGGGCGGTCGTGCCAAGGCGCTGGAAGATGCGCTGACGCTTATCTATCCGCTGCGCGATAGCTATATGATCGACACATACTTTATTCAGATTGCCGATCTGCTGGGTTTGGATCTGGAGGCGGTTCGCGTGAGTTCGGGTCGCGTGTTTCGCGATGTCGCCAAGCGCGAAGATGCGGAACGACGTCGTGAGCAGAACTATGAGCGCCAGCGGGCACAGGCTGAGCGGTCCGGCGGGACGGGCAGTCGGGCGTCGAGTTCTCGCGATGCCGGTCGTGGCGCTTGGGCATCGGGCGCGACGCCGCCGGTGTCCGCGCCGGTCGAGGAGGAGCCGTACGACTATGTCCCGCTCGATGCCTACGGCGCCGCGCCCGTGGAGGTCGTCGACGATCTTCCGCCGATCGACGTGCCTGATGGTATGAGTGCTGTACCTGTGACTGATGGTTCGGGTGCTCCGGCTGCGGCGGCGCCGATGGTTCTTACTGATCTTGAGCGTAAGTCCTTGGCAGGGGAGCGTGAGCTGCTGACCATGCTCACGAGCTACCCCGACCTGTTCCGCACGTATGCCGACCGCATCTGCTCTATCGAGTGGGTTGACCCACGTCACGAGTCCATCGCATGGGCCGTTCTGGCAACGCCGCCGGGAACCGATCCTGCAGCCTGCATGGATGCGGCGCGCTCGGTGTGTCCCGAGGCGGCAACGCTTGTGAGTGCCGGGCGCATCTCGGCGACGAGCAAGCACCCCACCGAGACGAACATCGTGTTTATGCTCGATACGCTCGAGCTCTACACCATCAAGCGCCGCATGCGTGCCGCACAGGCCAAGCTGCGCCAGGACCGTTCGCTCGATGATGAGGCCCGTCGCGCGCTGACCGTGCAGGCCGCGCAGGATTCGCAGCGTCAACGCGAGCTGCAAAAGTCGATCGGCGGCGTGGCGGATCCGTTCCGTTTGATCGGTCTGGAGGTCGCAGGCACCCAACAGGCCTAGATGTTGTGGTCAACCAGCGTATTCGGTTGATTTCCGATCTCAGCCGAACACATTGAGCGGATAGGCCATTCCCGCAGTTAGCCGAACGCCCCCGCGGCCCCTCCTGGGGTCCGGGGGCGCCG
>CABRCR010000035.1:0-33654 GCA_902469435.1 uncultured Collinsella sp. | reverse complement strand
GATCGCGTCGAAAATGTTGGTGTAAGGGTGACGCCCCAGCGCCCGTTTAACGAAGAACGGCCTTCGTCCTAGAATCTGAAATCACCACAACAACAGGTTCTAGGAAAGGACGAAGACCGCTATGGAAATCTTATCAGACCCGACGCCGGACATGCTCGCCATGCCCCGGTTCGACGACGGCGCCATCGACATGCAGGAGCTGCTCAGGCGCCTCGCCGAGCAGGTCGTGAACGCCGTGATGGACGCCGAGGCCGACCAGCTGTGCGGGGGCGGGTCGAACAGCCGAAACGGCTACCGCGAGAGGTCGCTCGCCACCTGCGTCGGCACGCTGACGCTGCGAATCCCGAAGCTCCGCACCGGCAGCTTCTTCCCGGACGACGTGATCGAGCGCTACCAGCGCGTGGACCGCGCCCTCGTGGCCGCCGTCGCCGAGATGTACGCCACCGGAACGAGCACCCGCAAGGTGCAGAGGGTGGCCGAGAAGATGGGCGTCTCCAGGCTCTCCAAGGACCAGGTGAGCGCCATCGCTGCGAGCCTGGACGCCGACATCGAGGAGCTCTGCGCAAGGCCGCTCGACGGCTCGCCGGTGCCCTATGTCTGGCTCGACGCCACCTACGTCAAGTGCCGCCGCGGGGGCCGCGTGGCCTCGACGGCCGTGGTCACCGCCATCGGCTGCGACGCGGGCGGCTGGAGACGCGTCCTGGGCGTCGACGTGGTGGACACCGAGTCATACGACTCGTGGCTCGCCTTCCTGCGGACCATCCGCTCGCGCGGGGCGGCGGGCGTGCGGCTCGTCGTCTCGGACGCCCACCCGGGCCTCGTCCGCGCGCTCGGCGAGGTCTTCCAGGGCGCCGCGTGGCAGCGCTGCGCAGTCCACCTCATGCGCGACTGCATGCGCGAGGCGGGCTCCTGGCAGCTGAGGCGCCGCGTGGGCAGGATCGTCTCGCAGGTGTTCCGCGGGCGCGACGCCGCCACCGTCGTTGCGATGTACCACGCGGCGTGCGACATGCTGGAGGGGTGCTGCCCGAGGGCGGCGGCGGTTCTGGAGGAGGCGGAGCCCGACGCGCTGGCCTATCTCGACTTCCCGCCGGCCCACTGGAAGCGCCTGCGCACCAACAACGTGCAGGAGAGGACCAACCGAGAGATAAAGCGCAGGTCGCGCGTCGTGCAGGTGTTCCCGTCAACGGGCTCGCTGGTGCGGCTCGCGGGCGCGGTGATGTGCGAGCAGGACGAGATATGGCAGGAGTCCAGGTACTTCTCGGAGGCGAGGATGAACGAGCTCTACGACGAGGGCCGCACGCGCGGGATCGACGGCACCGTCGACTGGGCGCGGCTTGAGGCGGGGGCAAGGAAGATGCTCGAGTCCGGCCTCGAGCTTGCGGACAGGATCGAGACGGCATAGGATATCAACTGTGTTCCAGGTTCCAGGACGCCGGGCCGCCTCGCTTCGGATCGGGCGCTACACCAACTTTCTCGACACTACCGAGAAGATGCCGATCAGACAGGTCGACAGGGCACCCGCGACGGTGGAGGCCAGGATAAAGCCCTCGCCGTCGAGCGTAAAGCCAAAGGTGCCGTCCGCGCCCGAAAGGTTGACGAGCGCGACGCCGGCAAAGCCCAGTACACAGCCGAGCACCTTGGCCGCATCGAGCTTTTCGGTGCGAAACGCCAGGGCGGCAAAGAGGATTGCGAGGAAGTTGGCGCTGGCCTCGATGATGGAGCTCGACATGGCACTGGCGCGCGAGAGTCCCAGGTAGAAAAAGAAGTACTGCCCGATAGTCTGGAAGAGTGACAGGATGCAGATGGGCTTGATATCGCGTACCTGTGGGACGAGCGGGCGGCGCTGAGCTGTGCTCATACCGACGATAACCAGGATGCCGGCAAGCGTGAAGCGCAAACCTGCAAAGAGTAGCTGCGAGGCGCTATCGTGCGCCGGGATCCCAAAGAGTGCGTAGCCGATCTTGATGCAGGGAAAGGCCGATCCCCAGAGTGCACAGCAAACAAGACAGCCCAGGATGAGTCCGGGCAGGGTGGCGAGATACGGCTTGCGGCTTTCCATGATGTCCTTCCTACATGCGCGAAGCAAAAAAGAACCCGCCACCGGATGTGTCGGTGGCGGGTGTTGTTACCCGAGGGGATTGTACCCGATGGGAAAGGCTTAGGCGAAGTAGGCTACGCCGCTCTCAAAGATCGGCATGAACTTGTCGCCGGGGACATGCTCGGGCACGTTGCGGTACAGGTTGTCGCCGCGACGCTCGGCATGGCCCATCTTGCCCAGGACGCGGCCGTCGGGGCTCGTGATGCCCTCGATGGCGAGTGCGGAGCCGTTGGGGTTGACGGAAAGGTCCATGCTGGGCTTGCCGTCCTCGCCCACGTACTGCGTGGCGACCTGGCCGTTGGCGATCAGCTGGGCGAGCACCTCGTCGTTGGCGACAAAGCGGCCCTCGCCGTGGCTGATGGCGACGGTGTAGGGGTCGTCGAGGCTGCACTGCGACAGCCACGGGGACAGGTTGGACGAGATGCGGGTGCGCACCAGGCGGCTCTGATGGCGACCGATGGTGTTGAACGTCAGCGTGGGCGCATCGGGCGTGGCGTCGACGATGTCGCCGTAGGGTACCAGGCCGAGCTTGATCAGGGCCTGGAAGCCGTTGCAGATGCCCAGCATCAGGCCGTCGCGGGCCTTGAGCAGGTCGCGAACTGCCTCGGTGACCTCGGGAGCGCGGAAGAACGCCGTGATGAACTTGGCGGAGCCGTCGGGCTCGTCGCCGCCCGAGAAGCCGCCGGGGATCATGACGATCTGGCTTTGGCGGATGCGACGGGCAAGCTCGTGGGTGCTCTCGGCGACGGCCTCGGGCGTGAGGTTGTTGATCACGAAGGTGTCGGCCTCGGCACCGGCGGCGCGGAAGGCGCGGGCGCTGTCGTACTCGCAGTTGTTGCCGGGGAAGACGGGGATAATCACGCGCGGGCGGGCGATCTTGGCGCCGCCGTACACGTGGATATCCTTGGCGCGATAGTCGACGGTCTCGACCTCGGGCTGCTCGCCGGTGCTGCGGTAGGCAAAGACGCCCTCGATGCCGCTCTCCCAGGCCTCTTGGAGCTCGGAGAGCTCGATGACCTCGGAGCCGGTGTCGATGACATAGCCCTCGACGGTGGTGCCCAGTGGCTCGACGACAACGCCGTCGGCGACCTCGGGCAGCTCGGCATCCTCTGCGAGCTCGACGATAAAGCTGCCGTAGAGCGGGGTGAAGAGGCTCTCCACGTCCACGTCCTCGGCAAGCTCGATGCCGATCTGGTTACCGACGCACATCTTAAAGAGGCTCTCGGCGCCGCAGCCGTAGCCGGGCGTGGAGACGGCCAGGGCGTCGCCGGTAGCAGTGAGCGCCTCGACGGCGTCAAACGCGGCGAGCAGCTGCTGAGCGTCGGGGCGGTAGTCCTCGCCGTAGGTGGCGGGGGCGATGCGGACGACGCGGTGCGTCAGGCCCTTGAACTCGGGCGAGACGGCGCGGGCGGCCTTGCCCACGGCCACGGCGAAGCTGATGAGGGTCGGCGGAACGTTGAGCTCGCCGGCCTCGTCCTCAAAGGAGCCGCTCATGGAATCCTTGCCGCCGATGGCGCCGGCGCCCAGGTCGACCTGGGCCATAAGGGCGCCCAGGACGGCTGCCATGGGCTTGCCCCAGCGCTCGGCCTCGGTGCGCAGGCGCTCAAAGTATTCCTGGAAGGAGAGATAGGCGCGCTTGTGCTCAAAGCCGGTGGCCACGAGCTTGGCGATTGACTCAACCACGGACAGGTAGGCGCCCGCAAACTGGTCTGCCTCCATCAGGTAGGGGTTGAAGCCCCATGCCATGGCGCTCGCCGTGGTGGTCTCGCCGTCCACGGGGAACTTGGCGACCATGGCAGAGCTCGGGGTGAGCTGCGTCTTGCCGCCAAAGGGCATGAGCACGGTGGCGGCGCCGATGGTGGAGTCGAAGCGCTCGGAAAGGCCCTTGTTGGAGGCGACGTTAAGATCGGTGACGAGCGAGGTCATGCGCTCGGCAAGCGTGGTGCCGGCCCAGCTGGGCTGCCACACGCTGCGGGCGCAGACGTGGGCGACCTGGTGCTTGGGCGCGCCGTTGGAGTTGAGGAACTCGCGGGACAGGTCGACGATGGCCACACCATTCCAGGCCATGCGCATGCGCGGCTCGGCGGTAACCTCGGCGATTACGGTCGCCTCCAGGTTCTCCTCGGCGGCGTAGCCCATGAACTCCTCGACGTCACCGTCGGCGACGGCGCAGGCCATACGCTCCTGGGACTCGGAGATGGCGAGCTCGGTGCCGTCTAGGCCGTCGTACTTCTTGGTCACGGTGTCCAGGTCCACGTACAGGCCGTCGGCAAGCTCGCCCACGGCGACCGAGACGCCGCCGGCGCCAAAGTCATTGCAGCGCTTGATCAGGCGGCAGGCGTCGCCGCGGCGGAAGAGGCGCTGCAGCTTGCGCTCGACCGGGGCATTGCCCTTCTGGACCTCGGCGCCCGAGGTCTCGATGGACTCGGTGTTCTGGGTCTTGGAGGAGCCGGTGGCGCCGCCGATGCCGTCACGGCCGGTGCGGCCGCCCAGCAGAATGATCTTGTCGGTGGGGGCGGGGCACTCGCGGCGCACGTGGTTTGCCGGGGTAGCGCCCACGACCGCGCCAACCTCCATGCGCTTGGCCACGTAACCGGGGTGATAGAGCTCGTTGACTTGACCGGTGGCAAGGCCGATCTGGTTGCCGTAGCTGGAGTAGCCGGCAGCGGCGGTGGTCACGAGCTTGCGCTGCGGCAGCTTGCCCTCGAGCGTCTCGGACACGGGGACGGTGGGGTCGCCGGCACCGGTGACGCGCATGGCCTGATACACATAGCTGCGGCCCGAGAGCGGGTCGCGGATAGCGCCGCCCACGCAGGTGGCGGCACCGCCGAAGGGCTCGATCTCGGTCGGGTGGTTGTGGGTCTCGTTCTTAAAGAGGAACAGCCAGTCCTGGTCCTCGCCATCGACATCGACCTTCACCTTGACGGTACAGGCGTTGATCTCCTCGGACTCATCGACATCGGTCATGACGCCGGTCTTCTTAAGGTACTTGGCGCCGATGGTGCCCATGTCCATGAGGCAGACGGGCTTGGCGTCGCGACCGAGTTCGTGGCGCATCTCCATGTAGCGGTCGAAGGCCTGCTGCACCACGGCGTCATCGATCGTCACATCATCCAGGACGGTGCCGAAGGTGGTGTGGCGGCAGTGGTCGGACCAATAGGTGTCGATTACGCGGATCTCGGTGATGGTGGGGTCGCGATCCTCATCGCGGAAGTACTGCTGGCAGAAGGCGATGTCCGCCTCGTCCATGGCAAGGCCGCGCTCGGAGATAAAGGCGGCAAGGCCGGCTTCGTCGAGCTCGCGGAAACCGTCGAGCACCTCGACGGGCTGGGGCTCGGGGGTCTCCATGTACAGCGTCTCGGGCAGGTCGAGCGAGGCGATGCGCGCCTCGACGGGGTTCACCACGTAGTGCTTGATGGCATCAATGGCGGCCTCGTCCAGAGCGCCCGAGATCATATAGACCTTGGCGGAGCGCACGGCGGGGCGCTCGCCCTGGCTGATGAGCTGCACGCACTCGCTGGCGGAGTCGGCGCGCTGGTCAAACTGGCCAGGCAGGAATTCGACGGCAAAGACGGCGCCGTCGCTTGCGGGGAGCTCGTTGTAGGTCACATCGACCTGGGGCTCGCTAAAGACGGTCGGCACGCAGGAGCGGAACAGCTCCTCATCGATGCCCTCGACGTCGTAGCGGTTGATAATCCTCAGGGCCTCGATGCCCTTGATGCCGAGAATCTCGGTCAGCTCGCCCTTGAGCTGCTGAGCCTCGACGTCGAACCCGGGTTTCTTCTCCACGTAGATACGAGAGACCATTGGTTCCTGCCTTCCTGATCGGTTGGGCGTACGGTGCGGTATGCGGCAGCGGTCGGTTTGCGGGGCAAGCCTCGCGGTCGCCTTGAGCCGCATACTTTTAAACCTCACTATGATACGACAGCTCGTGGCGCGTTGAGGACGGCGAGGGTGCTACAGTGGAGCGCAAACAAGAGAAAGGCATCACATGGCATTTGTTTCGCTCGCCATCATCGCACTCGTGGCCTTTGCAAGCCCCTTCATCGCCTCGGCGATTCCCGGAAAACCCGTTCCCGAGACGGTCTTTTTGCTCGTGTTTGGCGCGGTGCTGGGACCTCATATGCTCGGCATTATCCATGTGGATGCCGAGGTCTCGCTCGTGTCCGAGCTCGGCCTGGCCTTTTTGTTCCTGCTTGCCGGCTTTGAGATCGATCCCAAGAACATCACGGGCATCGAGGGGCGTTACGGCATGGCGACGTGGGTCGTCACGTTTGGCATCGCCTGGCTTGCCGTGCGCTTTACCCCGTGGTTTTCGGTCAGTCATTTTGATGGCATCGCCGTGACGCTGGCGTTGACCTCGACGGCGCTTGGGGCGCTCATGCCCATCTTGCGCGAGCGGTCGCTTGCCGGGACGCGCGTCGGCGATTCGATTCTTGCCTACGGTACGTGGGGTGAGCTTGGCCCCGTGCTCGCCATGTCGGTGCTGCTGTCTGCCCGTGCGGGTATCGAGACGTTGCTGATCTTGGGCCTGTTCGCCGTGGTGTGTGTGCTGCTTGCCGTGGTCCCCAGCCGCTCCAAGCGTATCGGCAGCCGCTTCTTTGCCTTTATTCAGGAGCGCGCCGATACGACTTCCCAAACGTTCGTGCGCCTTACGGTGCTCATCTTGGTCACGCTCGTGGCGTTTTCCGCCATATTTAGCCTCGATATCGTGCTGGGCGCTTTTGCGGCGGGCTTTGTCCTGCGCTATATCATCCCCGAGGGCAACCATACGCTCGAGCTTAAACTCGATGGCCTTGCCTATGGCTTTTTAATCCCGGTGTTCTTTACCGTGTCGGGTGCCAAGATCGACCTGACGGCTGTAGCATCGCGCCCTGGCCTGCTCGTGGGCTTTATCGTGGCGTTGCTGGTTATCCGCGCCGTGCCCATTCTTATTTCTATGAGCATTTGTCCTGCGACGCGCGATGTGTCGGCGTATGGCCGCATTACCGTGGCCCTGTACTGCACCACGGCGCTGCCGATTATCGTCGCCGTGACGAGCGTCGCTGTCAACGCCGGCGCATTATCACAGGGCGTCGCTTCGGTTATGGTGGCGGCCGGCGCCATCACGGTGTTCCTGATGCCACTGCTCGCGCAGCTCTTCTACCGCGTGGTCGATGCCGCGCCGGTTGCCGCCGTGGCAGAGGTTGCCGAGCATCCATCCGATGCGCTCGACATCCTGCGTGCCCATCACGATTTGGCGAGCCTGCTCGCACGCGAGCACGAGCTGCTGACCTCGCATGGTCACGGTCGCACGCTCGACGGCATACCTACCCTTGATTCCATTGCCGACCGCCTCTCGGCCGAGGCGGCAAGCGGGCACATCGATGCCCGTATCGTGGACGCCGCCCATTTGCTGGCCGAAAAGACTTACGGCGACGAGATCGACCCCGGCAAGCTCACCCCGCGTGAGCGCCGCCGCCTGGAGCGCGCCAAGCTCGCCGTGCGCGAATACCGCCGCCGCATGCTGGAGCTTTACGCACACGAAGAGGCCCAGGACGACGACGGCAGGTAGCCAACGTCGCCGCGGAAAATGCATCCCGGAATTGGCGTCTAGAGTGGGATGCGCTTTCCACGAGAAGTCCGTTGCGGAAAGCGCATCCCGGAATCCGGACCCAGAATGGGACATAGTTTCCGAAAGAAGGCTCTGGGGGAAGCTGCGCCCCGTTCTGAGCTGAAATACCGGGACGCAGTTTCCCATACAAACAGAACAAAGGCGCGCCGCCTGCAGTTGATGCAGGAAGCGCGCCTTTTAGTTGAGCAATGTTGAGGCTGGGAGCTGAGGCTTGTGGTCCCTTAAGAGCGGGCAGCTCCGTCGACGGGGAGCACAGCGCCCGTAACGTAGGCGGCCATGTCGCTCGCTAGGAAGACAAAGGCGTTGGCGACATCCTCGGGCTCGCCCATGCGGCCGAGCGGGATGGTAGCGATGATGGGCTTGATGACTTCTTCGGGCAGGTTGGCGACCATGTCGGTCCTGGTTACGCCGGGGGCGACGGCATTGACGCGAATGCCCACGGGGGCGAGCTCGCGTGAGAGCGACTGGACCATGCCGTTGACGGCGAACTTGGACGTGGGATAGCCAACGCCGGAGGGCTGACCGTACTTAGCGACCATCGAGCTCGTGGTGGTGATGGTGCCACCGTGGCCGGCTTCGGTCATGATCTTGGCAGCGGCCTGGTGACCATTAAAGACGGCGACGACGTTGAGGTCCATGACCTTGGCGAACTCCTCGGCCGTGTAGTCCAAAAGGGGCGAGCGCTGGGAGATACCGGCATTGTTGACGACCGTGTCGAGACCGCCCATGTCGGCTGCGGCCTGCGTAAAGGCCTCGGTTACGGCCTCGAGTGAGGTGAGGTTGCACGAACGCCCCCAGATCTTTGCCTCGGGATAGGCGGCGGCGAGCTTCTCAACGGCCGCGTCGGCGGTTTCCTGACGCGAACCAAAGACGGTGACGGCGGCGCCTTCCTCGATAAAACGGCAGGCGATGGCATAGCCGATACCGCGCGTGCCTCCGGTGATGATTGCTTTCTTACCCTCGAGCAACATGGTGCCTCCATTCTTCGGGGGTGGACATACGCAGCACAGCATAACGGCGCGCAAAATCAACTTCGTTCGCATATCGGTAAACGGCACCCTCGGTTGTCAGCGAATGGCCAAGTTGTTCAAACTTTTGCTTGATGAACGCAATGGGCGGTTTCAAACAAAGGGGCTCCCATCCAAACGGACGGGAGCCCCTCAGGTGCTATGTTGTGTGCCAAGGACTGGACTAGTTCGCCATGACGCCTTCGGTCCAGGCCTCGACGTCCTCGATGCGCAGGACGTTGGCGACCTCGGCCACGCAGTCGACGCTGGCAAGCTCGGCGGCGGCAGCCTGGACGTCCTTCTCGAGTGCGCGGTGCGTCAGGAAGATGACCGAGCAGGCATCGCTGACGCCCGACTTGCCGTCCTCGACCTGGTTGATGAGCGAGATCGAGATGTTGTGCTTGGCAAAGATGTCGACCGTCTCGGACAGGGCGCCCACGCGGTCGGCGACCTTCAGGCGCACATAGTACTTGGTCTGGAGCTCGTCCATGGGCTTAAAGGCGAGGTTGTGGCCATAGGGCTCAATCTCGGGCAGCGGAGCCACGCCGCGGCTGATCTGCTCGGAGAGCGACAGGATATCGCCCACGACGGCGCTCGCGGTGGGGAAGGAGCCTGCGCCGGCACCGTAGAACATGGTCTCGCCCACGGCGTCGCCCACCACGTAGACAGCGTTCATGGCGCCGTTGACCTTGGCAAGCATGTGGTCGGCGGGGATCAGCGTGGGATGCACCCGGACGTCGACGCCGGCGTCGGTGTTGCGTGCGATGCCCAGCAGCTTGATGGTGTAGCCGAGCTCGCGGGCCTGGGCAATGTCCTCGGCGCCGATGGTACGGATACCCTGCTGGTAGACATCGTCGGTGGTCACGCGGGTGCCAAAGCCGATGGAAGCGAGGATGGCCGTCTTGCTGGCGGCGTCGAAGCCGTCGACGTCGGCGGACGGGTCGGCCTCGGCATAGCCCTTTGCCTGGGCGTCGGCGAGCACGTCAGCGTAATCGGCGCCCTCGGCGTCCATGCGCGACAGGATGTAGTTGGTGGTGCCGTTGAGAATGCCAGCGATGGTCAGGATCTTGTTGCCCACCAGGTCGTGCTCAAGCGTGCTCACGATGGGGATGCCGCCGCCGCAGCTGGCCTCGCACTTAATCTGCACGCCACACGCGCGCGCCTTCTCGGCAAGCGTCTCGACGTGACGGCCCAGCAGAGCCTTGTTGGCAGAGACGACATGCTTGCCGTGCTCAAAGGCGGTGGTGAAGATCTCGGTTGCGGGATGCTCGCCGCCGATCAGCTCGACGACGATGTCGACGGCGGGGTCGGTGACGACATCGTGCCAGTCACTCGTAAAGGCCTCGCGCTCAATACCGGCTGCCTCGGCCTGCTCCCAGGCAAGCGCGCAGGCGCGGGTCAGCTTAAGGTCGATGCCGTAGGCGGCCAGGTACTCATCGTGGTGGCTCTTGATCAGACGGGCCACGCCGCCGCCGACGGTCCCCAGACCGATCAGACCGACGTTCACGGTGCGCAGGGATTCGCTCATAGATAGCTCCTTCGTGCATCTTATGGATGGATTAACCGCTTAAAGGTTGAGTGCATTCTAGCGTGAACCGAGGGCGCATGCTCGCCAGGCAACAGGAGTCGCACAAAACGGCACCCCCGAAACGCTGCGGAAACATTGGAAACATGCTCGCTACAAATGAACTTCCGTAACAAACTGTCAACGTTTGCGCCATAAGGTTTGCCCCGTACCGCAAAACAGCCGCACCGCGGCCAGCGAAAAGGGGGACACCATGTTTAGTATCAACAACGCACTGAGCCGTAGGAGTTTCTTGGCAGGAGCCGCGGCGCTCGGCAGCACCGCCGCGCTCGCTGGCTGCTCTTCGAGTGGCTCTGACGGCGGCTCCGCCGATGACGGCAAGACCTTCAAGATCGGTGTTATCGGCCCTCTGACCGGCGCCGCGGCAACCTATGGCGTTTCGGCCGAGAAGGGTGCCAAGCTCGCCGCCGAGGATTTCTCGACCAAGGACCTAAAACTCTCGCTTAAGTCCGAGGACGATGTTGCCGACGGAGAGAAGGCCATCAACGCTTTCAATACCCTGTGCGACTGGGGCATGCAGGCGCTCGTCGGTCCCGTTACCACCGGCGCCGCCGTCGCCGTCTCGGGCGAGATCGCCGACGATATGCTCATGGTCACGCCTTCGGCCTCGTCGCTCGATGTCACCAAGGGAAAGACCACGGTCTTTCAGGTTTGCTTCACCGACCCCACCATGGGCGCCAGCGCCGCGAAGTTCTTGGCCGAGAAGTACGCGGACGCCAAGATCGCCCTGTTCTACAACTCCGGCGATACGTACAGCTCGGGCGTTGCCGACGCCTTTGCCGAGCAGGCCAAGGCATCCAAGCTCGATGTCGTCGATACCGAGACCTTTAAGGACGACTCTTCCACGAGCTTTACCAACCAGCTCACCAAGGCCAAGGAGGCCGGCGCCACGCTTATTTTTGCTCCGATCTATTACACGCCGGCGTCCGTCCTGCTCAAGAACGCCAAGGACATGGGGTACGACATGACGCTTATGGGCACCGACGGCATGGACGGCCTGCTCTCCGTTGAGGGCTTCGATACCTCTCTTGCCGAGGGCGTGCTGCTCATGACCCCGTTCTCTGCTGACGATGAGAAGAGCGCCGACTTCGTCAAGGCCTATAAGGACGCCTACGACGAGACGCCCAATCAGTTTGCCGCCGATGCCTATGACTGCGTCCATGCGATTGCCGAGGCTATCGATAAAGCGGGCATCGACATTACGGCTGACGGTGCCGACATTGCCGACGACCTTGCCCGCGCCATGCGCAAGATCAAGATCGAGGGCCTGACGGGCGAGCTGACGTGGAATGACGAGGGCCAGGTCGAAAAGCCCGCTACGGCCTATGTGATCCAGGACGGCAAGTACATCGCCGCCTAAGTGCGCATAAAACGCTACCGGTGAGGCTGTTTTATTCAGGGCGGGGATGCCTGTAACAGAATGGAAACATTACTTTTACACAATAAAGTGGCATTACTGCATAAAATAATAGAAATACGCAGAAATATGGATAAATGAACAAATCCAAAGAAAAGTTGAAATAATCGCCACTTTTCCTAACTAAAGCGTCTACTATTTTGCGAACGCCGAACACGGCGAAGGATGGCCTGTCGGGCAACCAAAACCCGACGAGATTTGAGAGGAGAGCCGCATGTCGAGCCTCACCGGTAAGTCATTGAACCCTGTTATGAATCGCAGGAGCGTTATCGCGAGCGCAGCAGGTCTGGGGGCGATGTCCATTCTAGCTGGCTGCTCCTCCAACGGCGGCGACAGCGGTTCCGCGTCGGGCGACGCTTCGTTTAAGATCGGCACCATCGGCCCGCTGACCGGCGCCAACGCGTCCTACGGCAAGTCCGTTACACAGGCTGTCGAGCTTGGCTGCAAGGATTTCTCGACCAAGGAGCTGCCGCTTGTCAGCAAGGCCGAGGACGACCAGGCTGACGGCGAGAAGGCCGTCAACGCCTTCAACACCCTGCTCGACTGGGGCATGCAGGCCCTCGTCGGTCCGACCACCACGGGTGCGTCGGTTGCCGTTGCCGCAGAGTGTGGTAACGACCCCAAGACGTTCATGATCACCCCGTCCGCGTCCTCCGAGGACGTCACCGACGGCAAGGATTGCGTCTTCCAGGTTTGCTTCACCGACCCCAACCAGGGTGTCAACGCTGCCAAGTTCCTGGCGCAGAAGTATGCGAACGAGAAGTTCGTGCTGTTCTATAACTCCGGCGATGCCTATTCTTCGGGCATCGCAGATTCCTTTAAGGCCCAGGCCGCTAAGTCTAAGCTTGAGATTGTCGACGAGGAGACCTTTAAGGACGACTCCGCCACGAGCTTTACCAACCAGCTGACCAAGGCCAAGCAGGCAGGCGCCACCATGATCTTTGCGCCGATCTACTACACGCCGGCGTCCGTCCTGCTCAAGAACGCCAAGGACATGGGCTACGACGTCAAGATGATGGGCTGCGACGGCATGGACGGCATCCTGGGCGTTGAGGGCTTCGACACCTCTCTTGCCGAGGGCCTGCTGCTTATGACCCCGTTCTCCGCCGACGACGAGAAGAACGCCGACTTCGTCAACGCTTACAAGGATAAGTACGGCGATACTCCCGACCAGTTTGCCGCCGACGCCTACGACGGCGTGCACGCGGTGGCCGAGGCCCTCAAGGAGGCCGGTCTTGGTGTCGACGCCGACCCGACCGAGGTCGCCGAGAAGCTGCCCAAGGCTATGCTCAAGATTACCGTTGACGGTCTGACCGGCAAGCTCACCTGGAACGATAAGGGCCAGGTCCAGAAGGAGCCCACGGCGTACGTCATCACCGATGGCAAGTACGTACAGGCCTAATAGACCGCCTTACATAGAGCGGTTTTGATCCCAAGCAGGGGAGGTTTTGGCCTTCCCTGCTTGCTTGGTATCTAGGGACGATGTAACGTCCCTGTTTCATACATTAACTGGAAACCTATTCGAAAGGGGGATGTGGAACATGACGGTCTTTATCCAATACCTGGTCAACGGCCTGTCCATGGGCAGCGTCTACGCCATCATCGCGTTGGGCTACACCATGGTCTATGGCATCGCCAAGATGCTGAACTTCGCTCACGGCGACGTCATCATGGTCGGTGCCTATGTCTCGTTCTGTGCCACGTCGTATCTCGGCCTCCCGGGCTGGGCATCTGTAATTCTCTCTTGTGTGGTCTGTACCGTTCTCGGTGTTCTCATCGAGGGCCTGGCATACAAGCCGCTGCGTCAGGCGGGCCCGCTGGCCGTTCTGATCACGGCCATCGGCGTGTCTTACTTCCTGCAGAACGCCGCACAGCTTCTGTGGGGCGCCACGCCCAAGAACTTCACTTCGCTCGTCACCTTCCAGGTGCCGGAGTTCTTGGCCAAGTTCAATGTAAGCGCCGTCTCGCTCGTCACCATCGTCGCCTGCCTGGTTATCATGGCCGGCCTGATGTTCTTTACAGGTAAGACCAAGATGGGTAAAGCCATGCGCGCCGTGTCCGAGGACAAGGCTGCCGCTCAGCTCATGGGCATCAACGTCAACCGTACCATCTCGATGACGTTTGCCATCGGCTCTGCCCTTGCTGCCATCGCCGGCGTGCTGCTGTGCTCCTACTCGCCGGTGCTGCAGCCCACGACGGGTGCCATGCCTGGCATCAAGGCCTTCGACGCCGCCGTCTTCGGCGGTATCGGCTCCATCCCCGGCGCCTTTGTCGGTGGCATTCTCATCGGCATCATCGAAGCGATGGCGCAGGCCTATATTTCCACGAGCCTTGCCAACTCCATCGTCTTTGGTGTTCTGATCATTGTCCTGCTCGTCAAGCCTGCCGGCCTCTTGGGCAAGTACGTCCCCGAGAAGGTGTAGGTGAGCGTTATGAAGTTTCTTAAAGACAAGCAGACGCGTCACGACTTTGTCACGTACGCCATGTGCATCGTGGCATTTGCCATCGTGTTCTTTATGCAGTCCAACCATATGATCCCGCGCATGATTGCCGGCCAGTTGGTTCCCATTACGGCCTACATCGTCATGGCCATTTCCCTCAACCTCGTCGTCGGCATCGCGGGCGACCTGTCGCTGGGCCATGCGGGCTTTATGAGTGTCGGTGCCTACACGGGCATCGTCACCGCGGTCGCCCTCGAGAGCGCCGTTCCCTCCGATCCAGTGCGCCTGATCATCAGCATTGTGGTCGGCGCTATCGCCGCTGCCATCTTGGGCTTCTTGATCGGTATCCCGGTCCTGCGCCTGAGCGGCGACTATCTGGCCATCGTGACCCTGGCTTTTGGCGAGATCATCAAAGAGATCGTCACCTGTCTCATTGTGGGCGTCGACTCCCGCGGCCTGCATGTGATCTTTAACATCACGGGTAACTCCACGATCGACGACCTGCACCTGCTCGAGGACGGCACCGCCATCATCAAGGGCGCCCAGGGCGCCTCGGGCGTGTCGACGTACTCGACCTTCCTCGCCGGTGCCATCCTGGTCATGGTCGCACTCGTGATCGTGCTCAACCTGGTTCGCAGCCGTACCGGCCGTGCCATTATGGCCGTGCGTGACAACAAGATCGCTGCCGAGTCCGTGGGTATCTCCGTCACCCAGTACCGCATGATCGCCTTCGTGGTCTCCGCTGCCCTCGCCGGCGCTGCCGGAGCCCTCTTCGGCGGTAACTTCTCGCAGCTCTCCGCCACCAAGTTCGACTTCAACACGTCCATCCTCATTCTGGTGTTCGTGGTCCTGGGCGGTCTGGGCAACATGCGCGGCTCCGTCATCGCGGCGGCGTTGCTTACGGTGCTTCCCGAGCTGCTCCGTCAGTTCTCGGACTACCGCATGCTCATCTACGCCATCGTGCTGATCCTGGTCATGATCTTTACCAACAACCCGCAGCTCAAGTCGTTCTTCGCACGCATTAAGGACCGCTTTGCTTCCAAGAAGGAGGTGGCAGCCGATGCCCAGTAAGTTTGAGTTCAACAAGGGCAAGATGGTCCCGTATCCTTCTGGCGCCATCGTTCCCGACCGCGACCTGGGCCAGCGCCCGGCGCTCGAGTGCATCCACTTGGGCATTGAATTTGGCGGCCTTAAGGCAGTCGACGACTTTAGCCTGACCATCGGTAAGACCGAGATCGCCGGTCTGATCGGTCCCAACGGTGCCGGTAAGACCACGGTCTTCAACCTGCTCACCAAGGTGTACCAGCCCACGCACGGTACCATCCTGCTCGACGGTGAGGACACCTCGGGCAAGTCGGTCTATCAGGTCAACCGCATGGGTATTGCCCGTACCTTCCAGAACATTCGCCTGTTCAACACCATGACGGTGGAGGACAACGTCAAGGTCGGTCTGCACAACCAGGAGCGCTACTCCGGCTTTGAGGGCGTGCTGCGCCTGCCGACGTATTGGAAGCACGAGAAGGCCGCCCACGAGCGCGCCATGGAGCTGCTGTCCATTTTTGATATGGAGCACCTGGCAAACGAGCAGGCCGGCTCGCTGCCTTACGGCGCCCAGCGTCGTCTGGAGATCGTCCGCGCGCTTGCCACCAACCCCAAACTGCTGCTGCTCGACGAGCCTGCCGCCGGCATGAACCCGTCCGAGACCGCGGAGCTCATGGAGAACATCGTCAAGATCCGCGACACCTTTGGCATCGCCATTATGCTTATCGAGCATGATATGTCGCTCGTCATGAACATCTGCGAGGGCATCTGCGTGCTCAACTTTGGTAAGGTCATCGCCAAGGGCACGGCCGAGGAGATCCAGAACAACGATGCCGTAATTGAGGCATATCTGGGCAAGCAGGATAAGGGGGAGAACTAAATGGC
The DNA here is from genome assembly GCA_902469435.1 of uncultured Collinsella sp. GTDB lineage: Bacteria > Actinomycetota > Coriobacteriia > Coriobacteriales > Coriobacteriaceae > Collinsella. Next base: position 17,566 of record CABRCR010000035.1, on the reverse strand, counting down.
AGAGCCGATGCTTTCCGTCTACAACATCAACGTCTGGTACGGCGCTATCCACGCCATCAAGGACATCTCCTTTAACGTCAACGAGGGCGAGATCGTGGCCCTGATCGGCGCGAACGGCGCCGGTAAGTCCACGACGCTTAAAACCATCTCGGGCCTGCTGCGTTCCAAGACCGGCTCCATCAAGTTTATGGGCGAGGACATTACCCATACGCCTGCCGATAAACTGGTGGGCAAGGGCCTGGCCCAGGTTCCCGAGGGCCGTCGCGCCTTTTTGCAGATGACGGTCGAGGAGAACCTGGAGATGGGCGCCTACACGCAGCCCAAGTCCACGGTGGCTCCGGGCCTTGAGCGCGTCTACGAGCAGTTCCCGCGCCTTAAGGAGCGCCGTCACCAGGTCGCCGGCACCCTTTCGGGCGGCGAACAGCAGATGCTCGTTATGGGGCGCGCCCTTATGAGCAACCCCAAGCTGCTCATGCTCGATGAGCCTTCTATGGGTCTGGCGCCGATTCTGATTGAGCAGATCTTCCAGATTGTCGAGGACCTGCACAAGGCCGGTACCACGGTGCTTCTGGTCGAGCAGAACGCCCAGATGGCGCTTTCAATCGCCACGCGCGGCTACGTGCTCGAGACCGGCAAGATCACCATGACCGGCACCGGCCAAGAGCTCCTGCACGACGACAACGTGCGTAAAGCCTACCTGGGCGGTTAGGCGGTTCCGCCGTTCTATCGAACGGCGGACCAGTCGACGCTGCGCGGGCGCCAGAGCGACAACTTGTCATTCAAAGAGGGCGGCATGACCAGAAGGTCTATGCCGCCCTCTTTTCATGCCAATTTGTTCGCTCTGGCGCCCGCTCGCTGTCGGTCCTCTGCCTGCGGCGTTGCTTTGGTTCTGACATTTGGGGTAGTCGCTGGGGACGTTCTTGAATGACTAGTCGTTTAAGAACGTCCCCAACGACTAGGTCAAAAGGCTCCGAGCGCGGCGTGCTCACGCCCGTCGTGGTGTGCCCGAAGGGGGATGGCCGCTACGAGCTCGATCATTTGCGAGGAGAAGACGAACCAGCCGTTGCAGATCCAATATGGATCTCGCCGACCTCGGCAAGCTGCTCGATGAGCGGAAGCCCTGTCGGGTCGTCTATTTCAACACCACCCAGAATGATGGTGTCATCGCGCAGGTCGATCTGTGTGTTGAACACAGCGAGGTTAAAGCCGGAGGCCACAAATCCGATAGCAGCCAGGACGAGCCCCGTGGCAACAAGCCCACCCGCTACGGCAAGGTAAATCTTTTTTACGCTGGACATGTTTGCACTCCTTCCTATGCCGTAAGCGGCGCCGCTTCAGCGCCCCTGCGGCTCTTATTGCCTCGATCTTTCCAGAAGGGCGAAACGGCTTTCTTCGCCCAAAGGGCAGAGAGGCACGCGATCTGCTTGGACGCCGTCCAGGCACCGGCTCCCGCGAGGAGCGCCACACCGATGGAAACGAATCCCATTCCCATCGAGGTTAAAACGTACGGAACATGCCCGATAATGATGCCGTCCGCGGTGAACAGGAGCCCCACCACGCCCGCGCCCCCGAATGCCGCGGCCACGATCCACACGCAGAGCGCAAGAACCCAAATGCAGATGTAGACTGTAGCGGCAACGGCGACGAACGCGAGCAGCAGCGGAATCCATACCGGAGAGCCCACGATGGCGAGCGCCCATAGAAGCGCCGTGCTCTTGCGCTTGGTCCTCGCAATTGCGCGCGGCACGGCGGGCAGTTCGTCGAGCGTTGCCTCGGCGACCTCACCGAGCGTGCCCATGGCGGCCACAGCCTCGGCCTCCGTCATGCCGTCCTCCATACGGTCGGCGATGGCCTCCGCGTAGAACTCCTGCGTTTCCCTTACCTGATCTGCCGGCAGGCAGGCCAGAAGCTCGCCCAGCCGGTTCAAGAACTCATCGCGCGTCATGGTGCGCTCCCTTCACGTAACGGTAGATTTCCTGCACGGATGGCCATTCGGCGAGGAACTCGGCGATACGCTCATGCCCGGTTTCCGTGATGCGGTAGTACCTTCGCAGCCGCCCGTTGTGCTCGGCGGAGCGCGCCGTGATGCACCCCGCTTTCTCCAGGCGCTTGAGCAACGGATAGAGCGTGGACTCCGTGAGCCCCATGCTCGCGGGCACGTCCTTCACGATCTGATAGCCGTAGGATTCCTCGCCCGAGACGGCCGCGAGCACGCAGGCCTCGAGGAAGCCGCGCTTCATCTGTGCCTCCATCCGCACACCTCCTTTCGTAGTATACTGTGCAACACCTACTATATGACACATAGTATATGATGTCAACAGTTGTCGTATAGGGAGTCCGGTCTGTCTGTCCCCGGTATAGCGACGAGTGTCGGTTGACGCATCGCGCGAAACACCAACCAGTGCTCCTTTGATGCAACTCTCATTCGACCACATTTCTGAGCAGCTACCTTCCCGCACCAAAGCGTGCCTCATCCCGGGATAGTCGTTGGGGACGTTCTTGAATGAATAGTCGTTTAAGAACGTCCCCAACGACTACTTCTATACAGCAAAAAGGGGTGCTGACCATTTCGGTCAGCACCCCTTTAAGTTGCGGTGAAATAGGGACTGAATACGGGCTCCAGAGGCCAAAACAGTCCCTATTCCACCGCAACTTCATGGGGATGTGTGACAATGCCCGTCGGAAAACATCTGCTGTCTTTGGGGGTCTATCTATGCTGTACGAGTTTTGTGCCGAGAACTTTGAGCGGGTGCCGGCGGCTATCGATGCCGGTGCAAGGCGTATTGAACTGTGCGACAACCTTGCCGTCGGTGGCACTACACCCTCGGCCGGTGTTATCAGCGCTACAGTCAGCTATGCTCACGAGCATGACGCGCGAGTGATGTGCATGATTCGCCCGCGTGGCGGTGACTTTCATTACAACCAAGACGAGCTGCGCATGATGGAGATGGACCTGGGCCTTGCCGTAAGCGCCGGCGTTGACGGCTTGGTCTTTGGCTGCTGCAAGCCCTGTGCCGGCGGCTGGGCGCTCGACGAGCTCACCCTTGGCGCCCTCGTTATGGCTACGGGTTGCGCGACCGAGGAGTGCAAGCGCGAGTCCCTTGACATCACCTTCCACATGGCATTTGACCAGCTTTCGCCCGAGGCCCAGCTCGATGCGATTGATACACTTGCCGACTGCGGCGTTACGCGCATCCTCACGCATGGCGGCGCGGCCGGTACGTCGATCGAGGATAATTTCGATCACCTGGCTCGTTTAATCGAGTATGCGGGCGATCGTTTGACCATCCTTCCCGGCGGCGGCATCACTACGGCAAATCGCGACGCGGTCGCAGCGGCGCTAGGCGTCTCCGAGCTCCATGGCACCAAGATCGTGCCGTTGGAGGTATAACCCGTGGCGCTGGTATTTGACGTTCAGCAGGCGAACGGTAAGCCCGACGATAATCGTCGCCCTGGCACCGCGTGCCCCTTTTGCGACACGGAGGGGCTCGCCAACATCATCGAGCGCGATGGTGACTGCATCTGGCTCGAGAATAAGTTCAAGACCTTGCGGGCCACCCGTCAGACCGTATTGATCGAGTCGGCCAATCACGACGCCGACCTGGCGACCTATGAACCGGATGAGCTGCATCATGTGATGCGGTTTGCCCTGGGCTGTTGGCAGCAGATGATCGATTCCCAACAGTACCTCAGCGTGCTCATGTACAAGAACAAAGGCCCGCTTTCGGGCGGCAGCCTCGTCCATCCTCACATGCAGATTGTGGGTTTTGAGCAGGAAGACGGCTATGCTTCGCTGACTTCCGCCAATTTCGAAGGCATCAATGTCTGGCGGCAGGGGAGAATCTCGGTCAACATCTCAACCGAGCCGATCATGGGATTCTTTGAGGTCAACGTCTCGGCTCCACAGGGAATCGCCGCCAGCGACGACGCCCGCGACCAAGCCGAAGCGGACCTGTTTGCCGATGCGATTCAGGTGGCCCTGCGCTATATCCTGCACGAACACCACGGCGGTCGCGCGGAGTCGTACAACTTGTTCTTCTACCACATGGACGGCCGGACCATTGCCAAGGCGTTGCCACGTTGGGTGGTATCGCCCTACTTCGTGGGCTATCGTCTGGCCCAGGTTAATGCCGAGACCACGCTCTATATCGATGCTGAGCGCCTACGCGCGCATCTGGAAACGCTCGTATAGCAAGGCGAGCGCCTGCGAAAAGTGTGCTGCCTAGCGTGCCATCGCGTCGCGCCCGGCCTTGACCCGCTTGCGCTGTTTGGCGCGCTCCTCGCCGGTCAGTCGCTCAAAGAGATGTCCGATAACCGAGGCGAGCACCTGCTGAAACAGCGTTCCGCACATGACGGGAAACACGACCTCGCCGGGAAAATACTGCGTGGCGATGACGGCACCCGAAGAGATGTTGCGCATGCCGCAGGTAAAGCACATGGTGGTCGTCTCGCTATACGGCAGGTGCAACGCGCGGGCGACCAGAATGCCGACGACAAAGCCGCTGATGGCGAAGGTCAAAATAAAGAGGGCGACTTCCAGGCGCACCGCATTCATGTGTAGCACGTACTCGCTCATGGCGGTGGAGTTGGAGGCGATGACACCCATCATCATGAACTTGCAGGCGGGCGAAAGCGCGGGGGAGAGTTTCTCGTGTCCCCATCCGCGCGTGAGCTCGTTGATCACGATGCCGAGCACGGCGGGGATGGCGATCATAAAGGCCATGTCCTGCATCATGCTCGGCACATCGATCGAGACGGTGGCACCCAGCAAGAGCTTCAGCGTGAGCGGAATCGTCACAGGCGAGATAACCGAGGACGTCAGGATGATGGTGAGCGCGAGCGGGCCGTTGCCGCCGAACATACTAATCCACATAAAGGCGGTGACTGCCACGGGTACGCTGTACTCGAGCACGATGCCGCAGACAAGGTTGGGGTTGGAGCCAAAGAAGAGTGACCCTATGGCATAGGCTGCTATGGGAATGAGCACCGCCGAGACGAGCAGCGCCAAAATCAGGTGCAGGGGACGGCGGAACACCTCAGCGACCTGGTGGAAGGTGTTACTGAGCGCGCCTTGGAACGTCATAAAGGCGAAGAGGGCGGGAACAATGGGCTTGAGCACGCCGATCTGCTGGGGAAAGAGCACGCCGAGCGCCACGCAAATCGGAACGATGATCTGCATATGCCCTGCGAGGAACTTTCCCAGTCCAACCCATTGCTTCATATGCGCTTGCGACTCCCTTTGCTCGTGAATCCGTTTTGAATGGATATGCTAGACGCTCGCATGCGTCCGTGCGTCAGAAACGCTCGAATATTTCGAGGGTATTACCGCCCTCGTTTATCGAAACCGCGGCGTGCTGGACGTTGTGCGTCCGTGCCGCACGGTATAATAAATCCGTTCAACAGATCTGCCTGCCGAAGCGGGCATACACAGAGGACTCATCGCTATGAACCGTGAGAGGTATCGCGGCGACCTGCCCCTATCGGGGGTGGGCGCCTATGTCATCGCTTAAGACGACGCATCGCTGGGCGGTCGCTCGGCAAAACCCCGAGCTCGAAAAGGAACTTTCGGCTGGCCTGGGCATACCCGGGTTGGTGGCGCGCATTATGGTTGCGCACGGCATTACATCCATCGAAGAAGGCCAGCTGTTTTTGACGCCTTCGCTCGATCGCGACTGGGCGGACCCGCTCGTTATTCCGGGCATGGCGGTCGTCGCCGACCGCGTTGAGCGTGCTATTCGCAGCCACGAGCGCATCGCCGTCTTTGGCGATTTTGACGTCGACGGCATTACGTCGACTTGTCTGTTGACCGAGGCGCTACGTTCGTTTGGCGCCAACGTCACGCCGTTTATCCCGCATCGCTTTGACGAGGGCTACGGCCTGTCGCGTGCGGCGCTCGACCGCGTCAACGAGCTCGCCCAACCCAACCTGATTGTGACCGTCGATAACGGTATTGCTGCCAAGGAAGAGGTCTCCTATCTGGAGAGCCTGGGGATCGATTTGGTGGTCACGGACCATCACGAGCCGTCCGACCAGGTGCCGCAGGGCGTGCCCCTGACCGACCCCAAGCTCGAGGACGAGGGTCCCTCGCGCGAGCTTGCCGGTGCCGGCGTGGCGCTTAAGCTGGTGCAGGTTCTGGGAGAGCGTTTGGGCAAGCCGTCGTATTGGCGTTCGCTGATAGAGGTCGCGGCGCTGGGCACCGTGTCCGACATGATGCCGCTCACGCCCGAGAATCGCGCACTGGTCGCCGAGGGCATCCAGCAGATGCGCGTGACGGCCCGTCCCGGCTATATCGCGCTTGCCGCACTTGCCAAGGCCGACCTTTCTACCATTACGGCCGACGGCCTGTCGTTTTCACTCATCCCTCGTCTGAACGCTGCCGGCCGCATGGCTGATCCCAAGCTGGCGCTTGACCTGCTGCTTGCCCGTGATCCTATTGAAGCAAGTGCACTGGCAGCCGAGCTCGAGGAAATCAATCGCCAACGCCGCGAGATCGAGGCCGAGCTTACGCGCGATGCCATGGCGAAGGTCGAGGAGACTTATGACGGCGGGCGCGCAATCGTCGTGGGCGGCGAGGGCTGGCACGAGGGCGTCAAGGGCATCGTGGCGAGCCGCCTGACCAATCGCTACCACGTGCCGGCGCTGCTCTTCTCGATCGAGGACGGCGTTGCACGCGGATCGGGCCGCTCGGTGGGCAAAGTCAACTTGTTCGATGCCGTCGAGCGTTGCTCCGACCTGTTGATTCGTCGCGGCGGGCATGCCGGTGCGGTAGGTGTGACCATCGAGACATCCAAGCTCGATGAGTTCCGCCGTCGCCTTTCGGCCGTGCTATCGGAGCTTCCCGCCGATGACTTTGAGGACACTGACGAGGTTGCCGCCACCGTTGACCTCTCCGAGCTAAATATCGAGACTATCGAGCAGATTTCTCGTCTTGAGCCGTTTGGCCAGGGCAATAAGGTGCCGCTTCTGGCCGCCGAGGGCGTGACGATGTGCGATCGCGCCGTGGTGGGCAAAACCGGCGAGCACATGCGCTTTGTGGCGACCGATGGCGCTGCGAGTGTGCCGGCCATCATGTTCCGCGTGCCGCAGATCGATAGGCTCATCAATTGCGACAGTGCCGTCGACTTGGTGTTCGAGGCCGTGGCCGAGCATTGGCAGGGACGTGTGAAGCCCAAGCTCATGATTAAAGATGTCTTGGTGCGTGATACCACGGCGCCCAGTATCGACGATCCGACATGTGAGCTTCGCCGCGGCGTGCAGCCGGCGGATTCCGGCCTGCGCCTGGAGTCGCGTAAGCGCGAGACGCTCGCCCAGCTTTCCTATACCGAGCTGACGCGCTCGCTTATCCATAGCTTTATCGGCTCGAACCAGCCACATCGCGCGCAGGTCGAGGCACTCGACGCCCTGGCCGACCACCGCAGCGTCTTGGCCGTTATGGGAACGGGTCGCGGCAAGTCTCTGATTTTCCATGTACATGCCGCACGCGAGGCGGTTCTTCGCGGGCGCGCGAGCATTTTTGTCTATCCGCTGCGCGCACTCGTTGCCGACCAGGCCTATCACCTTTCCTCGACGATGGCCGCGCTCGGCATTGGCGTGGGCGTATTGACCGGCGAGACCGTGGAAGCAGCGCGCGATGACGTGTTTGCCGGCTTGGCTTCGGGCCGCACCGGCATCGTGCTCACGACGCCGGAGTTCCTGTCTATCCATCGCGATCGCTTTGCACGTTCTGGACGTATTGGCTTTGTCGTTATCGATGAGGCGCACCATGCCGGTCTTGCCAAAGGCGGCGACCGGAGCGCATACCTCGACATGCCCGATATTCTCAAAGCCCTGGGCGACCCCGTTGTCATGGCGGCAACGGCTACCGCGACGGCCCCGGTCGTGGCGGAGCTTGCCCGCGTGCTGCCGATTACCCGTACGGTGGTCGACGAGACCGTGCGCGAGAACTTGCAACTCGAGGATGACCGAGATCTTGCGAGCCGCGAAAATCGCCTGGTGTCGATTGTGGCGACGGGGGAGAAGACCGTTATCTACGTCAATTCGCGCGACCAGTCCGTGGCGCTTGCCAAGACGCTGCGCAAGCGCGTGCCAGACTGTGCGACCCATATCGCGTTCTATAACGCCGGGCTCGCGCGTTCCGATCGCCGCCGCGTCGAGGAGGCGTTTCGAGATGGCAGCCTCAGCTGCATCGTCTCGACCTCGGCCTTCGGTGAGGGCGTCAACCTGCCCGATATCCGACATGTCGTGCTCTACCATATGCCGTTTGGCGCGATTGAGTTTAACCAGATGAGCGGCCGTGCCGGTCGTGACGGACAGCCCGCTGTGATTCATCTGCTCTATTCGTCGCGTGACGCCCGTATTAACGAGCGCCTACTCGATTGCTACGCGCCCGAACGCGATGAGCTCGTCACGCTCTATCGAGCGCTGCAGACCATGTGGCGCTCCAACCGCGGCAAGACGGGGGACGATTCATTCTGCGCAAGCGATATCGACATCGCGCAGATGTGCCTTGCAATCGACGCGCGCACGCCGGTCGATGAGCGCTCGGTGGAAAGCGGCCTGGGAATCTTCGAAGAGCTTGGTTTCTGTCGCGTTTCGGGGTTTGACGACACCCGTCGCATCGCGATGGCCGAAAACCCTGGCCGCGTGCAATTGAGCAGGTCAATTCGCTATTTGGAGGGCTTGCGCTCGCGCATGGAGTTCTCGGCTTTCCGGAGCTGGGCGCTCGATTCGTGTGCTTCTGATATGCTAGCCAAAGTTAACCGCCCGATCGTACCACGGGCCTAGGGGAAGGGGACCTCGATGGATGCCGCAGCCCGTACCGCCCATGATTCCACTCTCCAGCCGTTTTCGGAGATGGAGCACTATAAGCATGCCGATGAGCTGCCGCCCGAGATTATGGCGGACAGTTACGACAAGCTGGAGCGTCTGTGCCTCAAATATATGAATGAGGATGACTTCTCCATGGTGGAGCAGGCCTACTGCTTTGCCGCCGAGAAGCATTGCAACCAAAAGCGCCGCTCGGGTGAGATGTACATTAACCATCCCGTCGAGGTGGCCATCATTCTGGCTGATCTCAAGATGGACTGCGATGTGGTGTGCGCCGCGTTGCTGCACGATACCGTCGAGGACACCGAAACCTCGCTTGCCGACGTTTCCGGCCTGTTTGGCGAAACCGTGGCAGAACTCGTCGACGGCGTGACCAAGCTCACCAACATCGAAGTCGACAGCATGGACGAGAAGCAGGCGCTTACGCTGCGCAAGATGTTCCTTGCCATGTCCAAGGACATTCGCGTCATCATCGTTAAGCTTGCCGACCGTCTGCACAACATGCGCACCCTTGCAGCCCTGCGTGAGGACCGTCGCCTGTTTAAGGCCCGCGAGACTATGGACGTGTACGCGCCCCTGGCCGACCGCCTGGGCATGAGCTCCATTAAATGGGAGCTCGAGGACCTGTCCTTCTTCTACCTGGAACCCGATGCCTACCAGCGCATCGCACGCATGGTGGCGGAGTCGCGCGAGGTCCGTGAGCGCTATCTGGCCGAGACCATCAAGACGCTCACCGACGAGCTCAACCGCATTGGCCTGGAAGACTTCCAGATCAACGGCCGTTCCAAGCACTATTGGTCCATCTATCAAAAGATGAAGCGCAAGGGCAAGGAATTCTCCGAGATCTACGACCTGGTGGCACTGCGCGTCATCACGCATTCGGTGCGCGATTGCTACTCCACGCTCGGCGCGGTGCACACGCTGTGGCACCCCATGCCCGGTCGCTTTAAAGACTATATCGCCATGCCCAAGGTCAATAACTACCAGTCGCTCCACACGACGGTCATCGGCCCCACGGCTCGCCCGCTCGAGATTCAGATTCGAACCTACGAGATGCATGAGCAGGCCGAGTACGGCATTGCCGCCCACTGGCTATATAAGAAGTCGGGCGGATCGTCTGCGTCTAAGACCAATGATGCCCAGCGTCTGGACGACCAGATTAACTGGCTCAAACATTCGCTCGATTGGGCTGCGTCTGATGAGATTACCGACGCCAAGGAATACCTGCATTCGCTGAAGGTCGACCTGTTTGACCAGGAGATTTTTGTCTTTACGCCCAAGGGCGAGGTCATGGCGCTTCGTGCCGGCTCCACGCCGCTCGACTTTGCCTACGCCGTTCACACCGAGGTGGGAAACCATTGCGTCGGTGCCAAAATCAACGGTGCGGTGGCTCCGCTCACGCACGAGATTAAGACGGGTGACCGTGTCGAGATTCTGACTAACAAGAGTTCCAAGCCGTCGCGTGATTGGCTCAAGATCGTTAAGACACCTTCCGCCAAGTCAAAGATCCGCCGCTATTTTGCCGCCGCGACCAAAGACGATGACGCTGCTGCTGGTCGCGATATGCTGGCCAAGGACCTGCGTAAGCGTGGCTATGGCATTTCTACGCCGCGTTCGACGCGTGCGCTCAACGCCGTGGCGGAGCAGTTTAACTTCAAGCAGCTCGAGGACCTGTTTGCCGCCGTCGGCGCCGGCAAGGTTGCCCCGCGCGCTGTGGGCAATAAGGTCGAGCAAATCTTGGACCCCAAGCCCGAGGAACAGCTCACCAAGGCCGAGGCTATCGCCGAGGTCGTGAAACAGCCTGCTCGCGGCTCCAACCGCAAGCCGCAAAAGCGCGGCAAGAGCGCCAGTAACGGCATTATCGTCAAGGGCGAGAGTAACAGCGGCCTGCTAGTCCGTCTGGCTCATTGCTGCAACCCCGTGACGGGCGACGACATCGTCGGCTTCATCACGCGCGGTCGTGGCGTTTCGGTGCATCGCGCCAACTGCCCCAACGTCAAGGGTCTTATGGAGCATCCCGAGCGCATGATCGAAGTGGAGTGGGACGGCGCTGCCGACACCCTCTTCCAGGTCGAGATCGTGGTCGAGTGCCTGGACCGCATGGGCCTTCTCAAGGATGTCACCATTGCCATTGGCGATGCGGGCGGCAATATCCTTTCTGCCGCCACGTCGACCAACCGCGAGGGTATTGCAACCCTGCGCTTTATGGTCGAGATCTCGGACGCGAGTGGTCTGGATCCGCTGCTGGCCTCCATCAGCAGCGTTGACTCGGTCTACGACGCGCGCCGCCTGATGCCCGGTGAGGGTGGAGCCCAGCTTAAGCGCCGCGTTTAGTCGCGACGAACGTGTCACATTATCGATATTCGCTACACTCGAGGCATCGTTTGATGCCTCGAGTTCTATAGAGAGGAGAGGGACATGAGTGCTGTGTCCTTGGATTTAACTCCCAAGGGATCGGTCGAGATCGAGACGCTCGTAAACGGTCCCATTCAGACCAATAGCTATGCCGTTATTTCGGACAAAGAGTGCGTGATTATCGATCCCGCATGGGAAGGCGAACGCCTGGTGGAGCATATTCGAGCCGAGCATCCCGGCGTACGCGTGTTTGGCGCCGTATGCACTCATGGCCATGCCGATCATGTTGGTGGTGTTGCAGGCGTGCGAACCACCGTTGGCGAGGGCTGCCAGTATGAGCTGTGTGCTAAGGATGTGGCGGTGCCGCATGCGAACATCGAGGAACAGCGAGCTATGTGGGGCATTGAGACGCCTGACCCCGGGGAGCCGACGCGCCTGCTCGCCGAGGGAGATGCTATCGAGGTGGGCGATATCTACCTGCAGGTGATCGAGACGCCAGGGCATACGCCGGGCGGGATCGTCTTGTTTGCTGCCACCGAGCAGGGGAACATTGCCTTTGTGGGCGACACCCTGTTTCCGGGTGGGCACGGCCGCACCGATCTTTCTGGAGGAGACGAGGCGGCAATTCTGCGCTCGCTCTCCAAGCTCGCCCGGCTTCTCCCGCCCGATACCGTTTGCCTAACCGGTCATGGCGATTCGACCACCATGGCACGCGAGCTCATGCAGAACCCTTTCATGCAGATTTAGCTTAATAGTCGGCTTTTGAAGCACGAGAAGCGTCCAAACGTCAAGCTATTTTTCCCCAACGGGTCGATTTCGTAGGGCAAACGGTCAAAAAAGTCTGTTTGGACGATATTCGTGAACAAACGAACGTTTATGCTCGGGTGCGCCGTGGTAAAATCTCAGGCGTTATCGGAGCAACCTTACAGGAGGTTTCTTTTATGCTCGTCAACGCAGCAGACATGCTCAAGAAGGCCGAGGCCGGCAAGTACGGTCTTGGTGCCTTCAACACCAACAACCTCGAGTGGACCCTGGCTATTCTCCAGGCCGCCGAGGAGGCCAAGTCTCCGCTGATCCTTCAGTGCACCGCTGGTGCCGCTAAGTGGATGGGCGGTTTCAAGGTCTGCGCCGACATGGTCAAGGCTGCCGTCGAGGCCACGGGCGTTACCGTTCCCGTCGCCCTTCACCTCGATCACGGTTCTTACGAGGACTGCTTCAAGTGCATCGAGGCCGGCTTCACGTCCATCATGTATGACGGCTCTCACGAGGAGACCTTCCAGCTTAACCTCGACCGCACCAAGGAGCTCGTTGAGCTTGCCCACTCCAAGGGCATGTCCATCGAGGCCGAGGTCGGCGGCATCGGCGGCACCGAGGACGGCGTGACCTCCAGCGGCGAGCTCGCTGATCCTGCTGAGTGCAAGCAGATCGCTGACCTGGGTGTCGACTTCCTCGCCTGCGGCATCGGCAACATCCACGGCGTGTACCCCGCCGACTGGGCTGGTCTTTCCTTCGAGCGTCTGGGCGAGATTAAGGCCCAGACCGGTGACCTGCCCCTCGTTCTGCACGGTGGCACCGGCATCCCCGAGGATCAGATCAAGAAGGCCATCTCCCTGGGCATCTCCAAGATCAACGTCAACACCGACCTGCAGCTCGTCTTCGCCAAGGGCGTCCGCGAGTACATCGAGGCTGGCAAGGATCAGCAGGGCAAGGGCTTTGACCCCCGCAAGCTCCTCAAGCCTGGTCGCGACAACATCGTTGCCCGCACCAAGGAGCTCATGGAGGAGTTTGGCTCCGTCAACAAGGCGTAAGCGTCGCTAAACTTCCCGCCGGAAGCCCCGTCCCCCTACACTGTTTCCTTTGCGCTCACCTGGCTTTGCCAGAAGTCGCGCCAAGAAAACAGCTCCGGGGGACGGGGCTTCCTTCGTTTAACGCCGCAGGGTTACGAGGCTGAGTTATTTATTTGACTACCGTTCAGCGGTGTTGATGGCTCCCTTGTTGGGGCTTTCTTTTTATCTCGCTACAATGGGCTTCAAGCGTTCTAGTGACTTGGAGTTTTGGTATGGCTGTTATTAATGTGCTGCCTTCGGATGGGAAGGTTATTGACGAGGGTCCAGTTGGTTGCTCTGCTGATGTTTGCTGTGATGACTTTCGTCATCTCGATGTTGGACTGCCGCCCGAGATTCTTCGTCTTAAGGATGCCGGGTATTTGACGCAGGCTGTTGCTGCCTGCGATCGCCTTTTGGAGCAGAACCCCGAGCCTTCGCTGGCTGCTTGTGTTCGTGCCGAGCGGTATCGCATGCTCGAGACGCCGCTTCATTTTTCGGTGTCGCGCGACCAGGCTATTGCGATGATTCGCGAGGAGTGGCCAGAGTTTACCGAAGAGCAGTTTGATGACCTGATTAATCGTAAGCGTATTGACTGGCGCTTTATCGATGGCGAACTGTTCGTTCTCGACAACTTCCTCGATTCGCTTCGCGTATATCCCAAAGAGGTTCCCGGCATGCGGCCCGATTCTACGGACGGAATAGCACTGCGCAACGAGATGCTCAAGGAGATGGAGTCACAAAACGGATTGGCTCGCGTCATTACGCTTAAAGCGTCCGTGTCTGTCCCCGGCGCTCTGGAAGGGGAGACCGTTCGCGCGTGGCTACCCGTTGCCGCCGCCTGTCGTCAACAGTCTCATATCGAGGTTCTCGATATGACGCCGGAGGGTGCTGTTGCCCCCGCGAATGCTTCGGCGCGTACCTCCTCGTGGTCTTCTTCGAGTGAGCGCTCATTCTCGGTGACCTATCGCTATCAAATTGATGCCGCTTATCGTGATGTCTATGGGGGTGCGCTTCCGGTGCATCCTTGCATGGACGCGCCACTGCCCGTGGACACCTCCGAGGACCGTCCGCGCATTGCATTCACGCCGTATCTACAGCAGCTGACAGCCCGTGTCATTGACGGGCTCGAGGATCCGCTCGATCGCGCCCGTGCTATCTATGATTACCTGACGCAGTACATCGACTATCGCTATCAGCCGCCGTACTTGCTTTTGGGACCTATTGCCGATGACTGCGCGCATTCGCTCCGCGGCGATTGCGGCGTTATGGCGCTCACGTTTATCACCATGTGCCGTATCGCGGGCGTGCCTGCCCGTTGGCAGAGCGGCCTGTATGTTGCGCCCGATTCGGTGGGGTCGCACGACTGGGCAGAGTTCTATACGCCGCAGACCGGATGGCTCAACGCCGACGTGTCATTTGGATCTTCTGCTCGCAGGATGGGGGAGGAGTGGCGCCGCCGTCACTACTTTGGCAATCTCGACCCGTGGCGTATGGTGGCCAACAATCGATTCCAGGCAGAGTTTGAGCCCTCTTTCGACGGCATGCGCGAGGACCCTTACGACAACCAGATGGGTGAGGCTTCGGTCGACGGTCGCGGATGCCGTCGGCGCGAGATGCTCCGCACGGTCGAACTCATCGAAATGCTCGAAGTTCCATTTTCGGACTAATCGGTAGAAAGCTGTGATAAACTAACTCACGCATTGCGTGCCCGAGTGGCGGAATTGGCAGACGCAGTGGACTCAAAATCCACCGTTGGCAACAACGTGCGAGTTCGAGTCTCGCCTCGGGCACCATACATGCAAGTGAGCGTTCAAGGGGGTTGCGGCCCCCTTTTTCGTGCCGAACTCGCGTGAGCGCGCGAAGCGTTAAGCAAACAGGCCTGTGGCCTGTTTGTAGCGGAGCGTGGCGAGGGCGCCACGCGCCCGAAGCCCGGGGCTTCGCGAAGCGAAGGCCCTTCGAGTCTCGCCTCGAGCACCATACATGCAAGCGAGCGTTCAAGGGGGTCAAGGTCCCTTTTTCGTGTACGTAATGTGATAACGCGCTGTACGTGTTATTATTCGCAAGGCGTTGTTTCCGCAATGCCCTAAAGAGGAACCTGAGGGTTCCCACCTTTTGGCGCCAATGAGCAGCTGACTGGTCATACAACTTAGATTCCCTTCCTCAAATCGAGGAAGTCTATGTGTACGACCTGGTTGCTGAGAAGCGCCGGGTTATTTTTTTATGAATGGAGGTAGGGAAAATAGCTAAGTCTGATGACACCCGCATCAACGACGAGATCACTGCATCTTCGTGTCGTTTGATTGGCGTCGATGGCTCTCAGCTCGGCCTGTTCGCCATCCGCGATGCCCAGCGCGTCGCCGACGATCAGGGTCTCGACCTGGTCGAGATCGCTCCCAACGCGGAGCCGCCGGTCTGCAAGGTCATGGACTACGGTAAGTTCAAGTACCAGCAGGCCATGAAGGCCAAGGCTGCTCGTAAGAACCAGTCCAAGGTCGAGGTCAAGGAAATGAAGTTCCGACCCAAGATCGACGTTGGCGACTACGAGACCAAGAAGGGCCACGTTCTGCGTTTCCTCAAGAAGGGCGCACGCGTTAAGATCACCATCATGTTCCGCGGCCGTGAGATGGCTCACCCGGAGCAGGGCCTTAACGTTCTCGAGCGTCTCGCCGAGGATCTCAAGCCTTACGCTACGGTCGAGTCCAAGCCTAAGATGGAAGGCCGTAACATGCTTATGCTGCTCGCCCCGATTAAGGGCGCCTTCGATGAGGATAAAGCGGCAAGCGATACCAAGTAACTAGTGTTCTGTAACCGATTAAGGAGTATTTCATGCCTAAGATGAAGTCCCACAGCGGCACCAAGAAGCGTTTCCGCAAGACTGGTACCGGCAAGCTTATGCGCGCCAAGGCTTTCAAGAGCCACATCCTGAGCAAGAAGTCCACCAAGCGTAAGCGTGGCTTCCGTCAGGAGACCGAGATCGCCGCTGCCGACCGCAAGGTCATCAAGTCGCGTCTCGCCTAAGTTCGCGTTCCCGTTTTTCGTTTTACCGTCTAGGAGTTGATAGAACATGGCACGTATTAAGCGCGCTGTTGCCGCCAAGAAGAAGCGCCGTACCGTTATGCACCGTGCGAAGGGTTACTACGGTGCCGCTTCGCGTACTTACAAGCATGCTAAAGAGCAGGTCCAGCACTCCCTGCAGTATCAGTATCGTGATCGCCGCAACAAGAAGCGCGAGATCCGTTCTCTCTGGATCACTCGTATCAACGCTGCTGCTCGCCTGAACGACATCTCTTACTCTCAGTTCATGCACGGCTTGAAGGTTGCCGGCATCGAGCTCGACCGCAAGGTCCTGGCTCAGATGGCTTACGAGGACATCGAGTCCTTCAACGAGCTGGCTACCATCGCCAAGAAGGCTCTCGAGGCTTAATTGCTTCTTGCATCTTAAAGGGGCGCTTCCAATCCGGAAGCGCCCCTTTTTGATTGATTAGGGATGTGATCGATTTGGGACGTAGCCAAACCGATCAATTCGATAGCGTCCGAGTTGCAAGAAAGAGCAGGTAGCGTATGTGTCAAAGATTTTTGACACTCTAATCTGCGCTCAGCCATCCGTATGGGTTTGATTTTGGGATTACGCTTTGCTTGCCGGCTTCTGTTGTGTAGCCGCCCAATAAGAGTTGAAATGCACTCGAAGGGAACGCCATGCAGCTGCCAAAACGCCTTAAACAGTATCGACTCGATGCTGGTTTGTCCCAGGAGGATCTTGCAAGGCGCATTTTTGTAACACGTCAGACCATCAGTAATTGGGAGCGCGGTAAAACGTACCCCGACATCCAGAGTCTCCTACTGCTGTCTGAACAACTGGATGTAACGATTGACGAGCTTGTTAAAGGCGACATTTCAATAATTAGAGAAAGGGTTGAACGCGATAGGGGCACGCTCTATCGCTTGGGTGCGGGGATGTTGGCTGGGCTTCTTGCGTTTACCGTCTCTATGGCCTGGCTCATGTGGCAACAAAACCACGGGTGGGGGATGGTCCAGTGCGTTCCGACGATGGTGTTGGCAGGCGTCTTTGGTGCTGGCGCAATGTGCTGCGCGCTTGCAGCGGAACATATCAAGAAGAAGAATGATTTGGTGACGTATCAAGAGATATCCGACTTCTTGGACGGAAAGAAGGCGGACAGCGAAGAGACGAGGACGGGCTGGGCTTATGAGCATCCACAGCTTGCGAATGCCATCAAGTTTGCCGCAGCGGCTCTTATTGGACTAATCGTTTTTGAACTCATTAACGCTGCTATGTCCCATTTCTAATGGGTATACAGCCATTAATGCGGCCGAAGCTTAACCGTTGGAAAACCGAAGGGCCGCTCTAATAGGGGAGCCGCGGCCCTGTTCTTTCTAGGCTCTCACAGAGAGGGCCCCATCCTCATTTGTGTAGGAAATGTGTGCACCCAGATTCCCGCCCACGGCGCCCCTCCGGTCTGGCAATATATCTCCTTGCCGCGCGGCCCGGTCGGACCGGATGAGCCGCAAAGCGTGCACCTTGAGAACCGGATACTGCGAGG
>CABRCR010000034.1:0-23696 GCA_902469435.1 uncultured Collinsella sp. | reverse complement strand
CCCCGCCGGCCACATGGTCCGGCGGGGCGCCCTTTCACCTATATGTGGCCGGCACGCAGCCCAAGGCTCGCAAGCTCTTATTCAGCCACCTCACGCAGGGCCGACATCGTAGCCGCATATTGCTGCTGCAGCGCATGCATTCCCTCACGAGCGCCGTCAACGGCATCGGCGCCGCGCAGCGCCTCGGTCACCACGACCGCCGGCTCGTACAGATTATCGAATCCCAGGTTCTGGCTCACGCCTTTGAGCGTATGCGCTGCCATAAACGCGCTCTCGGCGTCTCCTGCCGCCATGGCAGCCTCCAGCTTGTCCATGCTCTCGTCATCCAAAAACTTGAGGGCAAAACGGGCAAGCATTTCCTCGCCCATCAGCCGAGCGCACGCGTCATCATAATTGGCGCCGATCTTCTCATACGCCTCACGCATGGAAATCATGGATTAAAACTCCTTTGGTCAAACTAAATCGTGGGAAACGCGACAACGTCGGCGGGGCGTGCCAACGTCTCGGCAATACGGTCTTGCACCTCGAGCAGGCAGTCGAGCAACAGCGGGTTAAAGGTGCCGCACTTACCGTCCAGGATCATCTGGATCGCCTCCTTGTGCGGGATAGCGTCCTTGTACACACGCACGCTCGTCAGAGCATCGTACACGTCGGCCACCGAGACCACCTGTGCGGCAATGGGAATTTCGTCGCCCTTAAGGCCATCGGGATAACCCCTACCGTCCCAGCGCTCGTGATGCCAACGCGCAATCTGGTACGCATATTCCATAAGCGCATTGCCGGCGTGATGGCTACCCAGCTCACGCAGCATGTCGGCGCCGATCGTGGTATGCGTCTTCATAATCTCGAACTCCTCGGGCGTAAGGCGTCCGGGCTTGTTGAGAATCGCATCGTCAATCGACATCTTGCCGATATCGTGTAGCGCCGAAGCCAGGGCGATCGTGGAGCGTTCCTCATTGTCGAGGGAGATCGTGCCGCTACGCTGGACCAGACAGCCAAGCAGCAGCTCGGTCAGCTTCTCGATGTTCGTAACGTGCCTGCCGCTCTCGCCGTTGCGAAGCTCCATGACGCCGGCCATGATGTCGATGAGCATGCGACTGTTCTTGACGCGCTCGTTGTACTGCTGGGACAGCAGGTTCGTCAGGCGGCGCTGTTTAGCGTATAGGCGGATGGTGTTGCTCACACGGCGGCGCACGACACGGGAGTCAAACGGGCGGTTGATATAGTCCGAGGCGCCCAGCTCGTACGCGCGCAGAACCATATCATCGGAATCTTCGCTCGAAATCATGATGACAGGCAGATTGTCGATGCCCGATCGGCGCGACAGACCGGCCAGCACCTCAAAGCCGCTTATGCCCGGCATGACAATATCCAGCAGCACGAGCGACAGCTCATCGCCATAGCGGTCGACCATGTCGAGCGCCGCACGACCGTTATCGGCCTCGAGGATGCAATACTCGTCCTTGAGCATCTCGTTGAGAATGGCTCGGTTCATCTCGGAGTCATCGACAATAAGCACCGAAGGTTTTTCGCTTTGGAAGGCCTCGATGGAATCGGCATCGGTCACGACCGTACCGGCTTTTGCCTTAGCGCGGCTCAGTAACTGGACAGCACGGCCAACGCCCTCATCGACCGTCTCGCCATGAATGCGAACGCCACCAACACATGCCGTCAAGCTCACGTACTCATGGCCCGGAATAATCGTGGAATGAACGGCTTCGGATACCTGATGCAGGCGACGGGCGAAGTCATCGGAGGGAATATTGGGCATGACGACCACAAACTTGTCGCAGCCATAGCGCACAAGCTCGTCAGTCGAACGAATTCCGCTGCGTATGGCTGTCGCCACAGCACCGAGTGCAAGGTCGCCGGCATGACGGCCACACGTATCGTTGAAGGCCCTAAAATCATCAAGGTCAATCATCGCAACGCCGGCATTCATGCGGGCGCCACGAAGCTTTTCCTCGTAATATCGGCGATTGCGCACACTCGTCAGCACGTCGGTGTAGACAAGGTCCTCTTCTGCAGCCTCTTGCTCATCGATCGGACGCACCATCAGCAAGACATGAGGCTCGCCCTCGACCTTTAGAGGGCGCAGACGGGCGCGGTACTCAACACCATCGTTGAGCAGTTGCTCCGATACATCATCGGAACCTGCCAAGGCCTCAAGACTCGACTGACGCAGACAAGGGCAGCGATCGCCGGCGAGCAGGCAGTTAGGCTCGCTCTTAATCTGATCGGCCGACAGCAAACGCACCACGGGGTAGGTCTTCGCGACGCGGGCGACCTCGGCGGCAGCCTCCTCGTCGGTTAGATTGACCTCGTGATTATTGAGCATATGGGGCCCTTTCGATAGTTTCGCTTGGTAGCGGTGGGTTCCAAACGGTACCAGAGTAGCACCTTGTCGATGCAGGTAAGCACGTGAATGCTGTTACATTTTTATGAGTTGGCAGACGGCGCGATTGAAGCCGCAGACGTGAGGTTTTGAGAACATTTGTTAACACGGC
Source organism: uncultured Collinsella sp. (assembly GCA_902469435.1). Classification (GTDB taxonomy): domain Bacteria; phylum Actinomycetota; class Coriobacteriia; order Coriobacteriales; family Coriobacteriaceae; genus Collinsella. The sequence continues at coordinate 21,189 of CABRCR010000034.1, read as the reverse complement.
CGAAACGTTTGCGGCTGAAGCCTGTTTTGTTTTTTGCAGCTGCTAGAGCCCCAGGATGCCACGGACAGTCTGGGCAGCCGCTGCCGGGCGATCGCGCAGGCCGTTGTGCGCGCCGGGAACCATTACGAGCGGACAGTCCAAAAGCTCAGCCGCAATCCTCGTTCCCGCCTCGCGGGGCGTACCAATCGAGAGCTCGCCCAAAAGCACGGCGGCCACCGTTTTCGACGCGCGAACGCTATCCCAATCGGGAACGCAGGTCATAGTAATCCCGTATTCGTTCGCCATGAAACTGCGGCCGTTGCGCAGGGCATGCTTGGCTTCCGCCTCGGTTAACTTGGGGGCCTCAGGGTCCGAATCGCCGATGGCGCCCAGGAAGGCCCGTAATGCCCGGGAGACCTTTCCCGCGGCGATCATCTCGAGCAAAACCGGGGCCGCGCCCAGGCCGGCGCCCTCATCCGTCACGGCGGGTTCATGCAGAATCGCACGCGAGATTATGGCGGGGTTTGCACGGAGAAGCTCCAGGGCCACCAACGTACCGGCACTGTGCGCGAGCACGTTTGCCGGAGCGCCAATATGCTCGATAACGGCCTGCAGGTCGGCGGCTTGGGCGGCGAGGTCGTAGCGTCCGTCTGCAGCGTCACCACTCTCGCCGCAACCACGGCGGTCGTAGGCAATGACGCGATAGTCACAGACGAGCTCGCGGGCGATGGCGTCAAAGAAGACGCCGTCGACACAAGCGCCGTGCACGCACACCAAGGCGGGAGCATCGGGCAATACATCCGGGCCGGCATATTCGCGACAGGCAATCGTGGTGCCCGCGTTCTCGACCGTAAAATCCATGTTGTGCCCCCGTCATCAATGCCCATCCAGTTGCACGTCAGTACGGCTAGATGGACCCGCATTGCCTTACGCCTTGTTAACAGATTAACTGTACCCGACCCGAGGCTTTTCATGGCACGGCATAACGAGCGACGTGAAAAAACGAAACTTGTAAAGCAAGAGCCCGCACCTTGCTTTGGAGCCGATGCTATGCTTAGGCACAATTGTCTTGAGGAGCATATGCCTATGTCTACGTTTTTGAATGCCAGCCCCATCTTTGGGCCCGTTCGCAGCCGTCGCCTTGGTCTCTCGCTCGGCGTCAACATGATGCCGGCCAGCGGCAAAATCTGCACGTTCGACTGCATTTACTGCGAAAACGGCCTCAACGCCGAGCGCCCCTGCCATGAGCCGTACAACACAGCTGCCGTGGTACTCGACGCGCTCGAGGCAAAGCTACGCGAGATGGCAGCCGAGGGCGAGCTCCCCGATGTGATCACCTTTGCCGGCAACGGCGAGCCCACCGCCGCGCCGGAGTTTCCGCAGGCCATCGCCGGCGCTGTCGCGCTACGCGACGAGCTTGCCCCAAGCACCAAGATTGCCGTGCTTTCCAACGGCACGCGCGCCGACCGCCCCGAGGTGCACGACGCGCTCATGATGGTCGACGACAACATCCTCAAGCTCGATACCGTCGACCCGGCGTTTATCCAGCTGCTCGACCAGCCTGTTGGCCCCTACGACGTCGAGCACCAGATTGAGACGTTCGCAAGCTTTGACGGTCACGTTATTATCCAGACGATCTTTTTGACCGGCGAGTATCAGGGCAAGCTCATCGACAACACCGGCGAGGAGTACGTCGGCCCTTGGCTCGCGGCGCTCGAGCGCATTCGCCCGCAGGAGGCGACCATCTACACGGTGGCGCGCGAAACACCGGTCGCCGGCCTTGCCAAAGCGGCGCCCGAGGTGCTCGACACGATTGCCGCGCGCGTGAGCGCCCTCGGCATTCCCTGCCAGGTGAGCTACTAGCAAAACCACGCAGCAGCTAGTGTCCGCCATCCCGCCCCATCAGTTGCGGTGATATAGTTCCTATTTGTGCTGTTAAACCGCTTAAATCGGAACTATATCACCGCAACTTTTATGGACGCGTGGGTGGGCTATACTAGCTGCGAATGAAAGGAAGTTAGCCATGTTTGACAACGGACCCGTACCCGGCCGCAACGATGCTTGCTGGTGCGGCAGCGGCAAAAAATATAAGAAATGCCATAGCGCCTTTGATGAGCGCCTCGAGCGCTTGTGGGAAGAGGGCTGGGAGGTTCTGCCCCGCACGCTCTACAAGACGCCCGCCGATATCGAGGGCATCAAGCGCTCCGCCGCCATCAACGTAGGCGTGCTCGACTACGTAGGCGAGCACATCGCCGCAGGCATGACCACCAACCAGATCGACCAGATGATCTACGACTACACCGTCGAGCACGGTGGTACGCCGGCCGACCTCAACTACGAAGGCTACCCAAAGAGCGTGTGCACCTCGATCAACGACGTCGTCTGCCACGGCATTCCCTGTGATACGGACGTGCTGCACGAGGGCGACATCATCAACGTGGACTGCTCCACGATCCTAGACGGCTACTTTAGCGACTCGAGCCGCATGTTCTGCATCGGCGAGGTCTCGGCCGAGCGCCAGCGCCTGGTCGACGTCACCCGCGCCAGCGTGGAGGCGGGTCTGGCAGCCGTCAAGCCATGGCTGCCACTGTCCGTGATGGCCGAGGCCGTGCAAAAGACGGTCGAGGACGCCGGCTTTAGCGTGGTGCGCGAGTACGGCGGACACGGCATCGGTAAGGAGTTCCACGAGGACCCGTTTGTGGGCTTTACCACCGAGGCACCCGATGTGGACACCATCATGGCCCCGGGCATGGTCTTTACTATCGAGCCTATGGTCAATGCCGGAGCGCCCGACATCAAGATTAGCAAGGGTGACGGTTGGTGCGTGCGCACCAAGGACGGCAGCGATTCGGCCCAGTGCGAGGTACAGCTCGTGGTGACCGAGGACGGCTACGAGCTGCTGAGCTGGTAGCTGTAGATGCGCCGGGCTTCGCGATGGATATGTTAACCATCACGAAGCCCGGCGTTTTTTAGCGTTTTGCCTGATAAAACCTGCCAAAAATAAACCTGTCCCTTTTTGGCAGGTCGAGCGGAGAGGACTGCTTGTGAACATCCTGGTTTTGTTGCCCGTCAACGACCGCCATCGCGCAATTCTTGAGTCGAGCGCTCCAGGCGAGGACTTTATCTACACGAGCTCCGACGCCGCCACGCGCGAGCAGGTCGCCGATGCCGACGTGATCTTGGGCAACATCGACCCTGACATGCTCACGGCATGCGAACATCTCCAGCTGTTGCAATTGCAGACCGCCGGCTATGACGACTACCTTGCCGCCGGCACCGTGCCGGCCGACGCCAAACTGTCTTGCTCGGTGGGCGCCTACGGCCAGGCCGTAAGCGAGCACATGTTTGCCATGGTGCTGTCTATGATGAAACGCCTGCCCGGCTACCAGGACCTGCAGCGCGAGCATCGCTGGGAGGACTTGGGCGCGGTCACCTCGCTCAAAAACGCCAACGTGCTGGTGCTGGGCGCGGGCGATATCGGCGGCCACTTTGCCACGCTCTGCCGCAGCATGGGTGCGCACGTCCGCGGCATCAAGCGCCATCCGCTCGTCTACCCCATTGTGTTTGAGGACATGGACGGCATGGACGCCCTGCCCGAGCGCCTGGCCGAGGCTGACATCGTCGCATCCTTTATGCCCAGCACGCCCGAGACCCGCGGTCTTGCGAATGCCGAGTTCTTCGCCGCAATGAAGCCGGGCGCCTTCTTTGCTAACGGCGGCCGCGGAGACCTTGTAGTTGCCGACGACTTAGTTGCCGCCCTGGAGTCGGGGCATCTCGCCGGCGCCGCGGTCGACGTCACCGACCCCGAGCCGCTGCCTGAGACAAGCCCCCTGTGGGATGCGCCCAACATGCTCATCACGCCGCACGTCTCCGGGTAGTTCCACCTGGCAGCCACGCTCAACAACGTGGTCGACATCGCCGCGGAGAACCTGCGTCACCTGCAAGCCGGCGAGACCCTGCGTTGCTGGATCGAACATTAGGGATCCGCCGTTCTAACGAACGGCGGACCGGTCGACGCTGCGCGCCGCCCAGAGCGACAATTTGTCATTCAAAAGGCGAGGCATGACCAGAAGGTCAATGCCTCGCCTTTTTCATGCCAACTTGTTCGTTCTGGACGTCGCTCGCTGACGTTTGCTCAACCCGCGGTGTCTTAACAATTCCGTCCAGCTGTTGGCATTGCGGCATTTGCCCAGATAAAGCCTGCCAAAATGAACCTGTCCCTTTTTGGCAGGTTTTAGAGCTCCACGCTTTCGGCGCCGTTGATAGTTAGGTTGCGCTCGTAGAAGGCGGTGAGGGCGCGGATGGCGTACATCACGTCGCGCACGCCACCGGTCTCGTAGCTCGAGTGCATGGCAAGCTGCGGCAGGCCCACGTCCACGGCGTGCATGCTCGCCTGCATGTTCGACAAGTTGCCGAGCGTGGAGCCACCCGCCATATCGCTCTTGTTGGCGAAGGCCTGCGTGGGCACGTCGGCGTCATCGCAAATAGCCTGGAACACCGCGCGGCTAAAGGCATCGGTGCAGTAGTGTTGGTTGGCCGCCTCCTTGATGACGATGCCGCCGTTGAGCACCACCTGATTGCGAGCATCGCACTTCTCGGCGTGGTTGGGATGCACGGCATGTGCATTGTCGCAGCTTACAAGCATCGAGGCGGCAAGGGCGCGATGATACGACTCGTCGTCAAAGCCCAGCGATCCGTTAATGCGGCGCAGTGCGTCGGCCAAGAACGTCGACATGGCGCCCTGCTTGGTCTCGGAGCCAACCTCCTCGTTATCAAAACAGCAGAAGACCGAGACATCATGCGCGTTCTCGGCACCCAAAAATGCCTGTAGCGAGGTGTAGGCGCAGGCCAGGTCGTCAAGCTTGGGCGTCGAGATAAACTCGTCGGCCCAGCCCCAAATGCGCGCATCCTGACGATTGACCAGGAACAGGTCGCGACCCAGGATCTGCTCGGGCTCGACGTCCAGCTCGTCGGCGATCAGGGTGTCAAAATCTCCCTGCTTAAGGTCACCGGCGCTGATGAGCGGGCACAGGTCGACGGCTCGGTTGGGAGCAAAGCCCTCGTTAACGCCGCGGTTCATATGGATAGCAAGACTCGGAATGATAGCGACCTCGCGCTCGGTGGCAAGCAGGCGGCTCTCAATACGGTCGCCTTCGCGTACCAACACGCGTCCAGCCAGCGCCAGCGGGCGATCGAACCAGGTGTAGTCGATCATGCCGCCGTAGGCCTCGGTGTTCAGGCGCAGCGTCTCGCCCGCGCCGTCAAGCTCGGGCACGGCCTTGACCTTAAACGTCGGCGAATCGCTGTGCGACGCCGTGAGCTGAAAATGATAGTCGCCGGCAACGCCGTCCTCGCCCCACGTCGCGGCCAGGTCCTCGCCCACCTTAAAGGCAACAACGCTCGAGGTGTTGCGCTGCGTGTAATAACGCCCACCCGGTTCGATGTCCCACGCCGCATTCTCGGGCAGGTAGGTAAAGCCCGCCTCGTCGAGCTCGGCCATAATGGTCGCCGCCGTATGGAACATGCTGGGGCATGCCTCGATAAAATCGATAAGGTCGTTGGCGGCATCGATATCATCGGCCGTCACATGCGCGCGCTCGGGCGTTTCCTGATCCGTCATGCTCTCCCCTTTCGCTGGGTTGATGGTCCCTTCCAGCATACCCCGCCGCGCCAGCGCCGCACTCTTCATTCCATGTTTAATCCCGCGCCGCTCGCCAAGTTGAGCCATCATGTCCACGCTCCTTTTGCGACAATTACGCTAACAGGACGAGAGGAGCCGTCATGAAGCCACGTAACATTGCCATCGCCTGCGGTGTCGCGGGAGTCGCCGTCGGCCTTGCCGCTGCCGCCGGCATCGTTTACCGCAAGCAAATCAAGTCCGCCGCTTCGCTCAAACGCTTGACCGGCTACGCGGATAGCTATGACCTGTACGCAATCGACATCGCCTACGACTACGATCTTGATCGCATCATCGCCGCTGGCGTGCGCGACGACCAGGCCTACATCGATGCCGTGGTGGCGCAGGTGCTGCCCGGTGTGCCGGTACATGTCCAGGCGCCCCAGTTTGCCTGCAGCGCTTTTGTCGCCGTAGATGCCGAAGGCCGCGTGCGCACCGGTCGCAATTACGACTTTAAGGACGACACCTCGGCGCTGCTGGTGCGCAATCACCCACGCGGCGGTTATGCCTCCATCGGGTTTGCCGCCCTTAACAACCTGGGCGATAATACTCCGCTCGACTCCGTCGCCGGACGCGCCGCCGCACTCATGGGCCCGTTTGCCCAGCTCGACGGTGTTAACGAGTGCGGCGTGTCCATTGCCGTACTCACCCTGGATTCCAAGCCCTGTGACCAGGACACGCAACGCCCCGTCATCAACACTTCGCTCGCCATCCGCCTGGTGCTCGACCGCGCGGCTACCACGCAGGAGGCCGTCGACCTGCTTTCTGCCTACGACATGCACGCCATGGCCGGACGCGACTACCACTTCTTTATCAACGACGCCGCCGGTGACGCGCGCGTAGTAGAGTGGGATCCGCGCGATCCGGACCGCGCTTTCAAAGCGACTCCTGTACGCCAGGTTACGAACTTCTACGCCTGCTATGGCGACGAAGTGCTACCCAACCAAAAGAACGGCGAACTGGGCCATGGCAAGGAACGCGCCATCGCCATCGCCGATGTCCTCGACGCCCATGCCGGCGCCCAAGACGAGGCAGTCGCTTGGAAGGCTCTACGCGCTGCGGCGCAAGAGCCCAATCCGGAAGACATCACCAGCAACACGCAGTGGTCGGTCGTCTTTGACAACACCGAGCCCGCTGCCGCCATCACGCTGCGCCGCCACTGGGGCGACGTCGACGCCTTCGCGTTGTAAGGAGCCAGGCCCGTCGTCCTTACGCTCGCCTGGCGCTGCTTACATTTCTATACATTTGAGCTAACACGTTTTACCCCTGTATCAACAGTGTGCGGGGGTAAACTTATGCGCATGTTATAACTTGCCCGGAAGGATTCATCATGCTCAGGATCGGTCTTCTTACCAGTGGCGGCGACTGCCAGGCGCTCAACGCCACCATGCGCGGCATCGTCAAAACACTCATGACCAATAGCGAAGAGCCTATCGAGATCTATGGTTTTGAGGACGGCTACCAGGGCCTTATCTACAGCAGATTCCGTGTTATGACGCCCGCCGATTTTAGCGGCATCCTCACCCGCGGCGGCACCATCCTGGGCACGAGCCGTACGCCGTTCAAGCGCCTGGATGTTCCCGAGGCCGATGGCGTCGAGAAGGTGCCCGCAATGGTCCACACCTATCACAAGCTGCAGCTCGACTGCCTGTTTATGCTGGGCGGCAACGGTTCCACCAAGACCGCCAACCGCCTGCGCGAAGAGGGCCTCAACGTTATCGCCCTGCCCAAGACCATCGACAACGACACCTGGGGCACCGAGTTGACGTTTGGCTTTACGAGCGCCATCGACGTCGCCACCAAGTGCATCGACGACATCCACACCACCGCTTCGAGCCACGGTCGCGTGTTTGTCATCGAAATCATGGGCCACAAGGTTGGCTGGATCCCGCTGTATGCCGGCGTCGCGGGCGGCGCGGATGTCATCTTGATTCCCGAGATCCCCTACGACATGGATAACGTCATCAAGACCATTGAGCATCGCATGGAGACCGGCAGCCGCTTTACCATCGTGGCCGTCGCCGAGGGCGCTATCTCCAAGGAGGACGCGGCGCTGTCCAAGAAGGAGTACAAGAAGAAGCTCGCCGAGCGCACAAGCCCGTCGATCGTCTACGACATCGCCAAGGAGATTGAGGCCAAGACCGGTCGCGAGACCCGCGTCGCCATCCCCGGTCACACGCAGCGCGGCGGTCAGCCCGACGCCCAGGACCGCATCTTTGCGACCCAGTGCGGCGTCGAGGCCGCGCTCGGCTGCCTGCGTGGCGAGTTTGGCTACATGATTGCCCTGCGTGACGGCAAGATGTGCCACATGCCGCTCGAGGAGGTCGCCGGCAAGCTCAAGTATGTCGATCCCCAGAGCGACCTGGTGCGCGAGGCCAAGGCGTTGGGCATCAGCTTCGGCGTCGAATAGCCTCGGCCGAAACTGCTCTCATCGGAGGCCCCAGGGCTTACCTCCCAAATCGTCCTCGGACATGTCAGGATCCCGCCGTGCGCTCCGCGCGGCGGGATCCTTCCGTCCTGCGGAAAGATTTGGGAGGTAAGCCCTGGGGCCTCCTGCGGTAACTAGGGAGGCCGGGGCTATTCGTCTTCTTGCTGCGGGTGCCTGGTCTGAAATTAAGTTGCGGTGAAATAGTTCCCGCTTAGCCCGCAAATGGCTGAATCTAGAAACTATTCCACCGTAACTTACTGAGTGGGGACTCTTGGCTGCTACTTGCACTGACATTTGTCCTAAAATGGCTGGTCGTTAGGGGTTGCTACCGGTAGTTGCGGTAGGGTCGGAGCAGATTCTAACTAGAAATGGTGGTCGCTACCGGTTGTTCTCGGCATACTCGGCTCATTCGATTACGGTCACTACATGAAAGGAACTGCTATGGATCTTGCAATGGCACAGCGGCTCGTTGACCGCCGCAAGGCTGCCGGGCTTTCTCAGGAGGCGCTTGCTGCCCAGCTGGGCGTAAGCCGCCAGGCTGTTAGTAAATGGGAGCGCAGCGAGTCCTCACCCGATACCGATAACCTTATTGCGCTCGCCTCGCTGTATGGCGTGTCGCTGGATGAGCTGCTATATGGGGAGGCGGCCAACGATGCCGACGACCTGGAGGACGGTAGCGCCGACACCGAGACGGCGGATGTGGCTGACGAAGCTGAGGATTCTGCCGAGCACGCCGATTGCGGCGACAAACCACTTGTCGATATTTCCCTCGCGCGCGGTATCCACGTCATTGATCCCAATAAAGGCGAGGAAGTCCATGTTGGTTGGAGCGGCATCCATGTGACCAACGAGCGCAAGGGCGAAGAGGTGCATGTGGGACCGGGCGGCGTGCATATCGATACGCTTGAGGACGATGGACATAGCGTGCGCACCAATGACGACGGCACCGTCACCATCGACGGCGAGACGTTTTCCAGCTGGAAAGAAGCACACGACAAGCTCGACCATCATGGCAAGCATTTCCACACCAAGGTCGGACGTGCATGGAACAAATTCCCCTTCCCCGCACTTGTCACTCTCGCCTATCTGGTGCTCGGCATTGTCTACGGCGCATGGGGCATGGGGCTTTTCCTCGTCTTTTTGGTTCCCGTCTACTACGCGATTGGTGACTTCATCGATCGACGCCACCTGTCTAAGCTGATCGAGGTCATCTACCCGGCAGCCGCCATCGCTTGGTTCCTCTACATGTGGCTCTGTTTGGGACAGCCCCATCCTGCATGGATCATCCTCATCACGATTCCCATCGTAAAGGCGCTCATGCGCTGGTGTCGCAAACAATGGAAGTGCCGCAAACAGGCCTAAACCGCCCCAACCAGCCAGCGCCATTCATCCGACACCGCCCGCCCCTTCCAAGTTGCGGTGAAATATGGACTGTTTTGAAGCTCCAAAGCGCCCAACAGTCCGTATATCACCGCAACTTACAAACAACTGGGTCAGATCCGGCACGGAGATTAGCATTGAACTGACCGCACACCAAGAAAAGGGCCCATTTACTACGTTTAACTCGAGAGGTCCGACCATACCCGCCTTTTCCGAAAATTGACAAGCCCTCTACCTGCGGTTTTAATTTCATAATCTTTGTCATGGTCGAGGGTGTGGTAGCAAACGTAGTAGATAGGCCCGTTTTGTGGCATACGACCCATTCAAGCCCAATCTCGAAGGCTAAAGAGAGCCTCTCATCCACGCCTGTGAGCGAAAACCAAATAGAATGAAAGGCAAATGGAAAAGCCCGTTTAACGAGCGGAGGACATATGCGCGACGTAGCCGAAAGCGACTGGAAGCTGTTTAAGAAAATGCTTCCTCAATGGCAAGAACGTTATATGGAAAAGCTCATCGGCCAGTATGTTGAGATACTGAACGGCGACAGTGAAGCGTCCAGTAGATTTTGGGCACTAGAAGAGCGCCTCAATAGAGACAAGCTGTCCTCAGGCGTAATTGCAAACGACATTCGCCGCAGCACAATGCACCGCGAGATAGCCAATTTGCTTATCGACAGCGTGATCACCCTTGACGACCTTGACGGTTTTACCGAGGACATTAAGAGCTATGCGCAACACTGGATTGGCCAGTAAGAGCACTGAACGACAGACATCCCCAGTAAAACGGGGCAAACGCCGGGCCACCTAATGGTTGTCCGGCGTTTGCCCAGATAAAACCTGCCAAAAAACCTGTCCCTTTTTGGCAGGTTACTCGGCGCTCTTGAGGGCGCCGACCATGTCGATCTTATTGAGGGTGCGATTGGTAGCGAGGTTGACGATAAACGTAAAGGCAAAGGCCAGCAGAACGGACAGCACGTAGCTCAGCGGCTCGACCTCAACGTCAAAGTACAATGACGGCATCTGCAAGATGTACGTAAAGCTCTCGGCCAGCGCACCGCCCAGCGGTACGCCCAGCGCGGCTCCGATCGCCGTAAGAATCAACGTCTCCTTGTTGACGTAATGGTGCACCTCGCCACGACGGAAGCCCAGCACCTTGATAGTCGCCAGCTCGCGTTCGCGCTCCGAGATGTTGGTGTTAGACAACGTAAATACCACCACAAACGACAGGCACGCCGCCATAAAGGTCACAAGCACCACGACCGAATTGATAATCGTAAAGTTTGCCTCATAGTTTTCCCAATGCTCGGCGGTACTCGACAGCGTAATCCAACCATCGCTCTTAAGACGGTTGGTAAACGCAATCTGATCGGCCGACGAACCCTTAAGCAGCGCAAGGATGCCGTTGAGGCGCGCGCTTCGACCGAACGCGCGCTCGTAGGTGCCCTGCGTCATATAGAGCGTATTGCCCAGATAGTTGAGCGAAATGTCGCTGACTTTGACCTTGGCGACATTGAGCGACGAATCCTGGACGTGAGCCGTGTCACCCGGCTTGATCCCCAGCACCAGCTGCGAGCTCTTGCTCAGATACACATCGCCGTCGCGCAGGGCAAGCGGCTCTTTGGACTCATCCTCCAGACACACGTAGTCGTCCAGGTCATTTGTGCGATCATCGGGCACCACGATCAGCTGCACGGTCTCGCTCTTGCCGCCAAATGTAAAGGTGACGTTGTCGGTCATAATCGGCAGCGTCGAAGTCACGGTCACGTTGGAATCCTTGGCTGCACTGCGCTCATCCAACGCCGCGCACGTCTGCGAAAAATCGTCGGGATTGGCGACCGCCAGCAAATCGTAGCGTGTGATGTGGCCGTACTGCTTGGGCGACAGCGCGACCGACGTATCACGGATACCCATACCGCAAATCACAAGCGCCGTACAGCCCGCGATGCCAAAGATGGTCATAAAGGCGCGTTTTTTGTAGCGGAACAGGTTACGCGCTGCCACCTTGTTCAAAAAGCCCATGCGGTGCCAGATAAAGCCGATGCGCTCGAGCAGAATGCGCGAACCGGCGCGCGGAGCCTTGGGGCGCATGAGCGAGGCAGGGGTCTCGGCCATCTCGTGGCGGCAGGCGATAATCGTGGCTCCCACCACGCCCACGGCAAACAGCGCCACCGATACGAGCGAGGACACGATGTCGTACGAAAGCAACATCTGGGGCAGCGAGTACATGTCGTCGAACACCGTAAACAGGAACAGCGGCAGACCCACAAATCCGATGATATTGCCGAGCACGCCACCGATCAGACACGCCCACAGCGAGTAGTCCACGTATTTGGACAGGATGCGTCCGCGCGAATAGCCGAGTGCTTTGTACAGGCCAATAAGCGTGCGCTCCTCCTCGACCATGCGGGTGGCGGTGGTGAGGCTGATGAGCACGGCGACGATAAAGAAGATAAACGGGAATACGGTGGCGATGGCCTCAATCGAAGAACTATCGCTCTCGACGCTCGAGTAGCTTGCGATATTGCCGCGGTCCTGGATGTACCAGGTGCATTCGCCCAGATCGGAAAGCTCGGCGCGGGCATCGGCGAATTGCTGATCGGCGGCGGCGCGGCGCTGGTCCAACTCGGCCTGAGCCTGGACGCGTTCCTCACTGCCCTCGGCCATACGGTCTATGTTGCCCTGTTCAATCCCAAAGAGCATATTCGTTTGGCGCTCGGCCGCATCCAAGCTTGCCGGCGTGTCGACCGTCAGCTCCTGAGCGCGCGCCTTCTCACGCTCCTCGCGGATCTTCTCGATATTGCCCTTGACCTCATTGATCTTTGCCGAGTAGGCATCCGAATAGGAGTTGAGGCTCTTGGCTCCCTCGACGACCACGTGGACAGCGGAGTAGGAAGAAGATGTCGCGGCATCCTCGCTCACGTAGAACTTGTAGTCCGCAGTCGAAGCAGCACGGAAGGCGTTGACCGTCGAGTCGGAGCTCACGTCGGTGGGATCGAGAACCTCTGCCGTGATGGTGTAGTCCCCATCGGCAAACTGGTCCTTGGCGCTTTGGTTCGACGAGCTCGCATCGTTGGCGGCAAAGCTCACCGTATCGCCGATTTTCTTGCCCGAAGCCTTCAAAAAACGTGAGGTCACCGCGACCTCGCCGGCACACTCGGGCAAATCGCCGCTCAACAGCACCGGTTGATCGATATTCTCCCTGGAAAGGCTCTGGACAACCACGCGCTCGCGCGTTGTGCCCACGGCGGTGTAGGCAGTCTCGGTGTAGATGCCCTCGGCCGTCTCGACGCCATCGACCTCTTGGATCGCAGCAAGATCGTCATCGGTCAGACCATAGGTCGACTGCACGTTGATGTCATAAACATTCTGCTGGTCAAAATAGGCATCGACCGAATCGCACAGATCCTCGCAACCCGCCTTGAGGCCGCACATCACGCTCACGCCGAGCGCCGTGATTACGACGATGGATAAGAAGCGCTTAAGACTGCCTCGGATTGTGCGGTAGATGCCACGGCGAAAAACCATCGGCACCATGTCGTTTGAGCTTTGGGCGGTGCGGTAGGTCGTAAAATCCTGCTCGCGCTCCGCGTTCTGCGCGTCGCGGCGCCGGCTGTTTTGGCGGTCCTGGTCCATGGGCGCTACCACTCGATCGTCTCGATCGGCACGGGATTTTGTTGGACCGTCTCGCTCTCCACGCGCCCGCTCTTAAAGCGAATCAGGCGATCTGCCATGGGCGCCAGCGCGGAGTTGTGCGTGATGATGATGACCGTAATGCCCTGCTTGCGGCAGGTATCCTGCAGCAGCTGCAGGATCTGCTTGCCAGTTTTGTAGTCGAGTGCACCCGTGGGCTCGTCGCACAGAAGCAGCTTGGGGTTCTTTGCCAGTGCGCGGGCGATGGACACGCGCTGCTGCTCGCCGCCCGAAAGCTGCGCCGGAAAGTTGGCGAGGCGCTCACCCAGGCCGACCTGGCGAAGCGTCTGTTCGGCATCGAGCGAATCAGGGCAGATCTGAGCTGCGAGCTCAACGTTTTCGAGGGCCGTCAGGTTGGGAACCAGATTGTAGAATTGGAAGACAAAGCCCACGTCGGCGCGGCGGTATTCCACGAGCTGCGCCTCGTTGGCAGCGCTCACGTCACGCCCGTCCACCGTCACGGTGCCGGAGGTTACCGTATCCATGCCGCCCAAGATGTTGAGCGCCGTGGTCTTGCCGGCACCCGAAGCGCCCAGGATAATGGCAAGCTCGCCACGCTCAACGGTAAAGCTCGCGCCGTCGAGCGCGTGAATGCGGGCATCGCCCTCGCCGTATGCTTTGATGACGTCTTTGAATTCGATATAAGCCATCGATCGGTTCCCGTCTGGTCGGATAACTCTTTAGTATTACCCATTTCCCACCGACCAAAAAGGGACAGGTTTATTTTGGCAGGTTTTATATGGGGGAATGGCGGGTGTAGGCGAGGCATTAAGGCTACCCAAGTCAACCATTTGACCCAAACCACGCCCGCCGCTATGATGCCGCTGCGGAATGAATGTCTCCGCTGGGTGCGCTAGCCAAGCTGTCGCGTCGCCCTAAACCGCCTTGTTGCTGATGACTTCTGCTGTTACGTGATGCCCCTTGGGTATCACGTAACAGCAGGAGTCTTTTTTGTTTTGGAGGAGAAGTGTCGGAAAACAGTGCATCGAGCAGAATCAAACGCCTGGTCAACACCTATAGCGGCCTCGTGCTCATGGGTGCTGTCGGAATCCCTATCGGCGTTATCGTTGGCGCCATCTGTGCCCTTTTTGGTCGTGTGCTCCTGGCAATCGGCGCCTTCCGGGACGCGCACGTCGCACTGCTCCTTCCCTTTCTCGCCCTCGCGGGTCTGGCCATCGTATTTGCCTACCGCACCTGGGGCAAAGGCACCGATCGGGGCATGAGCTTAGTATTTGACGTAGGCCACGGACGCGAGGACGTCATCTCCCCGCGTTTGGTGCCGCTCATTATGCTGAGCACGTGGGGGACGCATCTCTTTGGCGGTAGTGCGGGACGCGAGGGCGTAGCGGTGCAGATCGGCGCCACCGTCTCGCATTGGATCGGCCGACGTCTACCTTTCCGAGACCCCGGCAACACGTTTTTGCTTATCGGCATGGCCGCCGGCTTTGCCGGACTCTTCCGAACGCCCCTCGCCGCCGCGATCTTTGCGATCGAAGTACTGGTCGCAGGACGCATGGAATACCGCGCGCTGTTTCCCGCGCTTACAGCCTCGCTCGCCGCAAGCATGACCTCCGGCGCTCTGGGGCTCGAGAAGTTTGAGGTCGCCGTTACCGCCTCGTATGCGCTCGACCTCCCCGGTCTTGGACGGCTGGCGTTGTTGGGTATCGCGTTTGGCATGGTCGGTGGCGCCTTTGCCTGGTGCCTTGCCCATGCTAAGACCCTTGCAGCGCGGCTGCTCCCCAGCCCTTACATACGCGTTGCCGTTATGGGCCTTGCGCTGTCGGCGATTCTGTTCGTGCTGTGGCAGGGGCGATACTGCGGCCTTGGCACCAACCTGATATCCGCGGCACTCAACGGTGACGGCAAGGTCGCCATCATGCCTTGGGACTGGGCGCTCAAATTCATACTCACCATCGCCACGCTTGCCGCGGGTTATCAGGGTGGCGAGGTCACGCCGCTGTTCTCCATCGGAGCCAGCCTGGGTCTCGTGCTCGCCGGGATTCTCGGCATGCCCGTCGAGCTCTGCGCCGCACTGGGCTACGCAGCCGTCTTTGGCAGCGCCACCAACACGCTACTCTCGCCGATCCTCATTGGCTGCGAGGTCTTCGGCTTTGGCAATCTGCCCACCTTCTTTATCGTCTGCGTCGTGGCTTATCTGTTCAACATGGATAAGTCAATCTACGCCCTGCAGGAGCGGGCATAGAAAGATGTCCAAGCAGGTGGTCTCAACCGGAAACGGCGTCCCACTCTGAGGCTGTATTCCGGGACACGGTTTCCGCTTGAGACGCTATTCGGAAAGCGTGTCCCGTTCTATTGTGGCGTCTTGGCTATGCAAAGTGCCCTGGCGTTACTCCTCGTACGCGCCCTCAAGCCGAAGCAGCCACTCCTTGCGGTCGAGGCCGCCGGCATATCCGTTGAGCGATCCGTCGGCTGCCACCACGCGATGGCACGGCACGATAATCGAAATAGGGTTGCGAGCGACCGCAGCCCCCACAGCACGGGGAGACACAACGGGTGCCTCGTTTCCCGGCACACGATGTCGAGCCGCAACACGCTGGGCGATCTCGCCATACGTAACGACCTCGCCACGCGGAATTGAAAGCAGCTCAAACCAAACCTCACGCTGGAACGCCGTACCGATCAAATGCAACGGCGGCGTAAACCGAGGCTCCTGCCCCGCAAAATAAGCATTCAGCCAAGCCCAAGAACGCTCAAGCACCGAAGAAGCCGCGCCATTTGCCGGACTCACCGAAGACATCCCACCGGTACCGGAAACCGCATCGGCGCCTTCAACGTGCTCCGCATCTTCTTTGAGCAGCGTAGAGCCAAAGTGCTCCTGCCCCTCAAACCAAAGCCCCGTCAAACCGCGGCCATCAGCGGCAAGCAAGATTTCGCCCAAAGGCGAAGCAAATGTCGTCGTGACCACCGGCGGCTCCTTTCAAAACTCCGCAACATAATACCGCGAACTGTGCAGACAACCCCGCAGATACGTCCGGACAGACCCGATTGTCCAAGGGAGGGCGTTTTCCCTCTCAATATCAGCCGACACCGAGTCGCAATGCCCAAAACGATGTCCGGCAAAAACGAAGGTGAATGGTTTTCCGAGAAGTGAACGAGTAAAAATAGGGCCCCGAAGCATCCGCATTTTTTGATTGCAAAACAGCAGGATTCATGCGATAAAACCGCAGGAAATGGCGGCCAAAATATGCCGATGCTTCAAGGGTCCAAAATAGGTCGTTCACATCCCGGGAAACCATTCACCTTCGATTCGCACCAACCCCAAAGTCACCCAAGGCAGCAGGCGCGACAGCGCCACAGCTGCCGCACGACCCCAAAGTCCCCGCAGGCAGCAGGCGCAACGCGCCGCAGCTGCCGGCCGCGCCCCAAAGTCCCCCAAGGCGGCAGGCGCAAAGCGCCGAGGCCGCCGCCGGGACCAGGGCCCGCAACAGCCACGCGCCCCCACATCAGCCCAGCGGCCCCAACCAACAACGGCCCCATCGCAGGCCGCTCGCAACAACGTCACCGCAGGCGGGGGCCGGGCTTGGTTTTCAGAACACTCCGCAGACCAGTGCGGCGCCTTGTCCGCGGCTCCGAAGGAGCAGGACAAGGCGCCGCACATGGTCGAGGACGTTCTGAAAACCAAGCCCGGCCCCCGCCGGACAGGTCACACTACTCGCAGAGCAGCTTAGCGATCTGAACGGCGTTGGTTGCCGCGCCCTTACGGATTTGGTCGCTGCAGCACCAGAAGGTGATACCGCGCGCGGCCTCGGGGTTCGAGATGTCGCGACGCACGCGGCCGACCCAAATCAGGTCCTGGTCGGACGTATCCATCGGCATGGGGAAGCGGTCGTGTGCATCCTCGGCGCTCATGTCGTCAACCAGCTTGACGCCGGGAGCGGCAGCCAGCGCAGCACGGGCCTCCTCAACCGTAATGTCGCGCTCAAACTCAAGCGTAATGCTCTCGGAGTGCGAGCGCAGCACGGGCACGCGCACGCAGGTGCAGTTCACGCGCAGCTCGGGCAGATGCATAATCTTGCGACCCTCGTTTTGCAGCTTCATCTCCTCGGAGGTAAAGCCCTCCTCCTTGACGCCGCCAATCTGCGGAATCAGGTTGCTCGCGAGCTGGGCGGCAAATGCGCGCGGCTCGGGAATCTCCTCGCCACGGCCCAAGGCGGCCAGCTGAGCCTCGAGCTCGGCCATGCCGGGAGCGCCGGCACCCGAAGCAGCCTGATACGTCGAGACGATCATGCGCTTCACGCCGGCGAGCTGATGCAGCGGCCACGTAGGAACCAGGCCGATGATGGTCGCGCAGTTGGGATTGGCGATAAGGCCGTGATGCCACTTGATATCGTCGGCATTGATCTCAGGCACAACCAGCGGCACTTCGGGATCCATGCGGAAGGCGTGGCTGTTGTCGACCACGACGGCGCCGCGCTTGACGGCCTCGGGCAGCAGATCCTTGGCGATATCGTCGCCGGCAGCGCCGAGTACGATGTCGCAGCCCTCAAAGGCCTCGGGGCAAGCCTCTTCGATCACAACCTGCTCGCCGCGGAACTCAACGGTCTTGCCCGCAGAGCGCGCGCTCGCCAGCAGCTTGAGCTTACCGACCGGAAACTCCTGCTCGTTGAGGCACTCGAGCATCTGGGTGCCCACGGCTCCCGTCGCGCCCAAAATAGCAACCGTGTACTGTTTCATGCTTCCCCCTTTAAAGGTTGTGGCTATCGCCCGCACGCCAAGCAGGCCGGATATTCTTGCCCAGTTTATACAAGAACGGGGCGGATACAAAACCCGCCCCGTCGAAACGAAACCGAAACGAAACGCCCAGCAGTAGATTTTTGGGACATCCTAAAAATCTACCGGGATGGAAACTACTTGTGGAGCGCGGCCAGGGCAGGCTCGCCCGGCGCAGGAGCCTCCAGGTCGGAGACCTTCACAATGCCGTTTTCGTCGGAGAAGGCTCGGTAGATGGTCTGAATCGCCAGGTCAAAGTCCTTCTCCTCGACGCCGATGATGATGTTGATCTCATCGCAGCTCTGCGAAATCATGCGCACGCTCACGCCAGCCTGACCGAGCATGCCAAACAGGTGGCCGGAAATACCAGCACGGCCGCGCAGGTTACGGCCGACGGTCGCGATGAGCGCCAAGCCCTCGACAACCTCAATCTCGAGCGGCTCGACCTCCTGCTGAATGTCGCCCACGAGCGAGTACAGCGAATCGTGAACGTCCTGCTCCTGCACCACGGCGCCAAAGCGGTCGACGCCGGTGGGCATGTGCTCGACGGAGACGTCATAGCGCTCGAACACCGAAAGCGCGCGGCGCATAAAGCCGACGCGCGGCTTGGTGCGGTCGCGGGCCACGTTGATGGCGACAAAACCGCGCTTGCCGGTCACGCCGGTAATGATGGGTTCTGCCTCGCCCTCATCAGCCGTCTCGCTAATGATGGTGCCGGGGTCCTGCGGCGCATTGGTGTTCTTGATGACCAGCGGAATACCCGCCTCGCGCACGGGGAACACGGCCTCCTCGTGCAGGACGCTTGCGCCCATGTACGAAAGCTCGCGCAGCTCCTCGTAGGTAACGCGCGCAATGGGCTGAGCCTCGGGAACAATACGCGGATCGGCAGAATAGAAGCCCGAGACGTCGGTCCAGTTCTCGTACAGATCGGCGCCCAGGCACTTGGCCAGAATCGAGCCGGAAATATCGCCGCCGCCACGGTCGAGCAGCTTGATCTGGCCCTCACGCGTCGCGCCGTAGAAACCGGGCATAACAAAGCCGCCCTGCTGGCCGTACTCCTGCACCAGCTCGGAGGTGCGATTCATACTGAGCGTACCATCGTGATGGAACGCCACGACCGTCGCGGCATCCAGGAACGGCAGACCCAGGTACTCGGCCATCAGACGAGCGGTGAAGTACTCGCCACGGCTCACGAGCTCCTCGGTAGAGTAGCCGCCCGAGCGGGCGCGCTCGGCAAAGGCCGCGAACTCCTCGCGGATGGGATAGGTGAGCTCCAGCTCGTCAGCGATATCAAAATAGCGCTGGCCAATGTCCTCGAGCAGTTCCTCGCACGAAACGTGATACTTAACGTGCGCGTTAACCAGGTAGAGCAGGTCGGTCACCTTGGTGTCGCCCTTAAAGCGGCGGCCGCAGGCGGAAACCACCACAAAACGGCGGGCAGGGTCGGCATCGACGATGGCCTTAATCTTCTTGAAGTGTTCGGCGTCGGCGACCGACGAGCCGCCAAACTTGGCAATCTTAATCATGGGCTTGAGGTTACCTTTCTAAAAGCCTCTGCAAACCTGTTTTGCGCGCTCTGATACCATGGTTTCACCGATTGGGACCAAGGCATCCGAGGAGCAGTGTTATATGGGAACTTATCATAGTACACGAGGACGCACTTTATCGTGCTCAAGTAAGGTGGCAATCCGTACCGGCATCGCTCCCGACGGGGGTTTGTTTGTCTCGGACGAGCTCGGCACCCAGCAGGTCGATATCAGCTCGCTTGCAGATAAATCGTACTTTGAAATCGCTCAAGATGTGTTGGGAATGTTACTGAATGATTACACGGCCGAAGAAATTTCGGCGTGTGTCGACGAGGCATATCGCGGCACGTTCGCGAGCGAAGAGGTCACGCCGCTCGTCAAACTCGACGCCGCACTGGGCGCCGACGCCCCGCAAACCTATGTGATGGAGCTCTTTGGCGGCCCCACGAGCGCCTTTAAGGACGTCGCCCTGCAGATGCTCCCCCGCCTCATGGCCCGCACTTCCGCCAAAGACGGCGGCGCCGAGCGCATCATGATCGTCACCGCCACGTCGGGCGACACGGGCAAGGCCGCACTCGCTGGTTTTGCCGATGCTCCGGGCACGGGCATTACCGTCTTTTATCCCGAGGGCAAGGTCAGCCGCGTCCAGAACCTGCAGATGTCCACGCAGGAGGGCGATAACGTCGCCGTCTGCGGCATCCGCGGCAACTTTGACGATGCCCAGAGTGCCGTCAAGCGCATCTTTGCCGATAAGGAGCTTGCCGAGCGTCTTGAGGCCGCCGGCACGGTGCTTTCGAGCGCCAACTCCATCAACGTCGGCCGTCTGGTGCCGCAGGTCGTCTACTACTTTGCCGCCTATGCGCAGCTGTTGCGCGCCGGCGCCATCGAGGCCGGCGACGCCGTGGAGTTCTGCGTACCGACCGGCAACTTTGGCGATATCCTGGCCGGCTACTACGCCAAGCGCATGGGTCTGCCCGTCGCCAAGCTCGTCGTGGCGAGCGACAAGAACAACGTGCTTGCCGACTTCCTGACCACCGGCGTTTACGACCGTAACCGCCCGTTCTTCACGACCATTTCACCGTCGATGGACATCCTTATTAGCTCCAACCTGGAGCGCATGCTCTACTTCCTGTCCGACGGCGACTGCGAGCTCGTTGCCGGGCTTATGGAGCAGCTTGCCCAGACGGGTCGCTACGAGGTTCCCGCCGACCTGCTGGCCAAGATCCAGAGCGTGTTTGGCTGCGGCTGGGCCAGCGAGGACGAGGTCCGCGCCGCCATCAAGAGCTGCTGGGATGCGAACGGCTACGTGATCGACCCGCACACCGCTTGCGGCTATCACGTCTTTGAGCAGGTCGCCCCCGCCGAGGGCGCCAAGGCCCGCGTGCTGCTTTCGACCGCCAGCCCCTACAAGTTCCCGCGCGCCTGCTGCGACGCCCTGGGCCTCAACGTTCCCGAGGATGATTTTGAGGCTATGCGTGTACTCGAGCAGGCCACCAACACGGTCGCCCCGACCCAGCTCGCCGAACTCGAATCCAAGCCCGTCCGCTTCGAAGACGTCTGCGACGTCGATGAGATGGCAAGCTACGTCGAGTCCGCAGCAAAACGAATGAGCACCAACTAAACCCCTTATTAAGCGCCGGCGAAAGCCGGCGCACCTTCTTTTATCAGATAGCCCCCGGGATGATGACGAACGCGCACAGCGTGCCTGGCTGTTTAGTTCGTCGCGAGTTCCGCACGCAAAGGAAAGCACTTAATGTGCTTTCCGTCTTGCGCAGGACT
>CABRCR010000033.1:0-11251 GCA_902469435.1 uncultured Collinsella sp. | reverse complement strand
GGTAGCGCGCAGAGATGTGGTGTAAGAGGCGGGGAATGCCCCGCCTCCGCCCTTTCTTGAAAGGGAGGGGACACCGCCTAGAATTCGTCGTTGGAGTAATGAAGGTGACGAATGGAAGGAAAGGCGATGCCCCAAGAAGAGAGTGTACTGCGCCTCGGCCGCGACGAGGCCCTCGAGGCGGCGAGGCTTTGGCAGGAGTGCGGCGACGCGCGCGAGTTCGCGTGCAGGGTGCTGGGCAGCGTGATGAACGCGCTGATGGACTCCGAGGCCCAGCAGATGTGCGGCGCGAGCCGCAACGAGCGCAGCGACGGCAGGGAGAACAGCCGCAACGGCTACCGCCCCAGGTCGCTCAAGACCGCCGTGGGCGACGTGGAGCTCGAGATACCCAAGCTCAGGCACGGCACCTACTACCCCGAGGGCATGCTCGCGCGATGGTCGCGCGTCGACACCTCGGTGGCCGCCATCGTGCAGGAGATGTACGTATGCGGCGTGTCCACCCGCAAGGTCGAGCGCGTGGCGTCCAAGCTGGGCATATCCTCGCTGTCGAGCTCCGAGGTCTCGAGCCTCTGCTCCGACCTCGACGCCGAGGTGGCGGAGTTCCGCCGCCGCGACCTGTCGGGCACGCCGTGCTGCTACCTGTGGCTCGACGCCACCTACATGAGCTGCAGGGTCGGCTCGTCGGTCGTCTCGCAGGGCGTCGTGACCGCGATCGGGCTGGGCGCCGACGGGCGCAAGCACTTCCTGGGCTGCGACGTGGTCGACACCGAGAGCGAGGACTCCTGGGCGGCATTCCTCGGCGGGCTGCGCGAGCGCGGGCTGGCCGGCGTTCGCCTCGTGGTCTCCGACAGCCACGCCGGGCTCGTGGCCGCCGTCTCGCGCCTGTTCCAGGGCTGCGCCTGGCAGCGCTGCGTGACGCACCTGCAGCGCAACCTCCAGAGCGCCTGCTCGGGCAGGCCCGAGGACTCCAAGGCGGCCGTCAGGGACCTCGTGCACGCCGCGGTCTACCAGGACGACCCCGACCTCGCGCGCTGCGTGTGGGCCGAGGCGGCGCCCTGGGTGGCGTCGGTGTCCGCCAGGGCCGGCGAGGTCTTCGAGCAGGCCGAGGACTCCGCGCTGGCGTTCACGGCCTTCCCCAGGGCGCACTGGGCCAAGCTCCGCACCAACAACGTCCAGGAGCGCGCCAACCGCGAGATCAAGCGCCGCTACAGGGTCGTGCAGTCCTTCCCCTCGAGGGAGTCGATGCTGCGCCTGACGTGCGCGAGCCTCATGGAGACCGAGGGACAGTGGTCCCAGCAGCGCGTGTTCTCCGAGGCCTCGGCCGCCGAGGGCTTCGCCGAGCCCGCGGACAGGCCGGCCCCGACAGAGGGGAGGCGCCGCGCGCTCGGGCGGCGCGCCAGGGAGATAGTGGACGAGATAGTCGAGAGGCGCGGTCTCAAGAAGGAGTAACATCGGGACTTGCAGCGACGGACCTCGGGACGCTCTTACACCACGTCTGCGCGCGCCACCAAAGTGAGTCCGAAATAAGCCAATTTGGAATCTTTTCGTAATAAAAACATAGCGGTGTGCTACACATTTTTCAATGTTTTGTCGCTAAATGCTACTAATTTTGGCGTAAGTGGTCATTTATCCCCAAATTGGTCTGCTTTATCCAATATCTGTGACTAACCCCCTACGCAACTTCCCCATAGAGGGATTATTTTTTTGCGAAACTAAAATAATGGTACCCCCCCCCCACATTAAAATAAACTACTGGAAGTGTCATTTATTTCCGCCCCCCCTTTGCCGGAGTTTTATGACAGCCCCATGTAGTTCGCAGCCCATAATCCTCTGAGAACCGTGTCCCAGAATTCACGTCCGGAGTGGGATGCAGCTTCCGCTTGTGGCCCCGTTGGGAAGCCGTATCCCGCTTCGATCACAAATTCCGGGTCGCACTTTCCGCCAAGGCCCTCAACCGGAAACGGCATCCCATTTCTCGGCCGAAAACTGGGATGCGGTTTCCACAGAGCCCCTCAACGGGAAACCGCATCCCATTCCAAAGGCAAATTCCGGGACTCAGCTTCCGCAACCCCACCCATCCGGAAATCCCATCCCACTCCGCACACATCCGGGCATAGAACAATCAGCTTATTAGGCCTTCCATCAATAAAGGGGCGCCCTCGTGTCACGAAAAAAGCCTCGAGAATTTCGAGGCTTTCACGTTTGTGTTATCTCGAGCGCGAGGCGACACGCCTACTCGCCCAGCACGGCCTTTTTGGCCGCCACCGCCATATGGTCCAGATCTTCCTTGGTGGGATGGTCCTTCGCGGCAACCCAGTTGTCGAGCAGCATCTTAAATCGGGCGTTGTCGGGATCTTGCTCGAGCATGGCCTCGTAGCGCTGCTTGACCGCGGGGCCCATCTTGCCCTGGCACATCGCCCAGCCCGCAAGCTCGGCATCCCCAGCCAAATTGGAAGTTACGCGATCAATAATCTGCTGATAGTAGCTCTGGTCGGCGCCAAAACCGCAGGTGCCAAACAGGAAGACGCGCTTACCGTGCAAGGCGGAGAGCAACGCCGCGACCGAAGGCGTGCACGCGCCCTTGTCACACCAAAAACCGACGAGCACCGTGTCGGCCGCGCAGGCGCCCTGCGCCTCGAGCGCAACCTGATCTGCATCCGCATCGTCGCTCAACGCCGCGGCATGGACAAACTCAACGCCCGCAGCCTGCAGAGCGCGCTTGATCGCGCCCGAAACCATCCTGGTATTACCGCTCTTGCTGTTGACCACCAAAGCGCACGTCATAGTCACGTTGCCTCGTTTCCCCCAAAACTATAGCCACTAATGCAATTTATTAAAAGCATATCTTAGTACTATCGACGCAGATGTAAACCATCTGCCGCTAATCGGCAGCCCCTACTGGGCCCTACTGGGCCAACTGGCTACGATAAAGCTCGGCATAGAAGCCGCCTGCCGCTAGCAGCTCGTCATGCGTGCCGTGCTCGATAATCTGGCCGTCGCGCATGACCAGAATGCAATCGGCGTTTCGAATCGTCGACAGACGGTGCGCCACGACAAAGCTCGTGCGACCGGCCATGAGCTCGTCGAATGCCGCCTGCACCTGCAGCTCGGTACGCGTATCGATGCTCGACGTCGCCTCGTCCAGCAGCAGAATCGCCGGATCGGTGAGCATGACGCGCGCGATGCACAGCAGTTGTTTTTGACCCTGGCTAAACGTGCCGCCGTCCTCGCCGATCACCGTATCGTAGCCGCCTGGCAGCTGCACGATAAACTTGTGCGCGTGCGCGCGCTTAGCGGCCTCGATGACCTGCTCGCGCGTGGCATCTGGGCAACCGTACGCGATGTTGTCTGCCACCGTGCCCTCGAACAGCCAGGTGTCCTGCAGCACCATGCCAAAGGCGCGGCGCAGGCTCGAGCGCGTGTAGTCGCGCGACGAACGCCCGTCTACCGAGATGCGGCCGGCATCGATATCGTAAAAACGCAGCAGCAGGTTGATGAGCGTCGTCTTACCGCAGCCCGTGGGACCGACCAGGGCAAAGCGCATGCCGGGCTTGGCCTCGATGCAGATATCCTGCAGCAGCTTGCGGTCGGGCACATAGCTAAAGTCCACATGCTCAAAGGCCACCTCGCCCTGCGGGGCGGCAAGCTCCACGGCATCTGACGCATCGGGCTCTTGCTCGCTGGCGTCGAGCAGCGCAAACATACGACGCGCCGAGGCATACGCCGTCTGGATTTGCGTAATGACGTTGGTGACCTCGTTGAACGGCTTAGTGTACTGGTTGGCGTAGGACAGGAAGATCTGCACGCCGCCCACCGTGAGCGCCGCAGGCACGCCCGCGATCACGCCCGCGCAGCCGATCACAGCGACCACGGCATAGATGATGTTATTGATAAAGCGCGTGCCGGGGTTGGAGAGCGAACCCATAAACTGCGCGCGCTCGCCCGCGGTGTAGAGCTCAGCGTTGAGGGCATCGAAGCGCTGCTGGGCGTTGGGGCCATAGGCAAAGGCGTCGACAAGCTTCTGCTCGCCCACGTATTCCTCGATATGACCGCCAAGCTGCCCTTGAATACGCTGCTGAGCCGTAAAGCTCTTGTTGGAGAGCTTGGCAATAGCACCGGCGGCAAAGATGGAGAGCGGCGTGACGAGCACCACCACAAGCGTCATGGTCAGGTTAATGGAGAGCATAAACGCAAGCGTGCCCACGATGGTAATAACACCGGTGAAGAGCTGCGTGAAGCCCTGCAGCAGACCGTCGCCCACCTGATCGACGTCGTTGACCACGCGGCTCATAAGGTCGCCGTGGGCGTGGCTGTCGATAAAGCTGAGCGGCATGCGGCTGAGCTTGTCGCTCGCTTCCACGCGCATGTCGCGCACCGTCTCGTAGGACAGGCGGTTGACGCAGTAGCCCTGCAGCCACTGGAAGGCCGCAGCACCCATCACGACAATCGCGAGTTTGGTAACGAGCGGCAGCAGCGCATCGAAGTCCACCTGCCCGGTGGCAACGATGAGGTCGATGCCCTCACCAATGAGGATGGGCGTGTAGAGCTGCAGAATCACCGAGATGGCGGCGCTCACAAACGACGCCGTAAACGAAATACGGTGCGGGCGAACATAGCCCAGCAGGCGGCGCGTCACCGCGCCCACGGGATAGCGCTCGGGATCACCGGGTTGGCGCGGGCCGTCGCCCAGGTCGTTGAGGTTATCGTTGCCGGACACATTAGCGGTCATCGTGGCGACCGAACCGGAAGAAGTATACGGGTTCATCTAGCAACCCTCCTTTGAGCAAGTAGGCGCAGGGGCAGTCGGGGCGGACGCGGGCACCGTGCTCCCCTGCTGGCCCTCGAGCTCCTCGCGGCGCAGCTGCGACTGGCAAATCTCGCGATAGAGCTGGCAGCTTGCATACAGCTCGTCATGCGTGCCCAGGCCCGCAACCGATCCGTGGTCGAGCACGCAGATCATGTCGGCATCGCGCACGGTCGAGACGCGCTGGCTCACAATCACCGTGGTCAGCGGCAGCCCGCCCTCGGCGGCACCGCGCACGCTGCGCTCGCGAATGGCATGGCGAAGCGCCGCGTCGGTCTTAAAGTCGAGCGCCGAGGCAGAATCGTCCATGATCAATATCCGAGGCGAACCCACCAAGGCGCGCGCGATGGTCAGGCGCTGGCGCTGGCCACCGCTAAAGTTCTTGCCGCCCGCCTCGACCGGGGCATCGAGCCCCTGCGGTTTGTTGCGCACGAACTCGCTCGCCTGCGCCATGTCGAGCGCCGCCCAGAGCTCCTCGTCGGTTGCCGACTCGTCACGCCAGGTCAGGTTGCTGCGGATCGTGCCGCTCACCAGCGACGCGCGCTGCGGTACGGTCGCGACCACGTGGCGCAGCTGGTCGAGCGGCCAGGTGCGCACGTCGGCACCCATCACGCTCACGCTGCCGGTGCTCGCATCGTAGAGGCGCAGAATAAGCGAAACGAGCGTGGACTTGCCGCTACCCGTGCCGCCGATAATACCGAGCGTCTTGCCCAGCGGGAGCTCCAGCGTCACATCGTTGACAGCATTGGCCGCGCCGGCGCCAAACGAGAAGCTCGCATGGTCAAAGCTCAGCGCAGGAACGGGAGCGACATTGCCCGGCTCGGGCAGCGCGACCGGCTGGTTGCCCTCGTCGGTGATGCTCGGCACGCAATTGAGCACCTCGTTGATACGCGACGCACTGGCGCTCGCCTTGGTAAAGACCACAACCAGGTTGGCGACGTACACGATGGAGGTCAGGGTCTGCGTCATGTAGTTCACAAACGCCATGACCTGACCCTGCGTGAGCTCACCCACGTTGACCTGGATGCCACCCACCCACAGGATGGCGCACACGCCCAGGTTCATCACCAAAAACGTGACGGGATTAAGGATCGACGAGAGCTTACCCACCGCGATGGCAGTATTGGCCTGGTCATCGGCAGCTTGGGCAAAGCGCTCGCGCTCGTGGTCCTCGCGCACGAAGGCGCGAACCACGCGAGCGCCTGAAAGGCCTTCGCGGCAGATAAGCGCGATGCGGTCGAGCTTTGCCTGCAGCTGCTTGTAGTACGGGATGCAGCGCGCCATGACAAACCAAAATACCAGGCCGATGGCGGGCGTGCAAATCAAAAAGATCATGCCGAGCTTAAGGTCAATGGCAAGGGCCGCGACCATGGAGCCCACGGCCAAGAAGGGCCAGCGGATGAGCATGCGTACGCCCAGCGCCACAGCGAGCTGCACCTGGTTGACGTCGTTGGTAATGCGCGTGATGAGCGACGGCGTGCCAAAGCGATCGAGCTCAGCATAGCTCAGCTTGTTGATGTGCTTGTAGAGTGCGCCGCGAATGTCGGTACCCATGCCCTGCGAGGTGAGCGCCGCCATCTTTTGGCAGACGAGCGTAAACGAGATGCCGATCACAGCCATGGCGGCGAGCACCATGCCGTAGTGGACGACGGCGTTGACATCGTGTGCGCCGATGCCCTTATCGATCATCTGGGCAATCACCAGCGGCGTAAGCAAGTCAAAGATCACTTCGATCAACTTGCACGCAGGGCCGATCACCATATACCTGCGAAACTTACCGCCAAAACGCCTGAGCAACTCAATCATAAAAAGGCGCTCCCTATCATCATCTCTCTTCAATCTGATTCATGATAGTACGGCGAACCCTGAAGATGCGTAAGCAACTCGTTACAGAAGAGTCTTGAGCGGTGGTAAAAAACGTCACAGTTTTGGCGCAGTCAGCGAGCGACATAACGCCAGGGATTCAATTATCAGATAAATGTGACCCTTCAGGCAGTTTTGGTCGGCTACCCGCGAGTGCCGGCAGGGCGCTTGGTAGTCGAGCGATCCCGCAGGCGAAGCCGAGGACCAGCGAGACACCACTCCATCACGCCCGGACCACGTGGCCGCCTATGTTTTGGCAAAGTCAGCGAGCGCCACCCAGAGCGAACAAGTTGGCATGAAAAAGGCAAGGCATAGACCTTCTGGTCATGCCTTGCCTTTTGAATGACAAATTGTCGCTCTGGGTGGCGCGCAGCGTCGAGCATTGCGCGGTTTGGTAAAACCGCGCAAAAAGAAAGCCTGCGCACTCGATGGATTCGGATGCCCGACAGAGGCTCCTTATGGCTGCTTCCTTCCGGACCTGACCAGATTCGGAACATGTCGTCATCCGAACCCATCGAACGCGCTAGGCGCTCGATATATCTTACCCGCTCCCGCCCGATGGGGCAAGATAGCTAATTTGGAACGGGGCTTTTTGACTACTCGGGCAATCAGATCGACAGGTAGCCAAAATAGCCCCGTTCCAAAAAGACTGGTCTGACGCTGCGCCACGAAAAGGGCCTATCTACTACGTTTTGGTCGCAGGGGTCAACCATAGCGTGCTTTTTCGAAAAGCGGCAAGCTCTCTACCTGCTGTTTTTATTTCCCAAATTCCGGGATGGTCGAGGACACCCGGTTAAACGTAGTAGATGGTCGCCTTTCGTGGCAGGCGGTCCGGCTCGAGACCCAAGGCAGCCAACCTCGAATGGCCATTCTCGAAGTTGCGGTGGAATACGGACTGAATTGGTCCCTTAAAGGCAAAAACACTCCGTATTTCACCGCAACTTATCGAGGGGATGGGTTTTAGATACGGCCAAGGTCATAGGATCGAGCGGCCGCTTCGCCGGCGCAGATGAGGTTGGCTGCGGCTTCCTGCGGATTAAGCGCTTGGTCGAGGGACATGGGCTTGTGACAGATCGGCAGAACCAAGTCAATACCCTGCTCATACACCGCATCCAGGTTGACGGCGCGACCGCCCACGACAGCGGCCACCGGCTTGCCATAGCGCTTGGCGCGGCGCGCCACGCCCACCGGCGCCTTGCCGGCGGCGGACTGTTCATCCATATTGCCCTCGCCCGTAATGACCAGGTCGACATCGCGCACGCGCTCGTCAAACCCCACGAGGTCGAGCACGGCTTCTACACCTGAGCGCAACTCCGCACCGAGCGCCAGCAACGCCGCGCCCAAACCACCGGCAGCGCCCGCGCCGGGCACGCCGAGCACCGAGCCAAATGTCCGTGCACCCTCAGGCACGCGCAGCAACCCCTGAGCCCGCGCCTTAGCAATCGCCGTATCGAGCAGGCGGCCGTAGCCGACCATCCAGCTGTCGTACTTGCCCAAGGCCTCGGCATCCCCCGTCGGCAGGCCCTTCTGCCCGCCAAACACCGCCAGTGCACCGCGACGCCCCACGAGCGGATTCTCGACATCGGAAAGCACCACGACACGCGCGCCGTTCAGAGCCCGAAGCGCTGGCGCCAAATCGATACTCGCCACCTGCTCAAGCCCCGCAAGCCCGGGAGCGATATCGCAGCCCTGATCATCGACCACGCGCGCGCCCAGCGCCTGCAGCATGCCGGCGCCGCCGTCGTTGGTGGCACTACCGCCCAGACCAATATAGATAGTCTTTGCCCCGGCACGGACCGCGCGAAGCATGAGCTCGCCCACGCCATAGGTTGTGGCCGCCAACGCCGCCGATTCCGTGCAGGGCGAATACCCGATGCCCGCGGCTTCGGCCATCTCAATAACAGCCGACTCGTGCTCGCCGTCCACCAGCATCCGGGCAGACACGCGGTCGCCCAAGGGGCCTGTAACCTCGCAGGTCACAAGCTCGCCACCGCGCACGGCGATGGCGGCGAGCGTTCCCTCGCCACCATCCGCCAGCGGCAACGCGGCCATCTCGGCATCGGGCCACACACGGCACACGCCTTCGGCAACCGCCGCCTCCGCCTGCGCGCTCGAAACGCTGCCCTTAAAGGAGTCGATCGCCAGCAGCACACGGCGGGGCCGGCGGCACACGGCACCAAAATCGACCGCCTCAACGGCAGTATCCTCTTCGGCACACGCGAGCGCCTCGGCATGAGCGGCATGCGCCTCAAGATCGGCCCCACAGCCGCAGCCAGCACCATCGGCGCCACGCAGCCCACTAAAATAGCCGCTCAACACCTCACGACACTCATCCGCCAGCACGCCGGTGGTCACATTAAACCGATGGTTCAGGCGCGAATCGGCATTGAGGTCGTATAGCGACCCCAGAGCGCCCGCCTTAGCATCGGCCGCGCCGTACACGCAGCGCCCCACGCGCGCATTAACCATAAGCCCCGCGCACATGCAGCAGGGCTCGAGCGTCACGTAGACCGTACAATCGGAAAGGCGCCAACGTCCAAGCGACTGAGCGGCGGCGCATAGGGCCGCAAACTCGGCATGCGCCGAAGGATCCTGGTCGAGCTCGCGGCGATTATGCGCCCGCGCGACAATCTCACCCGCGCGCACCACTACGGCACCGATCGGCACCTCGCCCACCGCCGCGGCGGCACGCGCCTCCGACAGCGCCTCACGCATGAACTTCTCATCGATTCCGGTGCTCGTCATCGTTCGCCTCCCCTGTTGCAAATCCAAAACGATGCTATCATTACGACTCACGGAGAGATGGCAGAGCGGTTGAATGCGGCGGTCTTGAAAACCGTTGAGCGCGAGAGCGTTCCGGGGGTTCGAATCCCCCTCTCTCCGCCACTCTTAGTGACTCACCGGCGTCATGGTCCGCTCGAACAGCGCATCGACCACGTCGGCGATTTCGGATCGGCGCTCTAGTACGTGGCCCGATTCCCACCAAATGGTAAAGAGCCGAATAATGCCGCCGGCGACAAACTCAGACGTCGTCTCGAGCGATACGGGCGCGAGCGCGTCCTCGTCAAGCGCGCTCATCACGCGCCCGCGTATGGAGCGCGCGATGCGGTCGCAAATCATGCTGGTCAGCATACCCGACATACTGCTCGCCAAAATGTTATCCATGAGCTGCTCATGCGCCAGAATCAGATCCATGGCATCAGCGAACACTTCGTGGCGAAGCGCTCGCACGTCCTCGGCGCCCTCCGCGCCATCCGCATCGGCTCGCTTTTGCGGTAGGCCCGACATGAGCTCATCGATATAAAAGGCAAAGTAATCGTTCTTATCGCGAAAGTGCTTGTAGAACGTCGTGCGGCGAATCATGGCACGGTCGCACAGCATGGCAACCGTCAGGTCCTCAAAACGATGCTCCTCGAGAAGCTCGGTGAAGGCATCGAACAGGGCGCGGTAGGTTTTCTTAAT
This sequence comes from uncultured Collinsella sp., assembly GCA_902469435.1. Classification (GTDB taxonomy): domain Bacteria; phylum Actinomycetota; class Coriobacteriia; order Coriobacteriales; family Coriobacteriaceae; genus Collinsella. The sequence goes on along the minus strand of CABRCR010000033.1, from coordinate 1,125 downwards.
GCGAAGGTCCACTGGTATCGCCATCCTCAGGGCAAAGACAACGTTCGTCAATCTGTCGCATATCTTACACCTGTACCTCGCGCGCTTTGCCCCGGTGCCAACCCCGCCGAAAACATAACGCTTACCGGAAAGTTCGGCACGACAAAACGTTGCGGGTATACTAGTAGCGTTATACCAACGGCAGCTGGCGCATGCCGCCGCGGCCATTCGAAACGGAGACATCATGATTACCGTCATCATCGGCATCGTTGTTGTCATTGTGATTGTCTGCGCCATCGCCGGCATCTACAACAACATGGTCACCAAGCGTAATCGCATCGATAACGCCTGGCAGAACATCGATACGCAGCTGCAGCGCCGCAACGACCTGATCCCCAACCTTGTCGAGACCGTCAAGGGCTACGCCAAGCACGAGCAGGAGACGCTCTCCGCCGTGATCAGCGCGCGCAACACCGCCGTCAAGGCCACCACGCCCGAGGCCAAGATGGAAGCCGACAACGTGCTGACCGGTGCGCTGCGCCAGCTCTTCGCCGTAGCCGAGGCCTACCCCGACCTTAAGGCGAACACCAACTTTACGCAGCTGCAGGCATCGCTCGAGGATACTGAGAACAAGATTAGCTATGCACGCCAGAGCTACAACGATTGCGTGCTCAGCTACAATAACGCCATTCAGACGTTCCCGGCTGTCATCTTTGCCGGCATCTTCCAGTTTAAGGAGCGCCAGGGCTTCGAGGCCGCCGAAGCAGCCCGCCAGGCCCCGACCGTCAAGTTCTAGTAGTTTGGCAGCGCATCCTTAATCGGCCAAATGCATAAACCGCCCCGTCGAATGCATACTTCGACGGGGCGGTTTCCTTTTTCGCGAAGGTCCCCCTCTAAGCGCCGTGCATTTTCAGGAGTATTCAACATAACCAAGAGCTTCGGGCGCTACGATAAATGCCAAAGACCGCGAATAACCCTGCAAATCAAACGCTGTCAGCCCATAACCCCGCCCATCATTCGTAGAAAACATCGAGAAATCCCGATTTTTTGCCCGAGGTCGGTATGCAGGGGCCTTCGATTGCAGAATACTCGCAAAAATGCACGTCGCCATCACCCCCACATGGCGCGAACCAAAACAAAAGCGCG
>CABRCR010000032.1:0-41635 GCA_902469435.1 uncultured Collinsella sp. | reverse complement strand
GGTGTTGCTTTTCAGAACATTCCGCAGGACGGAGGAAGCCCCACAGCGCGTAGCGCGCAGCGGGGCTTCCGACATGTCCGAGGACGTTCTGAAAAGCAACACCAGGGCGGGCCCGGACGAGAACAACCGACTACAGGTCGATGTGCGATTCCTTGATCGGGAACGGCTCGGCGAAGTGGCACGCGCAGCAGTGGCCCGGGGCAACTTCCTTAAACTCAGGAAGCTTCTCGGAGCAGATGCCCTGCGCGATCGGGCAGCGCGTGTGGAAACGGCAGCCGGTCGGCGGATCCAGCGGCGACGGCGGATCGCCGGCGAGGATGATGCGCTTGCGGGTCTTCTGAATATCCGGATCGGGAACCGGCACGGCAGATAGCAGCGACTGCGTGTACGGATGGTGAGGCTCGCTATAGAGCGTCTTCCAGTCCGAAACCTCGACCATCTTACCCAGATACATAACGGCAACGCGATCGGAGATGTGCTGCACGACGGACAGGTCGTGGGCAATGAAGAGATAGGCCGTACCGAACTTGTCCTGAAGTTCCTTGAGCAGGTTCAGAACCTGGGCCTGAATGGAAACATCCAGAGCGGAAACGGGCTCGTCGCAGATGATCAGCTTGGGCTTCAGAGCGAACGCACGGGCGATGCCGACACGCTGACGCTGACCGCCCGAGAACTCGTGCGGATAGCGGTTGATGTGCTCGGGGTTGAGGCCGACGACGTCCAGCAGCTCGCGGACGCGCTCGATTCGCTCTTCCTTGGTACCCACGCCATGAATGGTCATGGGCTCAGAGACAATCTCGCCGATGGTCATACGAGGATTGAGCGAAGCATAAGGATCCTGGAAGATAAACTGCATCTCGCGACGCATGTCCTTGATCTCATGCTTGCTCATCTCGGCAACGTCTTTGCCCTGGAAAAACACCTTACCGGCGGTCGGCTTGGTCAGGCGCATGATGGTGCGACCCGTCGTGGACTTACCGCAACCAGATTCACCAACCAGACCAAAGGTCTCACCAGGATAAATCTCAAAAGAGATGTCGTTTACAGCAGAGACGACGCGCTTGGAAAAACGCTTGGCGAACATGCCGGACTCTGCGGGGAACTCCTTAGAGAGGTGCTCGACCTTCAGCAGCGGAGTACGCTCGTTGGTATCTGCCATTACGCCTCGCCTCCCTTCTTAGAATCCTTGCGCGTACGGGACGTCTCAGGAGCGTTCTTGAGGAACTCGGGGTCACCGGAGTAGTGGCACGCAGAGTAATGACCGGACTCGGTGACAACGCGCTCGGGGCGCTGCTTGCGGCACTTGTCCGTCGCATAGGGGCAACGAGGAGAGAAGACGCAGCCCTCGGGCAGGTTCATGAGCGAAGGCGGGTTGCCGTGAATCGGCGTCAGCGGCTTCTTCTCTTCGATGGCCTGCTCCGGGATAGAGCGGATAAGGCCCCAGGTGTAGGGGTGGCGGCTCTCGTAGAAGATTTCCTCAGCAGTACCGAACTCGACGGGACGGCCGGCGTACATAACCATGATTTTGTCGGCCATATCGGCGACAACGCCCAGGTCATGGGTAATCATGATGATGGCGTTGCCGTTCTTCTCCTGCATTTCCTGCATAAGCTCAATAATCTGAGCCTGAATGGTAACGTCCAGGGCGGTCGTGGGCTCGTCGGCAATCAGAATATCGGGATCGCAGGCAAGGGCCATAGCAATCATGACACGCTGACGCATGCCACCAGAGAACTGGTGCGGATACTCATTGACGCGCTTCTCGGGCTCGGGAATGCCAACGAGGTCCAAAAGCTCGGTGGCGCGCTTGAGCGCCTCCTGCTTGGAGTAGCCACGATGCAGACGAAGGCCCTCGCCCACCTGCTTGCCGATCTTATAGACCGGGTTCAAGGAGGTCATAGGATCCTGGAAGATCATCGCGATATCGTTACCGCGAATGTGCTGCATCTCTTCCTCGGTCATCTCGAGGATAGAACGACCGCGATAGCGAACGTCGCCGCCCTCAATCTTTCCCGGAGGCATCGAAATGAGGCCCATGATGGTCATGGCGGTCACGGACTTACCGGAGCCGGACTCACCGACGACACCCAGGGTCTCGCCGCGATCGAGTGTGTAGGACACACCGTCGACAGCGCGAACGACACCATCTTCGGTATGGAAATACATCTTAAGGTCATCGACCACGAGCAGATGCTGGCCCTCGGGAACCGGCTGGTCCTTCAGGTCCACATAGTTCTTGTTCTTCTTCATCCTTATGCGTCCTTCATCTTGACGTCGAGGGCGTCGCGCAGACCGTCACCCAGCAGGGTGAAGGCGAGCACCGTCGAGAGAATTGCCAGACCGGGCATGATCATCATCCAGGGAGCAGTCAGAAGATACTGCTGACCGTCCTGAATCATGGAGCCCCACGAAGGCGTAGGCGGGATAACGCCCATGCCGAGGAAGGACAGGGCAGACTCGGTCAGAATAGCGCCACCAATGTTCATGGTCGCATAGACCACGATAGAAGCAACGGAGTTCGGGAAGATATGGCGCATAACGATACGCGCATCGGATGCACCCATAGCGCGAGCGGCGTCAACATAGTCGTTCTCTTTGACCGTCAGGATCGCGGATCTAAAGACGCGCGCAATCGAAGGCCAGCCGAGAATGCCGATGGCGATAAAGACATTCTGAAGACCACGACCGATAACGGCAATCATGGCAACAACGAACAGCACGTACGGGAACGCCAGGAAGATGTCCGCACAGCGCATGATGATCGTATCCCAGATGCCGCCATAGAAACCGGCCAGGGCGCCCATGACCAGACCGATCACCGTGGAGATGGCGGTGGCCATAATACCGACGGAAAGCGAAACGCGTGCACCGTAGATAACACGGACGAGAATGTCACGGCCAAGAGAGTCGGTGCCAAACGGGTGCTCGGCACACGGAGCCAGCAGCGACGTCTCGGCCATGGTGGTCGAGTCAGAAGCCGTAGGAGAGCCGAGCCAGGGCTTAGCCCACAGATCGGCGGTCAGGGCGACCACAACAACGATGATGATCCAGCAGACACCGATAACGGCGAGCTTGTTCTTACGAAGACGCTTAAAAGCGTCGCCCCACAGCGTGCGGGACTTGGCGGGAGCAGATGCGGCCTTGGTGGCGGTAGCCTGCTCCTGAGACTGAGAATCAGTTTCCTGCATGAGACGTACCTCCCTTAGGCCTTATCCGACGGACCGCCAAGGCGGATACGCGGGTCGAGGAATGCATAGCTAATGTCGACGAGCAGGTTGATCACCATAACGACGACAACAATGAGCGTAACGCCGCCCATAACGATGGGCCAGTCGCGCATGCTAATGGCGCGGTAGACCTCGAAGCCGATGCCGGGCCAGTTAAAGACCGTCTCGGTCAGGATGGCGCCCGAAAGCATGCCGCCGAAGTCGACACCAATATAGGTAACGACGGGGATGAGTGCATTCTTAAGCGCATGCTTGATAATGATCGCGCGATTGGAGAGACCCTTGGCCTTTGCCGTACGGATGTAATCCTGGTTCATGACGTCAAGCAGCTGCGAGCGCATAATGCGGGCGGCATAAGCGGTCGAAACCGAAGCCAGCGTAATGGTCGGAAGCACATAGTGCATCCAATCCTGATACTGAGAGCTGGAACCGCCGGCACCCGAGATCGGCATGGAGAATGCACCGCCCGTGGCGTCCTTGAGAATGACGCCAAAGAACAGCTGCAGCAACATACCGAGCCAGAAGGCCGGGACGGCAACGAGAATCGACGTGGTGAGCGTTACCAAAATATCCCAGAAGGAATAACGCTTAACCGCCGAAATGATACCCGCACCGATACCCATGATTGCCTCGAGCACGATGGCGCACGCGGCAAGTTTGACCGTATACGGATACTTCTGGGCAAAGATTTCCGTAACCGGCAGCTTGCGCTGGTACGAATTGCCCAGATCGCCATGAAGCAGGCCGTTCATGTAATACAAGTAACGGTCCACGAGCGACGTTTGAACGGGGTCGCCGTTCTCGTCAAGGATCGCGTTGCCGTCCTCGTCCGTCTGGACCAGGTGATAGCGAACGCGAAGCTGAAGCTCCACCTCGGGGGACAGAGCCTTGTCTCCACCGATCAGCTTGATCGGATCTCCCGGCACGATATTCTGGAGGGCGAACAGAATCAGCGTAACGCCCAAAAACACCGGGATGAACTGAAGCACACGTTTAACGATGTACTTACCCATACCACTCCCCTATCTAGGGATTAACCTAAATGGGATGCCGATCGCCAGACCGGCATCCCAAAATTACCATCAGCCAGTTTACCCCAGGTTAGGGAGAACTGTATGTTTCCCATGAGGTCTACGTAAATACTTGACCCTCACGGAAGCTGCAAAACCCTTAGGCGAGCTCGGCGGTACCCAGATCGGCGTGCTTCTGCGGATCAACATAGAGATGCTTGACGCGGTCAGAGCCAGCGATGGTGTGCGTGTAGAACATCACCGGGATAACCGGGCAGTCAGCAGCGACCATAGCGTCGGCCTCCCGCATCTTGGCGATGCGCTCCTCGTCATCAACCGTGGTGCGGGCCTCGTCGACCTTGGCATCGAACTCGGGGTTGCTGTAACCGGAGCGGTTGTCGCCACCGAGGGAGTCGGAGTGGAACAGCGGGTACAGGAAGTTGTCCATGATCGGGTAATCGGCGATCCAGCCCAGACGGCCGAACTGATAGTTGAAGTTCTGATACTGCTCGAGCAGGGCAGACCACTCAGGGGTATCGGAGACAGCGGTAACGCCAACCTTGGCGAGGTCGCCGATGATGGACTCCATGATCTCCTTGTGACCACCGTCCTGGTTGTAGGAAAGGGTCACGCTAATGCCACGATCGCCGTTAGCGCCAGCGGGAGCGACCTTGTCGAGGTACTCGTTAGCCTTGTCGACGTCATAGGCGCAGAACTCCCATGCGCCCTCCTTGTAGCCGGCGATTCCCGGAGGAACAATACCGTCGGCGGGGGTACGGGTACCCTTGAAGATGGTCTTGCAGATGGCCTCACGGTTGATGGCCAGGGAGATGCCCTTGCGCAGGTCGGCGTTATTGAACGGCTCGGCCGTGGTGTTGCAGGTCAGATAGTACGTGGAAGGCTCGGCACCGAGCAGCATATGCTCGCCGTCACCCATGGTGTAACCGTCCTTGGACTCGCCACGGTCCTTCTTGGCGGCATCGATCTGAGCAACGGGAACGTCGCAGACATCGAGGTTACCGGCCTGGAACTCCTTGTAAGCGGTCTCCATGTCCTTGATGACCTGGAAGTGGATGCCATCGATCTTGGCCTTGTCGCCATAGTAATCGTCAAACTTCTTGAGGTTGATCTCCTGGCCATCCTCCCACTTACCGTCCATCATGAACGGGCCGTTACCGACCGGGGCAAGGTAGAAGCTCTTGACATCGGACTCGGCGCACTCGGGAACCGGGGACAGAGCCGGGTGAGAGGCGACGAAGGGGAAGTCGGCGTAAGCGGAAGACAGCTTGACGACGAGGGTCTCATCGTCGGGGCAAGTAACACCGCTGAGCTCGGTAGCGTTGCCGGCAAGCAGATCGTCATAGCCCTCAACCATGGAAAGGTGATAGGAGACCTCGGAAGGACCATACTCGGTGGCGATGGCCGACTTGGTGTTGACTAGACGCTCCCAACCGAGCTTGAAGGACTTGGAGGTAACGTCGTCACCGTTGTGGAACTTAGCCTTCTTGATCTTGAAGGTGAACTCGGTGGCGTCGTCGTTAGCCTCAAAGGACTCGCAAGCCAGCGGAACGATCTCGCCCTTCTCGGGGTCGTACTCCGTCAGAGCGTCGAAGAGCTGGTACTCGACCTGAGTGCCCTGATCCTCCTGGACGTTGTAGGGGTCGATGCAGACCGGGTTGTTGATGTAGAAGTTCAGCGTCGAACCGGAGTCAGATCCGGAAGCGTCGCCGCCCTTCTTGCCGCATGCGGCAAGAAAAGCCATGGAGCTCGCAGCGAGGGTGCCGCCAACAAAGGCGCGACGACCCATAACGGGCTGGTGGAACATAGAATCAGCCATGCCATCCTCCTTATGAGATAGGACAAAGTGAATTCGGCCGGGCAACGTCGAGACAGCCCAATCGAACCATTCAAACGCGGTCCGCCGTTATGGCTGGTTATGCAGTGCGGACCAACGTTTTGCAATACAGTAGCGCATTTTATGCACAATTTGGCGCTGATTCCGGTTAACGGTCGAGAATTTCTTTAGTTAGGCGAAGTATGTGGGGATATTTTGACTCTATTACAAGTCTGTAAACAAAAAGGGCCCCGCACATGCGGGACCCTTTACAAACGTATATACGCCGATGCTTAGTAGCCGACGATGCCCTGCGGGAAGAAGAACATGCACAGCACGACGCACACGGCAAACACAACAGCCATGATGACGGTCAGGCGGTCAAGGTTCTGCTCCATAACGCCCGTGGCAGAGGTGGAGTTATACAGAGAACTGGCGATCATATCCGAAACGCCGGTGCCCTTACCGGAGTGCATCAGAACGAGAATCGTCAGCGCCACGGCAGAAACAGCCCACACAGCAAACAGAAGAATCTGGAACGGACCCATAGATAAGCTCCTTAATAGAACAATTCAAACTCCAGTACTGTACCACAACCCCCAACACTCCCCATCTGCCATTTGGGGACGGAGTAGAAATGGCAGAAATACCAAAAGGGGGTTGCCCGGACGTGGACAACCCCCTTACAAGAAAACGATAGTTGTTTTCTTTAGGCCTCGGTGGCGAGCACGCGGCCCGTCATCTCGGCGGAAGGCTCGAGACCAGCCATGGTGAGCATGGTCGGAGCGATATCGGAGAGACGACCGTCCTCGATACCGGTGAGCTTGGCCTTCTCATCAACGATGATGAACGGCACACGGTTGGTGGTGTGAGCCGTGAACGGATGCTTGGAACCGTCGGAAGCAACGTCAAACATGTGATCGGCGTTGCCGTGGTCGGCGGTAATCAGCGCAAAGCCGCCCTTGGCGAGAATCGCCGGGACAACCTTGGACAGGGCATCGTCAACAGCCTCGACGGCCTTAACGGCGGCGTCGAAGACACCGGTGTGACCAACCATGTCGCAGTTCGCGAAGTTCACGATGTAGAAATCAGCGCGATCCTCGTTAATAGCAGCGACGAGCTTCTCAGTAACCTCCGGAGCGCTCATCTCGGGCTGCAGATCATAGGTAGCGACCTTGGGGGAAGCGACGAGCACGCGCTCCTCGCCCTCCTTGGGCTCCTCGATGCCGCCGTTGAGGAAGAACGTCACGTGGGCGTACTTCTCGGTCTCGGCGGTATGCAGCTGCTTCAGGCCGTTGGCGGCGATAACGTCGGCCAGGACGTTCTCGGGGAACGTCTTGGGGAAGGCGACCTCGACGTCAAACGTCGGATCGTACTCGGTCATCGTCACAAAGTGAGAAAGCTTGATCTGCTCGCGCTCAAAGCCGTCGAACTCCTTGTCCGTGAACACGCGGGTCATCTGACGAGCACGGTCGGGACGGAAGTTGAAGAAGATGGCCGCGTCGCCCTCGTGGATGCCCTCGTTGTGGGCAGCGAAGGGCTCGACGAACTCGTCGCCGCGCGGATCCTTCTCATAGTAGGCCTTGATACCGGCAACGGGGTCGGTATCGGCATCGGACGCGTTGACCATGACGTCGTAGGCGCGCTGGATGCGCTCCCAACGATTATCGCGGTCCATGGCCCAATAACGGCCCGAGACGGTGGCAACGCGAGCGTCGCAACCAGTCTCCTCGGAGATCTTAGCCAGGAAGGCGCAGAACTCACTCATGTAACCGGCACCGGACTGCGGGTCAACGTCGCGGCCATCCATGAAGGCGTGGACGCGAACGGTCTTGACACCATGCTCGGCAGCCATCTTGACCAGAGCCTCGACGTGGTTCATGTGAGAATGAACACCGCCAGGGCTCATAAGGCCCATGAGGTGAAGGGTCTTGCCGTCAGCCTTGACGTCGTCCATAGCCTTGACGAAAACCTCGTTCTTGGCGATGGAGCCGTCCTTGATGGCGTTGTTGATGCGCGAAAGCTCCTGGAACACGATGCGGCCGGCACCGATGTTGAGGTGACCCACCTCGGAGTTACCCATCTGGCCATCGGGAAGACCCACGTCCTCGCCCGAAGCGCCGAGCGTGGTGTGGGGGTGCTTCTCGTACAGGCTATCAAGGAAGGGCGTCTTGGCAGCGGCGACGGCGTTCTCGCCATCGGCCGGAGCAAGGCCGCAACCATCCATGATGATCAGGAGTGCAGGAAGATGACGCTGTGCCATATGTCCTACTCGCCTGCCTTGACGACCATAGAGGCGAAGTCGGCAGCCTTGAGCGAAGCGCCGCCCACAAGGGCGCCGTCAACGTCGGGCTTGGCGACGAGCTCGGCGATGTTGCCGGGCTTAGCGGAACCACCGTACAGGACGCGGATGCCGTTAGCGAGCTCCTCGCCGAACATCTCCTTGAGGGTCTCACGGATAGCGCCGCAGACCTCCTGAGCGTCCTCGGCGGTAGCGGTCTTGCCGGTGCCGATGGCCCAGATGGGCTCGTAGGCGACGACGACCTGCTTGGGGCAGGTGATCTCAAGACCAGCAAGGCCGGCCTTGACCTGGTTCACGACGTGCTCGACATAGGTGCCGGCCTCGCGGACCTCAAGGGACTCGCCGCAGCAGAAGACGGGAACAAGACCGGCGGCAACGAGAGCCTTGGCCTTCTTGTTCTGGTCCTCGTCGGTCTCGTGGAAGTAGTCGCGACGCTCGGAGTGACCGATGATGCAGTAGGTGCAACCAGCGGACTTGAGCATGTCGCAAGAGGACTCACCGGTGAAGGCACCCTTGGCCTCCCAGTACACATTCTGTGCACCGAGGGCGATGGGGGCAGCCTGAATGCGGTCATGAACCGTGGTGATGTCGATAGTCGGAGGGCACACGAGCACCTCGACGCCAGCCGGAACCTCGGGCAGAGCCTGAGCCAGCTCGTCGGCGAGCTTGGCAGCCTCGGCGACGTCGTTGTTCATCTTCCAATTACCAGCGATAAGAAGGGTGCGATTAGGCATCGAGAAGCGCCTCCACTCCGGGCAGGGCCTTACCCTCGACGAGCTCCATGGAAGCGCCACCACCGGTGGAGATCCAGCTCATCTTGTCGGCCAGGTTGAACTTGTTGACAGCTGCGACAGAGTCGCCACCGCCGATGATCGAGGTGCAGTCGGCCTCGGCAACAGCCTCGGCGATAGCCTGGGTGCCGTGAGCGAAGTTGTCAAACTCGAAGACGCCCATGGGGCCGTTCCAGAACACGGTCTTGGCGCCCTTGACGGCCTCGGCGTAGAGCTCCTCGGTCTTGGGGCCGATGTCCATACCCTCACGATCGTCGGGGATAGCGTCGGAAGCGACAACCTCGGGGACAGCGTCCTCGCCAAAGTGATCGGCAACGCGGTTATCGATGGGGAGCAGGATCTTGACGCCCTTCTCCTCGGCCTTCTTGAGCATCTCGCCGGCGCGCTCGACCCAGTCCTCTTCCTTGAGAGACTGACCGACGGTCAGGCCCTGAGCCAGGAAGAAGGTGTAGGCCATGCCGCCACCGATGATCAGGGTGTCAGCGGAGTCGATGAGGTGATCGAGAACGCCGATCTTGGAGGAAACCTTGGAACCGCCGACGATAGCGACGAAGGGGCGCTCGGGCTCGGCGAAGATGCCGGTCAGCGTGTCGACCTCCTTCTCGAGCAGGAAGCCAGCGACTGCGGGCAGGTAAGCGGCGGGGCCCACAACGGAACCCTGGGCGCGGTGAGCGGTGCCAAAGGCATCGAGGACGAAGACGTCACCATAGGAAGCGAGGATCTTGGCGATCTCGGGATCGTTCTTCTTCTCACGCTTGTCGAAACGGACGTTCTCGAGAACGAGGACCTTGCCCGGCTCGACGGCGGCGACAGCCTCGGCAGCCTTCTCGCCGTAGGTGTCGGCGACAAAGGCAACGTCGAGACCAGAGAGCTCAGCGAGCTTCTTGGCGACGGGCTCGAGGGACAGCTCGGGCTGGAAGCCGGTGCCCTCGGGACGGCCGAGGTGGCTCATGAGGATGACGCGAGCGTTGTGCTCAACGAGATAGTTGATGGTGGGCAGGGCAGCCTTGATGCGGGTGGTGTCGCCAACGACGCCATCCTTGATAGGCACGTTGAAGTCAACGCGGACGAGAACGCGCTTGCCGTCGACATCGATGTCGCGGACGGTCTTCTTGGTAAAGGCCATGTTTGCTTCTACCTTTCGTACGTGTCTGCCTCCCATTACGGCAGACGATTTCCTATAAAAAGGGCGCGACCCTAGGGTGTAAGCCCTATAAGGCCGCGCCCTTCTTTAGACGCTCAACGAGCTATTCGCTAAAAGCTAAATTAAGCAACGAACTTCTCGAAGTACTTGATGGTGCGGACCATCTGAGAGGTGTAAGAGTTCTCGTTGTCGTACCAAGAGGTGACCTGAACGAGGGTCTGGCCGTTGCCGAGGTCAGAGCACATGGTCTGAGTGGCGTCGAAGATGGAGCCGTGGGTCTCGCCGATGATGTCGGTGGAGACGATGTCGTCCTCGTTGTAACCGAAGGTCTCGGAGATGGTGGCAGCGTAGGCCTTCATAGCAGCGTTGACCTCGTCGACGGTGACCTTCTTGTCAACGACAGCGTAGAGGTTGGTGATGGAGCCGGTCGGCGTCGGGACGCGCTGGGCGGCACCGATGAGCTTACCGTTGAGCTCGGGGAGAACCAGGCCGATAGCCTTGGCAGCACCGGTGGTGTTGGGGACGATGTTGACGGCGCAGGCGCGGCTACGACGCTTGTTGCCCTTGCGCTGCGGGCCGTCGAGCGGCATCTGGTCGCCAGTCCAGGCGTGAATGGTGGTCATGATGCCGGACACGATGGGAGCGAAGTCGTTCAGACCCTTGGCCATCGGGGCGAGGCAGTTGGTGGTGCAGGAAGCGGCGGAGATGATGTTGTCCTCAGCGGTCAGCGTCTCGTGGTTGACGTTGTACACGATGGTGGGCAGATCGCTGCCGGCCGGAGCGGAGATGACGACCTTCTTGGCGCCAGCGTTGATGTGGGCCTGAGCCTTAGCCTTGCTGGTGTAGAAGCCGGTGCACTCGAGAACGACGTCGACGTCGAGGTCGCCCCAAGGCAGGTTGTTGGCGTCGGCCTCCTTGTAGATCTTGATCTCCTTGCCGTCAACGGTGATGGAATCCTCGCCAGCAACGACCTCGTGATCGCGAGCGTAGTTGCCCTGCGTGGAGTCGTACTTCAGCAGGTAAGCGAGCATATCGGGAGAGGTGAGGTCGTTGATAGCGACAATCTCGGAGCCCTCATGACCGAACATCTGACGGAAAGCCAGACGACCGATGCGACCGAAGCCGTTAATAGCAACCTTTACTGCCATTGTGTCTCCTTTCGTAAGGCCCCCGCAAGCTACAGCGCCCGCCGTTGAGGCCCACAAACTAACCACTCGCCTAATATACCTTTTTTTGGACTTGAATTTCACGAGAATAGTCGAAATTGAAAATCAAATTTACGTTAAAACGTTTTAAAGAATAAAATAGCAGCTAAATCCGTGTATAAGTCGATACTTTAAACTACCCGTTTGCTTCAATGAGCTTTTCAAGCCGTAAAACACGATGGTAGAGGGCCGACTTCGACAAGGGAGGGTCAGCCATCTCCCCTAAATCACGCAGCGACAGATCGGGATAGCGCTCGCGCAGGTCGCAAAAGACCGCCAAGGCATCCGGAAGCGCATCGCGAAGGCCGCGCTGCTCGAGCTCATCGATAAGCGCAAGCTGATGTTGGGCAGCACCGGCGCTTCTGGTCTGGTTGGCGAGCTCGGCGTTCACGCGACGGTTCACATCGTTCTTAACCAACTTGACCGCGCGCGCCTCCTCAATCTCGGCAACGCTGCGCTTGGCACCAATCAGCTTTAATAGATGCTCGATTTCCTCGGCGCTCTTAATGTACACGGCATATGACCCCCGCCGTGCATTAACACGAGCATGGACCCCAATCTGCCCCAACAGGTCGCAAAGCCCCTTAGCATATTGCTCGCCCTGCACCGCGATCTCCAAATGAAAATCGCCGCGTGGATCGGCCACGAAGCCACCCGCGATGAGCGCGCCGCGGATGTAGGCAAGCCTGCAGCAGGGACGGGCAACGATGTGTCGGGGAACACCAGCGACGAGCCCTCCCCTGCGGTCTAGAATGCCCAGCAGCACCAGAGCCTTGTCCAGGTCGGGTTGATCGGGCAGGGTAATGAGATAATTACGGACCTTATGCAAGACCGATTTACGAACGGTGAATTCCGTTTTGAGCTTAAGGATGCGATGCGTCAGCGTGATCATCGTGCGCGCGACGGCTCCCGTCTCAGTCGCAACTGTCAAACGATACCGCCCAGAGCCGGTAAGCGAGAGCGTACCACTCACGCGCGTGAGGGCGGCAAGTGTCGACAAGTCGCAGTATTCACATTCGGGTTCGCAGCGCGCAAGCTCGTCGCGCACCTCAGCGGTAAACGACATGCAGGCCTATGCCTTCGTGTTGGCGCGCGACAGATCGCGGTGGGAGATGCTCACGTGATACTGGGCGCCTTCCAAATAACGTGCCGTGGCCTCGGCGATGGCGACGCTACGGTGCTGTCCGCCCGTGCAGCCGATGGCGATAGAAAGCTGCGGTTTACCCTCCGCGATATAACCGGGCATGACCGTATCGAGCAGCTGCGTCCAGGCCTTCCAGAACTCCTGCGTCTTGGGATGGTCCAGAACAAAGTCGGAGACTTTCTTATCGAGACCGGTCATGGTGCGCATCTCGGGATCGTAGAACGGATTGGGCAGGAAGCGAACGTCGATCATAATGTCCGCCTCGACGGGCATGCCGTGCTTAAAGCCAAACGAGAACACATGGACGTCCATGAGCTGTTGGTCGGACAGTTCGGAAAATGCCATACGTAGCTTGTTGCGCAGCGCAGAGGTGTGCAGACGGCTCGTGTCGATAATCATATCGGCTCGATCGCGCACGCCCTGCAGCTGAAGGCGCTCGCGCTGAATGGCATCGGCCGTAGTCTCCCCCGGTTTGGCAATGGGATGACGGCGGCGGTTTTCGCTATAACGACGGATCAGCACCTCGTCAGAAGCCTCTAGGAACACGATGTCGCAGCTCATCTCGCGTTCTTCGAGCGCGGCGACCGCATCGAGCAACTCGTCAAACAGTCCCTGGCTACGCAAATCGCAGGTGACGGCGAGATGCCTGCCCACGCCCGTATTGATGCCGACGAGCTCGGCAAGCTGGGCGATCAGACGCGGAGGCAGGTTATCGATGCAAAAATAGCCCATGTCCTCGAACACGTGCATGGCCTGCGTGCGGCCCGATCCGGACATTCCGGTGATGATGACGATATCGGGGATGCGCTCCGAGCGCTCCGCCGCATCCATGGCATCTCCCTTTTGCATGTGTTGCCTCCCGAAAACAAGCGCGGGACCCAGCAACCCGGATCCCGCGCGGTCAATTGCCTATATTGAGTATACCGCCCCGAGCGGATACGAGGCCTGTCTTACGCCTCAAGCGCAGCCTTGAACCAACTCGTAATACTCGTGGGATGCGTGATGGCAGTGCCGACGACAACGGCCCAAGCGCCAGCATCGATCGCGGCGCGAGCCTCCTCGGGCGTGTGCACACGGCCCTCGCAGATGATGGGAAGACCGGGGAATTCCTCGGTCGCCTGACGCAGAAGCGGAAGATCGGGGCCATCGGCCATGGTGCAGTCGATGGCGGCGACACCATGAGAAAGCGTGGTGGATACAAGGTCGAAGCCCATATCAACCGCACGGCGAATGTCCTCGATGGTGGCACAATCCGCCATCAGGAGCACACCCTCCTCGTGCAGCGGACGGAAGGTGTCCTCGACGGTCTTGCCATCGGGACGCGGACGATCGGTGGCATCGATCGCCACGATATCGGCACCCGCGGCAACGCAGGCGCGAGCGTGACGCAGCGTCGGCGTGATGTAAACGCCCTCGTGCCCATCCTTCCACAGGCCGATAACAGGAACCTCACAGCGACCCTTAATGGCGGCAATGTCGGCAAGGCCCTGACAGCGAATGGCGGCGGCGCCGCCAAGCTCGCAAGCGCGAGACATTTGAGCCATGGTCTCGGGCGTACGAAGCGGCTCGCCCATATACGCCTGAACGCTCACGACGAGCTTGCCCTTCAGGGATTGAATCAAAGGATCGACGGTCATAAGGCTGCAACCTTTCTCAGAACAGCCTCCCGAGGCGTGTTGTCTCGGGAGGCTCCTACAGCAGATACGTTTACTTCAACGAGGCAAGAAGATGCTCAGCGGCACCGATGAGCGGAGCATCGCCCTCCAGAGAACCGATGAGGATCGGCGTGTCCTGAAGCGGATCGAGCGCCTGGCTGGCATAGCCCTCGTGCACCGAATCCTTCCACGTCTGCGAACGCCAATCGGGACCTTGGTGAATCACGCCGCCCGAAAGCACGATGACCTCAGGGTCCAGGATGTTAGCGAGCGAGCCCAAGCTGGCACCCAACGCAAAGCCGGCATCATGGATGACCTCGGTCGCCTTTGCGTCGCCTGCACGGCACAGGTCGTTCACATCGCGACCGACCGAAGGACGGCTGGGGTCGACGCGGCCAAAGCGCTCATCGTACATACGACCAATGGAAGTGCCCGAAGCAACCGACTCCAGATGGCCGGAACGCCCGCAGGCGCAGGGAATGCCGGCGGCAGCCGAGCACTCGATGTGGCCCATATGGCCAGCAGCACCATGGAAGCCCTGCATCACGCGGCCGTTCTCGACATATGCGCCGCCAATGCCCGTACCGATGCCAAGACACAAGACGGAGAACTTGCCCTTGCCGACGCCCCAGTGGGCCTCGCCCAGAGCATGAGCCTGCACGTCGCCTACAACGGCAACGGGAAGACCGAGATCCTCACGCAGACGCGGCCCCAACTGAACGCCGGACCAGCCGGGCATGATCTCATTGGCATACGCGATGGCGCCCGTCTTGGGATCGACGACGCCGGCGGCACCGATACCGACGCCAAGGACCTCGACATCGGGATTCGCCTCGAGAGCAGCCTTGATGGACGCCTCAATACGCTGGAAGACGGCCTCGCCGCCCTCTTGGGCCTCCGTGGGAACCTCGGCCTCAAAAACGGGATGGGGCACACTACCGTCAGCCGGGTACTCCATGATGGCAGTCGCAATCTTAGTTCCGCCGATATCGACAGAGCAGACGTACTTGTTCTCCATGTCGCTCTCCTTCGGAGATAAAAACAACTACAGGAAATGCGCCGTCAGGCTAGCCGTCACAGCGCAGTAAAGGTTTTCCAGGTGTCCGAGATCGCCGAGAAACCGTGTGGCCATTGACCTAATGGGTCATGGCCACACGGTTGAACGGCGAGGTCGGGTGCCTGGGAAGCTTTACAGGAGACCGTTGTCCTGAAGGACCTTCCTAATCGCCTCGACGTTCTCGCCGGTCATGGCCTTCACCGGGCGCGGCATGGTCGGGCTGTCGAAGATGCCCATGAGGTTCATAGCGGTCTTGAAGGCGCCGACGCCACCGGCATAGCCCTGGACGCCCGAGGTGACGTCCCAGATGTGCGAAATCTCATTGAGGCGATCCTGCTCGGCCTTGACGGTAGCCCAGTCGCCGGCCTGAGCGGCCTTCCACTGGCGCACGTAGCCCTCGGGCTCAACGTTGGCAAGGCCCGGGACAGAACCGTCGGCGCCACCGAGGTAAGCGCCGTCGACAACAACCTCGTGACCGGTGAGGATGCTCATCGGATGGCCGTTCTTCTCGTTCTCCTGAACGAGATAGCGGAACGAGATGTCATCACCCGAGGAATCCTTGACGCCAGCAAGGACGCCCTCGGCGCCGAGCTTGGCAAGGAGCTTCCAGGGGAGCTTGGTGTGAACGCAGACGGGAATGTCATAGGCAAAGATGGGCAGGTCGAGCTCCTCGTGCAGGATGCGGAAGTGCTCCTCGACCTCGGTCATGCCCTGCAGGGCATAGAACGGGCAGGTGGCGACAAGCGCATCGGCGCCCAGCTCCTGAGCGACCTTACCGTGCTCGATCATGCGCTCGGTCTCGGTATCGATGATGCCGACAAGGACGGGCACGCGGTGGTCGACGATACGAACGGCCTCGGCGATGATCTGGCGACGACGCTCATCGGTGGAGAAAACGACCTCGCCCGAAGAGCCCAGGAAGAACAGGCCATCGACGCCGGCATCGATCATGCGGTTGATGCTGCGCTCAAAGGAGGCAACGTCGAGCTGGTGGTCTTCGGTATCGGGAACAACGACGGGAGGGATAACGCCGGTGAATTTCTGAGTTGCCACAAGAATCTCCTTAGTTGTCTGGCGGGCGGCCCTATGCCACCCACTCTTGTTGACAGTGTCCAGGCCGTCTAGGCCAAAGAACACGGGTAGAACGTTTGGTTAAAAAAGTCGATGACTTCGTTTTCGAACGCATTGATGCGCTCGTGAGCGTATTTTGCATAGATGATATGCCTCCGGTCACACTCAAGACCGTTGAATACGGCAAACTGATCCTTGGAATCGCTCACGGTATCCATAAGCGATGTGCCCATGAGCACCGATCCGCGCACCCGAGACGACAGCGCCTCGAGGCCGCCAGGAAGCGGATTGGCAACCGCCGTGCAGGCGAGGCCCCGCTCGTCCAGAGCAGAAACCGCCAGTGCGACTCCGCCGCCAAGACCCTCGCCCCATGCAAAGATGCGGTCGAGGTCCATGCCATCAAGATTGCGCGCCACCTTCGCCAGCGCGCAACCCCAACGGACGCGCTCGACAAAAGCGGGCGAAGAAATCCCCCGCCGCAGGTCGTCCGCACCAGCAACATCGTCGTCCAGCGCAAGCACGGCATATCCCATGGCCGCAAACCTCGTCATGTGATGCCATCCCCGCACGGGTCGGTCGATGTCGTGAAACATCAGACATAGCGGCACAAGCTCGGATGCTCGGGCGCGACCGGCAGGCTCGATCAAACGTGCGTGGACCACATCGCCACCAAGCTCAAAGGAAACCTCGGAGTAGCGGGCATACGGATTGGCGAAATCGATCGCCGTAATACTCGGCCCGCAAACCTCAAGGTCCGAAGCGGCTATCTCTAATTCGGAAACATCCGCAGAAGCATCACCGCGCCAATCCCGGAAATCAGCGAGCCTTGACGAGACCGTTCCGGGAATCCCCACAAGGTCGGAGACAATCAGCTCATTGACATTGCTCTCGCACTTAGACATGAGCCTCCCCTCCCTTGCAGAAAAACGGAATGATCAGATCGTCAAAATCCTGAATCTCCTCGTGGCCAAAGCCTTCAAAGAACTCATGACGCTTTTCACAGGTCAGGTTGTTATAGACCGCAAACTGCGTCGCTGGCGGACAGACGGTATCGGCTGTGCCGGTGCCAAACAGCACGGGGCATTTGACCATAGGGGCAAAGTTCTTGGAATCGAAGTACGCCAGCTTGGCATAGGCTTCGTCGATACGAGTCGAGTCCTCGTCAAACCAGCGAGACCAATAGCGCAGGCCCTCGTAGGCAATGTCGTCGGCATCCAAATCCCAGACCAGGCGGAAATCCGACAGGAAGGGATAGAGGATGGCGGCGCGATTGATAAGCTCGCTGTTAAGTGCACAGGTCGCAATGCCCAAACCGCCGCCCTGCGACGCGCCGTTCACAAACACACGGGCAAGATCGATGCCCTCGAGCTCGCGAACGATGCGGCACAGGATGCGAATATCTTGGTGCAAGCGGACATAGTAGAGGTTGGCCGGATCGCCGTCGATACCGGCGACGATATGGCCCGCGACCGTTGTGCCCTCAAATCCACCAATGTCCTCGGAGGGACCTCCTTGGCCGGGGCAGTCGAGGGCGATGAGTGCCATGCCCATGCCCGCAAACGACGCCTGCTCAAACCAGCTGCGGCTTGCACCCGGATACCCATGGAACTGAAGTACCAATGGCACGGGCTCGTCCGAGACGGGTTTAAGGTACTTGGCATGCAGGCGAGCGCCACACATGCCGGTATACCAGAGGTCGAAAAGCTGGCAGGTCACGGCATCGGTGACCGATGCCGTCTCGATCGCATAGTCAAGCCCGACGGCGTCGGCCTCGGCCATGCGGTCCTTCCAAAAGAGATCGAAATCTGATGGACGGGGCATGGCGCCCCGATACCCACCAAATTGCTGTTGTAGCTCCTGAGCACTTGGCATGGCTCGTGAACCCAACCTTTCGAAATCGCAACGGAGGTGCGCCCGGCAAGGGAACCGGGCGCACGGGAGGGAAAGCGAGGCTACTCGCCGAGCTTGGGATGCAGCAGCGACGGCGCAGCGCCGAGCAGCATCTTGGTGTAGGGGTCCTGAGGGTGCTGGAAGACCTGCTTGGCCTCGCCCTGCTCGACGATCTTGCCGCCATTCATAACGATGATGTCGTCAGAGATATAGCGGACCGTCTGGATGTCATGGCTGATGAACACCATGGCCAGGCCGAGCTCCTTCTTAAGGTCGGTCAGCAGGTTCAGAATCTGCGCGCGGACCGAAACGTCCAGAGCCGAGGTGGGCTCGTCGGCGATGATGGCATCGGGGTTCAGCGACAGGGCACGGGCAATTGCGACGCGCTGGCGCTGGCCGCCCGAAAGCTGGCCGGGAAGAACCTCGGCGGCGGAGCTGGGCAGACCGGTGAGCTCCAGGAGTTCCTTGACGCGCTTCTCCTGCTCGGCTTCGGTGCCCAAGTTGTGGACGCGCATGGGGTCGAGCAGCTGCTCGCGAACGACCATGCGGGGGTTGAGCGCCGTGGCCGGGTTCTGGAACACGACCGAGATGACGCGACCCATGTGGCGACGGTCCTCGGCGGTACGTTTGGTAACGTCCTTGCCCTTAAAGTAGACCTTGCCGCTCGTGGGGGCCTGCAGGCCGCACATGACGTTGGCGGTGGTGGACTTACCGCAACCGGACTCGCCGACGATGCCGATCGTCTGACCGGGCATGAGCTTAATCGTTACACCCTGGACGGCGTGAACCAGGTTGGGGTGCAGAATCGAGCCGGTACGGGTCCTAAAGGTGACGTGAACGTCATCAAGGAAGATGATCGGCTCGACGCCGTTGACTGCGGTCTCGCTCATCTACATCACCTCCGCGTGAGGGGTCAAACCATTTGCCTTGAGCACCTCGTCGGGGAGCTCGGAATAGAAGTGCTCGGTGCCGGGCACGCGCTTGAAGACCGGACGGGTGTCCAGGCCAATACGCGGATGGCTCGAGCGGGGCGCGAAGCGATCGCCCTTGGGGAAATCGCGCGGGCTCGGAACGGCGCCGGGCACCTGGTGAAGGCGGCCCGAACCGCTCTCGATGGACAGAACGGAACCCAGAAGACCGCGGGTGTACTCGTGAATCGGGTTGGTGAGCAGCTCCTTGGTGGGTGCCTGCTCGATAACCTGGCCGGCGTACATAACCGTGATGTTATGGGCGACCTCGGCGACCAGCGCCAGGTCATGCGAGACGAAGATCATGGCAAAGCCGAGCTTGGCCTGAAGGTCGTTGAGCAGCTTGATGACCTGCTTCTGGACGGTAACGTCCAGAGCGGTCGTGGGCTCGTCGCAGATGACCAGCTTGGGGTCGCGGGTAAGGGCCATAGCGATCAGAACACGCTGACGCTGGCCACCGGAAAGCTCATGCGGGTAGCTCTCGAGCGTACGCTTGGGGTCGAGGCCCACGAGCTCCAGGAGTTCCTCGGCGCTGCGGGTGCCGCCGCGCTTGGTGAGCTGCTTCATCTGGGCAGAGATGAGCATGGAGGGGTTGAGTGAGGACAGGGCGTCCTGATAGACCATAGCGATATCGGTACCGCGCAGGCCGAACCACTCCTTCTTGCTCATCTTGAGCAGGTCGCGGCCCTCCCAGAGGACCTCACCGGAAAGGTGCTCGTCATCGTCGGTCAGGCCCATGATGGCCAGCGTGGTGATGGACTTACCGCAACCGGACTCGCCCACCAGGCCCATGGTCTGACCAGGACGGACGTCAAAGTTGACATGGTCGACGACATTGATATCGCCGTGGTGCTCAAACTGAATGCAGAAGTCACGGACCGAGAGAATCGGTTCGACAGACTCGTCGGGCACATGGCGATCGTCACGCTTGAGCTCGACATCGCGCAGGGCGCCAAGGCGAGCGGAGAGGGACTGGGCCTGCTCCTTGTAGGCGCGAACGGGGTCGGAGACCAGCAGGTCGGCCTCGCGACGCTTGGAGGAATCGGTCGGATCCAGGGCGGCGGAGGGAGCAGCGGCCATGGCGTCGGTAATGCCCTCGGAGAGGATGTTGAGCGCCAGGCAGGTGATCATGATGGCCAGGCCCGGGAACAGCGCCTGCCACCAACGGCCGGCGAGCACGCCGCCGCGGGCGTCGGCGAGGATGTTGCCCCAGGTAGCGGTGGGCTCCTGGATACCAGCGCCGATGAAGGTCAGCGAGGCCTCGAAGATGATGGCGTCGGCGACCAGGGTAACGGTGAAGACCATGATCGGGGCGATGCAGTTACGCAGAACATGCTTGATCAAAATCCACGGAGCCTTGGCGCCGGAAACGATGACCGCGCGGACATAGTCCTCGCCGTACTCGGACACGATGTTGGCGCGCACGATACGGGCAATCTGCGGAGTGTACATAAAGCCGATGGCGAAGATGATCGACGGCACGGAGTTGCCCAGGATGGAGACGAAGACGGCCGCGAGGGCGATGCCCGGGATGGACATGATGATGTCCAGGATACGCATGATCGTCTCGGAAACGGCCTTGCGCGAAACCGCCGCAAGGGCGCCCACGACCGAGCCGCAGACCAGAGCCATGGCAGTGGCGCCAAAGCCGATAATCAGCGAGTAACGACCACCGTAGAGCATACGCGACAGAATATCGCGACCCTTATCGTCGGTACCGAAGATAAATCCGTTGCCGGGAGCCTGGCGAGCCGTAAAGATCTCGACCGGGCTATAGGGGGCAAGAAGGGGCGCCAGAATCGCAGTCAGGGCGACCAGCACCAGCACGACGGCGGCAATCTTAGAAGACAGCGTCATCTTCTTCCAGCCACCGAGCTTGAGCCCCTTGGAGGCAGCCTTCTCGAGCTGCTCGGTTTGCTTCTCTCGAATCTTTACCATAATCTACACCGTCCTGATGCGCGGGTTGATGAGCAGGTAGAGCATGTCAACCACGATGTTGATGATGATGAAGGCAAGAGCAACGACGATAACGACGCCCTGAACCAGGTTCGCCTCGTTGCCCTGAACGCCCTGCAGAATCGCGGTGCCCATGCCGGGGAGGTTGAAGATAACCTCGATGACGACGGCGCCGCCCATGAGGTAACCGATCTTAAGACCGAGGGTGGTGACCGGGGTGATCAGCGCATTGCGAAGAACGTTGATACCGACGACGACCTTCTCGGGAACGCCGGCACCGCGAGCCATACGGACATAGTCCTTGTCGAGCTCCTCGACCATGGCGGTACGCACGATACGAGTCATCTGGCCCGTCAGCGGAAATGCCAAGGCGATGGCGGGCATAATCATGCGGCCCAGATAACCAGCCGGATTCGTGGTGAAGTGAGGCAGAGCACCCGATGCCGGGAGCACCTTAAGGTAGGAAGAGAACAGCAGGATCAACAGAACGGCAAGCCAGAACGACGGGGTTGCCAAGCCGGCGATGGAAAAGACGCGGATCACTTGGTCCGGCCATTTGTCGCGATACAGTGCCGCGATGACGCCGAGCAAAAACGAAACGACCGCACCGATGGCAAGGCCGATGAAGGTCAGCTGCATCGTGACGGGCAGGGCCGTGGAGATGCGCTTGGCAACGGAGTTGCGAGCAGCACCATAGGTGCCCATGTCGCCATGGATCAAATCGCCCATATAGCGCACGTAGCGCACGGGCCAGGGGTCGTCCAGACCATACTTCTCATGGTACTCGGCAACCGCCTCGGGCGAGGCACCGTCACCCAACGCCGTGTAGGCGGGGTCGGTCTTGGAGAACGACATAAGGAAGAACACCAGGACGGTGACGCCCAATGCCATGATCGGCAGCGCCACAAGACGCCTTCCAATCAAACGTAGCAAGTTGTTCACGTTCTCTCCCCTTTCTTTTGTCGGTAGGACCAACTGGTATATGAGTACGGATACTCATTACAAGACCCGAGCGACATCGAGGTCGCCCGGGTCTTTGTTTCAACTATGAGGATACGGTCCCAACGACCGACATCCTACATACAGACTCAAGCGAGTCTTACGCCTTGACGGTCGCAACGCCCCTGAAGGACATGCTCGTCGTGCCGATGCCCTTGAAGCCATCGAGGGCCTCGCCGTTGGGCGCAGTGGACGGATCGTCCCAGGAAGCGGAGACGGTCTTGACGTGGACAACGGGGTACAGAACAGCGTTGTCGGCAATGATGTCGAAGCACTCGTTCCACTTCTTCTGCTGCTCGTCGCCCTCGGCGGCAAGAGCCTCGTCCATGAGACCGTGGAGCTTCTGCCACTCAGCGGACTCCTTCCACGGGCAACGGGTCTGCATCCAGACGTTGTCGCCGTACCACCAGTTGAGCAGCAGGTCGGGGTCGGCGCCGAAGCAGGAAGGATCGCCAGGGGCAAGGAGGATATCGTAGGCCTCGCCGCCGTCGATGGCAGCGTAGGTGGCCGGCGAGGTATCGGTCTGGATGGTCACATCGAAGCCGAGAGCGTCGAGGTCGTTCTTGACCTGGGCGGCCATGCCCTTGATCTGCTCGTTGTCGGTGGTGCGCAGGGTGATGGCACCCGGGGTGATGCCAGACTCCTCAATGAGCTTCTTAGCCTTCTTGGCGTCGGTCTTGTACACCGTGGAAGCCTCATGATAGTTGGTGAAGCTCTTGGGCAGGTAGCAGCTGGCAGCGGTGGCAAGGCCGGCGAAGGTGTTGCTGACCATCTTCTCGGTGTCGAGCGCATACATGACAGCCTGACGGACCTTGACGTTGTTCCAAGGCTCCTTGGCGACGTTGAACATGATGAAGCGGGTGCCGAAACCCTGAACGTTATCGATCTTGCAGCCGGCACTCTCGAGCTGGTCGACGGCGTCAGCGGTAACAAGCTCCATAACGAGCGTGGAGCCCTCCTGCTGAGCGGTAACGCGAGCGGTGGGGTCGGTCAGGATGCTGTACTGGATCTTCTTATCCTCGGCAGCATACTCACCGTTGTACTCGGGGTTGGGAACCAGGGTGATCTCGGTATCGGAGATAGAGTCGTACATCCAGGGGCCGGATCCGATCGGCTGCTTGGCGCGATCCTCCTCGGTCTGGGTGGCCGGGGTAACGCGGACGATGGCCAGACGATCCTTGAGCAGGGAGAAGTTGGGGACCTTGGTCTTGACCGTCACGGTGCTGGCGTCCTTGGCCTCGATGGACTCGAAGGGCTGGAAGAACGGAGCATAGGTAGCGGAAGCGGCACAAGCGGTGTAGGAGGCAACGACATCGTCAGCGGTGACCTCGGTGCCATCGGAGAACTTGGCGCCCTTGCGGATGGTGACCTCGAAAGTGGCGTCGTCCACAGACTTGGGATCGTCGGTGGCGAGCTCGTTGAAGGTGCTGTAGTCGTGGTAATCGATGCCGTAGAGGCCCTCGACGACGTGCCAGTTAGCACCCAGGCCCACAGCGGAGCCGGTGCTGGCGGGGTCGAAGCTGGACGGAGCGTAAGCGGAACCAGCGGTGATCACGCCGCTGCCACGGTTGGCGGAATCGGCGGAACCGGAAGCGGAACCCTCGTCGCTAGAGCTGCCACCGCAGCCGGTGAGACCAAGCCCTGCGACAGCAGCGACGCTGCCGGTGAGGCCGAGGAACGAACGCCTGGACATACCCTTGTTGATGATGGCCATGTCTTCTCCTATCAATAGAGAATCTTACCCGGGAGCGCCTAGACGTGCCCCCGCGCAACTTGCGGACGATATATACCTTACCTACCGACGAACCCAACTGAGGTGCCGCGCTCGGCGACCGATACATACATACGCTTGAACGGTATTTACTACCGTTCACCGAATTCATTGACAAACGATTCGCCAGACAGTATGTATCGACGAGGTGAGATATCAGTCTTCGTCAACCCGCTGGATAGCAGGGTTGTTCACCATGGCTAGTCAAACGTTTTAGCGTTAATTAAACCCGAAATCGGCTGGTAATCGCCGTGAAATAAATGATTGAAAATCACGCAATCATGTATATCAGTTGTTTAGAGGCGTGTTCAGTTTTCGGATTGCTTTGCCGCCGCCTCGGCGCGCTCGGCATTCCATGCAACGAGCGCCTCGTGAACCGCTTTGGCGACATCGGCAGGAACGCCTCGAACTTCCGCGATCTCTTGCTCGCTCGCCGCGCGCAAACGCTTCATCGAGCCAAAATGGCGCATAAGGGCACGTTTTCTGGTGGGTCCCACGCCTGGAACGTCATCGAGTACCGAAACCGTCATGGCTTTATCGCGCAATTCGCGATGGAACGTGATGGCAAAACGGTGCGATTCATCGCGCACCTGTTTAATTAGATAGAGCGACGCAGACCCGGTCGGCAGCACGACTGGAGTCTCGTCCCAAGGCACGAAAACCTCCTCATCGGCCTTTGCCAGGCCACAAACTGGTATATCGAGCCCAAGAGCCTCAAGTTGCTTGATCGCAGCGGTCAATTGCGGCTTACCGCCATCGACAACGAGCAAATCGGGGCGCGAGCCAAAGCGCTCGTCGGCCATACGCTCGGGAGCATAACGTCGTCCCAAAACCTCGGACATCGACACGAAGTCGTTTGCCTCGTCCAATTCGGCCTGAATTTTAAAACGACGATACTGACTCTTGTCGGCGCGCCCGTTGGTAAACACCACCATCGAGGCGACCGTAAAGGTGCCATGCAGTGTAGAGATATCGAAGCACTCGATACGCAACGGCGGCGATGGCAGCGCCAACGCACTTTCGAGCTCCAGGAGCGCTTGATTGGTGCGGTCGTCAGCGTACCCCGTTCGCATCATGTAGCGCATGAGAGCATGGCGCGCATTTTTGGATGCCATATCGAGCAGACGGTGCTTTTCGCCACGCTGCGGCCTATGGAGATGGCAGGAACGCTCACGCTTGCCCGCAAGCCACTCCCCCAGCGCCTCCGCATCCTCAAGCTCGACGGAAAGGTTGACCTCAGCTGGAATATCAGCCGTCTCGTCGTAATAGCGCTTAAGAAAGCCCGACTGGAGCTCTTCCTCGTCAACATCAAGACCCTTGTCGAGAATGAACTCGCAGGTGCGAACTGTTCGGCCCTCGCGAACGACGAAGACGCAAGCGGCGGAGATGGTCTCCTCGCGATAGAAACCGATGACATCTATATCGACACTGGAGGGAAAAACGACTTGCTGACGATCGTCCAGACCCCTGATGACCTCCAAACGACGTTTGACGCGTGCCGCGCGCTCAAAGTCGAGCGCCTCAGCGGCATCCGTCATCTCGGAGGTCAGCTCATCGACGACATCCTTGCGATGGCCCGACAAAAAGCGCTCGACGCGCTTGACGTTCTTGGCATAGTCTGCCGGGGAAATCGCGCCGACACACGCACCCGGGCCGCGCCCGACATGGTAGTCAAAGCAGGGGCGCCCGTTTTGCGCGCAAATCATATTGACGATGTCTTCCTCGCCCTTGTGGGACTCGACGATACGGCGACAACGACGCCACTCCGCACAGGATGCGGAGCAGATGGGGATAACCTTGCGCAGCGTATCTATCGTCTCACGTGCCGCGCGGCTATCGGTATAAGGTCCAAAATAGCGCGTTCCCGGCTTATGACGCTCACGCGTGTATTTGATAGCGGGATACAGGTCGCCCTTTGTAATGGCGATAAAGGGGTAGCTCTTGTCATCCTTGAGGTCGACGTTAAAGTACGGATGGTACTGACCAATCAAATTGCGCTCGAGCACCAACGCCTCGTGCTCGGTCTCCACCACGATATAGTCAAAGCTCGCCACCAGCTGCATCATAAGCGGGATCTTCTGGCGCTCGTCCTGCAGCGTCACGTACTGACGCATGCGAGCACGCAGGTTTTTCGCCTTGCCAACGTAGATGACATCGCCCTTGGCGTCTTTCCAAAGGTAGCAGCCGGGCTGCGTGGGAACGCGCGAAACCTGCTCGGCAAGCGTTGGAATGTTGTCGTGACCGGCCACGCGCACCTACTTGCGACGAAGCAGCGCCGAGACCTCGGGCATCTTAAGGATGACGGCAAGGCCAAAGGTAACAGCAAGCGAGACGACACCCGCAACGCAAACGTAGCCAAGAGTAATCAGAATCGAGCCGCCAAGTGCCCCGACAAAGCGTTCAAGCGCCCACATGACGCCGGCGCCTGCGGCAGCACCCAGGCCACCGAGCAAAAGGCCAAAGAAACCGCCATGCAGGATGGATTTAACCTGAAGACCACGCAGGCGGCGACGCAGCCACCACAGCGAACAGCCGACCAAGATCACGTAGTCGACGACATACGAAAGCGCGATTGCCGGCATACCGAAGCCCAGCACAACGCCAAACAGCAGAACCGAGCCGGCCTGGCCGATGGCGGAATACAGGCAATAGCGGCTATAGGGCTTCATGTCGAGCAAGGCAGAGAAGCTCTTCTGCATCAGCACGACCACGCCGTAGAGCGGCAGCGAGAACGCCAGGTAGACAAGGAACTCGGACACCAGCGCCACGCCGGGCTCATCGAACTTGCCAGCGCAGTAGATCATGTTGAGCGGACGCGCGAAGACAATCAGGTACAGCGCGAACGGAACCAGGAAGAACAGCATCTGGGCGACGCCACGCGAAATGCCCGTGCGAACGCTGTCGTAATCCTTCTCCTGTGCGTCGTGAGAGAGCTCGGTATAGAGCGCCGTCGAAAGCGAGGCGGCAATCAGCGCGTAGGGCAGCGTGTACCACAGGCGCGCATAGGCGATGACGGAAGGACCGGTCTCGGGCTGGACCACCAGCGCGGCAGCGTTCGTGATAGAAGTCGAGACAAACATGCACACCGTAGCGAGCAGCGTCGGGATACCGAGCGCAATCGTCTGGCGCAGTGCGGGGTCCTTAAAGTCGATATGGATATGGGGATGCACGCCGTGCTTGCCAAGCGCGGGGATCTGACAAGCCATCTGAACAAAGACACCGAGGGTCGTACCGGCCGCAATCAAGATGATGCCGGCACGTTCGCCAAACTGTGCGGACACGGGCGCAAAGCCCATAAAGCTCGCAATGACGATCACATTGTTGAGGACCGGGGCAAACGTCGACCAGAAGTAGTCGCGGTGTGCGTTGAGAACGCCCGAGAACACCGAGCCCAAACCATAAAACAGAATCTGGATGGCGAAGAAACGGAACATGAACGCAGCGGTATCCATGCTGCCGCCGCCACCCGAAAGGAACGATTGCGTCCAAATAAAGCCCGGAGCGAACACGGTCCCCAGCAACGAAATGCCACCCAGCACCAATAGCAGAATACCGAGCAGGTTGCCCACGTACTCGTTCGAGGCCTCGCGACCCTGCTCACGCCTCACGCCCATGTACACGGGCAAAAACGCCGTCACGAGCATGCCGCCCATCACGAGTTCGTAGAGCATATTGGGCAGGTTGTTGGCGACCTGATAGGAGGACGAGAGCAGCGACATGCCGATAGCGGCCGCCATTGCCCATGTGCGGATAAAGCCGGTGACGCGAGACACGATGGTCAGGATGGTCATAAGCCCGGCGGAACGACCAACCGTGGAGTAGTCCGACGAGCCCATATCATCAGTGCCATCTCGCGACGAAGAAGCTTCGGATGAGGGTGTCTGAGGCGCAGATTCTTTTGCAAAATGAGCTCCGCACTTCAATTCTTCCTGCGGCATCGCTCAGTCCTCTCTCGTAATCGGGGCGACCGTCGCCCCGCAAAATGCAATTAAATCATCGGGTGCAAGCTCAAGCTGATAACCACGCTTGCCTCCCGAAATAAAAATGGTATCCCAAAGGACACATGTCTCATCAATGAGCGTCCGGTAGCGTTTTTTCATACCGACCGGACTGCAGCCGCCGCGAACGTAGCCAGTCGCCGCAAGCAAATCCTTCACATGCATCATGGCCAAGGACTTCTCCCCCGCGGCACGCGCGGCGGACTTTAGATCGAGCTCGTCGGCAACAGGGATGCAGCACACGACATGGTCGTTGGACGGCGTCACGCAGACCAAGGTCTTAAATCCTTGTCCGGGCTCCTCGCCAAGCTGCTCCGAAATCGCGACCCCCAGGCCCGCCGACTCATCACCATCGTCTTCGTACGTATGTAGAACATAGGAAATGCCGGCGCTTTCCAGCTCGCGCATCGCATTGGTTTTTGGCGTCTTTACAGCCTTTGCCATGGCATATCCTTTCCCTCGCATTCGGACGCAAGGATTAAGTATATGTCCAATTCGGCTGCATACGTCACTTCGACACAGCAAGCGCCATCGAATCACAAGGAGTCGATGGCGCCCATAAACTGAATCGCCTATTTATTGAGCATCAAGTTGAGCCTGACGCTCCCGGTCACGCCTGAGCAACGGCGCCAAAAACTTGCCCGTATAACTTTGCGGACAGTCCGCGACCTGCTCCGGTGTGCCCGAAACCACGACGGTTCCGCCGCCGTTACCGCCCTCGGGGCCCATATCGATCAGGCGGTCGGCAACCTTGATGACATCAAGGTTGTGTTCAATCACCAGCACCGTGTTGCCCGCATCGACCAAGCGCTGCAGCACATCGAGCAGCTGGCGGACGTCCTCAAAATGAAGGCCGGTCGTCGGCTCATCCAAAATATAGAACGTCTTGCCCGTCTGGCGTCGATGAAGCTCCTTGGCGAGCTTCACACGCTGCGCCTCGCCGCCCGAGAGCGTCGTGGCGGGCTGGCCCAGGCTCACGTAGCCCAAGCCTACATCGTACAGCGTCTGGAGCTTGCGCTTAATCTGCGGGATATTCCCAAAGAAGGCCAGTGCCTCGGTGACGCTCATGTCGAGCACGTCCGAGATGGTCTTACCACGGTAGGTGACCTCAAGCGTCTCGCGGTTATAGCGTTTGCCGCCGCAGACCTCACAGGGGACATAGATATCGGGAAGGAAGTGCATCTCGATCTTAATTTGTCCGTCGCCCTTGCATGCTTCGCAGCGACCGCCGCTCACGTTAAAGGAGAAACGTCCCGGCGAGTAGCCACGCGCCTTCGACTCCGGCGTACTCGCAAACAGCGCGCGAAGATCATCCCACAGGCCAATGTACGTAGCAGGGTTGGAACGCGGCGTGCGACCAATCGGCGACTGGTCGATGTCGATCACCTTATCGATGCACTCGATACCCTCGAGCTTTTTGTACGGGCCCACAGGACGCGTCGAGCGATGAATGGCATTCGTAAGCGCAGGTGCGATGGTGTCGGTAACCAGGGAGCTCTTACCCGATCCCGACACGCCGGTAACGACCGTAAGCGTACCAAACTCGATCTTGGCGGTAACGTTTTTGAGGTTGTTGGCGCGGGCGCCCGTAATCTTAAGGCAGCCGCGACCGGGCTTGCGGCGTTCATCGGGAACCCGAATCATTCGCTTGCCGGTCAGGTAGGCACCCGTCATCGAATCGGGGCACGCCATGATATCGGCAGGCGTTCCCGCGGCGACCACGTGTCCGCCGTTCACGCCCGCGCCGGGGCCCATGTCGATCACATAGTCGGCAGCACGAATCGTATCCTCATCATGCTCGACGACGATGACGGTATTGCCGATATCGCGTAGGCGCTCAAGCGTCTTGATCAGGCGCTCGTTATCGCGCTGATGGAGGCCAATCGATGGCTCGTCCAAAATGTACAGGACACCCATGAGGCCGGCGCCGATCTGCGTTGCCAGGCGAATGCGCTGGGCCTCGCCTCCGGAAAGCGTCGCCGAGGCACGATCGAGGGTCAGATAGTCGAGTCCGACATCGACCAGAAAACGCAAGCGCTCCAGGATTTCCTTGACGATGCGCCCGCCGATAAACTGTTGGCGCTCGGTGAGTTCCAAGCCCTCAAAAAACTCGAGCGACTCGCGGCACGATAGGCAACAGACCTCGTAAATGGACTTACCGCCTACGGTAACAGCGAGCATCTCGGGGCGCAAACGAGCGCCGTGGCAGCTCGAGCACGGCTCCTCGCGGATG
Organism: uncultured Collinsella sp.; assembly: GCA_902469435.1. GTDB lineage: Bacteria > Actinomycetota > Coriobacteriia > Coriobacteriales > Coriobacteriaceae > Collinsella. The sequence continues at coordinate 11,380 of CABRCR010000032.1, read as the reverse complement.
TACTTCTCCAAGCGCGCCTTGGTGTTCTCATTCGTCGTCTCGGTATAGCGCTCGTACAGGATATTGCGCACGCCCGAGAACTTGGTGTCCCACTGGCTGCGGCGCCCATCGAGCTTTTGATAGTCGACCGAAATCTTCTGGTCGCCCATGCCGTCTAAAAACGCGCGACGCACCCGAGGAGGCAGATCCTCCCACGGCGTATCGACGCTCACCTTAAAGTGTTTGCAGACCGCAGCGAAAATCTGCGGATAGTAGTTAGAGTTGCCAAACAGGCTGCCAAAGACCCCGTCGGCGATCGACTTCGAGGGGTCTTCGATTAGGGCCTCGGCATCGACCGTCTTCTTAAAGCCCAGGCCATCGCACTCTGGGCACGCGCCATAGGGCGCGTTGAACGAGAAATCACGCGGCTGCAGGTCATCGATGGAGTGCCCATGCTCCGGGCACGCTAACGCCAGCGAATACTCCAGCAACTCGCCTTCGGCCCCCTCGGGAGCGTCGCGGTCGGGCAGCAAGTATACGTTCACATTGCCGTGCGCCAGCGCGGTCGCCTGCTCAACAGACTCGGCGATACGGCCCAGAGAGTTCTCACGGATCACGATGCGATCGACCACGACCTCGATATCGTGCTTGAACTTCTTGTCCAGATCGATCGGATCGTCGAGCGAGCGCACTTCACCGTCGACACGCACGCGGCTAAAGCCCTCGGCGCGAAGGTCCTCAAACAGTTTGGTGTACTCGCCTTTTCGCCCGCGTACCACCGGTGCCAGCACAAACGCGCGGCGGCCCTCCCCCGCCGCCAAGACCTTGTCGGCAACCTGATCGGTCGTCTGACGCTCAATGACACGGCCACATTCGGGACAGTGCGGGGTGCCCACACGGGCGAACAGCAGGCGCAGATAGTCATAAATCTCGGTTACGGTGCCAACCGTCGAGCGCGGGTTCTTGGATGTCGTCTTTTGATCAATTGAGACAGCCGGCGAAAGGCCGTCGATTGAATCCAAGTCGGGTTTGTCCATCTGGCCCAAGAACTGGCGCGCATAACTCGAAAGGCTCTCGACGTATCGACGCTGGCCCTCGGCATAGATAGTGTCGAATGCCAGCGAACTCTTGCCCGAGCCAGAAAGACCGGTAATGACCACGAGTTGGTCACGCGGAATGGAAACATCGATATCACGGAGGTTGTGCTCACGAGCGCCGCGAATAACGATAGAAGAATCAGACATGGAAGCTCCTTGCCTCCTATTGCATCGAATCATACTGCCGATGAGTTTAGCGCACTCGACGCGCACAGATGTTCGTAATACAAGATTCGCAGACCTTTAGCTTTGCGTATCGGGCGCTTTGTTTCTCGAAATGCCGTGGAAAGGTTACAGTAATCTAATACTGAACTTAATTTGCTGTACCAGAGGAACGTCCATGACCGAAGATATCCCCCTTGAAATCACTTCGAGCGACATGGCCAATCTGCCCATATTCATCGCCGTCCTTATCGTGGCCGCCGTCGTCGTGCGCGTGTATTTTTCAATCAAACGCAACGAAAAGCCACCCATTGCCCGCGTCTTTTGGTGCGCGACGCTCCTCATCCCGCTCGGCGTGGTAGCTGCATGGGTTACGAATCAATTGCTCGTAAATGAGGGCAGCTCCCTATGGGTCCTTTCTTATTCGGCGCTCGGTGCTGCCGCCGTCATGCTTCTTGTCGAGCCCTTGGTTTCGGGACTTATCGACCAAACCGACCTTGCGACGGGAACGGTTGCCTGTATTTGCCGTGACATCCTTGTCATCGCCGCTGTTTCAGCGCTCTCGTTCGTTTCACTCGAAATTGCCTGCAACGAAACGTTCTATCGCATTCCCGCCAACTCATTCGGGTTTTCCGTCGGGCTGCTCGCGACGGTTCTGCTCTCCCTTTATTTGCTGGGACAGCGTCATGGAGGCGTCATGGCTCTCGTGCCCGTCGTCTGCTGCATCCTTGGCATTGCCGAGCACTTCGTCATAACGTTTAAAGGCGAAGCCATCCTGCCAAGCGATATCTTGGCCCTTGGCACCGCAATGGAAGTGACCGAGGGATACGAGTTTACCTTTACCGCCGGAATCGTAACCTCTCTCGCCCTGCTGGAGATTTCCCTGGGGCTTCTTTCGCTCATCCGACCGCGAAAGCTCCGTACGCCCACCCATGTCTTCCCCGCTATCGCCGCTAACCTCTGTGCTTTTCTGCTAGTGACCGTTGTGGGGCTCTCAGGCTTTTCCAACATCGACTTGGAGCAGGCGCTGGATTTTGGATTTGACCGTTGGCAGCCCATCACCACGTATGCGTCTCAGGGTTTTATCACTTCGTTCACCGAAATGGTCAACGAGTTGCCCATTGAGAAGCCCGAAGACTATACGCCCGATGAGGCGCAGAGCATCGAGCAGGAGCTCGCCGCCGCCTACGACAGCACATATGGCTCGAGCGAGCAGCGCGCGGCGGCCGTTGCCCAGTTCAATGAAATCAAGCCGACGATTGTTGCCGTCATGAATGAGAGTTTTAGCGACCTTTCGTGCTTTGAGCAGCTCCAGGCGGCCGGGTACACCGGCCCCGCATTCTACAACTCGCTTCCCGACACACTTGTTCGCGGCACCATGCTCGCTTCGGTCGCCGGTGGCGGAACGGCGAACTCCGAATTCGAATTTTTGACCGGAGCGACAACGGCCTTTGTCGGATTAGGCAAGATCCCCTATCAGCTGTATCAGATGAATGGCGTAAACAGCCTGGCAAAGGACCTTAAAGAGCTTGGGTATACCACTACCGCTATGCACCCGCAAAACCCCGTCAACTACCATCGAGATAAAATCTATCAGCAGCTGGGCTTTGGAGACTTTCTTTCAATCGGCGATTTCGAAGGTGCGCCCTATTACCATGCCGGCGTATGCGACTACGTCACCTACGACAAGATACTCGACCTGCTTAGAACCGACGAAGCGCCGCAGTTCATCTTTGACGTCACGATGCAAAATCACGGCGGCTACGACTATGGCACCGTTCCCGCCGAAGAGCTGACAAACTATTGGGTCGAGGGAGCCAGCGAAGGCGCCAACAGCGCGCTCAACACCTATCTCACCTGCATCAACGCATCCGACCGGGACCTCGAGTACTTTATCAACGAGCTCCGCAACATCGGCAGACCGGTTGTTCTTGTCTTTTTTGGCGACCATCAGCCGAGCGCCGCAACGACTCTCAACGACGAGCTGTGCCCTCAGGAAGATACGGCAAGCCACGCTTTCCGTATCTATCAGTCGACATATCTCGTCTGGGCTAACTATGAGATCGCCGGCAATACCGAGCTCAACGTCTACGACACCGTCGGGGCAAACGAGATTGCAGCCATTACCCTTAATAAGATCGGCGCCCCGCTCACCAATTACCAAAAGGCCCTGCTTGCGACAAGGTCAGATGTGCCCACCATCAATGTCGCCGGCTATCTCGGTGCCGACGGGCTGCGCTACGACTTGGAATCGAAAGACAGCCCCTACGCCTCGACGATCGACAAGCTGCAGCGCATGCAATACCTCGAGTTCGCCAGCAAAGTTCAGTAAGCCCGCCCATTCGCTTGGGCCCATCGTATTGCAAGCACGCTCGGCCCAAACGCATCGCAAATGACTCCCGCTCGCAAACGAGGGTACAATGACGCTCGTGTCACATCGCGGGGCCCCGGCCCCAGCATATACAAAGGAGTCATACATGGGTTGCGAACACGCACAGGCCGCCGGCGGACAAACGTCGCCGTCGCAATTTGAGGAGAACACGCTGTCCGAGGTCAAGCGCGTCATCGCCGTGCTTTCCGGCAAGGGCGGTGTCGGCAAGTCATTTGTCACCGGTGCCATCGCCACCGAGCTTGCCCGTCACGGCCACAAGGTCGGCGTCCTCGATGCCGACATCACCGGTCCCTCTATCCCCAAGATGTTCGGTATGAGTGGACGCCACGTCCATGCCCTTGGCAACCTTATGCTGCCCGAAATCTCCGAGCACGGCGTCAAGGTCATGAGCTCCAACCTGCTGCTCCAAAACGAGACCGACCCCGTCCTTTGGCGCGGTCCGGTCATCGCAGGCGCCATTAGGCAGTTCTGGAGCGAGACCTCGTGGGGCCCCATCGACTACCTGCTGGTCGACATGCCTCCGGGAACAGGCGACGTCGCGCTCACCGTCTTCCAGTCGCTGCCGGTCGACGGCATCGTCATCGTCACGAGCCCGCAGGATCTGGTCTCGATGATCGTCGCCAAGGCGGTCAACATGGCCGAGAAGATGAACGTCCCCATTCTGGGAATCGTCGAAAACATGAGCTATATCGAGTGCCCCGATTGCGGCAAGAAGATCGAAGTCTTTGGCAAGAGCAAGCTCCCCGAGGTCGCCGAGCGTTACAACCTCGAGATCCTAGGGCAGCTTCCCATCAATCCGGCACTCGCCGAGGCCTGCGATAAGGGCGAGGTTGAGACCGCACTGCCCGACGGTATGCTGCCCCAGGCCGTCTCTGCCGTCGAGGCCATCGCCCCGCACGAGACCGACGAGGCCTAAGTGAACACGAGCGCCTTCTATGACGTCCTGGTAATCGGCGGCGGGGCCTCGGGTCTCGCCGCCGCCATCACGGCCGCACGCGCTGGCAAAAGCGTCTGCATCGTTGAGCGCGATGTCGCCTGCGGCCTTAAACTCCTTGCGACCGGCAACGGCCGCTGCAATCTCTCAAACGAATCGATTGATCCTCGGCGGTACAACCATCCCGCTTTCGTCGAATCCGTCATGGGCCCCCGGCCCGAACAAGAGCTTATGGGCTTCTTCTCCTCGCTGGGCATCATGACGACCTCCGAGGAAGGTCGACTGTACCCACGCTCCCTCCGCGCCGAATCGGTGCGCGACGCGCTTCTCAACGTTTGTGATCGTCTGGGCGTCACCTTAATCTGCGGAGCCAACGTTGCCATGGCGCACAAAGCTCCCGAGGGCTGGACACTCCAAATAGACCGTCCCGCACGGGCGCTTAAGGCAAAAAAGCACGACGAACGAAAAACGGAGCTCCGCTCGCTTCGGAGGGCGCTCGCCGATACCCCGCGCAAAAACATGACCTTGCAGGCACATGCCGTAATTATCGCCACGGGAGGCAACCCCGCCGGCATCGCCGAGACGTTTAGCCTCCCCCTAACGCCATCGCGCCCCGTTCTCTGCCCCGTGTCGGCATCGGTCTTCGGCGACCGGACTGCGCTCAAGACGCTGGATGGCCTACGCGTTCGCGCCCGCTTGACGCTCACCCGCAATCACGAGGATCTCTGGTGCGAAGACGGCGAGGTGCTGTTCCGGACCTTCGGCATCTCAGGTGTCGCCGCCTTCAACCTCTCCCGACGCATCCAGCACGGCGACACGATCCTGCTCGACGTTTTCCCCGACCTCTCCAAAGACAAGTTGCTCGACATGCTCAACCGACGCGTTGAGCTGCTCGGCCGCTTTTCGCCCCACGACCCCCGCTGGTTCGATGGTATGCTCGCTCCTCAACTCTCCCACGTCGTCTGTACAGCGTTCGAGCAGTGCCATCCAGGCTCCAACGATGTCATCCATCTGGTCTCCATCCTCAAGCACTTTAAACTGCTTGTCGAGGGAACGGCCGAGGAGCGCTCGGCACAGGTCATACGTGGCGGCATACCCATCGAGACCGTCTCGATACCCGGCCTTCGCGCGAACGGCGCAGCCTATGCCCCGCTTTACGTCTGCGGCGAAGCGCTCGATATCGACGCCGATTGCGGAGGCTTTAACCTTGCGTGGGCCTGGATCTCGGGCATTCGCGCTGCAAGCAGCCTGTAGCCGCGCAGTCTATAATCAAAAACGCATTCGGGCCGTCTGGGATACCGGACGGCCTCTTTCTTGCCTCTAAGGAGACCTCGATGATTGAAATCACCCAAGTCAACGCGTCGCTCGATGAAGCCGGCGATGAAAATGCCTGTCTCATTGTTGGCAAGCGAGTCGCCAAGCGCGTCCTACGTTGCAAGGACTCCGAAATCAAGTCCATCGAGCTCCACCGCAAGTCAATCGACGCTCGCAAAAAACGAGACGTCCATTTTATCCTGGGCTTTCGTGTTGAGCTGACTAGTCCCCACCTCGAGCGAGAAGCAGTCGACAGCGTTGTCGAGCGTGACCGCTCGCGCGTACGCGCGATAGAAGACGATGAGCCTTCATTCCCCTCCCCCACCTCCGACGCACCTCAAGAACGCCCTGTCGTTGTCGGCGCCGGATGCGCCGGCCTTTTCGCTGCGCTTACGCTCGCCGAAGCAGGTCTTAAGCCCTTGCTCATCGAGCGCGGCGACCCGGCATTTCGCCGCTCGCAGGCGATCGACCTCTTTCTAAAGGAGCGCATCCTCGACCCCGAGAGCAATATCCAGTTTGGCCTGGGCGGCGCGGGAACCTTCTCGGACGGCAAACTCAATACGGGAACCAAAAATCCCGCCCATCGCCTTATCCTCGAAACCTTCGTCGAGGCGGGCGCGCCCCGCGATATTCTATGGGATGCCAAGCCGCACATTGGCTCCGACATCCTTCCCACGGTTGTCACCGCTATATCCCAGCGCATCGAGCAGCTCGGAGGTGTCGTCCGTTATCGAACGAAGCTCGTCGACATTCGCATCGACGCGTCTGGCGCCATCACCGGTATTGATGTCCAATCGTCCCAAGACGCCGCTTGCGAGCCAATCGAGACAAATCACCTCATCCTCGCCTGCGGGCATTCTGCTCGCGATATTTTTGAGCTCCTTAAGGGCCACAACGTGGCCCTCGCACAAAAGACCTTTGCCATGGGCGTGCGCATCGAGCATCCACAGCGCGACATCGACCGTGCCCAATATGGCCCTTCGGCGGGGCACCCGGCACTCGGAGCAGCCCCCTACAAGCTTGTCGCCCATCTTCCCAACGGCCGCAGCGTGTTCTCGTTTTGTATGTGCCCCGGCGGGCAGGTTGTCGCTGCCTCTTCCGAGCAGGGCCACCTGTGCGTCAACGGCGCCAGTCTCAATGCCCGCGACGGACACAACGCAAATGCCGCCCTGCTCGTTAACGTCACGCCAGAGGACCTTCCCGACGATGACCCGCTCGCCGGCATCGAGCTCCAGCGTGCCTGCGAGGCGGCCGCCTATCGCCTGGGCGGTTCCAACTGGAACGCACCGGCACAGCTCGTCGGAGATTTCCTCGCAGGACGCGCCAGCAAGGCGCCCGGAAAGGTAAAGCCCACCTATCCGCTCGGTGTGACCTGGACGGCAATTGACGAAGCCCTGCCGCAGCATATCGTCGAGTCGCTCCGCCTGGGACTTCCCCTACTCGGAAAAAAGCTACGAGGCTACGACCGCCCCGATGCCGTTCTTACCGGCGTGGAGACTCGTTCGAGCTCACCGGTCACTGTCACCCGAGACCGAACGTGCCATGCCGTGTCGACCCCGGGCCTCTACCCTTGCGGTGAGGGAGCTGGATATGCCGGCGGCATCATGAGCGCGGCCACCGACGGCATACGTTGTGCCGAAGCCCTGATCGCAGACCTCTAACGCACGAATTCCAGCGCGCAAAAGACACAGGCCCCAAGCTCCACAGGGAACTCGGGGCCTGTTCGCTATTTCTTAAACCGTGCACCCTGGCGTTTTCTGCCCGATGCGAACGTGGAACCCTTGCGGGCCTGCGAACGTAAGCGCTCGATCGTCTCGTCCTCAGACGCACCCTCGAGCATCGCCCGAATCTGAACGACGGCATCGCGCAGGCGCGCCGCCTCCTCAAAGTCCATGGCGGCAGAAGCGTTACGCATATCCTCTTCCATGGTTTCGACGATCCGCACAAGCTCGTCATGCGGCAGTTCTTCCAACTGCTCCGCAAGTGTCTGCTCGGGCGCCACCGTTTCCGGCACGCCGCCCTCGCCCGACGCATCGGGCGTATAGAATGCGCCATGGCCAAGAGAGTCGCCCTTCGAGCGCCCCTTGGAACCCACGGTTTTTTCGGCCTCGGCAATAAAACTTGAGATGTCGTTGATGGCCTTGCGCACCGTCTTGGGCACAATGCCATGCTCTTCGTTATATGCCATCTGAATCTCGCGACGGCGCTGCGTCTCCTCGATGGCCTCTTTCATCGAATCGGTCACAACGTCTGCATACATGATGACTTCGCCATCGGCGTTACGGGCCGCACGGCCAATCGTCTGAATCAGCGAACGGCGGTTGCGCAAGAAGCCTTCCTTATCGGCATCGAGAATTGCCACCAGTGAGACCTCGGGAAGATCCAAGCCCTCGCGAAGCAGGTTGATGCCAACGAGAACATCGATCTTGCCCTCGCGCAGCGTTCGCAAGATCTCGACACGGTCCATTGTCGCCGTATCAGAGTGCATGTAATTGACCTTAATGCCCGCGTCGAGCAGATGGTCGGTCAGGTCCTCGGCCATGCGCTTGGTCAACGTGGTCACCAGCACGCGCTCCTTGCGGGCAACGCGCTCGCGAATCTCGTCCTCAAGATCGTCAATCTGGCCTCGGACCGGACGAACGTCGATCTTGGGATCGAGCAGACCGGTCGGACGAATAATCTGCTCAACGTCGTTCTGGCTAACCCGCAGCTCATAGTCGCCCGGCGTGGCCGAAACATAGATAAACTGGGGGATCCTTGCCTCAAACTCATCGAAACGAAGCGGGCGGTTATCGAGCGCCGAGGGCAGGCGAAAACCGTGTTCCACCAGCGTCACCTTACGCGAGCGGTCACCTTCGTGCATGCCGCGAATCTGCGGCACTGTCACATGGCTCTCATCGATGATGCAGAGCATATCCTTGGGAAAGTAATCGATCAGGGTAAACGGCGGCTCGCCCGGCTTGCGACCGTCCAGATGACGCGAGTAGTTCTCGATGCCGTTGCAAAAGCCCATCGTCTCGAGCATCTCAAGATCATAATCGGTGCGCTGCTGCAGACGCTGCGCCTCGAGCAACTTGTCGGTCGCCTTGAGCTCCGCCACGCGCTTCTCGCACTCTTCGCTGATCGATTTCAGAGCCGCCTTGACCTTCGGCTTCTCGGTCACGTAGTGCGATGCCGGCCATACGGGGATGGCCTCGTACTCACGCAGCATCTCACCGGTGACCTCATCGATCTCGGCAATCAGCTCGACCTCGTCGCCAAAGAACTCAAACCGCAACGGATGCTCGGCATAAGGCGGATACACGTCGACAACATCGCCGCGCACGCGGAACGTGCCGCGTGCCAGGTCATAGTCATTGCGATCATATTGAATGTCGATAAGTGCATGGATAAAGTCATCGCGCTCGAGCGGCACCTTCTTGTCGACGTTCGGGGCTAGGCCCGCATAGTCCTCAGGAGAGCCAATGCCATAGATACACGAGACCGATGCGACGACGATCACATCTCGTCGAGAGAGCAGTGATGCGGTCGCCTGATGGCGCAGCATCTCGACCTCTTCGTTAATCGATGAGTCTTTCTCGATATATGTATCACTTTGCGGCACATACGCCTCGGGCTGATAGTAGTCGTAGTACGAGACGAAGTAGACCACAGCGTTATTGGGAAAGAACTCTTTGAGCTCGCTCGCAAGCTGAGCGGCAAGCGTTTTATTCGGAGCCATGACCAGCGTCGGCTTTCCCAGGGCCTCAATAGTCTTTGCCATCGTGAAGGTCTTGCCCGAACCAGTCACGCCCAGCAAAACCTGATAGCGATCTCCGTCCCTCACGCCCTGCACAAGCGACTCAATGGCCTTGGGCTGGGAACCGGCAGGCTCATAGGGGGAAACGACTTCAAACGGCACCTCAGCGCCCTCAACGCCAAAGCGCTTAAGTTCACCACCAACGCGTTCTACTTCAAATTCCGCCATGGATACTCCTAACTCATACATCTGCAGTATACGCAGGCGGTGGGCTTAGTCCTATACGAACCGATCGGGATAGAGAGTCTTATATCGAACCCAGGCATTATTGACGCGAATCAGATAAGCCTGAGTTTCAGGGAAGGTAATCGCATTATGGAGTGACGTGTTCTGCTGCGCCCATCCGTCGACATTGCCCATACCGGCGTTATAGGCGGCGATGGCACTATCCGTCGACCCGTTGAAATAGGTGAGAAGATACGAGAGGTATGCGCAGCCAAACTCGATATTCGTAGCCGAATCGTTAAGATTGTCGGCCGAATACACCTCTCCGTCGACAAGGCCCTTGGCGATCATATCCTGGGCAGTCTCGGGCATCAGCTGCATCAATCCCTGAGCACCCTGATTCGACTCGGCCTCGGGATCCCAATTCGATTCCGACTTAATGACAGCGCACACCAGATACGGATCCAGATTATGCGAAATACTGGATTGCTTTACATATGCCTCGTAGTCAATCGGATACAGTGGCTTAAAGAAAGCGGCAGGAGCACACGAGTAGACGAGCGAAATAAGGCCGAAGACGAACACAACGGCAAGTGGCGCCACGCGATACCACGTAAAGAAACGTGCCTTAGGCATCGGCCTCCTCCTTGTCCGCAGTATCTATAAACCCGTGGCATGCAAGCCATGAGTCAAGCTGCTCAAAGAGCGAATTATCGCCAGCGGCATTATCAATCACCGTTGTAGCGAGATTGCAGAGCGCAGACTCTTCGGGCTGGCAAGCAGAACGAGCATCGAAATCGGATGGCTCCATGCCACGTTGAATAGCGCGCTCGCGACGAACTGACAAAGGGGCGCTAATGACCAGAATTTCATCAGCCAAGCCAAATGCATCCTCAAAACCAGTCGGAGCAGAAACCTCGACCACCGCAAAGGGATAACGGGGAGATGAAACCGTACAACAAACCGGATCGAGAATCCTAAGCGAAAGCTGTTCAATCAGAACGGGATGCACGATGCCATTGAGCCGTGTGACCGAATCAGGAGAAGCGAAAGCTCGAGAAGCGAGGATGCTGCGGCGAATGCCGCCTATCTCATCCAAAATGTCCCAACCGAATTCATCCGCAAGAGCGTTAACGATATCAGAGCCCGGCACATACAGCGATTTTGCAAGCTCATCCAGATCGATAAGCATAGCGCCACGAGATTCGAAATAGCGGCAGGCAGTCGACTTACCCGAAGCAATATTGCCCAAGACAAAAACGGTAAACATCAAGTCCTCCCTTACGCCAATGGGAGTTATTATCGCGCAAATAGAAAAGAAGGACTCAAAATACAGCCAAACAGTAAGACAAGCTAAACGAAGGCAAGTTCTTGTATTACAGCTCTCTATCAAACGCAAAAAAGGGGGAGGCCGCGAGGCCTCCCCCTTCTAAGTCCAATGACGGCTCGGTGCCGTCCACCGGTCAGCGGCGCCCTGGCCTCCCACGGGCTGGCCCCGCAGTACTCTCGGCGCGATGGGGCTTAGCTTCCGGGTTCGG
>CABRCR010000031.1:0-27855 GCA_902469435.1 uncultured Collinsella sp. | reverse complement strand
TTACTCCAACGACGAATTCTAGGCGGTGTCCCCTCCCTTTCAAGAAAGGGCGGAGGCGGGGCATTCCCCGCCTCTTACACCACATCTCTGCGCGCTACCGAGTCGCGGCGGAAAAGGGGCCGTTTTAGCCAAAAGGCCGCGAAACGCTTCCCATTACGCCGCAACTTCATTGCCGCCCAACCAGCCAATCGAGAAATTGGCGGCGATCGATGCTTTGTCCAACCCCCTTGCGATACCCTCTGGGCAAAAAATGGCAAATATGAGTACTGTTACCAGTTTAGTAACAGCGAAATCTGGCTGAATTTGCCGTCTTCCGCCAATTCCGAGCGTCATAAAGTCCCGAATCGCCATGTTTATAGGGTTGATTATATCCAATCCGAATCGATTGGTCTTAAATACTTTCCTGATGATATGTTACTGCTCAAACCACAGTACTCATATTTGCCATTTTTTGCCCACAGGGTCTATTCGAGGATAGTTTCCTGCGCCTCCAGCCCACCTCATGGCCGCCAAAACCCATTCAGCAACAGCTACCGCACATTTTGACATCAGCCAAACACCACTCACGGAGCTGTACTCCGCTATCGCCGAACCAAAATCAGAGCCGAGTCCCTTAAAAATCAAAATAACGTACCCTCATTTCAATGAACTCCGACAAGAACGGCATTTACATGAGCACCGTCACGCATCAATACGCCCTCATCGGGGGCACGCTATTCCAATTCAAGAAAATCGTCGCCCATGTATCGGAGCCGCACAGCCAAATCGTCATCTGCGGCAACGGTCCAGACATCCGTTACGCAACACTGGAAGAATGGGAGAAAGCTGGCGAATCTTTCGATAGACGGGCGCAGGTCGAGGGTGTCGTCACCAGTGCGAGCCCAGCGCGCGACAAACTCGAGCTCTTTCGCAATCTCTTTACTGGCCGCAAAGATGTTTACGCCCATGGGTACCGCAGAAAAGACGGGGGAATCGGCTATACGCCCGCCTGCGCAAACGAGTGGAAGTCAGGCATTTGTCCCAAAGCAAATCGTCAGAAAACCAAATGCGCTGAATGCGGCAACCGCGTCTTCCCCGAGTTGAGCGATACCGCGATCATCTCCCATTTCAAGGGCAGTGACGACAGACTCCGAGACGTCATAGGTCAATATGTTCTCGATAATGACAGCAACACAAAAGTCCTGGTCATCGACTTTGACGGAGCCGATTGGAAAGAAGCGACAAACGCCATTCGGCTTGTCGCAAAAAACCATGGAATCGATGCTGCAGTCGAGCGATCGAGATCAGGTAACGGCACACATGTCTGGTTTTTCTTCCTAGAGCTCACCAGCGCGAAGATCGCACGAGAATTTGGAAGCAGCCTTATCACCGAAGCGGCGGCGCTCAACAAGACAATCACCTTTGAAGCTTTTGACCGGATGCTGCCCGCACAGTCCACCATTCCTGAGGGAGGCTTTGGAAATCTCATAGCGCTGCCTTTTCAAGGAAAAGCGCAGCGAAAAGGGAACAGCGTATTTGTTGACGAGCAATTTGAGCCCTTTCCCGATCAATGGCTTTACCTTTCTCAAATCCAGTTAATCCCGCGCACGACGGTGCAAAATCTGATCGAGAGCATCGACAATAGGTCGCACGGAATAGCGGCTGCGACGGCGGCAAACACCGCCGCACCGCATTCCCAGAGGCCGCGAAAGCGGCTTCCGCTCACACCGCGGGACCTCCCGTCATCGCTGTCCGTCACGCAGGCCGATATGCTCTATATCCCCGAAAAATCTCTGAGTCCCGCAGCTCAAATGGAAGTCCGCAGGCTTGCAACATTTGCCAACCCAGAATTCTTCCGCGCGCAATCTATGCATCAATCGGTATTCGGCAAACCGCGGTACATAGACCTCAGCGAACTTAGAGACGGCTGCGTCGCGATTCCCAGAGGCTGCAAGACTCAGCTTGAGCGGCTGCTTCAAGAAGCCGGCGTTGCTGCCCACTATTCAGACAAGCGCCAGTCTGGAAATCCAATTGTAATGACATTTAAAGGGACTCTTCGCCCTGAACAGCAAATTGCCGCTGAACAAATGCTCGGCCATGAAGACGGGATCATGTCTGCACCGACGGGTTTCGGGAAAACCGTCATTGGAGCCTATCTTATTGCTGCCATCGGTCTTCCAGCGCTCGTCATCGTTCCCAAGACTGCGCTCATTGCCCAATGGAAAACCCAGCTCGAACGATTTCTCGACATCACGGACAACAGAGAGCCCGTCCGAACCCCAAAAGGACGAATCAGCAAAAGGCAGCCTCCGCTCATTGGTCAAATCGGAGGAGGCAAAACCGCCATAAGCCATCTCATCGACGTTGCTTCATTCCAGTCTTTGTCCAGCAAGGACCCCCAGACCGAAGAACCAATAGCCAAGGAGTTCGTTCGTGATTACGGCCTCATCATCTGTGATGAATGTCACCATGCAGCCGCACCACAGCTTGAGCTCGTCCTCAAGTCCGCTCCAGCCAAATATGTATACGGCCTTTCCGCGACGCCCGAACGCTCGGACGGACTCACGCGAGCACTCTCAATGCTCTGCGGCCCGCTTCGCCATGCCATTGATCCAAAAACGCAAGCAATCCAACAGGGAATTCAGCGCGTTGTTAGGCCGCGTTTTACCGGAGTTCGACTACCCGCCTACGAACCAGGGGCGTCCTTTAATCAAGTTCTCGATCTCCTGTGTGCGCACACAGCGAGAAACGAAGCAATTGTCGACGATGCCCTCGAGACCGCGTCAAACGGTCGACATCCGCTTGTGCTATCCAAAAGGAAAAAACATGCCGAAGAGCTATGTAGGCTGCTTCAAAGCCGCGGACACGAACCTATACTCTTAACCGGAGAAATCGACGCCAAAGAAAGAAAGGCAATACTGAACAGCCTTCCCGGCTTCGAGCATGAGCATCGAATTATCATCGCAACCGAAGGCCTTCTGAGCGAGGGTTTCGACCTGTCTTACCTTGACACTCTGCTCATTGCCACACCGATATCTTGGGACGGCAGCATAACGCAGCAGGCAGGCAGACTACATAGAAGTCACGAGGGCAAGCAGCGGGTTGAGATATTCGACTATGTTGATTTGTCGATACCCATGCTCGCGCGTATGTACCAGAAGAGACTCAAGACCTACGCAAAGCTAGGATATGAAGTCTTTGCAGCAAATGACAACAAACGGGCCGATCAAAACATCCTCGTTAGGCCGGCAAGGGCCGTGGAGGCCTTAGCGGATGACATCGCGCGCGCAACGAAAAGCATTTTTATTGCCGCGCCCTACGCATCCGCTGCATGCCTCGCAAAGCTCGCTGCCGTACTCACAGGCGCCGCCGCCCGTGGGATTGCCCTTGAGATTTCAATTGCCTCGACTCCGCACAATGACGTGAAAGCGATTTTTACCGAGATGAACGTCGACTATTCCATCAAAGCCGAAGGGCGCCTGTGCGCGTCAGTAATTGACGAGGAAACCGTCTGGTACGGAACCATTCCATTACTGGCCTTTCCTAAGAAAGAGGACTGCAGCATCCGTTTCAAAAGCAGCGAAGTTGCAGCCGAACTTTTAAGCGAAATCCAGCGAAGAGGAGAACCGGAGGTCGCAGCCACGAACGGGACGTCTCCAACAGTTACGGTGGAATAGGGGCCATTTTTGGCCAATCGGCCGCGAATCAATCCCTATTCCCCCGCGAATCATAAGCGAGCAATCAGCCCTGCGGGCCCTGGAATAGTTCCTCATGCGAGCCCATTCTGACCAGCCGGATCACAGGATTAGTCTTATGCGGCAAGTAGAGAACGACCACATCGACCAAGCCATCGGATAGATGGAAATCGATGTGGCCGTTGTAGTTGCCGCCCGGGTTTGAAAGCTCGTGGGCACCATATTCCGCGGGAAGCGAGCCGTGAGCCGCAAGCTCTGCGACTGCCGCCTTAAACTCGGTTTTTAGCTGCGGATGGATGCGCATCGTCCGTTTGTAATCCGCCTTAAACTGAGCCTCGACCTTAATCTCAAACATCGCTAGTCCTCATCGAGGAATGATATAAGCTCATCAGCGTTATTGAATGACGGGCTGTCGTCCGGCAGAATCCCCAACTCATGAGCTTCGGCGATCACCATGGCACGCCTCGTTGCCTCGTTGGGCACCTCCGCCCTTCCTACGATCTCAAAAGGAATCTTTCGTTGATTTACCAGCTGCCGAACAGCAAGGTTGAGATACGAATTGAGACTCAGACCAACCGTATCCAAGAACTCAGTCGCCTGTTCCTTGAGCCCCTCTTCGATGCGAACCGTCGTAGGCTTAACCGTTGCAGTAGACATACGCGACCTCCTCGCCTCGTCTTTTGCATCAGTATACCCAATTTCGATGGCAGTCTGATGTTAAATAGCATCAGTATGCCGTTCACATTGCTATAACAACAGTCACAGCACCCTACATCAGCCCGCTCAGGGCAATGTCAACGGCCTCGTTGAGGTCGTCGGTGATGTGCACCAGCTCCGGATCGAGCGGGCTAATCATACCGGCGTCCATCACCGGGCCGTTGAGCCAGTCGAACAGGCCCTGCCAGTACTCGGTTCCCACCAAAACGAGCGGCATGCGCTTGACCTTGTGCGTCTGTACCAGCGTGAGCACCTCGAACATCTCGTCGAGCGTACCAAAGCCACCAGGAAACACGATGGCGCCCGAGCTGTATTTGACGAACATGGTCTTGCGCACAAAGAAGTAACGGAAGTCCATGCCAAGGTTCACGTATTTGTTGAGCCCGTGCTCGTGCGGCAGCTCGATACCCAAGCCGACCGACTTGCCGTTGACACTCGCCGCTCCCCTGTTGGCCGCTTCCATGATGCCGGGGCCGCCGCCGGTGATGACCGCCACGCCACGTTGCGCGATCTTGCGCCCGACGGTACGCGCCGCCTTGTAGAGCGGATCGGTCTTGGGCGTGCGGGCGCTACCGAAGATGGTCACCGCAGGACCAAGCTCGGCAAGCGCGCCAAAACCATCGACAAACTCTGCCTGGATGCGCAGCACGCGCCACGGATCAGCATGCAGCCAGTCGGTCGAGTCCTCGGGCGCCAGCAGGTTGGCGTAGGTATTGTCCTTGGGAATCATGGGGCCGCGCATGACCACGGGGCCGCGGCGGTACGTCTCGTCGTAGGCTGGCTCGCCCTCGACATTCTCGTTCTTAATCATGGGTACTCCTATCGAGAAAAAGAAAAACGGGCGGGGTCGACGCCATGCGCCAAACACCCGCCCGAACATCAACTATTCGGGATGGTACCCACGATGCATCAAGTGCTTGCAAGCTATCGGTCATCGGTCGCGCAGACGGTGTTAGCGAACGTGATGACCGGCCGGTGCTCGCCCCTTGCCATTGCCCGCGCTCTGCAAGCGCCCGCGCCGCTCTTAGTAGTCCACCGCCGCAGGACTGTTCATCCAGTCGCTCACAAACGCGCCGTAGCGGCCCTCGATAATGGCCTGACGGGCACGCTGCATAAGGTTGAGCAGGTAATAGATGTTGTGCATCGACAGCAGAATACCGCCGAGCATCTCCTTCTGCGTGACCATGTGACGGATGAGCGCGCGGCTGTAGCCGCCCGTGCACACCGGGCAGGTGCAGGTGGGATCGATGGGGCCGTCGTCGTGCGCAAAGCGCGCGTTGCGGAAGTTAAGGCGACCTTCACTGGAGAACGCCGTACCCATGCGGCCGGTGCGCGTCGGCAGCACGCAGTCGAACATGTCGATGCCCACGCCAACGCCGCGCACGAGCGTGGTAGGGTTGCCGACGCCCATGAGGTAGCGCGGCTTGTGCTTAGGCATATACTCGGAAACCAGCGGCGCCAGTGTCTCGAACATGGTCTCGTGGTCCTCGCCCACCGAGTAGCCGCCGATGCCGTAACCGGGGAAGTCGCCGCACTCCTCCAGGTGGCGCAGCGATCGCAGGCGCAGATCCAGATGCATGCCACCCTGAACGATGCCAAAAAGTGCCTGGTCATCACGGGTATGAGCCTTGTAGCAGCGCTCGGCCCACATACTCGACAGCTCCACGGCGCGCTCGACATAGGCACGCGTGGCAGGATAGCCGGGGCACTGGTCGAGCTGCATGCAAATGTCGGAACCGAGCTTCATGGCGATTTCCATGTTGTCCTCGGGCGTCCAGAACACGTGGCGACCGTCGTAGTCGTTGACGATAAAGCGCACGCCCTCGTCGGTGAGCTTGACGGCGTCGTTATGGCTAAAGACCTGGAATCCGCCCGAGTCGGTGAGGATGGGGCCGTGCCAGTTCATGAACTTATGCAGTCCGCCCAGCTCGGCGATGGTGTCCTCGCCGGGGCGCATGGACAGGTGATAGGTGTTGGCAAGCACGATCTGGGCGCCGAGCTGCTTGACGGTCTCGGTGGGAATACCCTTGACGTTTGCCTTGGTGCCCACGGGCATAAAGATCGGCGTCTCGATGTCACCGTGCGGGGTGTGCAACACGCCGGCACGCGCGTGCGTCGTAGGGTCCTCGGCGATCAGGTCGAATTTAAAAAGGCTCTGGTCCATAAACTGGAACTCCTTGGTTGCGGCTCATACGCAGACCATTATACGAGCAACCATCGAACCGCACCGACTCGACAGAAACTGGTGCATTAAACAACTAGTCGTTAGGGACATTCTTAAACGACTACATCCAACAGCCAAGGTAACGCCGATGCTTTGTCAACGACAGCGAAAACCCGCCAGAGCGAGCAAGGTACCTTCAAGCAAAATGGCGCCGCAGGTTGAGCATAAGTCAGCGAGCGAGCCGCATTTGAGACAAGGTGACGTGAAACGAAAGGGCGCTGACCTTTCGGTCGCGCCCTTGAAGTTGAACGTCAGATTGTCCAAATGCGGCCCGCGCAGCGTCGGCCCGTTACGGCGTTTGGCAAAACGCCGTAACCCCTACGGACGCTGGCCCATGCCACCCTCGAGGGTGACAGTCTCGCCGTTCATATACTTAAAGTCGGGGCCGCAAAGCTGAACGACCACGCGGCCGATCTCCTTCTCGACGTCGCCGTAGTGGCCCGCCGGCGGCATGTGGACGTTGGCCTTAAACGCCTCGGGATAAGCATCCTGGAAGTTCTCGAGCGCAGCGGTCCAGGCAAGCGGGCACACGATGTTGACGTTGATGCCGTCCTTGCCCCACTCGTTGGCAGCGACGCGGGTCAGGCCGCGGATGCCCTCCTTGGCGGCAGCATAGCTGCACTGGCCATAGTTGCCAAACAGGCCGGCGCCCGAAGCAAAGTTGACCACGGAACCCTTGGTCTCCTTCAGGTGCGGATAGGCCTTCTGCATATACAGATAGGTGGCGTACAGGCCGGAGTAAATGGCCAGGTTAAACTGGTCCATAGTGTGGTCGGCGATGGTCACACCCGAGGCACTGGCCTGAGCGTTGTTGACGACGGCGTCGATGCGACCGAACTCCTCAATCGCCTTGTCGATAACGTTCTGCACGACGGCCTCGTTGTCCTGACCGGCAGAAACATCGGCCTGAACAGGCAGAACTTTGACGCCGTACTCAGCCTCGAGAGACTCCTTGGCAGCCTCGAGCTTGGCAACGTTACGACCGGTGATGACGAGGTTTGCGCCCTCCTTGGCAAAAGCGATATCGATGCCGTAGCCGATGGATCCAGCGGAGCCGTCCTTGAGCGTGGCCTTGCCGCCGCCGGTAACGATCACGGTCTTACCAGTGAAAAGTCCCATACGAAGTCCTTTCAAATCGCGACGGGCCCGCCCGTCGACTGCGCGCATCCAACTTCACGCGCCAAAAGCTGAAATGCAACTTTAGCGTGTTCAAGTGAATAGAAAAGGCCTCGGTAGGCGAACGGCATAACGTCTTTCGGCGAAGGGATTGTCAAGTACAAACTGGACAAAGTGGCCGAGTTTTTGCTATCGACACGAGCCATCGAACACGTTTTGGAACTTTGCTGCGGCGCGCGGGATGTCGGCGCGAGACTTTATCATAGGGTGACGAACAACGATGAGGAGCACATGCCTATGACAGACGAGCTGGACCCCCAGACTCAACAGCATATTGATGATTCAGCAGACGTCGCCGCAGATACTGACGCTGCGACCTGCAATGATACCGACATCGACGACGCCACTCTGGATAACGGCGCTGCGACGGAAATCCCTGCGGCCGAAGATGCCGACGAGCAAAACGACGATTCGGCCGCTCAGGACGACGCCCCCGAAAAGGACGCCGCCCCGCAAGCAGCAGGCCCCATCGAGGTATCTTCGGAAGAAGAGCTCGATGCTGTCATGGATTCCATGATGGATGCCGTCAAAGCGATGAAAGACGCCGTGGCCGACGCCGATGTTGACGCCGAAGAAGAGGAGGCCGCCGAGGCCGCCTCGACCTTCGTACCCGGCGAGACCCCCGTTGCCGATCAAGGCAGCACCATGCCCTCGTTCCTGCAGCTCGAGCACCCCACAATTGGCGCGGACGCCGTCGACCCGCATGCAGCGGGCTTTTCTGTGATCGAAGGCGGCACCGGCAATATCGCCGCGCCGCAGACTGCCGATACGAATGCCGCCGAGGCCGCGCACCCGACCACCTCGCATGCCCCCGCCACGAGCCGCGACCTGGGGAGCGCCGTTTCAAACACCGCTAACGCCGTGGGCACTTTTATCGCACAGGGCGCGTCGGCCATGCGCGAGATGAACGCCGCAAAGAAGGCACTCGCCGATGCCCGCGCCCACCTGTCCGAGCTTGCGCAGCGTATCGCCGACCAGGCAGAGGAGCTCCAGACGCGCCAGGACATCGCAGGCCGCTACGATCAGATCATCGCCGACCAGCGCCAGGCAATCGCCACGGCACAAAAGACCGCTGCGGCAGCTGAAGTTGACCGTGACGCCCATGCCGCCAAAGCGACGGAGCTCAAGGGCCAGCTCGAGCAAATGAAGGCAGAGGACGATGCGACCGAGCTCCGCCTGAAGGCTGCACTCGACGCCGTGGAAGCCCGCGAGGCGAGTTCACGCGAGACCGGCAACCGCCTGGTTCGTCGACTCGAAGATTCCAAGCGCATCCGCGACAAAGTGAAGGTTGAGCGCGATACCGGTGTCGCCGCCGCACGACAAACTGCCGATGCTACGCGCGCGCAGCTCGAGACCTTACGTCGCGAGTATGCCGAGCTGCAGCGCAACCCTTCGGCAAATCCCGCCAATTACACCGTGCGCACCAGCGAGTTGTCTATGCAAATCTCCGACGCTGCCGACGCCCTCCGCAAGGCCGAGGAAGACATTCCGCGCGTGACCGCCGATCTTGAGCATTCACTTGCCGCCGCCGAGCAGGCCGTCGAGCAGGCACAGGCCCCCATCGCCGACGCTAAACGCGCGCACCAGGCCGTAACGGCCGAGGCAGATGCCGCGCGCGACGAGCTGCAGTCCGCAAAAACTGCCGCCGCGACGCGCCAGCGCGAGCTGCGCGAAAAGATCACCACGCAGGACAAGGCACGCCGCGAGCAAGAGCAGGCCATCGCAAACGCCCGGGCAGATGCCGCGCATGCGCAGTCGATTATCGAGCAGGCGACCGAGGTGCACGACCATCCCGAGATCACCGAATCGCTCGCCGGGTCCTTGGCACGCGACAAGGCCGAGCATACCGAGACCGAGCGCGAAGTTGCCCAACTTGAGGCCGCCGAAGACGACGTGCGCAAGCGAACCCGCGACTCACGCGTCAAATTCACCGGAGCCATCGCCTGCATCATCGCCGCAATCCTGGTGATCATCGCAATCTGGCTGTTCGCGAGCAAGTAAGCCGGTTGCCAAAAACGCCCCAACGCAGTTGCGGTGAGATAGTTCCTGTTTAGCCCTCAAAAAGGCCAATTCAAGAACTATCTCACCGCAACTTATTTAGATTGGCACAAGGCAACCTATCCCTCTTGCACCAATCTCTTGACATAAGGACCGTCCCCAAGTGCCGGCACAAAAGGAACGTCCCTAAGTGCCAACAAAGGCGACGCCGATGCCTTGGCAAAGTCAGCGAAAACCCGCCAGAGCGAGCAAGGTGCCTTGAAACGAGGCGGTATTGACCTTCTGGTCATGCCGCCGAAGTTGAAAGGCAGATTGCCGCTCTGGCGGGTTTGCAGCGTCGAGCCGTTACGCGGTTCGTAGAACCGCGTAACTAACAAATGAGCATCGCGTCGCCAAAGCTGAAGAAGCGGTAGCGCTCCTCGATGGCGGCGGCGTAGGCATCCATGATCTGGTCGCGGGTGGCCAGCGCGCTCACGAGCATCATGAGCGTGGAACGCGGCACGTGGAAGTTGGTGATCAGCGCGTCGACCACGTGATAGGTCGAGCCGGGCATGAGGTAGAGCTGCGTCGTCGCGTTCTCGCGCACCACGATGTCACCGCGGCCGAGCCTGTCGGCGCCGTCCTCGCGGCCCTCAAAATAGCGCGCCGTCACGGCCGGGTCGGACACCGGCGCCCCAGCGTCAAACGCGCTCTCGAGCGAGCGTACTGCGGTGGTACCAACGGCGATCACGCGGTGCCCCTCGACCTTCGCCTTATGCACGGCGTCGACGACCTCCTGCGATACGTGGTAGCGCTCGGTGTGCATGACGTGCTGCGTAGGGTCGTCCTCCTCCACCAGACGGAAGGTATCGATGCCTACCTCGAGTTCGACGGCGGCAAACTTGGCACCCTTGGCCTCAATGGCAGCCATGAGCTCGGGCGTAAAGTGCAGACCCGCCGTGGGAGCGGCAGCCGAGTGCTCCTCCTTCATGGCATAGACGGTCTGGTACTTCTCGGGATCGCCTTCGTAATCGGTAATGTAGGGCGGCAGCGGCACGTGACCGGCGGCGTGAATGGCCTCGTCGAGCGTGCGCGGCTCGCCGGCGGCATTGCAACCGGCCGGCTCAAAGCGCACCAGACGGCCGCCGCGGCTATCGGTGACAAAGTCGACGACCTCGGCCGTCAGCACCACGGGCGCGCCCTCGGGCGCATGGGCGCCACCGGCGCGATACTCAATCTGAGCACCGGGCTTCAGGCGCTTACCCGGCTTGACCAGGCACTCCCAAACGTGACCCAGCGGGTCAACGTCCTCGCGGCGCTTGAGCAGCAGCGTCTCGACCACGCCGCCCGAGCCTGCCTTGCGACCGATCAGGCGGGCCGGCATCACGCGCGTCTTGTTGATGACGAGCACATCGCCCGGCTCGATATAGTCGATGATGTCGCGGAAGATGCGGTGCTCGACGGTGCCACCATGTTCCAGCGGCGTTCCTGCCTGGGAGCCTTTGCGATCCACCACCAGCAGGCGGCAGGAGTCACGCGGCTCGGCAGGAGCCTGGGCAATCAGTTCCTCAGGAAGGTTATAGTCAAAATCATCGGTACGCATAGACACGTCGGATTCTCCTTATATAGCTAAAGTCCGCTCTACATCCTAGCAGGCTGACGTCCCAAGTGAACTACTTTTTGGCGGCTTTGCGCTCGTCGCGGATGCGGGCGCGGTCCATGGCCGCCTCGACAGCCGAGAAGCGGCAACCACAGTAGTTCTGCCGATACATGCCCAGCTCGCGCGAACGGCGTGTCGCCTCGGAGTAATACGGGCGAAAATCGCGAATCACCGGGGTGAGCCCATGTGCCGCCGCCAAGCGCTCAAGCACATCATTGCAGGTATCGAACAGCTGGTACGGCGAGACGGCGAGCGTCGTGCCCACAAACTCAAACCCGCGCTCCTGGGCCACGCGGCACGCCTCGGCCAAGCGCAGGGCATAGCACGCGCGACAGCGACGAGGCCGATCGGCACCCAGCGGTGCCACGCCGGTCTCCCAGCGATCGCGGTCCTCCCCTGCCTCGATGAGCTCGATGTCGCCATCGACACACCACCGGCGCAGCTCGTCCAAGCGGCGCTGCCATTCATCACGCGGTTGAATATTGGGGTTGGTCCAGCAAATCGTGGGCTCAAACCCCTCCTCGCGCAGCAGGCGAACCGGCTCAAGCGAGCATGGTGCACAGCACGCATGCAGCAACAACGACTTCATCGACATCTCCTCACCCAAAAAAGCGCACGCCAAAGGACGTATCCTCGCAGGCGACTATGCGGCGGTCGCGCAAAATGGTCCGCACGTAATACCAGTCGCCTACACAGCCCGACAAATGCAAGCCAGCAGCCAGATAGCACAGCAGCGGATAGCCCGAAAACGCAAACCCCAGGGCAAGCGTTGTCGTCACAACAACCGTCGGCGCCAGGCAAACCGCCATGTACCGCCGGCGCGAATACACAACGCCTTCGGCGCAGGCATAGATCATCGCCGTCTCGCGATTCGCCCCAAAGGTCACCTTCGCGCCCGCAGGCGCCAGCAGCTTAAAAAACACACCGTGCACCAGCTCGTGCACGGCAAATGAAGCCGCCGAAACCGCAGTCAAGCCGACCATCCAGCCCAAGACGGCCATCCAGCCGCCCGCGTCAGCCGCATCCAAGTCTGCAGGCCCGCCCAGCAGCATAAACACCGGCACCAGGCACACGGCAAACACCACAAGCACGGCCATCCCCCACACGAAGCAAGCGTGTAGAAAATCCTCGTCCTCAAACGCATGTATGTTGGAAATCTCATTCATAGCATCTTAGGATAGCGCCCCTGCCACGCACCCGCCCGCATGTGCGATAATGTCGAACGATATGCACGAATTGACCACCGCGCCGCCGAACCCCGTGCCCGGCCGCGCTCTTACCTATATGCGAAGGAGTCCCATGGCATCCAAATACTCCATGAACGACCGTCCCAGCTGGCCGCGCCGCGCCATCGTTACCGCCGGCGAGCCCTACGGCAACAAGGGCCTTCACTTTGGCCACGTTGGCGGCGTCTTTGTCCCGGCCGACTTCTTCGCCCGCTTCCTGCGCGACCGCCTGGGCCGCGAAAACGTCATCTTCACCTCGGGCACCGACTGCTACGGCTCGCCCATCATGGAGAGCTACCGCAAGCTCAAGGAAAACGAAGGCTACGATAAGTCCATCGGCGAGTATGTCGAGTCCAATCACTCCCGCCAGGCCGCGACCCTCAAAAACTACAACATCAGCTGCGACATTTACGGCGGCTCGGGCCTTGAGCCGGCTGCGCAGATTCACAACGAGGTTACCGCCGAGATTATCAAGCGCCTGCACGAGCAGGGCACCATCTCCAAGCGCTCCACACTGCAGTTCTACGACGCCAAGGCCGGCACGTTCCTCAATGGCCGCCAGGTGATCGGCCGCTGCCCCATCCAGGGCTGCAAGTCCGAGAAGGCTTATGCCGACGAGTGCGACCTGGGCCACCAGTTTGAGCCCGAGGAGCTCATCGCGCCCAAGAGCCAGCTCACCGGCGAGGTGCCCGAGCTGCGCCCGGTCGACAACCTCTACTTCGACCTGCCGGCCTACCTCGACTTTATGAAGGCCTACACCGCCAAGCTCGCCCAGAACCCGCAGGTTCGCTCTGTGGTCTCCAAGACCATGGAGGAGTGGCTGCTGCCGGCTCAGCTCTACATCCAGAACAAGTTCCGCGAGGCTTTCAATGCCGTCGAGGACCAGCTTCCCGAGCACACCGTGCTGGAGCCCGAGGGCAACAAGAGCAGCTTTACCGTCACCTTCCCCAGCTGGAAGGAGCGCGACGACGCCCACGCGGTGCTCGCCAACGGCGGCGTGCGCTTCCGCAGCGGCAAGGCGCTCGTGCCCTTCCGCATCACCGGCAACATCGACTGGGGCGTTCCGGTGCCCGAGGTCGACGGCGTAACCGACGTCACCTGCTGGTGCTGGCCCGAGAGCCTGTGGGCGCCCATCAGCTACACGCGTACCGTACTCGCCCGCGACGCCCGTGCCGCCGGCGTGACCGAGGGTGTCGCCGCCCAGGACGCCGCCCTCATGGGCGAGCCCGCCGCCGATTCCACGCAGGTCTCCGCGCCCACCTACCAGCACAGCTCGCTCGACTGGCGCGACTGGTGGTGCTCGGACGACGCACAGATCTACCAGTTCATTGGACAGGACAACATCTACTTCTACTGCATCGCGCAGACCGCCATGTGGGAGGCCCTGGGTTGGAACCTTACGCAAAGCACCGTCAGCGCCTGCTACCACCTGCTCTACATGGGCAAAAAGGCAAGCTCGTCCTCGCAGACGCCTCCCCCGCCGGCAGACGACCTGCTCAACCACTACACCTGCGAGCAGATGCGCGCGCACTGGTTGTCGCTCGGTCTGTCCGAAAAGCCGGTGAGCTTTAGCCCCAAGGCATACGACACCCGCGTGACCGGCAAGGACAAGGACGGCAACGAGGTACACGCCTGCGACGACAAGCGCGTCATCGACCCCGCCCTTAAGGAGAGCGCCCTTTTGACCGGCGTCTTCAACCGCCTGGCCCGCAGCTGCTTCTACGGCGTCGCCGTCAAGGAAGGCGACGAGAGCCCGTACCGCAACGGTTGCATTCCCGCCGGCGCCGCCTCGGCCACCGTGGTGGAGGCCGCTGAGCAGGCCGCCCTTGCCTTTGAACAGGCCATGTACAAGTTCGAGACGCACCACGCGCTCGCCGTGTGCGACGACTACCTGCGCGCCGCCAACAAGCGCTGGAGCGACGCCTCCAAGGACGCCAACAAGCTCGAGGGCGAGCAAGCCAATGCCGCGATGACGCAGGCCCTGGTCGATGCCTTTACCGAGCTGCGCGTGGCGACCGTCCTGATGCACGGCATCGTCCCGGCCGGCTGCGAGCTCATCTGCGAGTACTTCGACATCGACCCGGTCGCCTTCTTTAGCTGGGATAACATCTTCGCCTCCACGGACGAGTTTGTGGAGAGCCTGGGCGAGAAGCCCGGCGAGCACCGCGTGAAGCCGCTGCCCCCGCGCTTCGACTTCTTCAGCAAGCACGAGAGCCAGTACTAGGCAACCGCAACGCGCCCGGAAATGATTATTCTGGGACGGGGATTAAAAAATCATTCCCGGGCGCCGCAAAGTAGTCTTTTTGGAACGGGGATCATTAAATGATTTTTTATCCCCGTCCCAGAATAATCATTTCGGTGGAAGGAAAGACGGATGTCCAAGCCGCGTCGTCGTAAGCAGAAAAAGCAGGTCAAGGCCGAGCTCAAGCTCAGGCAGTTTGCCGCCACCGAGCTTTCCGACCAGCTTGCCGCCCTTCCCTGCGCCGCCGACCTGCCGCGCTTTATGGTCGACACGATCGCCGGCGCCTATGCGCCCGCCGATGCCGAACTCATGATCGAGGGCTTCGGCGCCGCGGCCACACGCCCGGTCACGCTGCGCGCTAACACGCTCAAGGCAACCGCCGAGGACATCGCTGCGGCGCTCGATGCCGCCGGCATCGCCCACAACCCCGTCGCCTGGTACCCAGACGCCTTCATCCTGCCCGAGGCCCAGGTTTCCGATCTGTGGGATCTCGACATCTACCGCGACGGCAAGATCTACCTGCAGAGCCTGTCGTCCATGATGCCGCCGCTGGTCCTGGGCGCTCAGGCAGGCGAGGACATCCTGGACATGTGCGCAGCCCCTGGCGGCAAGACGACGCAGATCGCCGCCCTCACGCAGGGGCAGGCGCACCTTACCGCCTGCGAGATGAGCATTCCCCGCGCCGAGAAGCTCGAAGCCAACCTCCACCGCCAAGGCGCAAAAAACGTGCCCGTCATGCGCACCGACGCACGCGAGCTCGACGAATTCTTCCGCTTTGACCGCATCCTGCTCGACGCTCCCTGCACCGGCACGGGCACCGTCATCAGCGGCAACGAGAAAAGCCTGCGCGGCCTGACCGAGCAGCTGCTCGTCAAATGCGCCCGCTCACAGCGTGCGCTTCTGGACCGCGCCATGGGAGCCCTCAAACCGGGCGGCACGCTCGTCTATTCGACTTGTTCGATCTTGCCGCAGGAAAACGAGGACGCCCTGCAAGAGGCCCTCGACAAGCACATGGACTGCGAGCTCATCCCCCTCGACGGCACGCCAAGCGAAAGTGAGGCACGCCGCGCCCAGGAAGCTGGTGAGGAGCCGCGCATCGAGTCCAACGCCCTGACTGAGGCCATTGCCGCGGGTCAGGTATCGGCCATCGCCAACGGTATGCCCGGCACGCTCACCATTCCGCCTAGCCGCGACTTTGAGGGCTTCTACATTGCCCTGATCCGAAAACGCAGCTAGCGCACGGATCCAAAACTCAACAAGCTATCTCCGTGCGCGTTTGCCCTGCTGGTCGCGATGCTGTTTAAGCATCGCGCGCTCCTTGCGTTCGGCCCTTTTACCCTTAATGGCCGTGACCACAAAGTAGATGACCGCGGCGGCAACGATTGCGCCCACACACAGGCCAATCGAGCCCAACATTGCCGAGAATTCCATACCGCGTCACCTTTCTTTTGCATACGGGACTTTCAAGATAGCACCTCGATTCCCGCCACCACAGCTCCTTCACGTTCGCCGGCCCTTCGGTCTAACGGATGACTCGGCGGGGAAAAATCAACTCGTCAAACGATTTAGCAAGCACAACGCCGCCGGCACCCTCCCGGCCGTCATCACATAGAATCGAGCCTCCATGGATACCCTCAACGATCTAAACGAACGCGTCGACGCCTTCGTCGGCACCAGCTCCTTCGACACGCCCGCCGCGGCAAACGACCAAGCTCCCATCGATGTGCCCGCCGAGGTTCACGAGGACATCGTCGCCTCGGTCGATTTCTCCGAGGTCGAGCTTGCGGACGAATTTACCGAGCCCCAGGTGGCCGTAACTCCCAACGGCCTTTTGCCCATGGAGCCGCTGCCCATCGACGGGCGCCTGCGCAAGGCGGCCCTTCGCATGCCCGATGAGATTGAGGAGGCCAGCGGCTTTACGCTCTTTGGCCGCCGCATCAAATCGCTCATCTACACCACCGACGTGGCGGTCATCCGCAACTCCAATGCCGATGCCGTCTTTGCCGTTTACCCCTTCACGCCGCAGCCGGCCATTACGCAGGCACTGTTGACCGTCGCCGAGTGCCCGGTCTTTGTAGGCGTGGGCGGCGGAACTACGACCGGTAAGCGCTCCGTGCAGATGGCAGCCGTCTCCGAGATGCAGGGCGCGGCGGGCTGCGTGGTCAACTCCCCCGCTACTGCCGAGATGGTCGAGCACATCACTAACATCGCCGACATCCCCGTCATCGCTACGGTCGTTCGCTGCGACGACGATGCTCACGCCAAAGTGCGCGCCGGCGCCAAGATCCTCAACATCGCCGCCGGCAAGAACACGCCGCAGGTCCTGCGTGAACTGCGCGAGCACTATCCCAACCTGCCGCTCATCGCGCCGGGCGGCAAGACGCCCGAGAGCATCCGTGAAACCATCGCCGCCGGAGCCAACGCCATCATCTGGACGCCGCCTTCGGCACAGCAGCTACAGACCGACATGATGCAGCGTTATCGCAAGATGAAGGAAGACGCCACACCTGTCATCTCGCGCGACGATGTACCCATTATCGACCAGGTCGCCGCCGCCGAGGTCAGCCAGGTCGAGAACATGAATCCCGATGTGCCGATTCCCGACGAAGTCATCGAGCGCGTCGCTTCGATCCACGAGCGCGTCGAGGAGCATCGCGCCAACCGCGGCCTCAAGCCGTCACTGCACGGCTTCTTCTTCCGCGGAAAGAAACGCTAGCCGCAACAGCAAGGCCCGCCCCGCAAACAACGGGACGGGCCTTTTTCTGTTATCAAATGTCAGGAGGAACAAAAGCAGCCGTTAAAACCGTCAGCCAGCTCACAAACGCTAATCCACGCGCTTGTCGCCCATAAAGAAGAGCGCTACCGTACCAGGTCCGGTGTGCGAACCGATCAGAGCACCGATATTGTTGATCTCAAGCTTGCCTTTGAGCTGCGGAACCTGTTCCTCAATCAGCGCCGCAACTGCCTCGGCATCCTCGCGGCACGCCGAGTGCGACATGATGCACTTACCCGAATAATCCGCACCGTCCTGCACGTGTGCCAACATGGTCTTAGCCATCTCGGAAATCGCGCGCTTCTTGGTGCGAATCTTCTCACGCGGCGCCAGCTCACCTTCGCAATCGACCGTCATGAGCGGGCAAATCTTGAGCGCCGTGCCGATGATCGCGCTCGCGGCCGAAATGCGACCGCCGCGCAGGTAACTCGACAGATCGGTCGAGAAGAACCAGTGGTGCAGGTTGAGTTTATGCTCCTCAATCCAAGCGGCCGTCTCGTCGAGCGAAGCGCCGCTATCGCGAACGTCGGCGGCATATTCCAGCAACAGGCCAAAGCCCGAAGACGCCGCCAGCGAATCGATGACGCGCACCTTGCCGCCTTGGGGATAGCGATCCGCGAGCATCTGCGCCGCAACGCAGGCCGATCCATACGTGCCCGAAATACCCGACGACAACGTCAGGTGCAGCACGTCTTTACCCTCGGCAACAATCGGCTCCCAAAACTCCTCATACTCACCCACGCTCACCTGAGACGTCTTGGGCATGGCACCCGCGGCAATCTGGGCAAAAAACTCGTCCGGCGTAATCGACTGATACAGATCGTCCGTATAGACGACATCGTCGATCTCATAATGAAAACCCACGACAGGGATATTGCGCGACGCAAAGAACTCACGGGTTCGGTCGGCGGCAGATTCACAGGTCAGGACAAAATCACTCATATGAGGCTCCTTACTCATTGCTGCGCAAATTATCGCACAGCAAGCGTGAATACGGTACAAATGTCCACTATTTACCAATGCGAACCGTTTGTATTGAATATCTTTATCATGAACATCCTCATCCCCGCCATGGGCCAACGTGGGCAAAATCGCCTGCTTCGTCTCCACTCAACCGCCATATCTACCTCAACTAAATCGATTTACCAAACCGTTCAGCCGACAATTCAGCCGCCGGCGCAAAATCGAAACAAAGCCGGCGCATACTGGTAAACGCTTGACGCTGTTTTATCAGTTTTACCAACCATATTGGAAGGTGTTTCATGGTCGCATTCGATCGCAATCCGCAAGACTTTAAGTATCTGCGTCTGCTGTCGAGACAATTTCCCACCGAGCAATCCGCGTTTACCGAGATCATCAATCTCTCGGCCATTCTCAACCTGCCCAAAGGCACCGAGCATTTTATGAGCGACGTGCACGGCGAGTACGAAGCCTTTATGCACATCCTCAACAACTGCTCGGGCGTCGTGCGCGAACATGTCGACGTGATCTTTGGCGACACACTCACCTTTGACGAAAAGGGCGAGCTGTGCACGCTCATCTACTATCCGCGCGAGAAGATCGAGCTGGTCCGCAGCCAGCACGAGGACTCCCCCACCTGGTACAAGACCATGCTCGACCAACTCATTGTGGTTGCCCGCTCGCTTTCGAGCCGCTATACGCGCTCCAAGGTGCGTAAGGCCATCCCGCGCGATTACGCCTACATCATCGACGAGTTGCTGCACACGCATCCAGACGAGAACAACTATCGCGTGCGTTATCACGAGCGCATTATCGAATCCATCTTGGAGACCGCCAGCGCCGACGACTTTATCGAGTCGCTCGCCTCGCTCATCAAGCGCCTCGCCGTCGACCACCTGCACTTGGTGGGCGACATCTTCGACCGCGGTGGCGGCGCGGCCAAGATTATGGACCGCCTGCTCACCTACCATTCGCTCGACATTCAGTGGGGCAACCACGACCTGCTGTGGATGGGCGCCGCCGCCGGCGAGCCCGCCTGCATCGCCACGGTGCTGCGCAACAACCTGCGCTACGACAATTACGAGATCCTTGAGAACGACTACGGCATCTCGCTGCGCGAGCTTGTCGCCTTTGCCGATGCCACCTATACCGCCGGTGAGCCCATCAGCCCGCTGATTAAAGCCATCAACGTCCTGCTCTTTAAGCTCGAGGGCCAGATTATCCAGCGCCACCCCGAGTTCGACATGACCGACCGCCTGCTGCTCGACAAGATCGATCACGACGCCGGCACAGTCACGCTTGCCGACGGCAGCGTGTGGCCGCTCACGACCAACGACTTCCCCACCGTCGACCCGACGGACCCCTACATGCTCACGCCCGAGGAGCAACACATCATCGACAAGCTCGTGTCCGAGTTTGTCACCGCCGATCACCTGCATCGCCATATCGATTTCCTCTACACCCACGGCTCGATGTACAAGGTCACCAACGGCAATCTGCTGTTCCATGGCTGCGTGCCGCTCAACGAGGATGGCACCTTTAGCAGCATGAACTGCCTGGGCACCTGGCACGCAGGCCGCGATTATCTCGATTTTTGCGACCATATCGCCCGCCGAGCCTGGCGCGTCGGCGACCGCGATGCCCTCGACTGGATGTGGTACCTGTGGATCGGCTTTAACTCACCCGCCAGCGGACGCCTGGTGCGTACCTTTGAGCGCGCCTATATCGCCGATAAGAGCACCTGGGTCGAACCGATGGACCCGTACTTTACGCTAACCAAGTCGCCCTCGGTCTGCGACGACATCATGCGCGAGTTCGGCGTTGCCCCCATGGCATGTTCGCCGACCGGCCACATCATCAACGGCCACACACCCGTTAAAACCACCAAGGGCGAGCAGCCCATCCGCGCCGAGGGCAAGCTGCTGGTCATCGATGGCGGCTTCTGCCGCGCCTACCATCCCAAGACGGGCATCGCCGGCTACACGCTTATCTCCAGCTCGCGCGGATGTCGCCTTAAGTCGCACCAAGCCTTTACCACGGTTGCCGAGGCACTTACCCGCAACGTGGACATCGAGAGCGAGACCAATCGTTTTGACCAGGCCGACCGTCGCCGCATGGTGAGCGACACCGATACGGGTGCCAAGATCCGCAGCCAAATCCAGGACCTGCGCCAGCTGCTCGATGCATATAGAAACGGTGCTATCGAGGAGCGCGCCTAGCCCCGCCTGCGGGGATTGGCTAAACTTGCTGAGTTCGTCATCCCCGCGGCGCTCCGGCGCCACCCTAAGGCAGGTACCATGCAAAAGCTCCTTGCGCAGATCATGAAGTTTGGCGTCGTCGGCGTCGTTGCCACCGTCATCGACTTTGGCATCATGAATCTGCTCCACTACGGTCTGGGCCTCAATATCCTGATTGCCAATACCAGCGGCTTTATCGTCTCGCTCATCTTTAACTACGTCGCGAGTATGAAGTACGTGTTTGCGCACAAGGAGGGCATGAGCCGCCGCCGCGAGTTCATTATCTTTGTCGTGCTGTCCGTGATCGGCCTGGCGCTCAACGACGGTATCGTGCTGGCGCTCAACGCCGGCCTGGGGCTCGAGGCCAATATCGCCAAGATTTGCGCCACCGCGCTTGTTATGGTCTACAACTTTGTGACCCGAAAGATCTTCCTGGAGGGCGACGAGACCAAGTAGCTCGACCTCCTCCTTGCACTACGGGGCCCACGGACGGCGCGCGTCGAACGCTGCGTTGTTCGTGGGCCTTGCTCGTTTACGGAAGGATTTACGACGTTTGCGGATTGTCTCTTGCAAATTTGACGAGTTCGTATAGTTCTTGGCAAAGCCCTTACGTTTCCCTTGCAAAAGCTCTAAAGTATCCTCTGCTCGATTCGTCAACGCATTGGATGTGATTACGTGCGCAAGGCACTGGCACAACCTCATACTAAGCAATTCCTCAAGTTCGCTGTCGTGGGTCTTATCTCCTTTGGCATCGACTGGGGCATGCTCATTGCGCTCGTCGAGCTGTTCCATCTCGACTTTTTGATGAGCACCACGATCTCGTTTATCACGTCCGTCGTGGTCAACTACTGGCTCAGCATGAAGTATGTGTTCGACCATCGCGAGGGCATGAGCCGCAAGCGCGAGTTCACGATCTTCACCATCCTGTCGGTGATTGGTTTGGGCCTCAACGACCTGTACATGTTTGTGGGCGTCACGTTTTTGAGCATCGGCTACCAGGCCATGAAGGCCATCGCCACGTTCCTGGTCACCTGGTACAACTACTTTAGCCGTCGCCTTTTCCTCGAGGGCGCGCAGTCGTAGTCGATTCGCTATTTGCTTGAATGTATAACCGGTTGGAATTCCCATTCCAACCGGTTTTTTGTTTGCCGAGAGACCCGGCGACCCAATCCCATTCGCATGAAAAACGGGCGGCCCGGATGTTTGTCCGAACCGCCCGCTTGGTGCGATATGTCGAGGTCTCTAGCCCGTTACGTAATACCAGACCACGTTGTCGCCGTTGGAGAGAACGTAGTTGCTGCAGGCCGTCATGGGCGTTGTGCCGTTGACGGAGTACATCCAGCCGCTCGTGCCGCCGTACTGTTTCTCGGCCAAACCACCAATCGCGGAGACATACGTGCCGTACGATGAGCCGTGTGCGTTGACGGAAAGGCCCAGCGCACACAGGGCATCGTAAACGGTGGCGCCTTCGTTAAAGGTAAAGGTGCCGCCAGAAGACACAGGATTGCCCACGGCGCTCGATGTGACCGAAACCGTCACCGTTACGTAGTTGGACTCCTGCGAGCCGCCCTGACCGCCCGAGGGAGCGCTTCCGCCATTAGAGCTGGAGGCTCCATCAGACGACTGACCGCCGCCCGAAGAAGCACCGCCAGACACATTGGAAGTATCGCCGGCTCCCGTATTCTGGGCAGCGGATTTATCTCCAGACTTCTTGCCGTCCCGACCATCGGACTTCTTGCTATCCGAGCTTTTATCCGATTCCTTGTTTGAAGACTCGGAATCGTCCTTGGACTCATCTTTTGCGTCATTCGATGACTTGGAATCCTTGGAACTGGCCTCGCCCGAAGTCGTAGTCGAGTCAGACCCCTTGGTGTCCTTGGTGACGACGCTCTCCCCCGTCACGGTCTGAACGATCCAGTCAATGGACCAGGCACCGCTTGTGGAAGGATGGACGAAACCCAGCGAGACGACGATCAGAATGGTGCACGCGGCAGTCAGAACGCCAAGAAGCGCCTTGCGACGAGGGGCGGACGCCGCCGAAGCGGCGCCCTGTTGCTTTGCATCGTCGAACTGAATGAACGATGAATCTGGTTGCTTGGGGTCAGCGTCCTTGGATTTATTGGACACAGCCCTCACCTACCGACGTTTGGTGAACACGAACACGCCGACGATGGCGAGACCGATGACGCCGGCGGCAACGCCAACGATGGCGAGCGGATTGGTGCCAGTCTCCTGCTCGGAAGCACCAGAGGACTTCTTAGCAATGGTCGTGGAAGCAGCACCCGTATCGGACTTGGAATCGGACTTCTTGTCGGACTTGCCGTCCTTCTTGTCAGACTTCTCCTCGTCCTTCTTATCGGACTTATCGGAGTCCTTCTTGTCGGACTTGTTTTCCTTGGTCTCGGTCTTGGTCGACACCGTCGTCTTGGTCACCGGCTTCTGGCCCGGGGCAATAGCGCCGCCCTTCGAGCCGGAGCCAGAACCCGCGCCAGCGCCAGTGCCAGTGCCAGTGCCGAAACCGGTACCAGAACCGCCGCCGCCATTCGAACCAGCGCCGCCATTGCCGCCAGGGTTAACAGCATTCTTGGTCCACTTGGCATACAGCGTCAGATCGGCCGTCACCGGCGTGCTAAAGTCATACGCCTGCGTGCAAGCCT
This sequence comes from uncultured Collinsella sp., assembly GCA_902469435.1. GTDB lineage: Bacteria > Actinomycetota > Coriobacteriia > Coriobacteriales > Coriobacteriaceae > Collinsella. The sequence continues at coordinate 4,332 of CABRCR010000031.1, read as the reverse complement.
CATCGGTATACCAGCCAGCGAAGGTGTAGCCATCGCGCGTCGGATCGGCCGGCTTGACCAACTTGCCGTCGGCCGTAGTCTGGAAGTCGACCTTAGAACCCTCGCCAGTCTCAAACGAAACCTTAACGCCACCACTCAGCTTGAAAAGCGTGCCGGAATCGTTGATGTAGTAGAGGTTACCCTTGGCATCGCAGGCAATCGGCGAGTCACAGTAATTGTTGTGTCCCGCTGCGCTAAACGCACCGGTCGCCTGCGCGTCACCCATCTTGTAGCGATACACGCCACCGCCCGAGGTGTAGCTCACATAGTCGGAAGTCGCACCATAGTTGACAGTGAAATAAACGTACGCGTCATCCGCCTGGACACTCACGAGCGGTGCGCCCTTGATGCCACCGGCAGGAAGCACGGAGCCATCGGCAGACGAAACCAACGTCGTAGCAAAGTCATTATCAAGGTCGACAATCGCCAGCGCCGAACCGCCAGAAACCTCGCCACCGACAATTAGCTTATTGCCATACAGCGTGGGCATGCAGGCACAACCCGTAAGACCAAGATCGATGACGCGTTCTTCGGAAATGCGCGAAGAGGCCCTTGCGTTTGCGTCCGACAGTGTCAGCACGTGGAGCTTGCCGTCACGCGAGATCACATAGGCATGCTTGCCGTCTTTGGACAGTACACAGCCGGAGTTGACGATGGCACCAACCGAAACGCTGCCGAGCACATCACCCGTCGACTTGCTAAGCATCTCAACGGTACCCGCACTCGTCGGAACCAGAATATAGCCGTCGCCCACTGTAGCGCTCGTCCAGTAGTAGCCCTCATCAGCATTAACATGCTGCCAAGAAACAGCGCCGGTCAGTATATTAATACGCGTCAGGTGACCGTTATTGTACGTACTCGTTCCATAGTCGACATCAACGGTGCCAACGTAGAGATAGTTGCCATCGACCGTCAGCTGGGAATTTGACTGGGCAGATTTGCTCACAGAGTCAGTGACCCAAACCGTCGTCAGCGTATCGGCCGTCAGAGCCTGGACCGCACCGCCGTCGAGCGGGATGATGACCAAGCCTTTCGTATAAATCGGACGCGTGGTGTAGCCAATCGCAGTCTGAAGGTTCGACTCGGCAAGCACCTTGCCCGACTCGGCGTCGATCTTAAGCAAACGCTTGTTCACGGCAAGGTAAACGTTGCCGTTCACGACAATAGGCTCACTCGCATTGGGATACGTGGCACCCGAGTAGGCCCTCCAATCGAACGTCCAAGAGCTTGCCAGCGCGCCCGTAGGCGTGGACACGTTCTTGACCACCGCATTGGAATTGCCACTCCAGTCGGCTTTCCAATCGGTCGGGCGCGAAGCGCTCGGATCGACTACGACTTCATCGGGATTAGGAACGGTGTCGCCAGGGGCGTAAGCCCAGACGATTTTGTCGCCCGACTTGAGCACGTAATCGCTATCGAGCTGAGGCCCGGGAACGCCGTTGACAAAGAACGACCATGCACCCGACAGCTCGGTGCCATCAAGCGGGGAAACAAGACTATGAACACCCCAATAACCAAATTGGTCGTACATCTTGGACTCAATGCCAATGGCATCGAAGTAGGCAGCGGAAGCGTCCTTGATCGTCGTGCCCTCGACAAACACCTGCGTCGAAGGATCGGTCCAGCGCTGCGCCTTCTCATCCTTCTTACCGATGATCTCCATTGAAACGGAAACCTGGCCGGGCATGGTTCCATCAAAGCCATAGACCCAGGTAACCTTGTCCCCGGCCTTGAGTGTGTAATTGCCCGCGCCGACATTGGCCGCCTGACCGTTAACGAAGAACTGCCAGAATTTCCAAGTGTTTTCGTTAACTTTCTCGCTCGAAAGCGTCACGGTCTTGTTGAACGGTGAAGTCAGCGACTCGAGATACCAGCCGTACGTGCCTTTCCCCGTTTTGGCGCCAATGCCGGCCTTTTTAAAGGCCTGCTCGGAAAGATCAGCAGCGGTCGTGCCCTCTTCCACCAAAGCTGTCGTGGGCTGCGCCCATGTCTGCTGAGCGCCCGAGGCGTCCTGGCCGACAACGGTGCAGCTAACGGAAATCTGATTGGCGGGCGCGGGGTCACCGTACTTCGAGTAGCACCAGACGACGGAGTCGCCGTCCTTGAGCGTGTAGCCGCCGGCGCCGACCGCGGAGACGCTGCCGTTGACGAACAGCTGCCAGTGCGCGCCGGTCGCCGGGTCGTAGGCGAGCGTGCGGCCCGCGTCGAAGGGCGACGTGATCGAGTTGAGCGCCCAGCCCCAGGAGCCGTTGGGGTCGTAGTCGGCCTTGAGGCCGGCCTGCCTGAAGAGCTGCTCGGAGAGGTCGGCCGCGGTCGAGCCCTCCTTCAGAGCGATCTGCTGCGCGGCGGCCCAGGTCTGCTGGGCGCCCTTGGCGTCGGTGCCGACGACGGAGCACGTGGCCGCGACCTCTTGGCTTGCGGCTTCGGTAGGCTGAGATTCAGCCTCATCGGAAGCGGCTACAACACTTTTGACGTTCTGTTCGGATGAATCCGGCGAAGCAGTAGGAGCCTCGACTGCGGCAGAATCGTCCGACGCTACGCCGTTGCTATCTGCGACATTCGCCGAAGCGCCATCGTTAACCGACGCATCGCTCGCGTTAGAGCCGGTTTCAGAAACGACACCGTCGGCAGCACCGTCCGCGGCACCCGTGCCCTCACTCGGCGTCGTAGCCTGAGCCACAGCCTCGGCAATGCCCTCGGCGCCCTCGGCCCACAGCTGAGCCGGTGTGGTGCCAAAGGCCATCGCGAAGGCCAGGAATGCCACCAGGCAGCGCTTGGCTACACCGCGTGCAATCGCGCCACGGCGATGCAACGAGGCGCGCTCGCGCTCGTCCTCAAACATATCCATTTGTCCCCCATTGTCTGTACTCGGAGCGTTGCCTTGAGGCTGCCCCACGTCATCGCGCATGTTGCGTTCGAGTTCCCCCATCGGGGTCCCCCTTCCCTCCAGAGCCCTATGCACACCGGCGAAATACGCCGCAGCCGCATGCAAGATGGGAGGCGATCCGACTTAACCTTAACGACTCGGGCACGTCGTCCGATCTGCGACGCGAACATCCCGAGCCAAGAGGAATTACGGTTACTGGTACAGCCGGGGACTTGCACCCCAATTCTCCCAAACGCGTAGGTAAACCGCGCATTCGTGCGTCTCCGCACCACCATCTAGGCCATCGATTATCACCGTCAATATGGTAGCACGCAAAAGGGCCTCACACGCAGGCGAAGCCCAAGGTAAAAGCTATTGTTTGCGATAGGAAAATGCGGTGACGGTTGCAGCCTCTAGTGCTTGCCGCCGTGACTGTTGAGCCAGATATTGCGGCCCAGCATAAGCGCCAGCACCAGCGCGCTCACGTAGCCAAAGAAGCCGATGACCGGAATGCCGAGGACAACCGGCTCGATGCGTGCGTAGTACACCACCGACGAACCGATAAACAAACCGGCAATCACAATTGCCATCGACATGCGGTCGATAATTCCACCCAGCTGTCGCAGCGCCTTATCGCTGCTCATGATCTGCGTGTTCACCTTAAGCTGGCCGCGCGTGAGCATACGCGAAGCCAAGCCCAGATACTCGGCCGCCTCGAGCGAGCCCTTCGCCGCGCGATAGCTGCTCGCGGCAAGATCGCGCCCCATGTCGCGCACGCGCGCATAGGTGCTTTTTTCGTTTTTGATATGCGTCTGAATGATCTGGATCATGTTGACGTTGGGCATGTACTCGGTCAACAGGCCCTCGAGCGTCACCATGCCGCGGGCGAACATCGTTACCACGCTCGGCAGCTCAACGTCGTTTTTGCGCGCCAAGTTTAACAGCGAGGTCAAAAACTCGCCGATATCCAGATCCTTCAGGTCAAGGCCCGCAAAGTCAGCCACGATAAAGTCAAGATCGGACAAAAAGGCCGAATGATCGAGCTCAGCCGAGTCGCCACGCGTCACGGCGAAGCGCATGAGCGAATCCTTGAGCTTGGGCACGTCACCCTCGGCCACGGCGAAAATCATGTCCTTGACGATACCGCGATCGTGACTCGACATGCGTCCGACCATGCCCAAGTCAATAAAGTAGACAATGCCGTCTTTGAGGATGATGTTTCCCGCATGCGGGTCGGCATGGAAAAAGCCGTCATCGAGCACCTGCGTCGAGTAGTCCTCGACGATTGCGGCACCGATCTTTTCCAAGTCATAGCCCTCGGCCACCAAGCGTTCAGGATCGGCGATCGAAATGCCGTCGACGTAATCCATGACCACCACGTGCTCGGTGCACAGGTCCAGATAGGATTTAGGGCACGTCACGCCATG
>CABRCR010000030.1:0-18324 GCA_902469435.1 uncultured Collinsella sp. | reverse complement strand
TTACTCCAACGACGAATTCTAGGCGGTGTCCCCTCCCTTTCAAGAAAGGGCGGAGGCGGGGCATTCCCCGCCTCTTACACCACATCTCTGCGCGCTACCTGGCAGTGGACAAAAAATGCCAAATATGAGTACTGTTGCCTTGCCGATAGCATTTACGACCAAGAAAATAATGAACATAGTTAAGAATCTGTTTATTAAAAGCGGGTCTCCAAGTCCTAAGCCGGCCATTCTGGTCAACTGGAAGGGTCGTGCGCTACCGCATGAGCGCCATTTTGGGTGGTTTTGCCTGCTACTAAAATGGTAACAGTACTCATATTTGCCACTTTTTGTCCACGACCTCTTGGAGTCGGCTCGAAAAGAGTGATTTTGGGTTGTTTGCTGCGGGTGTGGGCTTGGAAACAACGTTCGGGGTGGCGAGGCGCCCAGAATTCGGTCGCAAGGAGGGCGTTCCTCGGCTGTGTCGGGAGTGTCCCTGGGTGCCGGCATATAAGGAACGTCCCTAACTGCCGGAAGGGGTGCCTGCCGTGGCAGGCACCCCCTCCGGATGTGGGAAGTTTGCGCTGCAGGTTACTTGTCGGTGCCCAGCTTGTGCGGCTTGAGAGCGAGCGCATTGACGAGTGCGTCGGTGGCAGACTTGACGGCCGCCGGCTGCGGATCGTTGACGTGATCCTCGGGATGCACGGGCAGGTCCTTCTTGACTGCATCGTGGATCAAGTTGAGGTACTCAATCACGCCAGTGGTCGACAGGTGCGTGCCATCGCCATCGAACAGGTCGTTGCGATTGGCACTGTATCCGTACCAGTCGATAACGCGCACGTTCTTGTAGCGCGTAGCGGCGTTGGCGATGGCCTGGTTGGTAGAGCCAACCCACGGCTGCGGGCTGCGCGTGTTCACAAACACCACAATACGCTTATCTCCTGCATCGGTCATGATGGCGTCGATCTGGTCGTCGGTTACCAAGCCGTTGGTGCCCAGTGCAAAGACCACGATCTTGCCGGCAAGGTTCTGTTGGAGATAGCCCTCAAATGTCGCGCGGCCCGCATCAAACTGGCGGCCCTTTTCGGCATCGATATGGCTGTGCGGGAACACGCCGTCAAAGGAATCAACGGCGCGCAGCGACACGGAGTCACCGATCATCAACAGGTCGTAGGAGCCATCGGGGAAGCCGTCGTTGTCCTTGTCGGTGTCGTCGGCCGCCTGCTGGTCGGTGGGCGCGGTGTTTTTTGCTTCCTTGTTGAGGACTTCGGCGCCCTCACCGCTCAGCGCAGACGTCTCGGGCACAAAGATCAGGCCGCCCAGTGCAACGACCAACACGACAGCGCAGGCTGCGCAGACAGGGACGTGCGCGCGCACCCAGTTGGCGGGCGTGGTGGTGCCGTCGCGGAACTCGGATACGGTGTGCCCAAAGGCGCCCTTTCTAAACGGCGTCTCGATAAAGCGATATGAACATTCGGCTACGGCGACCACCAACAACACCTGCAAAATGTACTGCCACCACGGCGTATCGTTGATGTTGGCGACCGGGTTCATGAGCAACAGTAGCGGATAGTGCCACAGGTAGATGCTGTACGAGCGCTTGCCAACCCACACGAGCGGCTCGGCGGACAGTGCGCGGGCAACCATTCCCTGGGGCTGCACGCAGGCCGCGATGACCATGAGCGTGAGGATGGAGCATAGCAGCGTGCCGCCGCGATACTGGAACGCGGTGTAGCCGTTGGTGAGCGCGACCATGGCGGCAAGGCCAACCAGACCCACGACGCCCAGCACATCGATGGATGCGGGCGAGGACCAAAAGCGCACGAGGGCGCTCGGCTGTGCCGGGACGGTCTCGGCTGCGTTGTCGGCCTTCTCGCCAGACTTGCTCTCGGCGTTCTTGCCGTGCTTGGCGGCGCCAGCCAGGCGATTGAGCCCCAAACGATGTGCGAGACGCACTGGCGCCAGGTCGCGATCGGGGATAAAGGCCATCCAGGCACCCAGCAGCAGCGAGAACACGCGGGTGTCGGTGCCGTAGTACACGCGGCTGGGGTCGGCGGCAGGGTTGTAAAGCACCATCATGGCGAGGGCAGATACCGCGGCAAGGCCCAGAACCACGCGGCGCGTGTTGGGCTTGCTCACATGCATGGATACCATGGCAAACAGCAGTGGCGGCCAAATCAGGTAGAACTGTTCCTCGATGGCAAGCGACCAAAAGTGCGTGAGCGGCGAGGGGTCGCCCAGAGCATTGAAGTACGAGACGTTTTGGGCAATCTGCCACCAGTTGTTGAAGAACAACAGCGACGGCAGGATGTCGGGGCGCATCTTGGTGAGCATCACGTGGTTGAAGATGGTGCACAGCGCGCAGGTCACGAACACTACCGTTACCACGGCAGGGACCAGGCGACGGATGCGGCGAATCCAGAAGCTCTTAAGGTCGATACGGCCGGTCTTAGCGACTTCGTTGAGCAGCAAGCGCGTGATCAGATAGCCCGAAAGCACAAAGAAGATCGTGACGCCGAGCAGGCCGCCCTGAGCCCACGTGAGGTTGAGGTGATAGAGCACCACCGCGACGACGGCGAGCGTGCGCAGACCGTCGAGCGCAGGGATGTAGCGGGACTTGGGGCGAGCAGGCGTCTGCTCCGCGGCGGGAGTGTTGGCGCGGCCCGCGTTGTTGGTAGAAGCGCGATGAGGGCTTGCGGTGCGTCGCGGCTCGTTGGTACGGCGTTCGCTCTTCACGCGTTCGTGCGGCGCCGGCTCGTTGCCTGTGCGGCGTCGACCGCGCGAGCCCGATTGCGAGAATTGTTCCATAAAACATCATCCAATGACGAGAATAATCAGCACGTATTTATTGTAGCTGCCTGCTCCTGTGAATGCTTGCTGCTGGCGCAAGCTCAAGCGTGCGTCCACATCAAAGTGAACTAAAGTTATAGGGGGTGCGAGGGCGCACAATCGATGGTCGACGGTGGGCATAAGGCCCGCAGATGAGGAGGTTTCCATGGCAGATCGCGACATCATTGCGGTGTTCGGCAGCATGAACATGGACCTTTCGGTGGCGTGCGAGCGCATGCCGCGTGCGGGCGAGACCGTCGGCGGCAGCGGGTTTATCACCAACGCCGGCGGTAAGGGCGCTAACCAGGCCGTTGCCGCCGCGCGCATGGGTGCGCGCACATGCATGATCGGCGCTGTTGGACGTGATACCTTTGGCGATGCGCTTGTGGCGGGGCTCCAGGATGCCGGCGTGAGTGTTGAGTTCGTGGCGCTTCGCGATGACGTGGAGACCGGCACCGCGACTATCATTCGCTGCGAGGGCGACAACCGCATCATACTGTCACCGGGCGCCAACCATGCGCTTGCGGGCGCGGACGTTGCCTGCGCGTTGAGGCGTCTGGTGGCCCATGAGCTCGACGGCGACGCCAGCGAGATTGCCCCGGCTGCCGGAAGCGTCTTTATCGCCCAGGGCGAATGTGACCTTGTGGCGACGGCCGAGGCGCTTGTTTGCGCTCACGAGCTGGGGTTCTATACGGTCTTTAATCCAGCGCCCGCCTGCGAGCTGCCTGCGGAGGTCTGGCCTGCGGTCGACCTGGTCTGCCCCAACGAGACCGAGTGCCAGGTGCTGACGGGCATTCTGCCCACGGATGATGCGAGTTGCGTCGCCGCGCTCAATGCGCTGCTCGACAAGGGCGCCGGGGCTGCGGTCATCACGCTAGGCGGTGCCGGCTCAGTTGCATTTGGCGATGACGGTGAGCTGCTGCGCATGCCGGCACTTTCGTGCGCGGTGGTCGATACGACGGCCGCGGGCGATACGTTTATTGGTGCGCTTGCGGCGGCTCGCCTGGAGGGCCTGCCGCTCTTTGAATGCATGGCCGCCGGCGCCCGTGCCTCGGCGGTGACGGTGTCGCGTTTGGGCGCGCAGCAGTCGATTCCCACGCGTGCCGAAGTTGGGCGCATGTTTGGTTTAGACGATTAGTACAAGACGGAGAAGCGGAGTAAAACAATGGCAACCAAGAAGCTGATCCTTGATCTGGATATGGGTGTGGACGATGCGATGGCGCTTGCCTATGCCATCGCGAGCCCCGAGGTGGAGCTCGTGGGCATCACCACATGCTTTGGCAACGTGCGCGTCGAGCAGTCGGCGCACAACTGCCTGGCGGTGCTCGACCTGTTGGGCCGTCCCGAGGTGCCGGTGTACCTGGGTGCCGACCGTCCTCTGCAAGCGACTGAGCCCTATACGCCGCCGGCGTCCACCGCGCTCATTCACGGCAAGAACGGCATCGGCGGCGCGAGCGTGCCCGCGTCGCCCTACGAGCCGGTGGGGGCGACCTCGGCCGACGGCAACGCTGCGGTCGATTATCTGATCGATGCCGCGCGCACCTATGGTCCCGATCTGGTCTACGTAGCGACTGGCCCGCTCTCCAACCTAGCGCTCGCCCTGGAGCGCGATGCGGCGGCGATGATGTCCATCGGCCGCGTGGTCGTGATGGGCGGCGCCCTTACCGTGCCCGGTAACGTGAGCGCGGGCGCCGAGGCCAACATGGCGAGCGACCCCGAGGCAGCCGACGCGGTGCTGCGCTCGGGCCGTAAGCTCACCATGGTGGGCCTGGACGTGACGCATCGCGTGGTGCTCACGCGCCGCGACATTGCCGGCTGGACGGGTTCGGGAACCATGGCCGGCTGCGCATTTGCGAGCATGGTCGAGCACTACATTGGTTCGTACGAGATGAACGCGTCCTACCTGGGCGGCTGCGCGCTGCACGATCCGCTGGCGGTTGCCGTGGCGATTGATCCCACGCTCGTGGGTGCGCTCGGCTGTAACCTGCGTGTTGACTTGCTGGGTGAGTATCGCGGCCGCACCATCTGCGATGAGCGCCGCGTGGCAGATCCCGACAAGAGCACACTCGTGGCGCTGACCGTCGATACCCCGCGCTTCCTGTCCGAGTTCAAGGCCCGTATGGCCCGTGTCCTTGGCTAAGTTGTCTTTTTGGGACGGGGCTTTTTTAGCTACCGAGCAAATGCGCCCGTTGGGGGAATAGTCGTGCCACTTCGCTTGACAACAGGCTAAACTAGCTCATAAACATTTACTATTATGTTTAGTTTGAATTTGCGGCCGTTTAGTTGCCGAGCCATCGAGTCGCGATGCTCCACCACGGCCGCCGCTAGGGGGACCAATGGCCAAAGCAAGTGTTCGCGAGATCAGCCGCATCACCGGTTTTTCGCCCGCAACCGTGTCCAACGCGCTCAACCGCAAGCGCAGCGTGAGCGAGGAGACCGCCAAGGTCATCCTGGAGTGTGCGCAGTCGCTCGGCTATCAGCAGTCGACGCAGCTCGAGAGTATCCAGTTCGTGCTTGCGCGCAAGACGGGTGCCATCCTGGACGAGAGCACCTTCCATCCCGCGGTTATTGAGGGCGTGGAGCGTCAGGCGCGTCGCCACGGCATGAGCACGAGCTTTGTCTCGCTCGACTTTAGCGACCTGGACGCCGTGCGCCCGCAGGTCGAGGGCCTGATCGCCGATCCGTCCGCCGCCATTGTGCTAATGGGTACGGAGTTGGGCGAGGAGGACTACGCCCTGTTCGCTAACGCCGCCGCCCACCTGATTGTGCTCGATGGCTGGAGCGATCGCCAGTATTTCGACGCCGTGGTCATTGCCAACACCGATTCGGTGCTGCGCGCCGTGGACTACCTTATCGAGAAAGGCCACAAGCAGATCGGCTATCTGGCGGGCGACCTTCGTATTCGCAACTTTAAGGATCGCGAGCGCGGCTATCGCCAAGCGCTTGAGGACGCGGGCCTCGAGGCCAATCCGGCATGGCGCGTCACGCTGAACACCACGCTCGAGGGCGCTTATCGCGACATGGGCGCGTGGCTCGACGGCGTTTCGCGCGAAGATCTGCCGACGGCTTTCTTTGCCGAGAACGACGTGCTTGCCGTGGGCGCCATGCGCGCGCTGAGCGAACACGGCGTACGCGTGCCCGAGGATGTCTCGATCATCGGCTTTGATGACCTGTCTCTAGGCGCCTTCTCCAACCCGCCGCTCACCACGGTGCACGTTCCCAAGCACGAGGTAGGCGAGATCGCGGTGCGCCGCCTGGTGGGCAACATCCGCAATCCCAAGAGCTATACCTGCAAGACGGCCGTATCGACGTATTTTGTCGAGCGCCAGAGCGTGCGCGAGATTTAGGCGAAGGCAGCATCGCTCGCGGCGCGTCAAAGCGCGCGAGGGCAGTAAGTGCAACACCGTTCAAAAAGGGGGTCCTTCGGGACCCCTTTTTGTTCTCCTTGTATGTTCAGTTTGTTTACATACCGTTTAGGCTGAATTCTCTACCGCTTGCGAGTATTTCGCGCTAAACTTCTAAACAGAATAGTAAAACATTTAGTAAACAGAACAAAACGAAACATGCGTCTGTTTACTGAACATGTGATTAGGGGAGGACGTACATGGATAAGATCAAGCTCGGTTTCGTGCCCACGCGCCGCAGCATCTTTAGCGCGCCGGACGCGATCAAGTATCGCGGCCTTACGGCTGATCGCCTGCGCGAGATCGGCGTCGACATCGTGGATATCGACGACATCAACGACGAGGGCCTGCTGTTCGACGACAGCCATATCGCGCCTATCGTCGAGAAGTTCCGCGCCGAGGGCGTCGATGGCATCATGCTGTGCCACGCCAACTTTGGTACCGAGTACGTTTGCGCCCGCCTTGCCCGCGAGCTCGGTCTGCCCGTGCTGCTGTGGGGTCCGCGCGACGAGCGCCCCGAGCCCGACGGCACCCGCCTGCGCGATAGCCAGTGCGGCCTGTTCGCCACCGGCAAGGTCCTGCGCCGCTTCCAGGTGCCCTTCACCTACATGACCAACTGCCGCCTGACCGATCCCGAGTTCGAGCGCGGCGTCTGGGACTTTTTGGCCGTGTGCAACGTGGTCAAGACCTTCAAGCACACCCGTATTCTGCAGATGGCCACCCGTCCGTTCGACTTCTGGTCGACCATGTGCAACGAGGGCGAGCTGCTCGAGAAGTTCAACATCCAGCTTTCGCCCATCCCCATGACCGAGCTTGTCCAGGCCGTGCGCGACGCCCAGGCCGACGAGCAGGCCATGGCAGCCATGCTCGCCCACATTGCCGACAGCTTTGAGATCTGCATCCCCGAGGATAAGGTCCCCGCTGTGGCCGGTCTTGCCATCGCCATGAAGCGCTTGGTCGAGAAGTACGGTTGCAACGCCGGTGCCATCCAGTGCTGGAACGCCCTGCAGGACGAGTTGGGCATTATGCCCTGCGCCGCCAACGCCATCCTTAACGAGATGGGTATCCCCGTCGTGTGCGAGACAGATATCCACGGCGCCATCACCGCGCTGATGGTCGAGGCTGCCGATCTGGGCCGTCACCGCGGCATGTTCGCCGACTGGACCGTGCGTCATCCCGACAACGAGAACGGCGAGCTGCTGCAGCACTGTGGCCCCTGGCCCTGCAGCTGTGCGGCCGTCAAGCCCAAGCTCACCTACCCGCTGGCGTTCGATCACCCCGGCGCGCTGACGGCCGAGGCCAAGCACGGCGACCTCACCCTTGCCCGTTTTGACGGCGACAACGGCGAGTACTCGCTGCTGCTGGGCAATGCCCGCGGCATCGACGGCCCGGCCGGCATGGGCACCTACCTGTGGGTCGAGGTCGACAACCTCAAGCGCCTCGAGGCCAAGATCGTCGAGGGTCCCTACATCCACCACTGCGTCGCCATTCACGCCAACGTCGTGCCGGTGCTCTACGAGGCGTGCAAGTACATCGGCATTGCCCCCGACTTATACGACCCGATTGAAGAAGACGTCAAAGCCTACCTGCGAGGAGAGTAGAAATGGCAACTATCGAAGAGCTTGAGTCCCTGCGTTGGGACCTTCGCCGCGATTGCGTCGATATCATCATGGCTGGCGCCGGCGGCCACATCGGCGGCGACATGTCGGTGATCGACGCCCTCATGACCCTCTACGCCAACCATCTCAACATTTCGCCCGAGACCGTCGACGATCCCAACCGCGATCGCTTCGTGCTCTCTAAGGGTCATGCCATGGAGGCCTACTACGCGGTGCTCTGCCACGAGGGCTATCTGGACCTCGATGACGTCAAGGCCCGCTTCTCCAAGTTCGGCAGCCCCTACATCGGTCACCCCAACAACAAGCTCAAGGGCATCGAGATGAACTCGGGCTCGCTGGGTCACGGTCTGCCCGTGGCCGTGGGCATGGCGCTTGCCGGCAAGATGGACGGCCGCGACTACCGCGTCTGCACCATCATGGGCGACGGCGAGCTTGCCGAGGGCTCGGTCTGGGAGGGCGCTATGAGCGGCGGCAACTACCAGCTCGATAACCTGTGCGCGCTCGTGGACCGCAACCGCCTGCAGATCAGCGGCAGCACCGAGGACGTTATGAAGCAGGACTCGCAGGAGGAGCGCTGGGCCGCCTTCGGCTGGAACGTGCTCTCCATTCCGGGCAACGACGTCCAGGCCATCGACGCCGCGCTGACGCTGGCCGCCGAGACCAAGGGTAAGCCCACGGTCATCATCCTCAACACGGTGAAGGGCTACGGCTCGCCGGTTATGGAGGACAAGGCCTCCTGGCATCATCATCTGCCCAACGATGAGGAATATGCCCAGATCATCGCCGATTTCGCTGCCCATAAGGAGGCTATCAATGGCTAACAAGATCGCCAACCGCAAGGTTATCTGCGACACGCTGCTCGAGGCCGCCGCAACTGACAAAGACATCGTCGTCCTGTGCTCCGACTCCCGCGGCTCCGCATCGCTCACGCCGTTCTTCGATCAGTATCCCCAGCAGTCCATTGAGGTCGGCATTGCCGAGCAGGACCTGGTGAGCATCGCCGCCGGCATGGCCTCGTGCGGCAAGAAGGCCTGGGCCGCCTCGCCGGCGTCCTTTGTGACCACGCGTTCGTATGAGCAGTGCAAGGTCGACGTCTCGTACTCCAACACCAACGTCAAGCTCATCGGCATCTCGGGCGGCGTGTCCTATGGCGCCCTGGGTATGAGCCACCACTCCGCGCAGGATATCGCCGCCATGAGCGCGATTCCCAACATGCGCGTGTATCTGCCGAGCGACCGCTTCCAGACCGCCGAGCTTGTGCGCGCCCTGGTAGCCGACAACAAGCCGGCCTACATCCGCGTGGGGCGCAACCCGGTCGAGGACGTGTACGCCGAGGGCGAGTGCCCGTTCCAGATGGATCGCGCCACCTGGGTGCGTCGCGGCACCGATGTGACGATTGTCGCCACCGGTGAGATGGTCCGCCATGCCGTGGACGCCGCCGATTTGCTGGCCGAGCAGGGAATCTCGGCAACGGTGCTCGACATGTACTGCGTCAAGCCACTCGACGCCGAGGCCGTGATCGAGGCCGCCGGTACCACGCGTGCCGTCGTGACGGTCGAGGAGCACAGCCCCTTCGGCGGCCTGGGTTCCATGGTCGCGCAGGTCGTGGGCGAGCATTGCCCGCGTCCGGTCAAGTGCCTCTCCCTGCCCGATGCGCCGGTCATCACCGGCACGAGCCCCGAGGTCTTTGCGCACTACGGGCTCACCGGCGAGGGAATCGCCAAGACGGTCGCCGAGTTCCTCGGCAACTAGTAGAAACAGACGCTGCGCGGCCGCCAAGCACCGCACCTTGCCGTTCAAACCGTCGCTTGCGTACACAAAGTACGCGGCGGCCCTCTTTCACGGCGATCTGCGGCACTTGACGACCGCTCGCTCCTTGTCCGTCGGGTTTTAGTTTTTGAATCGACGGGGGAGACAGGAGAGTACATGAGCAAATACATCATCGGAATCGATCAATCCACGCAGGGTACCAAGGCGCTGCTGGTGGACGAGGGCGGCCATTTGATTCATCGTGCCGATCGCCCGCATCGCCAGATTGTCAACGAGGCCGGCTGGGTGAGCCATGATCCAGCCGAGATCGCCGCTAACGTGCTGGCCGTGGCACGCGCCGTGGTGGAGGAGACCGGGGTCGATCCGGCCGACGTCGCCGGCATCGGCATCTCCAATCAGCGCGAGACCACCGTTGCCTGGAGGCGCACGACGGGCGAGCCGCTGTGCGACGCCGTGGTGTGGCAGTGCGCCCGCGCCCGTGAGCTGTGCGACGAGCTGGCCGCGCGCGAGGGTGTGGCCGAGCTGGTGCGCGACACGACGGGTCTGGTACTCTCGCCCTACTATCCGGCGGGCAAGATGGCTTGGATTCTCGCGAACGTTCCCACGGCTGCCGAGGCCGCGGCGGCAGGCGAGCTGTGTCTGGGCACCATCGATGCCTGGGTGGTTTGGACGCTCACGGGCGGCGCGGAGTTCCGCTGCGACTGGTCTAACGCCAGCCGCACACAACTCTTTGACCTGCGCCGTGGCTGCTGGAGTGAGCCGGTGTGTGAGGCCTTTGGCGTCGACGTGGCCTGCCTGCCGCAGGTGACCGATTCCGACGGCCTGTTCGGCACGACGGATCTGGGCGGCTTTTTGCCGGCGCCCGTGCCCATTCACGGCGTGCTCGGCGACAGCCACGCGGCCTTGTTTGCCCAAGGCTGCCATAGTCGCGGCATGGCCAAGGCGACCTATGGCACCGGCAGCTCGGTCATGATGAACGTCGGCAACGAGTTCGTTGCCAGCTCGCACGGGCTTTCGAGCTCGCTCGCATGGCGCATGGACGGCGTGACCGAGTACGTGCTCGAGGGCAACGTGAGCTATGCCGGCGCCGTCAAGACGTGGCTGCGCGACGATCTGGAGCTCATCAATAACCCCGAGGAAGTTACCGACCTGTGCTACGCCGCCAATCCGGCGAGCCGCGTCTACTTTGTGCCGGCGTTTACCGGTTTGGGCGCGCCGCACTGGGCGAGTGACGCCGAGGGCTGCGTCTTTGGCATGACGCGCACCACGGGTCGCGCGGAGTTCGTAAAAGCTGCAGACGAATCGATTGCCTATCAAATCTTTGACGTAATTGACGCAATGGTCGAGGATTCGGGCGCGGCACTTGCCGAGCTTCGCGTTGACGGCGGTCCCACGCGCGATGCGTACCTGATGCAGTTTGAGAGCGACTTGGTTGGCTCGCCTATCCGCATCGCGAGCAACGACGAGATGAGCGGCCTGGGTGCGGCCTGGGCCTGCGGCATTGCGCTGGGCATGTATACGCGCGATGTCGTCGACGTCTATGGGGCCCGCGGCATCGTGGAGCCTGCCATGACCGCCGACGAGCGCGCCAAAAAGATCACCGGCTGGCGCCACGCCGTAGCCGCCACCATCTCGTACACTGCCTAGAATGATTTTTCTGGGACGGGGATTAAAAAATCATTCGGGCCCCGTCCCGGGTAGCTCATTTGGGACGGGGCTTTTTTGACTGGTATGATTGGTGCGACCATTCCAACCAGCTAAAAGAGTCCCGTCCTAAATTGACTACCGAGAGGATCTGCCATGGAGCGCATCGCGAGTTTTTCCGTTGACCATCTGCTGCTTGAGCCCGGCGTGTACGTGAGCCGCATCGACCGCGATCCGGCGACCGGTGCCGCCGTCACCACGTTTGACCTGCGCCTGACCACGCCCAACAAGGAGCCGGTCATGAACACGGCCGAGTGCCACACCATCGAGCATCTGGGTGCGACGTTCCTTCGCAATCATGCCGAGTGGTCGAGCCGCATTGTCTACTTTGGCCCCATGGGCTGCCGCACGGGCTTTTACCTCGTCGTATTTGGCGAGGTGACGAGCGAGGAGATCTTGCCGCTCGTGCGTGAGCTGTTCGCGTTTGTCGCGGGCTTTGAGGGCGATGTTCCCGGTGCCGCTCCCGAGGAGTGCGGTAACTACCTGGACCAGAACCTCCCCATGGCAAACTGGCTTGCGCGTCGTTATCTCGACCGCGACCTGGCCGATATCGACGAGAAGCACCTGCACTATCAGCAGGCATAGGGCCGCCCTCTGCCTCCAAACCGTTCACACGGAGATATCGACCGTTTAACTGTTTAGAAGTGTTTATTCGAGGTCATTAGCACTAGCTCGCTTAAACTAGTCCTCAGAGTGATATTCAGGCAAGGCTCCTGAAGCAGCATCTGTCGACATTGATTGTCGGATTCTGCTTCGGGAGCCTTGTTCTGTTTAGGGGGGGGGACACATGGAAATTGTTAAACGAATTAATACCAGCGCTGTCCTCTGCGTCGATGGAAATGGCAGACAGTTGGTTGCATTCGGCCGTGGTCTGGGGTTTAAGAATGTCGGAGACGAGGTCCCTCTTTCGGAGATTCAACGAACGTTTTATAACGTTAGCTCTCGCTACATCGCTCTCGTTGACGAGGTCCCCGACGAGCTTCTCGAGCTTACCTCGGATGTTATTGATATGTCGACAGGTTTGCTGTCTTATGAGGTGAGCCCTAATTTGCCGTTTATCCTTGCGGACCATATCGCGTATGCGGTTAAGCGCAAAGAGCAAAATATCGTTGTCCGCATGCCTTTATCGTTTGATGTCCGCCAACAATATCCCGTCGAATTTAAAATCGGCGAGTATGCACTTAAGATAATCAGGAAACGTCTTAACGTTAGGCTTCCAGCTCATGAGGCAGTTGGAATTGCCATGGCGTTTATCAATAACATGGCCGATTCGGACTCATGCGAAGTAGTTAAAGAGTTTAGCGCGGATATCTACGATCGTGTTCTGGAGGAGTCAACCGTTGCTGTTGAAAATCGGCTTGGCATTCAAGTTGATCGGGAAGGTTTCGATTACGCAAGGTTCGCAACCCATCTTCAGTACTTATTCAATAGGTTGAACTCTGGCGAAAGCATCGTGAGCGACAACCGCAAGATGTACCTCTCGCTCAAAAAAGAATATCCGGTGGCATCAATGTGCGCCGATGATATTGCTTCTGTTCTCAGCCGACTGACGGGGCGGGAACTTATAGACGAAGAAAGACTCTACCTCATGATGCACATCAATCGAATTGCATCGAAAACAAGGTAATTAGTTGGCAAAGGCGCGCGCTTTGCTGATGGTTACATATAAAACTCAACATGGGAGAAATGGTATTTATGGCAGATACAACCAAGCTCGCTGCCGAGATTCTCGAGATGGTGGGCGGCGCAGACAACGTTACATTTGTAGCTCACTGCATGACTCGTTTAAGGTTCAACCTTAAGGACGAAAGCATCGTAGACGATGCAAAAGTCAAGGCGATTGATGGCGTGATCGACATTCGCCATTCCGCGGGGCAATATCAGGTGATTGTGGGACCTAAGGTCGATAAGGTCTATGAAGTCGTTGCCAAGGAAACCGGGATTGATGCCGGAGATTCCGAGGCAAGCGAAGGAGAGACTAAGGGCTTTCTGGGAAAGCTAATGAAGCTCATCAGCGGCATCATGATGCCCGTTCTTCCTGCCTTGATCGCATGCGGAATGATAAACGCCGTCCTTAGTATTCTGACGACGGCGGGTGCTGTTTCCGCCGAGAGCGGAATATACACTCTGCTGTACGGCATGGGAAATGCCTGCATGTATTTTCTGCCCGTTCTTGTCGGATCATCTGCTGCTCAGTTCTTTGGAACCGATCGATATATCGGTGCGGTACTCGGTGCAATCCTGATTTATCCGACTTTCGTTGCTGCGGCCGGAGCGGGCGATGCGCTGGATTTGCTCGGCATGAAGTTCACAATGGTGAGCTATTCCTCCACGGTGTTTCCTGCTATCGTGGCGGCTTGGTTCGCATCCGTTCTTAATAAGTGGCTGCGGGCGGTTCTTCCCGATGTTGTGGCATTTGCGCTCGTCCCGTTCCTGACGGTTGCTGTTGCCGCCCCCGTCTCGCTCCTTGTGATCGGCCCCGTTATTCAGCAGGCGAGCTCTTTGCTTGCGACTGCAGTGCTGGCGGTCTATCAGTTCAGCCCCGTCCTTTGCGGCGTTATTCTCGGGCCGATATTCGGTCTCGTTATGATCCCCCTTGGACTCCATTGGGCCCTGATCGTGCTTTCCATCAACAATATTATGACCGTCGGCTCCGATCCTATCCTTGGACTTCTCTGCTGCAGCATGGGTGTTGTCGGCGCTTGTTTGGCGTTTGCCCTCCGCTCGAAGGACCCGAGTGAAAAGAGTCTTGGGTTTAGCTGTGCCATTACGGGCTTTTTCGGGATTACGGAACCGGCGCTGTACGGCATCATCTTGGAGCACAAGAAGATCATTATCGCTTCCATGGTCGCCGGAGCAATCAGTGCTGTTATCCCGGCGATTTTCAACACCTGTACGTTCGTTATGACGTCGAGCGGCATTTTTAGCTTCCCCGGTTATATGGATCCTTCTGGTGATATGAGCAGCCTCATCGGCGCAATTCTTTGCAATGTCGTCGGTTTAATTCTTAACTTCGTTCTCGTTTACATCCTGTATCGCCCTGATGAAGAGGCAGTAGTGGAGTAGACAATTATTTGGGATGTAAGCTGCCGAAAACCCCGCGGCAGATTGCATGTGGTGGGCTTGCCGTTGATTCACGCGAGCCCACCCTCATTTTTGGAGTGACTAGCTATGACAATTACAGCCGATATGACGTTTGGCGAAATCGCGCTCCTTCCTGAGTTCGCTGGCTTTGGCGAGCACCTTATGCTTTGCCGGCCTTCAACTTGGGAGCGCATGTGGAATAAACCCATCGTGTCTCATATGAATTCTGATGCTAATCCATATGAAACTACTCGCGTTTTGCGTGGATTGAATCGGATTGTCGAGCTCGTGGATGACGGGAGGCAAGTTGCCTACGATATATGGGATGAAGCCGACTGCATCCGTGATCCGACTCGACGCAACACGAAACTGTTCTTCTTTCCCGGGAGACCCGGGGCTCCCTTTATCATTGCGGTTTCGGGCGGAGGTTATCAGAGCGTTTGTCATCAAATGGAAGGCTTTCCCGTTGCCCCCGAGCTCAACGATGCGGGCTATAACGTGTTCGTGCTGTCATACAGGGTGAGGGTCGAGCCTTTGATGCCGCGTCCAATCGACGATTTAAATCGAGCTGTCCGTTTTGTCTTCGAGAATTCAGCGAAATTTAATGTCGCAAAAAGTTATGCAGTTATCGGCTTTTCTGCTGGTGCGCATTTAACTGCCGAGTGGGGGACGGACAACAAGGGATTTGCGTCCTACGGATGCGAGGCACCCAAAGCCTTGGTCCTGTGTTATGCACCGATTGATCTTCGTGGCTTTGAGAACGCATCAGACAATAGATTTCTTGATTCGGTGTGCGGCGGGGCTGGTCGCGACTCGCTCGATGATTTCTGTATTAATCAGCATGTGTGGGAGCAGTATCCTCCGACATATCTTTGGCAATGCGCTGACGATGATATTGTATCGCCCGACAATTATGAAAAGATGGTCGATGCTCTGGATGCAGCTGGAGTACACCATGAGGGAGTCATGTATTCAGAAGGGGGGCACGCATTGATGAAGCCCCATGCGCCGGAGACCGACTACTGGTGTATGAGCGTTATTGAGTTTCTTAAAGATTATCTCGACTAGGAAGCTGCATGTCGCTTTTTGAGCGGGTGATTTCGTCATGCAATGTTTTCGGTATTGATCGTGGTCGTGGATGAATGATGTTCTAGAATGTTCATGCTGTCACATAAACGAACAGGAGCGAACATGCATATCTACTCTGTATCAGATCCCGAGTTCAAATCCTATGGTCGCGGGTGGGACGACGTGCCGTCCAACCTGACCGCCCCGCTTGTCGAGGCGCTTGCGGCTACTCCCATTCCCGAGGGCACCAAGTACGTGGCCTCCGCACCCGAGCTCGAGCAGGTTGAGGGTGTCGACACGCTCGGCCTGCTCATGTACGGCGGCCGTCCGTTCCAGCCGGGCTGGTGCAACGGCCACAACACGCGCCTCAACTGTCTGGAGTATCACCGTGCCAGTGAGTTTAATTTGGGTGCGCGCGACTTTATTCTGCTGCTGGCCAAGCGCGAGCAAATTGTCGACGGCAAGCTCGACACCGCTCAGGTCAAGGCCTTTCGCGCGCCCGCCGGCACGCTCGTCGAGGTTTACGCCACCACGCTTCACTACACGCCCTGCATGGTCGACGACGGCGGCTTTCAGGT
The DNA here is from genome assembly GCA_902469435.1 of uncultured Collinsella sp. Classification (GTDB taxonomy): domain Bacteria; phylum Actinomycetota; class Coriobacteriia; order Coriobacteriales; family Coriobacteriaceae; genus Collinsella. Next base: position 2,292 of record CABRCR010000030.1, on the reverse strand, counting down.
GATGGTGGCGCTGCCGGCGGGCACCAACGGCCCGCGCCCCGAGGCTGCAGCCGACATGCCTGCCGCCGGTGACAGCTACTGCTACTGGAAGGCCGACAAGTGGGTCCTCTGCCACGCCGACAGCCCCAAGGCGGCCGAGGGCGGCTACGTGGGCCTCGTCGGCAAGAACCTCGACATCGCCTGTGACTAGCATCTTCCGTCTCGATTTGTAACATCTAGCGGGCTAAATCGTCTCTACCTGTTACAGATTTAGACAAACTGCGGGGGCTGCCCGAAAATCTCGATCTGTAACACCAAGCCCGGTTTTGGCTGCCTACCTGTTACAGATCGAGACAAACCGTCCCCAACCACCACAAAGGTGCCTGTCCCCTTTGTGGTGGTTTGGGGCGGCGGTATCAGAAAGTGTCAGGCAGGGGCGGCTGCCGGGCCGCCGTGTGCGAAAAGAAGTGTCGGCCTGCGTCGTTGCCGTTGAGTAGCGCGCTGCTTACGGGGATACTGAAACCACGACAAACAGCGTGTGAAAGGATTGATGCATGGCTTTCCGTAAAGACTTCCTGTGGGGCGGCGCGACGGCTGCCAACCAGTGCGAGGGCGCTTACGACGTGGATGGCCGCGGCCTGGCCAACGTGGACGTGGCGCCGCACGGCCCCGAGCGCTATGCGGTGGTCTCCGGCCAGCGCAAGATGCTCGACTTCGAGGACGGCTATTACTACCCCGCGCAGACCGGCATCGATTTCTATCACCACTACAAGGAGGACATCGCCCTCTTTGCCGAGATGGGCTTTAAGACCTTCCGCATGAGCCTGGCCTGGACCCGCATCTTCCCCAACGGCGACGAGACTGAGCCCAACGAGGCCGGCCTGGCCTTCTACGAGGACGTGTTCCGCGAGTGTCAGGCGCACGGCATTGAGCCGCTCGTGACCATCACGCACTTCGACTGCCCGATTCACCTCATCAAGGAGTACGGCGGCTGGCGCAACCGCAAGCTCATCGACTTCTACAAGAACCTCGCGACCACGATCTTCACCCGCTACAAGGGCCTGGTAAAGTACTGGCTTGCCTTCAACGAGATCAATATGATCTTGCACCTGCCGTTTATGGGTGCCGGTCTGGTCTTTGAGGAGGGCGAGAACAAGGAGGCCGTCGAGTACCTGGCCGCCCACAACGAGCTCGTCGCCAGCGCTTGGGCAACCAAGATCGCTCACGAGATCGACCCTGAGGTCAAGATCGGTTGCATGCTTGCCGCAGGTAGCTACTACCCCTACAGCTGCCGTCCGGGCGATGTGCGCCAAGCGCAGATTGACAACCAGAGCAACTATTTCTTCGTCGACGTTCAGAGCCGCGGCTACTACCCGGCCTATGCCGTCAAGAAGCTCGAGCGTTTGGGCATCGATGTGGGCATGACGGATGAGGACCGCGAGATCCTGGCCGCCAACACCGTCGACTTCATCAGCTTTAGCTATTACAGCACCCGTTGCTCCGCCGGTGCCGATAACCCCGATGTCGAGCGCACCCAGGGCAACGCCTTCGCCGGCGCCAAGAACCCCTACCTGCAGGAGAGCCAGTGGGGCTGGGCCATCGATCCGCTGGGCTTCCGCATCACCCTCAACGACCTGTACGACCGTTATCAGAAGCCGCTGTTTGTGGTCGAGAACGGCCTGGGCGCCAAGGATGTTGTCGAGGAGGATGGCTCCATCAACGACGACTACCGTATCGACTACCTGCGCCAGCATATCGCCGCGATGCGCGATGCGGTGACCGAGGACGGCGTTGACCTGCTGGGCTACACCACCTGGGGCCCAATCGACCTGGTGTCTGCCGGCACGGGCGAGATGTCCAAGCGCTACGGCTTTATCTATGTCGACCGCGATGATGCGGGCAACGGCACCCTCAAGCGTTCCAAAAAGAAGAGCTTCGACTGGTACAAACACGTCATCGAGACGAACGGCGAGGACCTGGCCTAAGGCTTCCCAACAACCATAGCCTCCTAACCAAAACGCCCGGCGAGCAGTTAATGCCCGCCAGGCGTTTTGTTAAAAGAAGTGAAAGCACTCATTGGGGACGTACTTAAATGAGTGCCCGCAGAATGAGAGTGGATAATCTCCCGTTTTTAGCCTGTTTGTGGGCTCAAAGTGGGAGATTATCCACTCTCGTCATTTGGGCGTCCAAAAATCCTCGCTCGTTTTGTCTTAGTCATTGGGTGTTCCTATAGTTTTGTCAACCTTCGACGCTACTCCCGGTAGGGCACCCGGTCGCGCATCACGGCGTATATCGCCCTGAGCCGCTTCCTCG
>CABRCR010000029.1:0-4446 GCA_902469435.1 uncultured Collinsella sp. | reverse complement strand
GACTGTAACTGACGCTGAGGCTCGAAAGCTAGGGTAGCGAACGGGATTAGATACCCCGGTAGTCCTAGCCGTAAACGATGGATACTAGGTGTGGGAGGTATCGACCCCTTCCGTGCCGGAGTTAACGCAATAAGTATCCCGCCTGGGGAGTACGGCCGCAAGGCTAAAACTCAAAGGAATTGACGGGGGCCCGCACAAGCAGCGGAGCATGTGGCTTAATTCGAAGCAACGCGAAGAACCTTACCAGGGCTTGACATATGGGTGAAGCGGGGGAGACCCCGTGGCCGAGAGGAGCCCATACAGGTGGTGCATGGCTGTCGTCAGCTCGTGTCGTGAGATGTTGGGTTAAGTCCCGCAACGAGCGCAACCCTTATTGCCAGTTACTACGCAAGAGGACTCTGGCGAGACTGCCGTTGACAAAACGGAGGAAGGTGGGGACGACGTCAAGTCATCATGCCCCTTATGCCCTGGGCTGCACACGTGCTACAATGGCCGGTACAGAGGGATGCCACCCCGCGAGGGGGAGCGGATCCCGGAAAGCCGGCCCCAGTTCGGATTGGGGGCTGCAACCCGCCCCCATGAAGTCGGAGTTGCTAGTAATCGCGGATCAGCATGCCGCGGTGAATGCGTTCCCGGGCCTTGTACACACCGCCCGTCACACCACCCGAGTCGTCTGCACCCGAAGTCGCCGGCCCAACCGTCAAGGGGGGAGGCGCCGAAGGTGTGGAGGGTGAGGGGGGTGAAGTCGTAACAAGGTAGCCGTACCGGAAGGTGCGGCTGGATCACCTCCTTTCTAGGGAGATACATTCTTAGAGAGAAAACACTTTAACTCGAATAGAGGGCAGGAGCCCGTCCGGTAGATGTCCGCCAGGATATGTCCCCGCAGCACCCGGTCCCCGGGGTCGCACCCGCGTACCTTGAGAGCCGCATAGCGATAGGAGAGAGATGGAAGATACTTCTTCCAGACTCGATTCTTTTCTGCGATTTATCAGACAGAATGATAGCAATCATTCATCCGATCCAAACAAGAAGAATTCACTTATATATGAGTGAGGAGCATCTGATCGCGAGCACAGTCAACTACTGTGCCGCGGTATGAGATACCCGAATTGCGACATACGAGCGCTATTCATGATATCGATTAATTAATTTTAGCGACACGTGGATATCCCGCGGGCCCGAGAGCGGTCCCGCAAGATACCACGGGCGCACGGCGGATGCCTTGGCACAGGGAGCCGATGAAGGACGCGGCAAGCTGCGATAATCCCCGGCGAGGAGCACACATCCTTCGACCCGGGGGTCTCCGAATGGGCGAACCCATGCACAGCAGTGTGCATATCCCCCCGCTGAACGCATAGGCGGGGGGAGGACAACCCGGGGAACTGAAACATCTAAGTACCCGGAGGAGAGGAAATCAATCTCGAGACTCCCCGAGTAGCGGCGAGCGAAAGGGGACCGATGGCCAAACCGTCGAGCGGGCATACCCGGCAGGGGTTCCGCCGACGGGGTTGCAGGGCCGCGCATCCGGGGGCTGCCGCCCCCGGGCGCAGGTCCGGCTGGGGAGCGGAACGGCATGGGAGGGCCGGCCGCAGCGGGTGACAGCCCCGTACGCGAACCCAGACCGGACGGCGCGACGCGGTCCCTGAGTAGGGCCGGGCACGTGAAACCCGGTCCGAACCTGGGTGGACCACCATCCAAGCCTGAGTACTACCCTGTGACCGATAGCGCACCAGTACCGTGAGGGAAAGGTGAAAAGCACCCCGGGAGGGGAGTGAAACAGTACCTGAAACCGTGCGCCCACGAGCAGTCGGAGCACCTATATGGTGTGACGGCGTGCCTTTTGTAGAATGAGCCAGCGAGTCGCTGGCGCGGGGCGAGGTTAACCGAAAGGGAGCCGGAGCGAAAGCGAGCCTTAACAGGGCGACTTGAGTCCCGCGCCGCGGACGCGAAGCCGGGTGAGCTATCCGTGGGCAGGCTGAAGCGGGGGTAAGACCCCGTGGAGGGCCGAACGCACGTCGGTTGAAAACGGCGGCGATGACCTGCGGATAGGGGTGAAAGGCCAATCAAACCCGGAGATATCTCGTTCTCCCCGAAATAGCTTTAGGGCTAGCGTCGCGCGTTCACCGCCGGAGGTAGAGCACCGGATGGACGAGGGGGCTTCGCCGCCTACCGAATCCAACCGAACTCCGAATGCCGGCGGCCCAGAGCGCGGCAGTCAGAGCATGTGGGCTAAGCTGTGTGCTCGAGAGGGAAACAGCCCGGACCGCCCGCTAAGGTCCCCAAGTTCCAGCCGAGTGGCAAAGGATGTGCGTCCGCCCAGACAACCAGGATGTTGGCTTAGAAGCAGCCATGCATTCAAAGAGTGCGTAACAGCTCACTGGTCGAGTGGACATGCGCCGACAATACACGGGGCTAAGCTGGACACCGAAGCGGCGGGATTTTACCTAAGTAGAATCGGTAGGGGAGCTTCCCATGGGCGGGGAAGCCGCCGGGCGACCGGCGGTGGAGCGCATGGGAGTGAGAATGCTGGCATGAGTAGCGAGAGACGAGAGAGTAACTCGTCCGCCGTGAACCCGAGGTTTCCTGGGCAAGGCTAATCCTCCCAGGGTCAGTCGGGGGCTAAGGCGAGGCCGGGAGGCGTAGCCGACGCGCAGCAGGCAGACATTCCTGCACCGCGCACGCGGCGCTACGACCGACGGGGCGACGGATGGGGGTGGCTCGGCGGGGTTCTGGACGTCCCCGTGATGGAGCGCGGCCCGCGGACCAGGGAAATCCGGTCCGCAGGAGGGCGAGGCTCCGGACGAAGCGATCAAGCGAAGCGAGTGAGCCCGAGGTCCCTAGAAAAACCCCTAGGCAGGCGCGTGCGCGCCCGTACCGCAAACCGACACAGGTGGGTGGGTAGAACATACCGAGGCGATCGGGTCAACCATGGTCAAGGAACTCGGCACAATGGCCCCGTAACTTCGGGAGAAGGGGTGCCCGCGCGTACGTGAACCGGCTTGCCCGGGGAGCGGAGGCGGGCCGCAGTGGAGAGGCCCAAGCGACTGTTTACCAAAAACACAGGACTCTGCAGAAGCCGCAAGGCGACGTATAGGGTCTGACGCCTGCCCGGTGCCGGAAGGTCACGCGGAGGAGTTAGCCGCAAGGCGAAGCCCCGAAGCCAAGCCCCGGTAAACGGCGGCCGTAACTATAACGGTCCTAAGGTAGCGAAATTCCTTGTCGGGTAAGTTCCGACCTGCACGAAAGGCGCAACGACTTGGGCGCTGTCTCGACCATGGACCCGGTGAAATTGCACTGGTCGTGAAGATGCGACTTACCCGCGGAAGGACGGAGAGACCCCGTGAACCTTCACTGCAGCTTGGCATTGGCCGCTGGTCCCGCGTGTAGAGGATAGGCAGGAGGCACAGATCCGGAGGCGCCAGCCCCCGGGGAGCCGCCCTTGGAATACTGCCCTCGCGCGACCGGCGTCCTAACCCGAGGCCGTCGACCGGCTCGGGGACCGTGCCAGGCGGGCAGTTTGACTGGGGCGGTCGCCTCCTAAAGGGTAACGGAGGCGCGCGAAGGTCCGCTCGGGACGGTCGGCAACCGTCCTTTTGAATGCAAGAGTACAAGCGGGCTTGACTGCGAGGCCCACAAGCCGAGCAGGTGCGAAAGCAGGCTCTAGTGATCCGGCGGCCCCGAGTGGGTGGGCCGTCGCTCAACGGATAAAAGGTACTCCGGGGATAACAGGCTGATCTTGCCCAAGAGTCCACATCGACGGCAAGGTTTGGCACCTCGATGTCGGCTCATCGCATCCTGGGGCTGGAGCAGGTCCCAAGGGTACGGCTGTTCGCCGTTTAAAGCGGTACGCGAGCTGGGTTCAGAACGTCGTGAGACAGTTCGGTCCCTATCCTCCGTGGGCGCAGGAGAATCGATGGAGGCTGCCCCCAGTACGAGAGGACCGGGGTGGACGCACCTCCGGTGAACCGGTTGTCGACCAACGGCACGGCCGGGTAGCCGCGTGCGGCGCGGATAACCGCTGAAGGCATCTAAGCGGGAAGCCGTTCCAGGGATTAGTTCTCCTTCCGGTAAGGGCCCAGGTAGACTACCTGGTCGATAGACGGCAGGTGCAAGGGCGGCGACGTCCTCAGCCGAGCCGCACTAATCGCCCGAGCTCTTCCGGAACCGCACCTCGCGGCCCGCGGGACATGCGCTCTGAAGCGCGGTCCGGGCACGAGGATGCCCCCGAGTCATCTTTCCTATGCGCCATGCGGCCCCCAGGGCACGTAGATGTGAAACCGGACACCGTAACGGTGGGCGCCGCCCACCGGTCAGCGGCCAGAGCATGGGGGGCACGCCCGGTCCCGTTCCGAACCCGGAAGCTAAGCCCCATCGCGCCGAGAGTACTGCGGGGCCAGCCCGTGGGAGGCCAGGGCGCCGCTGACCGGTGGACGGCACCGAGCCGTC
>CABRCR010000028.1:0-15344 GCA_902469435.1 uncultured Collinsella sp. | reverse complement strand
TTCAAACGAACGACGGCGCCCACACTCATTTTCTATTCAGCCCTAGTCATCGCACAAAGCCCCTTCGGCAGCACACGGTGCAACCGAGTCACCGTAGGCCGGGGCGGGAGGCGGTCCTTTCTCTCGGAAAACTTCGCGAAGCCCAGTTTCCGAGAGAAAGTGTCCGGCTGCCGCCCCGGCCGACCAGGTCACATTACACCGTGTGCTGCGGCAGGTCCTGCAGGGCGATGACGTCCATGCCCATGTCGTTGGCGCTGCCGTGACCCTGCTGGTCCTCACGCACCGCCTCGATGGCACTCACGTACGTGTTGGCGGCAGACATCGCGGTCACGCAGGTCACACCGCGTCGCACTGCCTCGGTGCGCAGCAGATAGCCGTCGCCGCGCGAGCCCGGACCGTACGGCGTGTTGATGATCACCGCAATCTTGCCATCGGCGATGAGGTCGCCGATGTTGGGGCGCTCGCCGTCGTGCGGGCCGCTAATCTTCTCCACGATCTCGCACGTCACGTTGCCTCCACGCAGCACGCGCGCCGTACCCTCGGTGGAGCAGATGTCAAAGCCCAGGTAACGCAGGATACGCGCGACCGAAAGGATGTGGCGCTTGTCGCGGTCGCACACGCTGATGAATACCTTGCCGGCGCTCGGGTCGGGCAGCCTGTAGTCGATCGCCAGCTGCGTCTTGGCGTATGCCTCGGGATAGCTCTTAGCGATACCCATGACCTCGCCCGTCGACTTCATCTCGGGCCCCAGGATGACGTCGGCGCCCGGGAAACGACCCCAGGGCATAACGGCTTCCTTCATGCAGAACCAGTCCAGCTGACGTTCGTCGCTCGGCAGGCCCAAGCTCGCGATGGAATCGCCTGCCATGATGCGCGCCGCGCATTTGGCCAGCGGCACGCCGGTGGCCTTGGAGATAAACGGCACGGTACGGCTGGCGCGCGGGTTGGCCTCGATCACGTAAACGGTCTCGCCCTTAATGGCGTACTGCACGTTGACCAGACCGCGCACGCCCAGCGCCATCGCGATGCGGCGCGTGGTCTCGCGGAGCTTCGCCTGCAGGCTCTCGCTAAAGCTGAACGGCGGGATGCAGGTCGCGGAGTCGCCGGAGTGAATACCGGCTTCCTCGATATGCTCCAGGATGCCGCCGATGTATACCTCTTCGCCATCGCACAGGGCGTCGACGTCGGACTCGATCGCACCCTCCAGGAAGCGGTCCAGGTACACCGGGTAGTCGGGGCTAATGCGCGCAGCCTCGGCCATGTAATCGCGCAGATGCTCGGCATCGTAGGCGATCATCATGCCGCGGCCGCCCAGCACATAGCTCGGGCGCACCAGCAGCGGATAGCCGATGTGCGCGGCCACGGCCTCGGCCTCCTCAAACGAGGTGGCCTGGCCCGCCGGCGGGTACATGATGCCCAGCTTGTCGAGCAGAGCGGCGAAGCGCTCGCGGTCCTCGGCAAAGTCGATGGCATCGGGCTTGGTGCCCATAATGTTCACGCCGCTCTCCTCGAGCATGCGCGCCAGCTTAAGCGGGGTCTGGCCACCGAGCGTCACCACGACGCCGTCGGGGCGCTCGACATCGATAACGTCCATGACGTCCTCGTAGGTGAGCGGCTCAAAGTACAAGCGGTCCGAGGTGTCGTAGTCAGTCGAAACGGTCTCGGGGTTGCAGTTGACTATGATGGTCTCGAAGCCGCGAGCCGCCAGTGCGTAGCTCGCGTGCACGCAGCAGTAATCGAACTCGATACCTTGGCCAATGCGGTTGGGGCCGGCGCCCAGGATCATCGCCTTGGGCTTGTCCGCCGGCGTGGTCTCGTCGGGAGCCACGCACTTCTTGGCATCCGGGCTCGTGCGGTAGATGTTCTCGTACGTCTTGTAGTGGTACTCCGTGGCGCTCGAAAACTCCGCAGCGCAGGTATCGACCGTCTTCATGCTGGGAACCACGCCCAGACCCTTGCGATAGGCGCGCACAAAGCGCTCGTCCGAGCCGGTCAGCGCGGCAATCTCGGCGTCGCTCGTGCCGTACTGCTTGAGCAGGCGCATCGCGTCGGCGTCGATATCCTCCACACGCAGGCCGCGGATGCTCTCCTGGACCTGCACCATGTCGTTGATACGGTTGAGGTACCACGGATCGATACCGCAGATGGCATGGATGTGGGCGATGTCCCAGCCACGGCGCAGGGCCTCGACCACAAAGAAGATGCGGTGCTCGGTCGGGGTTGCCACGGCCTGAGCGAGCTCATCGTCGCTCAGCTTGTCGGCACCCTCCTTGCCACCGGCGCAGATGCCCTGGTGACCGTCCTCCAGTGAGCGCATGGCCTTGCCAAAGGCCTCCTCAAAGGTGCGGCCGATCGCCATGATCTCGCCCACGGCCTTCATGCGCGTGGTGAGCGTGGGGTCGGTACCCTTGAACTTCTCGAAGGCAAAGCGCGGCACCTTGACCACGCAGTAGTCAATCGTGGGCTCAAAGCAGGCGGGCGTTGCCTTGGTGATGTCGTTGACGATTTCGTCGAGCGTATAGCCAACGGCCAGGCGCGCGGCGGCCTTGGCGATGGGGAAACCCGTGGCCTTGGAGGCCAGTGCGGACGAGCGGCTCACGCGCGGGTTCATCTCGATGACGATCAGACGGCCGGTCTGGGGGTTCACGGCAAACTGCACGTTGGAGCCGCCGGTCTCGACGCCGATCTTTTCCAAGATGGCGAGCGAGGCGACACGCATGCGCTGATACTCAAGGTCGGAGAGGGTCTGCGCCGGTGCCACCGTGATGGAGTCGCCGGTATGCACGCCCATGGGATCGAGGTTCTCGATGGAGCACACGATGATGCCGTTGCCGGCGTGGTCGCGCATGACCTCCATCTCGTACTCTTTCCAGCCCTCGATGGACTCCTCGACCAGCACCTCGTGGGCAGGCGAAAGCTCGAGGCCCTGGCTCACGATAGAGACGAGCTCCTCATGGGTATGCGCGATGCCGCCGCCGGCACCGCCGAGGGTAAAGCTCGGACGCAGCACGCAGGGATAGCCCACGCGCTCGGCGATGGCCTCGGCGTCAGCCACGCTATAGGCGTAGCCCGAGCGCGCGACCTCCAGGCCGATCTCGGCCATGGCCTCGTTAAAGAGCTTGCGGTCCTCGCCGCGCTCGATGGCGGCCAGGTCGCAACCGATCATCTCGACGCCGTACTTGTCGAGCGTGCCGTCCTTTGCCAGCTCGACGGCGGCGTTCAGACCGGTCTGGCCGCCCAGCGTGGGCAGCAGCGCGTCCGGGTGCTCTTTCTTGATCACGCGCTCGATAAACTCGGCGGTGATAGGCTCAACATAGGTGCGGTCAGCCAAGCCCGGGTCGGTCATGATGGTCGCCGGATTGGAGTTGACCAGGATGACCTCAAAGCCATCCTCCTTGAGCACCTTGCAGGCCTGGGCGCCGGAGTAGTCGAACTCGCAGGCCTGACCGATAACGATGGGGCCCGAACCAATAACGAGGATGCGCTTGATGTCAGTACGTTTAGGCATGTTAGTTCTCCTCGGTCGCAGCGTTCTCGGACTCGGCGAAATTCCAGCCGGCGAGGCGGTCCTTCGCGGTGTCGATGTCCAGGTAGTTCTCCTCGCCGTCCATGAGTCGCGTAAAGGCGGTAAAGAGATAGTGGGCATCGGTGGGGCCGGGCGAAGCCTCGGGGTGGTATTGGACCGAGAAGCACGGGGCGTCGAGCAGCTGGATGCCCTCGGCGGTGCCGTCGTTGAGGTTCACATGTGTCAGGCGAATGCGGCCAAAGCGCTCGTTCATCACGACCGGCGCGATACCGCGGCGCACCCAGGCGCGCAGGTCGCCATCGGCCGCATGCTCGGTTTCGCCGCCGGAAAGCTCCGGAATCAGTTTGCCCAGACTGGGGAACAGCAGGCCAAAGCCGTGGTTTTGCGCGGTGATCTCCACGCGACGGCTCACCAGATTCATAACCGGCTGGTTACCGCCACGGTGACCGAATTTAAGCTTTTCCATTTGGGCGCCGCAGGCCAGGCTGATCATCTGGTGACCGAGGCAAATGCCAAAGACCGGCACCTTGCCGATCAGCTGCTGCACCTGCTCGTAGGTCTCCACCACGGCGTCGGGGTCGCCGGGGCCGTTGGACAAAAAGACGCCATCGGGATTCATCTCGAGCACCTGCTGGGCGGGAGTATCCCACGGCACGACGGTAAGGTCGCAGCCGGCGCGGACCAGCCCCTCCAGAATGCCGCGCTTCACACCGCAGTCGTAGGCGACCACTTTGTGACGGGCAGGAGCGGCAACCGCAAGCGCAAAGTCATGCGTGGCAGGCAGGTCGGCGGCCACAAACTCGTGAGGCGCGGGGCAACTTACGGTCTTGACCAGGTTCTCGCCTACCAGCGTGGGCGCTGCGGCCAGACGCTCGGCAAGCTCGTCGACGTCGAAGATCTCGGTCGAGATAATGCCCATTTTGGAACCATTGTCGCGCAGATGGCGCACCAGAGCGCGGGTGTCGACACCCTCGATAGCGACGATGCCGTGAGCGCGCAGGTACTCCGGCACGCTGACGGCCGAGCGCCAGTTAGAAGGCGTGGCGCACATGTCGCGAACGATCATGCCGCGCATAGCCGGAGCGCTCGCAGGGCGCACGGCGTCGCCAGGGAAGGCCGACTGGACATCGGTCTCGTCGATACCGTAATTGCCGATCTGCGGATAGGTCATGGTTACAATTTGGCCGGCATAACTCGGGTCGGTCATGACCTCAAAGTAGCCCTCGAGCGAGGTGTTGAAGCAGACTTCGCCGGTCGCGGTGCCCTCGGCGCCGCATGCACGTCCATAAAAAATGGTCCCATCCTCAAGATACAGGATACAGGGACCGCAGGTGCCCTTGCTGGTTTTGGCCAGCATATGCTGGCAAAGCTCGCTGGGCGCGAAGGTGCGGGCGGCAGCGCCCGCGGTATGGTTGTTCGCCATAATTCTCCTTCCCGGTCTCACAGGACCGGCTTAAAGGTGTGTAGTTAGGCCTCGCGGTATTGTAACCGCAAGCATGCCTCATGGCGTTAATTTCATCAAATTGTTTACGAAATGATAATTATGACTTTCTATGCATAATGATTATTTAATCCCCGTCCCAGAAAAATCATCCCGCGGGGCTTGTGGCTCACGCGGGATGATGGCGTCTTACTTTTTCTTGTCCTGTTCCAGCAGATCGGACGGTGAGCGATCGGGCTTGCCGCCGCGGAAAATCTCGCGGCCATGCAGACGATGCTCCAGGTCACGTTCGGCCTTTTCCTCGTCAATCTTGGTCTGGCTCACCACCGGGTCCTCGATCAGCGACGAAACCGAGTTCACCTGTTTTTGAATGCGCTCGGCAATGGTGTCGTCCATGCTTACGATGCGCATCTTCCAGTCGATGCTCGTGGCGTTGGATGAGCTCTTGGTCCACACAAACGTCAAAATGGCGCTCTGATGACCCCGCGCGGGGAACATGCCAAAAAAGGAATCGTGCTGAATGTTGCTATCCTCGTCGATATAGGCGTGAACGTTATACACCACGCGGTCAATCTTGTCGTTGAGCAGGGCGTTGGTCGCAAGCGCCGCGGCCTGGATCTGCCCGTTGGACAGCAGCTCGAGCTCATTGGCAGACGACGTGTCCAACACCGTCACCTCAACCGTGCCCGTACGCTCATCGGCCTCGTCGACAGAAAAATCGAGCGGGAACTGCGTAAAGCCGTTGCCCCATTCGAGTCCACCCTTGAGCGCGGTCGAGACGGTATCCACCGAAACGCTCTCGGACAGGTTGGCGGTATTCAGACGGCGCATCACGCCGTAGCCGATCTGCATGCCCACGATCAGCACCAAAATACCAATGACTACGGCCATCGCGGTCTTCGTAATGGTATGGCTCACCTGCGAGCCCGAAGGATCGTCCTCGGACAGCGGGTCGATATGTTTTGCCTGGCTCGCGCGGTCCTCGCTGCGCAGCTGCGCTAGCGCCGCTTTGTCACCGCGCTTGGCCGCAACCTCCTTCTCACGCATGCGCTCGGTTCGCTTTTTGGCAAGCGTGGGATCCAAGACGCCGGATGCATCGATTTCGGAGAATAACTCCGTCACTTCTTCCGGAGTCAAAGGGTTCTTGTCAGCCATAAACTTCCTGTCATATCAATCAGTCGAGCTCGTGCGCACGCGCACCTTCGAACTGCATTCGATAGTAACGGGCATAGGTGCCGCCACGGGCGAGAAGCTCCTCGTGCGTGCCACGCTCCACAACGCGACCATGCTCAACGGTCGCAATCTCATCGGCATGCTTAATGGTCGAAAGACGATGGGCGATGATAATCGTGGTGCGGCCGCGTGCCAGCTCTTCGAGTGACTCCTGCACCGCCTCCTCGCTCTCGTTATCCAAAGCACTCGTCGCCTCGTCCAAAATCAGGATCTTGGGGTTCTTGAGAAACACACGCGCAATGGCAACGCGCTGCTTTTGGCCGCCCGAAAGACGGCTGCCGCGCTCGCCCACGACCGTGTCATAGCCCTGTGGAAGCGACTCGATAAAGGCATCGATGTTGGCGCGACGGGCGGCCTCGGCGATCTCTTCTGCCGTAGCGCCCGGCTTGCCGTAGGCGATGTTCTCGCCGATTGTTCCGTCAAACAGGTAGACATCCTGCTGCACCAGGCCGATGGCGCGGCGCAGGCTCTGCTGCGTCACATCGCGCACGTCCTGGCCGTCGATGCTAATGGATCCGGCAGCCACGTCATAAAAGCGCGGCAGCAGCGAACAGGTCGTGGACTTGCCACCGCCCGAAGGGCCAACCAAAGCGATGGTCTGCCCGGGCTTGATGGACAGATTCATATGGTCGATAACGGGACGCTCGTCGGCATCACCCTCGCCCAGCTCAACGTCCTCGTAGTTAAAGCACACGTCGTGATAATCCACGGCGCCGGCAGTCACCTGCAGATCCGTGGCGCCCGGCTTGTCCTGGATATCCGGCGCGGTCGAGAGCACCTCGTCCATACGCTTAAAGCCGGCGATAGCCTTCTGATACGTTTCGGCCGAATTGACGAGTGTCTCGAGCGGCGTGCAGAACAGCGAAATATAGAGTGCAAAGGTCGCCATATCGACCGCCTGCAGCTGTCCCTGGGCGACCAGCCAGCCGCCCAGCAGTACCACGATCACATAGAGCACACCCGAGAGCAGGCCATACGTCGCAGTATAGACGCCCATGGCGTGATACATGTTCTCCTTGGACGAAAGATAGCGATTGTTGGAGGCGCGGAACTTGAAGCGTTCGGTCTCCTCATTGGCAAAGCTCTTGACCACGCGCATACCCGCCAGCGAATCCTGCAGCTGCGCATTGATGCCGCTGATCTTTTTGCGGTTGTCGCTAAAGACCTCGCGCATGCGCATGTTCTGCCAAAACATGATGACCGCAAACGCCGCCGTCACCACGGCCATAGCGAGCGCCAGCACCGGGGCGATGGTAAAGAGGATCACAAACGAGCCGATAATCTCGATGCCGCAGATGATGATCCACTCGGGCACGTGGTGTGCCGCCTCGCAGATATCGAACAGGTCGTTGACCACGCGGCTCATCATATCGCCCGAGCTGTTGCGGTCAAAGTACGCAAAGCTAAAGCGCTCATACTGGTCAAACAGGTCCTCGCGCATTTTGGACTCCATACGCGCGCCCATCACGTGACCCCAATAGCTCACAAAATAGCGGCAGGCGCAGCGGACGGCATACATCAGCACCAAGCCCACCGCAATCATGCCGAGCGCCTGCATAATGACAGCCTGACCCTGAGTAAAGAGCCCACCGGTCAAATTGCGCAGGATAATGGGGAACGCCAGGTCAATGGCGGCAAGCACCAGAGCGCAAACAGTATCGGCAACAAAAAGCCCCATCTGGGGCTTGTAATACGAAAGAAACCTCTTAAACATGCAGTCCTCGGAGATAAAACAATAACGTAAGACCCTGGGGCAAATAATCAGTAGTGTTTGCCCCAGGGTCGCCCTCACTTTTAAAGCTCAGTTCCGCCCAGCCTGTGTGCGATGCTGTCACAGGCCAAGGCGCCTACGACGGTCTTGGCGTCTTCGATCTTGCCGTCGAGCACGGCATCGATCAGCTCGTGCAGCGGCACCAGGTCCACGTTGACAAACTCGTCATCATCGGGGTTGGGCGCATCAAACTCGAGCTTGGTAGCCAAGTAGATGTGGATGATCTCATCGCAAAAACCGCAGGACGTGACAATCGACGTCAAAAAGCGAATACGACCGGCCCTAAAGCCCGTCTCCTCATGCAGTTCGCGCTTGGCGCAATCGAGCGGGTCCTCGCCTGGATCGAGCTTGCCGGCGGGAATCTCGACCGTCACGCGGTCGATAGCGGTGCGGTACTGACGCACCAGTACGATCTTGCCGCTCTCGGTCAGCGCCACAACGGCCGCCGCACCCGGATGGCGAACGATATCGCGGGCGCTGCGGCGACCGTTGGGCAGCTCAACCTCAAGACGGTGGACGTCGAGGATCTTGCCCTTCCAGGCGCACTCCTCCGAAAGAATCTTCTCGTGCAGCTCGACATCGTGCGGGTCGTCGTCGCCCAGCACCAGCGCCGGCTCGTCAGCGACCTCGCCACCAGGCTCGCCCTCGGCGTGCCCATACATGCGGCTGTCCTCCTCGACGATCTGCGCATCCACGAGCTCTTCGTTCTTCTCGTCCATCCGTCTCATTCCTCTCGGATTTTAGGCATCCCAAGCGTCGCGGCCGCGCAGCGCGCGCAGGCCGATGTCGTGGCGCAGGGTCTTGCCTTCAAAAGCAATCTTCTCGCAGGCCTCGTAGGCAAGGTTGCGAGCGTTCTCGAACGTGTCACCCAGAGCGGTCACGGCAAGCACGCGGCCACCATTGGTCACGAGCTGGCCGTCCACCACGGCAGTGCCCGCGTGGTACACGGTCACGTTCTCCATGGCCTCGGCATCCTCAATACCAGCGATGACCTTGCCCTTCTCGTAGCTGCCGGGATAGCCCGCGCTCGTCAGGACAACGGCCACAGCCCACTCGTCACGCCAGTCGAGCTCAATCTGATCGAGCTCGCAGTTGGCGCAGGCGAGCATGACCTCAACCAGGTCGTTCTTAAGGCGCGGCAGCACGACCTGCGTCTCGGGGTCGCCAAAGCGGGCATTGAACTCCAGCACCTTGGGGCCGGCAGGCGTGAGCATAAAGCCGCCATACAGGCAGCCGCGGTAGTCGATGCCCTCGGCAGCAAGCTCGGCAACGGTCTGCTCCATGACCGCCACCATGGTGGCGTGCTCCTCGTCGGTCACGATGGGCACCGGGCTGTAGACGCCCATGCCGCCGGTGTTGGGGCCCTTGTCGCCCTCGAGGGCGCGCTTGTGGTCCTGCGAGGTGGCCATGGGGCGCACGGTCTTGCCGTCGGTAAAGGCGAGCAGCGAGCACTCGGGACCAACGAGCATCTCCTCGATAACCACGGTGTTGCCGGCATCGCCAAAGGTGCCGCCAAAGCACTCGCGCACGGCCTCCTCGGCCTGCTCAAGTTCGGTCGCCACGATAACGCCCTTGCCCGCGGCAAGGCCGTCGGCCTTCACGACCAGCGGAGCGCCCTGCTCGCGCACGTAGGCGAGAGCCGAAGCCTCGTCGGTAAACGAACCATAGGCTGCCGTCGGAATGCCCGCACGCTCCATGAGCTGCTTGGAGAACAGCTTGGAACCCTCCATCTGGGCACCCTCGGCACCCGGGCCAAAGCAGGGAATACCTGCCGCGCGCACGGCGTCGGCCACGCCCGCCACGAGCGGAGCCTCGGGGCCAATTACCACGAGTCCGCATCCATGGCTCTGCGCAAACGCCGCCACGGCCGCAGGATCGCAGTCGTCGAGAACAACGTTCTCGCCGCAGCTCGCGGTGCCGCCGTTACCCGGCGCGATGTAGAGCTTGCCGGCGCGCGGTGATGCTGCGAGCTTAGCTGCCAAAGCATGCTCGCGGCCGCCGCTGCCCAACAACAGGATGTCGATGGTTTGAGTGTCCGCCTTCAAGGGTGCCTCCTCTATGGATGAATGGCTCGCTCCGCGCGAGCCCTTTGCAAGCAAATATACCCCTCGGCCGCCCGCTTGGGCTGCAAAGGGGTATATCGCAATAACCAAATAGTCCCGATTACTTCCAGAATCGGTTGATAATCTGCTCGCGACCGGCGCCAACGCCAATGAACGTCACGCGGGTGTGTGCCAGATCCTCGATAAACGCCACGTAGTCCTGAGCCTCCTGCGGCAACTCGTCAAAGCTGCGGCAACCGGTAATGTCGCACTTCCAGCCGGGAAGCTCCTCGTAGATGGGCTTGGCATGCTCAAAGCGCACCTGATGCTCGGGCACGCTGGTGTAGCGCTCGCCATCGACGTCGTAGGCCACGCACACCTTGATGGTGTCGAAAGCCGAAAGCACGTCGAGCTTGGTCAGGGCGATATCGGTGAGGCCGTTGACGCGCGAGGCGTAGTTGGCGATGGGGCCGTCGAACCAGCCGCAGCGACGACGGCGACCGGTGGTCACGCCGTACTCATAGCCCTCCTCGGTCAGCGTGTGGCCGGCCTCGGACTCATAGGAAAGCTCGGTGGGCATGGGGCCCGAACCGACGCGGGTGATATAGGCCTTCATGACGCCCAGCACGCGGTCGACGTTCTTCATGCCCACGCCGGAGCCGGTGATGGCGCCGCCGGCGGTGCAGTTAGAAGACGTCACGTACGGATAGGTGCCGTGGTCGATGTCGAGCAGCGTGGCCTGGGCGCCCTCAAACAGCAGGTCCTTACCCTCGTCGATCATGTTGTTGAGCAGCAAGCTCGTCTCGGTGATGTAGGGGCGCAGGCGCTCGGCCATGGGCAGATACTCGTCGCAAATCTGGTCCACGGTGTAGGTGGGCAGGTTGTAGATGAGCTCAAGCTCGGGGTTCACGCGGGCAAGAGCGGTCTCCAGCTTGTCGCGGAACAGCGCCTCGTCCAGCATGTCCTGCATGCGCAGGCCGATGCGGGCCATCTTGTCCTGGTAGCACGGACCGATGCCGCGCTTGGTGGTACCGATGTTCTTCTTGCCGAGCTTCTGCTCAAAGGCGCCATCCAGATCGATGTGGTACGGCATGATGACATGCGCGTTGCCGCTAATCTTGAGGTTCTTGGTGGTGATGCCGTCGGCCTCGAACATGTCGATCTCCTCAAGGACAACCTTGGGGTTGACGACGCAGCCGTTACCGATCACCGACACGTGGTCGGAATACATGATGCCGGAGGGCACCTGGTGCAGGCCGTACTTCTTGCCGTTGACGACGATGGTGTGACCGGCGTTGTTGCCGCCCGAGTAGCGCACGACGGCATCGAAGTCGCCGGCGACCAGGTCGCAAATCTTACCCTTGCCCTCATCGCCCCACTGGGCACCGACCAAAACGGTTGACGGCATGTTTACTCCTTACATTCATGGACTGTCTACGCGCCACGCCGGCACGCAGAAGCACAAAACATTCCCAGTATACCCGTGCAACGGGCGCCTGTCCTACTCCTCGGCATGTGCCCCATCAAGCTCATAGAACTTGGTGGATGCCGGCAGGAACATCAGGTCGACGTCGCCGATCGGGCCCGAACGGTTCTTGGCCACGACGATACGCGTAACGCCCTCGTCGGGTCGATCGTCGCGCGAGGCTTCGGCCTCATCGGCGGAGCGGTCCAAGAACATAACGATATCGGCGTCCTGCTCGATGGAGCCCGATTCACGAAGGTCGGAAAGCTGCGGGCGCTTGCCGGTACGGGATTCGACCTGACGCGAGAGCTGCGACAGCGCGATGAGCGGGATCTTAAGCTCCTTGGCCATGATCTTCAGACCACGCGACATCTCCGAAACCTCGACGGTACGGCTCTCGGAGCGGCGTCCCGGCGGAGGACTCACCAGCTGCAGGTAGTCCAGGATGATGATTGCCTTCTCCTTGTTATGGAGCATACGGCGGCTCTTGGCGCGAATCTCGGTCACTGTGGTGCCGGGCGTATCGTCAATCAGAATATCGAGCTTGGACAAGGTCTGCGTGGCCTCATTGATATTGGCCCACTGCTCGGGGCTAATGCGGCCCATGCGAAAGTCACTGATCGAGATCATGGCATAGGCGCAAATCAGGCGCTGGGCAATTTCCTTGCCCGACATCTCCAGAGAGAAGAAGCCGACGGTATATCCAGCGGCGGCAGCGTTGAGCGCCAGATTCAGGGCGAACGACGTCTTACCTACAGCAGGACGGGCGCCGATAATGATGAGCTGGCCCTCGCGAAAACCCATGAGCATGCGGTCGAGCGACGGGAAACCCGTGGGCACGCCCGCAGCCTGGCCGCCGGCCTGGCATACTTCCTCGGCCTCGTTATAGGCCTCGACCATAAACTCGGTCAACGTCTTGTAGCTCGACTTAAC
Organism: uncultured Collinsella sp.; assembly: GCA_902469435.1. GTDB lineage: Bacteria > Actinomycetota > Coriobacteriia > Coriobacteriales > Coriobacteriaceae > Collinsella. Next base: position 2,933 of record CABRCR010000028.1, on the reverse strand, counting down.
CTCGCGCGCCGTGACCTTGAGCAGCTTGCTCTCGGCCAGCTCCACGACCTCCTTGGTGTCGGTAGGGGCGTTATAGGCCAGCGCGTTGATCTCGTTGGTGGCACCGATCAGCTCGCGCAGCATCGAGTCGCGACGGACGATGGCGGCATGGTGCTGCCAGTTCACGAGCGACAGGGTCTGACCCATCAGCTCCAAAATGTAGGCCTCGCCGCCCACGGCATCGAGCTTGTTGATGCTGCGCAGGTAATCGATCAGCGAGATGGAGTCGATGGGAATGCGGCTGTTGTACATATCGACCATCGCGGTATAGATGGTCTTATGAATGGGCCGGTAGAAGTCATCGGGCTGCAGCTCGACCTGGGCCTCTTCGACCACCTCGGGCGATAGCAGCATGGCGGCCAGTACATTGGCCTCTGCATCTTGGTTTTGGGGAAGACCCAACTTTGAGCCGCGGTCCTCAACCGTCAGCCCGGTCTCCCTATCGTCATATGCCATGAGCATCCTCATTCATATCGCTTGCGAGCATCCATAGTATCAGCCACGGTCCCAAAACGCGCCGCGCGCCGCCAATCATCACCGAACCAAACGGATGAACGGTCCTGTATATAGGACTTCGACGCAACGTTCACCATGACACTCACTCAGCGCAAAAAACAAAAGGGCGCCCTGGTTTCCCAGAGCGCCCTTCTTAGAACAAGATTGTTGCGTTGCAGCAAATGCTACTCGGCAGCAGCCTCAGTCTCGACCTCGGCGGTCTCGGCCTCGGCGACCTCAGCGGCCTCCTCGACCTCAGCCTCGGCAGCGAGCTCCTCGGCGGTAACGCCGACGAGAACGACAACCTCGGCCTTGATCTCGCGGTACAGCGAGATGGCAACGGTGTGGGCACCGGCAACCTTGATGGGCTTACCGAGCTCGACGCGCTTGCGGTCGATGTCCATACCGAGCTGAGCCTTGATGGCGTCAGCGATCATAGCGGCGGTAACGGAGCCAAAGAGGATGCCCTCGTCGCCGACCTTGACGTCAACGGTGACCGTCTTGCCCTCGAAGGCAGCCTTGGTCTCGTTGGCGGTAGCCAGACGGACGGCCTCGCGCTTGGCGATGTTGTTGCGACGCTCGTCAAGCTGCTTGAGGTTGCCCTTGGTGGCGGCAACAGCGAGCTTCTTGGGGAACAGGAAGTTCTCAGCGTAACCCTGAGCGACCTCTACGACGTCACCCTCGCCGCCCTTGCCCTTGATCTCATCGAGAAGAATAACCTTCATGATGCGTCTCCCTTCTTAGCCGCGGTCGCGGTTGCCACGAGAGGAAACCACGGGGACGGTGTACGGCAGGAGAGCCATCTCGCGGGCGCGCTTGATGGCGTTGGCGATGTCATGCTGATGCTGCGTGCAAGCGCCAGTGACGCGACGGGGCTTGATCTTGCCACGGTCGGTCATGTACTTACGGAGAAGCTGAGTGTCCTTATAGTCGATGAACTCAGTGTTCTCCTTGCAGAACTGGCAGTACTTACGACGCGGCTGACGTGCAGAAAAATCATTAGCCATGTCAAAATACCTTTCGTTTGGCAACTTCGGCGAACCGAAGCCGCCTCTCACTCAAAAATAGGTGAACAACCCTTAGAACGGGATGTCCTCATCGTAGACGTCGACCGCGGGCGGCGTAGCCACCGGTGCGGCAGGACGTGCTGCGGGCGCGGGAGCTGCGGGGGCGTAACCGCCCTGATCGTAGCCACCCTGGCCACCACGGGAGCTCATAAACTCGATCTCATCGACGATGACCTCAAGCTTGCTCCGGCGCTGACCGTCGCGCTCCCAAGAGCTGTAGCGCAGCTTGCCCTCGATCGCGACCTTGTTTCCCTTTGCCAGGAAACGGCTCACGGCCTCGGCGCGGGTGCCGAACATGGTGCAGTCGACAAAGTTGGGATAGTCCTCCCACTCGCCAGTCTGCGCGTTGCGGCGACGATCGTTCACGGCGACGCCAAAGGACAGAACCTGGGTTCCGCCGGCGGTGGCGCGCAGCTCGGGATCGCGGGTGAGATTACCGGTGATGTTCACTCGATTGATGCTCATAACTCACTACTTCCTCTTGGGGCACAAGCCCAGTCCAAAACGACAGTCTTACTCCTGGTCGTCGCGACGGACGATCATGTGGCGGACCACAGCGTCGGTGATGCGCAGGACGCGATCAAGCTCGGCGATCTGGGTAGGATCTGCGTGGAAGTTGATGAGGGTGTAGTCACCATCGGTGAGGTCGTTGATCTCGTAGGCGAGCTTGCGCTTGCCCCACTCGTCAACGGAGTCGACCTTGCCAGCGCCCTCAGCGATCGTGGTATCGATACGCTTCATAACAGCGAGACGAGTCTCGGGGTCGAGCGACGGGTCAACAAAGAACAGCAGTTCATAAGCCTTCATATTGTCACCTCCTCTGGGCAAATGTGGCTTCAGGTCGTGAAGGTGCGCCTGAAGCAGGAAAAGACTTGGTAATAATATCTTTCAACCTCCCAGGCTGCAAGAATATGCAGCTACAACCTCATGACCTCCACATATGTCCATACTCACACGACGTTTCATGCGCATTCCAACCAAATGCTGACCAAGAGCTTGACGGATTTGTGGACAAGATACGGCGCCGTGGGGACAAACCAAATCAAACTGCAGGTCAGCCATTGCAAGGCTGTGGTCGCAAAATGCATACCAGTGGCTCACAACACCGTTCAAATATTTTTAAAATTGCTGCCACGTCGTCTATAAATACCTATTTTGAACAATTTGTTGTATGCAGCCATGCTGGTCAGAGCCCGTTTTTGACCTTCTCGATCCCGTCACGAAGCCAAGCGATGGTTGATTTCCGATCTCAGCCGAACACATTGAGCGAATAGGCCGTTCCCGCAGCTAGCCGAACGCCCCCGAGGTCCCATTCGGGCCCCCGGGTCGGCA
>CABRCR010000027.1:0-67262 GCA_902469435.1 uncultured Collinsella sp. | reverse complement strand
GTCACCTACACCATCACCGAGCGCCTGAGCTGCCATCTCGAGCACGTCCGCAACCACCCGCTCACCACGCGTCGCTACTATCACCAGATGAACTACTAATCCTCTCAAATTGCTGCTGTTGTCTGCAGGCGAGACGTGCTGAACGTCTCGCCTGCAGGCTTATTACTGGGGTTAATCAAAATAGTTGCCCAGTACCTCCTAGTTGCACTGGTCGCATTATGGCGTCCATGGACGAGCAGTTATTTGGCATTACAATGCCTGGCCGTCCGTTGTTTACGAGCTGTTCGTTGGCTTGATTCTTGGTGACGTTCAACAGGGCGTTATCGTTGGTGCTGCCTTGGAGTCCATGTTCATGGGTGCCATCATGGTCGGCGCGGCGGTTCCTCCCGAGGTCTATACCTCCGGCGTGCTTGGCTGCGCGTTTGCCGTCATTACGGGTACGGGCACGGCAACTGCCGTCGCGCTCGCCCTTCCCGTCTCCGTCTTCCTTCTCTACTCCGTGATTAACTTTGCAACGCGTATCGTCGCAGCCCATCTGGGTTACGACTTGGGAACCAAGTTTTTGCAGCAGTCCGAAGAGAACAACCTTATGTCTCGCATGACGCATGCTGCCGGTGTCCTCGGAATGACCGTTATCGGCGCCATGATTGCGGCACAGGTCTCGCTGTCCACTGCTTTGACCTTTGACGTGGGTGGTTCGGAGATTGTCCTGCAGGATCTGTTCGATTCGATCTTCCCCGGTCTGCTGTCCTTGCTGGCAACGTTCGCTTGCGTTGCCCTCTATAAAAAGGGCGTCAAGACCATTTGGATCATCTTGGGCATCTTCGCAATCTGCATCATCGGAACGGGCTTGGGAGTGTTCGCGGCGGCGTAATGTTGACTGCTATGCTCGCGCGTTGGATAACTAACTGACCGTTTGAAAACGGGGCTCGGCGTAAGGCCGGCCCCGTTTTTTGTTTGAGGGATTTTCTGACCGTCCAATAATCCACGCTCATGCATCACTCACGCATCTCTCGTCTCTCATTCGTCACTAACACGAGAGATAGATTAAAGACGAGAGATAATTACGAGAGATAGCTCAACAGCAAAGAGACAAGCAACCATGGTATTGTCTCAATATCGATTGTTCCACCAGCAAAAACATGATTTAATGAAGCAGGTAGAGATATCTTATCTCTCATCTTTCACTCATATCTAATACGAGAGATAATTACGAGAGATAACTGAGAGACGAGGGAAATCCGTCTGCAGCATTCTCCGCCGGACCGAGCGAAAGGACGTGCAGATGAACGAAAGCGAGCTGGCCGGTCTGCTCGAGTCATTAAAGCGCATGGGCTCGGATGACCTTAGCGTCGAAGTGAAAGAGAGCGCCACGACGCTTTCCCGCGACGTATGGGAAACGGTTAGCGCATTCGCGAATACCGCCGGCGGCATCATCGTGCTCGGAGTGAGCGAGCGCGCGGGTTTTGTCCCAGTTGCAAACTTTGAGACCGAGAAAGTGCTCAACCAATTCGTGGCGGGCATGGGCGATGCCGGCGGTCGCGGAAAGCTGGCCAATCCGCCCAAATACACCATTGAGCGCGTGGAGCTTCGGGGCACCGTTGTTCTCGTCATCACAATCGAGGAGCTCGACCCGTCGAGCAAGCCTTGCTATGTAATAGAACGGGGCGCCCAGGGCGGCAGCTACAAGCGCATCGATGACAAAGACGTGCCGCTTTCGTCGACCGAGGTTTTGGCGCTGTCGTCATACGAACGGACGAGTCCTAGCGATCGCGATACGGTGCCCGGCACGAGCGTGGGCGATCTCGACGAGTCGCTGGTCGACCGCACGATAGAGCGTGCCTATTCGTTGACGCCTCGAGCGATGCACGGTGCGACGGACAGGAAGACAAAGATGGAGCGTCTGAATTTCCTCGACCCCCAGGGCAATGTTACCAAGGCTGGCCTCCTTGCCGCGGGCGTTTACCCTCAGCAGTTCTATCCTAAGCTCTTTATTGATGTAGCTGTCCATGCGGGAACTCAAAAGGGCGCGGCGGGGTCGTTGAGGTTCATGGACCGCACAGTCTGCGAGGGCACCCTGGGCGAGATGATTTCGGATGCTGTCGCGGCTGTCGCCAAAAACCTGCGTCGCACCTCGACCGTTCAAGGCGTCTCGCGTATCGACTCGCTGGAGATTCCCGAGGAAGTCTTGCGTGAGGCGATTGCCAACGCCGTAATCCACCGAGAATACAGAGATCGGTTCTGTGGACAGTCGATCGCTGTTGACGTCTTTGATGACCGTATCGAGGTGACGAACCCTGGCGGTCTTTATGGCGGAAAAACTCGCGAGAATCTGTTTGACGGTAGTTCTCGGTGCCGCAACGCGACGCTCGTGAAGCTCATGTCGCTTGTCCCATTGCCCGACGGTGCGGGCTCTCCTGCCGAGGGCAACGGATCGGGCATCCCGATGATGGTCGATGCCATGCGTGCGCACGGTCTGGCCGAGCCCCTGTTTTGCCCTGGTTTTGACCGGTTTAAGGTTGTCCTCTATCGCTCCAAGGTTGAGCAGGCCGATCATGGTGGGGACCTGATCATGGCGGCCCTCAAGCGCTATGACGAGTTGGGAACGCGCGAGCTGGCAGGGCACACGGGGCTTACCGTCTCTCAAGTTAGGACGCGCGTTAATGCGCTTATTGCTCAGGGCGAGATTGAGCCTACGGCAGCGGCGACGAGCCGCAATCGCAAGTATCGACTAACGGAGCGTGCAGGGCAGATGCGCTAGCGAATATCGATGGCCGTAGTTGCGCCCGCCGGATGAGCGTGGATTTTCTGACACACGAGCGTGGATAATCGGACGCCAACCGAATGACAGTGGATTTTCGGACGAAATCGGCTGCCAAAAGCCCAAAAACCGTCCAATAATCCACGCTCGTACGGCGCCAGCCGTGCCGGCTGGCCCTGCCCGCTGCCCCTCATCTCAGCATTTCACGCACCGCGCATCGAAACCTGCGACAAAGCAGTTACAATAGCCCAATGCGCATCGCGCACGACGATGATATCGGCGCCCGCGACTGGGGGAGACAACATGGCAGAGCAACAGATAACGCCGGGGACCAAGCTTCAGGTGGCATTCGACGTGCCCATGGGCCAAAAAACCGACTTCAACATGCTCGCCACGTACAAAGATGACCTGGACGAGGCGTACTTCCTTATGAGCGCTCCCATGCTCGCCGGCAAGCCGCTGCTCATGGACGAAAACCAAAAGCTGCTGCTGCAGTACAAAGTGGGCGAGGAGACGTTCGTGCTCGCCGGCTATCCCGAGGCAGTCGAGAAAAAGGGCATCCGCACCTACTGGAAAATGCGCAAAGTCGCCGAGCAGCGCAGCTTTGTCAAGCGCCGCGACGAGCGTTTTAAGGTCGCCATGCGCCTGACCTACCAGCGCGACAACGCACCGACCCCCGAGCCCGAGGACGCCATGACCATCGACGTCTCGGCCGGCGGCCTGGCTATCTACCTCAACGATTACCCCGACGTGGGCGAGGCCCTGGCCGTGCAAATGCCCTCGATCCGCCTGCAGGGCGAGCGCCACGAGCTGCCCGAGCAGCTGGGCATCGTGTGCTGGGTGCGCCGCGCGCCCAAGGGTAGCCTGTACCGCAACGTCTGCGGCCTGCAGTTCCGTTATGCCGACGACATGGAGCGCGAGCTCGTCAAAGAATACGTCGGCTACATCCGCGCCAAATATAAGCTCTGATCGCCATGGCACTGCTCAAGCGTAACGACAACAAAGAGCAAGCTGCCGAGGATTTGCCCGAGGGTATAGCCGAGAATCATGCCGAGGGCATGGCTGAGGATTTGACCGAGGGTCAGCCCGAGGACACCCCCAGCACCGATCCCGCCCCGCGCAAGCGCTTCGGCAAGCCCAAACGCAAGCCCAAGCGCGACCTGCGCGGCGTGGTGCGCATCGAGGAGCTGGAGCAGGCGCTGGCCGACCAGGACCTTGACGACATCGACCCCGACGCGGTTGTGTCCATGTATATGCCCAAGCGCCGCATGGAACGCATCGGCGCGGCACTGCTGCGTATGGACAAACTGCAAAAGGCCCTTGTGGTGCTGGCGCTTGCCTTCGGCGTGCTGTTCGCCCTGTCGTTTATGCAGGAAAACATGGGTAACTTCACCATCAACCTCAACCGTCTGGAGCTGTTCCGCCGCGGCGTGGCCATTGCCGACAACGGCGACTTTAACAATGCCACCGCGCGCCTGGCCGCCGACGCCTTGGACAACGGCACCAATATCGCTGCCGAAGACCTGCCCGACAACTTGGACGACATCGACGGCAGCCACAACGGCAAGAACTACGTGGCGTACACCTTCTATATCCGCAACGCCGGCAAGACCGATCTGGGCTACAGCGCCAAGCTCAAGGTGGTTAGCGCCAGCAAGGGCGTGGAGAAGGCGGCGCGCGTGAGGGTGTATCGTAACGGCGAGCCCACCACCTACGCGGCCGCCGCGGCCGACGGTAACCCCGAGCCCAACACCGAGCCGTTTGCGTCCAAAGACGTGGTGACCACCATCAGCCACAACAACTTCCGCGTGGGCGATGTGGACAAGTACACCGTGGTCATTTGGCTGGACGGCGACGACCCGGAGTGCGTGGACAAGATCATCGGCGGCGCTGTGGAGTTCGGTTTTGATTTTGATTCGTCCGAGACCGATGACTCGAGCCTGTTCGTTAAGTTCGTGCAGGATATTGCCGATACCCTGACCGGCAGCGACCCCATTAGCGCGAGCGGCAACGAGGCGCCCGATTACTACAAGGAACACAACGTGACTTGGAGTAACCGTCGCAACCAAAAGAACTCGCCCGCAGGGGACGGGGACAAGTAGGACGAACAAGCGCCGGGCCGGGAGTGATTTCCCGGCCCGGCGCTTTTGTTATGCGGAGGCGTTGTCTTTGGAGGAGGCGACGTCGCCAGCGGCGCCGTCCAGCAAGAACAACCGTAGCGCGAGCTTGATCGCGTAACCCGGTTTGACCTGCGCCGCGTCTCCCATGCGTTCGTCCAGGTCATTACAGTAGGCATAAAGGTCGCGGATGAGGTCTGCGCCCGAGAGCGTGAACATGTAGCCCGCGTCCGAAAGCGCGTTGTGTGCTGCGGGCAGCCCCGCAGCCTGACAAAAGTTTGCAAGGTCGGGAGTCATGACGGCCTCGTAGTCAATCGCGGCGCCACGGTCCTGAGCGGTCTGCTCCTGCTTGCGGGTGTACGACAATGCCGCCGCCAGTACAAAGCTGGGCGTGGGTGCATTGACGTCGTCGGTGGTGGCGACGAGCTTGCCGGCCGCTTGCGTGACCAGCCAGGCGACTTCGCGCTGGCAACGAACGGCCTTGCGCGTCACCGGCTTGATAGATCCGGTGGAAACGCTTCCCTTGGGTTGATTGGCGGCAGGCATGAACCCTCCCAACAAATAGCCTGTTTAGCAGGCAAAAATGACACGTGCCACACCAGTATAGCGAGTGGAGAAGGGCTAGGGCGAAGCTCGGCGGAGGGTGAATGTATGCGATGGCGTGGAACTGCGGTCGCAAGGCTTAAGAGGGACTTACGGCTTTGCGGGAGAGAGACCAAATAAGGTGAATAGTGTTCACATAGCCACACGCATAACCCGAGGTGGACCCATAAATCTGTCGGAATGTAAGCTCCCGAAAACTCATAAGGAAATCGTAAGAATTATGGTATTCTCGATTCCATATCTAAAGGATGGGCAAGCAACATCCAACACGAAAGCGCGGGCTCCCCTTCCGGGCTTCTCGAGGGTCATCTGGGATGAATGGGGAAAGAAAGGGGTCCGCATGGATACCAAGGCATTAAAGAAGCAGATGGGCGCCGCCATCGCCATGGTCCTCGTGGCAGCCGTAGCCCTCGGCTCCGCCACCTTCGCATGGTTTGTGACGAACAATAAGGTCGACGCTACCACTACGAATATCGCCGCTCAATCTAATGCTGCGTATATGACAATCGCTAATGGGGAGACTGGCGCCCATAATTCTGATAAGACTAGTGCGGTAACTCAAATTACCGGTCCTATCAAGCTTTATCCTGCTACGTTTGGTGAGCAAGGTGGGGCCACCGAGGGTACGTTTATGACCGGTTACGGCACGGATCTCGATAATGGCGCTCTTGACGGCGATTTAAAGACCGTTGGAACTCCTGACCAGGCAAACGATAAGCAATTTGCCAAGAAGGAGCAATTCAACATCAGCTCCAAGGGACAGAACCTCAGCGATCTCAAGGTTGAGAGCGTTGACGGCTTGAAGGATGCAGCCGATGGTCAGCTTTTGAAGACTTCCTTCCGCGTGCTTATCACTAATGCGAATAACTCTGCTTGGGTTGTTTATGGTCTTGGGAACGATGGTAAGTACGAAATCAAGCTTTCTTCTGCGGGCAATAAAGCCGCACCGGTTCTCGGCACTGTGACTGCTGGTCAGGATACTCTTGTTAATGTGTATGTGTTCTACGAGGGCTCCGATACCAACATTCATACGAAGAACCTTCAGGATAATTTGCTTGATGAGTCGCAGAGCGTGAAGATTAACTTCACCGCAACTGCTAACAATCAGAACTAAGCCCAATTTGTAGCTGTTTGCTTTTTGGGTAAAAGGGCAGGTTCCCAGCCCGGGATCCTGCCCTTTTTTAACGGAGGGAGGCGACGGATATGCACGATTCGGTAAAGAAACTCAAGATTCAGCTGATTGGAGCGGCGCTAACCGTCGTCGTCTCGGCGGTGGCGCTTTCTGCAACTACCTACGCATGGTTTGTCACGAATAGTAGAGTTCATGCGACTACCAGCACCATTTCTGCTCAAGCGAATGGCATGGTACTCCAAATCGTTGAGGGTGACACACCCGACCACGGCTCCGACACCTCTACGATTGCTTCTGCAACCGGTCACGAGATTAGCCCGTCATCGACGAACGATGCCAAAAACTGGTACGTTCCCCAAGGCTGGCAGGGCGTTAATGTGAGCACCTATCAAAAAGTCGACACATCCATTTCGGGTGAGACTCCCGGCAAGTACACCATTCAGGGCAACGATTACTATGCATTCACCGCTGCGAATTACACGTTGTATACCGTGGCGAACACGGGCGTTGCCGATGTGTATTTGGACGCGAGCAACGGCTCGCCCATTACGATCACGCAGCATGGCGGCACGCAGAAATGGTTCGATAAAATCATAGGCAGCCTGCGCGTGGGCATTGTGATCAACGGTGTGTTGCGCGTTGTCTATGCGCCAGCTGCTCCCTCGACAACCGATACGGGCAACGACGTGGCTACCGTTGCAGGTTGGTCGTGCGTCGACTCCGAATCTCTAAACAAGGTTGTTGCTCCTACGTATTTACACCTTTCTAGCACTGATTCGCTTGATCAAAACGGCGATAACTGGGGTGCCACGAAAGCGGGCGAAGCCTACATTAAGCCGAGCGGCAACGCGCAAAAGGTCGCTTCGAGCGTCGATTACAACGGCACGAACATGAAGATTGTCATCTGGATGGAAGGTACCGACTCCGACTGCCAAAACTGGTCCGAGCAGGGCAAGAACACCACTGCTCCGACCTTTGACGTAACGGTCAGCTTGGTCGGTATCGTGCCTGACGGCAAGTAATTCGAATTTTTCGATAGCTAAATAACGAGGGCCAGTTCTGGATTGAACTGGCCCTTGTTTTCTTTATGCTAAAAGCAGTTTAATTACAGCCCGTATACCTCAACCATGGCTTCGCCGATGCGATGAGGGACACCCGTGACCAGGGCATTGCCCATGCAGAAGGCTCGATGGCCATCGGTCATGCCGGTGTCGGTCCAGCCCTTCGGGAATCCCTGGAGCTGATCGAGCTCGTCGGGGACAAGGCGACGGAAACGACCGTCGGGGCACTCGATGACATGCTTGAAACGGCTGGCTCCCGTCCCGCCTTCGCCCGTGAGAATCGTGCGGCTCGGTTTATCGATGGCATCCGGGAAACTCATGGCTCCCTCGGAATACGTGTACGTAAAGCCCGTCTTCTTATTGGTGCGCTCTTCGCGCTTACTGCCCTTAAGGTAGCGCCAGTCGGGAAGCTTTTCGTCAGAGATGTAGAACTGCTCTGGAACAAGTGCCTCATCGACAAGCACATCGCCAAGCACGCGGCGCTCGCCGTGATAGTCCTCAGTGAAGTCGCACGTCAGAACATGACAGCCCTGCATGACGCCAGCGTTTTTGAACTGCGATGTCTTTTGACCAACGCCAAAGCGAGTCGAGTTCTCGTAAGGATCAGGTAGGACATCGAGCTCGGCCATTTCGTCGGGATAGATGGCGGGGAAGGCCTTTGCCATAACGCCGTTACGCATGCGATCGGCAAGATCGACCTTGCTGGCGTTCTTCTCGCAGAAGATGTAAACGCGCTTGCGGCGCTGGGGAAAGCCGTATTCCGCAGAGTTGACCACACGCCATTCGACGGTGTAATCGAGATCGGCGAGGCAGCTCAAGATGATGGCGAAGTCGCGACCGCGCTGAGATGCGGGCGACTTGAGCAAACGGTCAACATTCTCAAAGAGACCGAAGCGGGGTTTTTTCATCTCGAGAAAGTGATAGATGTCCCACCAAAGGACACCCTTCTTGCCTTCGATACCGTGCGCTTGATTGAGCGGACGTGCAACAGAGTAGTCCTGGCAGGGGAAGCCGCCGACGACCATTTGTACGTCGGGGATTTCAATCTCGCCGGCCTCAGCCTGCTCCAATACCTTATTGATATCTTCGTTGACAACGGAATCTTCGCCAAAGCGGTCCATGTAGCAACGGGCTGCGAACTGACGGGACTTGGTTCCGGGCGGCTCCCACTGGTTGGCCCAAATGGTATGGAAGGGGCCGGCGGGCTTCATGTAAAACTCGGGATGACGCGGGTCGGCATAGCCTTCGAGGCCCAGCCGAAATCCGCCGACGCCCGCAAAAAGCTCGGCAATGTTAATCTCAGACACGTTTCTCCAATCGCTGCTGTGTCCGTTTATGGTGCTCACAACAATAACCGATCGAGCGGACAAGATCAAGCCCTCAATTTCATGGAGGAGAATGCTGCTCTGAACTACCATGGGGCTAACGGCGACTTTCGGAGGTACACCATGTCAAAGAAGCACCTCGATTTCAAGCGCATGCTTGACGATACTGATTTTTCTGACCCCTCAAGCATTGAACGCTATGCTGCCAATCTTGACGGCATGACGTTTCGCGATATTCTTGAGCTTGGCATTGCGCCGGAGGGGGAGAGTGCGCCCAAGGACTTCGGGTCCAAGAAGTACAAGGGTGGCATGGGAACCCTTATCGAGGAGCGTTACTTTGGCTACAAGGCCAACAGCGATGATCGGCCGGATTTTCCCGAGGCAGGCGTCGAACTCAAGGCAACGTGCTTCGATGTGCTCAAGAACGGTCGCAAATCTGCCGGCGAGCGCCTCGTTCTGACGATGATTCCTTACGATCGCCCGGTGTCACTCGATTACGATAGTTCGCATCTTAAGACCAAGCTCAGCAATATCCTGCTTATCTACTACGGCCGCGACCGCTCGATCGACAAATACGACCAGCGCATTGAGCGTGCAGTTATGGTTCATCTGCCCGAAGAGGACATGAAAATCATTCGCGCCGACTACGAGAAGATCATTTCGTACATTCAGGATGGTCGCGCGGATGAGCTGTCGGAGGGTATGACGACCTACTTGGGCGCCTGCACAAAGGGCACAACCGAAGCGACGATGTGGGTTGACCAGTATTACGAGCATCTCAATACCGATACAGGCGAGATTGAACGCCGCCGCGCAAAGCGTCGCGCCTTTTCACTCAAGCGCTCGTATATGGACTACGTGCTTCATACCTACGTGCTCGGTGCCCCGCGTGTTGGCGAGAGCATCGTTCGGGCTGCGGACGAGTCCACGGATTTCGAAAGCTGCGTAACTGGTCTTATCGAGCGTCACTATGGCGAAACCGACCGCCAAATTGCGGAGCAGTACGGGTTGGAGTACACGGGCAATAAAGCGCAATGGACAACGCTCGTTTATCGTATGCTCGGTATTAAAAGCAATGCCGCCGAGGAGTTCGTTAAGGCCGGGATTAACGTCCGTGTTTGTCGCGTTAATAAGAGGGGGCACATCGAGCAGGCAATGTCTTTCCCTCCGTTTGAGTTTAAGCAGTTAATCAACGAGGAGTGGGAGACGTCTTCCTTCCGTGCGCGCCTTGAGACCAACCGTTTCTTCTTTGTCGTGTTCCGTGAGGACCACGAGGGGGAGTGGCGTCTTGACCGCTGCCTATTCTGGGCAATGCCGGCAAACGAAATCGAGGGTCCCGCAAAGGCCTGCTGGGATGAGATGCGAAAGGTCATTCGCGAGGGCGTTGAGCTCAATCCGTATCGGGATGCAAGCGGAAAGCTCAAGGTGACCAACAATCTGCCCGGTATGGCCGACAATCCAATTGTTCATGTTCGCCCGCATACGTCAAAAGCTGCGTACAAATTCGCCGATGGAACTGAAATCGGCGATATTACGAGGAACGCCTACGAGCTGCCCGACGGACGCTGGATGACCAAGCAATCGTTCTGGTTCAACAAGGGCTATCTGGAACATATTCTGGGGCTGTAATCCCTCGAGCCCGCAACTCAGCTACCTGCGCATACTCGATTTTCGAGGAATTCCACACTCGATTTCCGAGGATAACTGGACTCGATTTTCGAGTTTTGCCCTACAGGTAAATCCCCTCGCACAGGGTTTTGTGGAACTGGGTGTGGTGGTCGCGTGCCCAGGTGAAGAGCGCCTGGTCAAAGTTGTCCTGACTGTCGGGGATGCCGTAGACGCCGGCGACTTCCACGCGCACGAACTCCAGCGCGGGCAGCTTGTTGATGGCCGTGAGTGCAAACGGCGACGTGGGCTCCTCGAACAGGTAATGGCTGCCTTGCAGCGCGCCGCAGCCGGCGCAGGTGCTGGAGAGCGATACGGTCTTGGTGGTGCGCGACGTTACGGGCTTGTAGCCGCAGCGCTCGCGCAGGTAGTCGCGGATTTCGGCCGGCACGCAGCCCAGCGCGGGGACGATGGCCACGGCGTTGGCGCGGGCGGTGTCGATCGCGATGTGGCCCACGTCGTCCATGGCAAGCGCAGCGCTGAGCGCAGCCTTGCTGCCCGAGTCCTCGGCCACCCGATACGGAATGCCAAAGGCCGCGACCGTCGTCTGCTCGTGGCACTTCCAGCATTCGCGCTTGCCCAGCACCAGGTAGATGTAGGGTGCGCTGGGGTCGGAGCGATCCACGCCGGGCAGCCACGCGGCAAAGGGCTCGGGGTTGACGCCATCGGGCACGTACCAGATCTTTTTGATCCGGTCCCACTTGGCGCCCAGGGCTTTGGCCTCGTCTTTGTGCAAAAAGGGAACATCGAGCTCGGTGCGCATGGCGGCTCCTTTGTGCGGCTTGTGGTGCATGTGCTCCAAGGATACCCCAGCGGCGGGTGCTCGATGCGCACGACTGGGGCCGGCGGTGTTTGAGCTGGTGGCCGGTGGTGTCTGCTGCCTTAACGGGGCGATTGCGGCGTGGCGAGCGGTCGTTGGATGGATGCTTCGACCGTCCAAGAAGTCGCGGGGTGTTTTGGCGGGGGCGTGCCGTCAAGCAAATGGGCAAGTGCATGGCCAGCTTTTGGCCAGTTGAGCGGCAACCTTGCCAAAAGCTTGACGGATTTGCGGCTAGACGTCGACGAATGAGCATTTTGGACGCGCCGCGGCGAAAAACAGCTGGTCGTTTGCCGAAAACTCGCCAGGGTCGCGAGTCGCCGTCGACGCGCGTGCTATCTTCGCGCCATGGGGTACTTTGTCGTTTCACATAACGCCGCGCTGGCGCTCTTGGCGCACATCCCGAACCCGCGCTTTGGGGATTCGGAACCAGAGGTCGTTTCGATCGCGGGCGCCTGTGCGCTCTCGGATCAAGAAGCGCAGGAGGTTATCTATCGCTACGACCTGGGGATTGACGTGCTGGATCTGATGGTGCCGACGCGCGCCGACCGCCGGCGGACCAAGCACGTCGCGACGCATCTATGCACCAACGAGCTCCCGGCAGGTTCGTTTATCTCGCTGGGCCACTGGATGGGCGACCTGGATGCGTACGTGTGCTCTCCCGAGCTGGCGTTTTTGCAGGCCGCGCATGATGGCGATGCGGCTGAGGCCATCTATGCCGGCTACGCCATGACATCGAACTACCGACTGGATAACCTTGCGCCCGGTGGGGTGACAAGTAGGGATGGGGGCATGCGCGACGGCAGGCTCACGACGAAGGAGCTCATTGCGGCGTACCTTGACCGGGCGTCAAAGGTGAGAGGCGCCGCCAAGGCGAAGGCGTTGCTTCCGTATGTGGTGGAGGGCTCGCGGTCTCCAAGGGAGTCGGGGCTTTGCATGTTTATGTCGTTGCCTGCACATTGCGGTGGGCTTGCGCTGGGCAAGGCCGAGCTGAACAAGAAATACTTTATCCGCGACGGTTACAACGATGGGCGCAACCGCAAACTGCGCGTGTTGGAGCGCACGCCCGACATAACGCTAACGGCGAAAGCAGAGGTGGGCCTGGATAAAGTAAGGGCAGGCTTGCTGCCCGAAGTGCTTACCGCGCTGGTCGACTACGACAGCGACGCCATCCATGATGGAAGCGAGAAGATCCACAAGGATGCCGAACGCCGCAACGAGCTGCAGATGCTCAATGGGGTCGCGTACTTTACGGTGACGACAGACCAGGCAAACGACTACGACAAGCTCGTTCGCCTGTGCGAACGCATCCGACGGAAGCTGCATCGTCGCAAGCGGCCCATATTTTACAAGCCCATGACTGAGGAAGCGCGATATTTGGCGCGGACGCGCGTCGAGACAAAGCGATTTAAGCTCTGGCAGACCGTTATTGAGGCGCATCAGCATTGGTAAGTGGGCCTTTGGCGGCGGAGGGGGTGCCGCCGTATTGAAGGTGAATGGTTTCCCGTGAAGTGAACGAGTGTTTTTGGACCCCCGAAGCATCCACACTTTTTGGCGCCAAAACCGCAGGATTCTAACGACAAAACCGTAGGAAATGAGCCGCCAAAAGTGTCGATGCTCCGAGGGTTCATTTTGGCTCGTTCACTTCGCGGGAAACCATTCACCTTCGATTTGCGGGGGTCGCCCTGATATGGCTGCGTGGCCCATTCTGGCCTGATCGGGGCGCTCGCTGGGGTTATCTGGGCGACTTTGGGCTTGGCTGGGGTGGCCTCCGGTGTTGTCGAGACCACTTTGGGCTCGCTTGGTGTGGTCGCTGGCGCTGTTGAGGTGGCTTTGGGTGCCGCGACGCCCTCTTGGCTTGGCGGTGTAAAACAAAACAGCTCAGAGGCGAAGCCTCTGAGCTGCGAACATTTGGTGGGCGTTAGAAGATTTGAACTTCTGACCTCTTCCGTGTCAGGGAAGCGCTCTCCCCCTGAGCTAAACGCCCGATCAAGGGTGCGCGAGTGCGCAGGGAATAATATAACGGAGCTCCCGCCCGCTGGCAAGAGCTATTTTTTAAAAAGCGGCAACTTGCGACCCTGTCGGTCCCCGATGTAGCGCGAACAGCACGCGGAAAGTCGCGTTTGTACCCCCGATGAACTGCAAATTCGCGTAAAATAACTCCATTATGGGCAAATGGTGTCCAGGTAGTTTACGATGCGGCATCTGGGGGAGGGGCATGTCGGACGCACGCTCGCTGCGAAAACAGTTCAATCGCATGCTCGCCACGTTGCTGGTGGCGCTTGCTGCTGCCGGAGCCGTAACGTATGCTTGGTACATCTACAACGCCAACCGCCACATCACCGACGTCAAGATGGCCGCGGGCACGGGCGTGACCTTCCTTATCTCCAACGAGTACGACGGCGAATACAAAACCAACGCCGGCCTGAGCTTTACGGGTCTGCTCGATCCCGTCTCGACCGACAACGTGCTCAACGGCTTTCAAAAGGTAACGGGCTTTACCGGCGGAACCACCCAGGACTCGCTGTTTGCCAGCATGTTTGGTGCCGCCGAGCATTCCGACTACTACAAAACCTCTCTGTACCTGGCCACCAACTCGGCCGCGACCGACGTGTACCTGTCGGGTATCGACTTTACCGAGCAGAACCCGGCAAACCCCATCTCCACCGCCCTGCGCGTGGGACTGGTTGTCTATGCTCCGGGACAGGGCGACACCGTTACGGGGCAGTATGTCTTTGAGGTCTCGGGCGAGCACAATCCCCAGGCGCGCTACAACACGCTCGACGGCAAGGATGCCGGCGAGAGCGAGCAGAATCACCTGGTGCTCGACAGCACCCGCTCCGATGGAACAACGGTTCATTTTGACCAGCTGACCAGCGCAAACTTTTGCGATTACAACGAAGACACCGGTATCGTGAGCCTCAAGGATGCCACGACCAAGATCTGCAGCCTGCCCGCCGCGGTCGAGGGCGCCAACCGCAGCACGCCCGTACGCGTGGATGTGTACGTGTGGCTGGAAGGCTGCGATCCCGATTGCACCAACAATCTCGCCGCCACCAGCCTGCAATCGCTGGCGCTGCGCTTTGCCGGCAAGCGTTCGTAAGGGGGCTGGACATGAGTACAGCGAACATCAAAGATATCCTAATCTCGCGCCGTCGCATGGTTGCCGCGGCCGCATGGATGCTGGTGCTGGTGGCCGCCCTGAGCGCCGCCACCTACGCCTGGTTTAGCAACTCGCGCTACACCAACGTGACGCCCGTGGCGCACACGGTAAGCGACGAGGGCTCCGACCTGCAGATTGGCCTTTCGGCCAACGGGCCCTGGGACACAACGGCAACGCTTGCCGCCGCCGACAAGACGCTCTATCCCATCTCGACGGCAGACCTTTCCCGCTTTTGGCGTGGCACGTTCCAAAACGCCGCGGGCATCACGACCGACTACGCCGACTGCACCGCGCAGCTGGACGACTACGCTCTCTCGGGCACGCTGTACCTCAAGGGTAGCGATAGCGCGCTCAACGTGTATCTGTATCAGGGCCAGATGAGCGTGACGAGCGATCCGCAGCTGCTGGCCGCGCTGCGCCTGGGTCTGGTCATTACGACCCAGTCGGGCACGCAAACGCATGTCTTTACCTGCGACGACCTGGGCAATACCGCGGGCGCCACCAGTAGGCGTACCACTGCGCAAGACGGCGTGGTTGTGGCGGCTGGCGCCTCGGGCTGGGCCTACACCGCCGATCCCGCGCGCGCCATAAGCGCCTACAGCATGGACGGCACCGGCGACACGCCCGCGGCGCGCGCAGGCGCCACGCCCGTCTGTACGCTAGCCGCCAACGAAGTGGCAAGCGTTCGCTACGTTGTGTACATGGAAGGCTGCGACGCCAATTGCATCGACGAGGCTCAGGCCCGCGATGTGGTGCTGCAGCTTGCCTTTGCCGCGGCCAAGGCATAAGGGGGCGAGTGGCATGCAAGATAAGAAGCAGATGCAGCTAGACGGCAGCGAGGCAGAGACGGCGCGCGTCAACACGGCGGCAACCGCCGCCTTCGAGCCCACCGAGCCCGCAACCACCATCCGCCACCACACCCGCCGCGCGCGTGCTTACATTGCACTCGTTATGGTGGCGCTCGCCGCCACTTTGGGCGCCGCCACCTACGCGTGGTTCACGAGCAACATGAAGGTCAATACCAACTCGGTGAGCGTGCACAGCGACACATCCAAGCTGGTACTGGAGCTCGGCGATGCCGATCTCGGCAGCTGGTCGCAGCAGGGCGACGTTTCCCTGACTTCCAGCGTAAATGGTGCCGTGACGCTCTACCCGGTCTCGACTTTTGACCTCAACGGTTTTGCTGCCTGCGCGCAAAACAACTCGGCCGGCGATGCCACGGTGTTTGAGCAGGCAAAAGACAACGGATCCGCGTTCTACCACGGCTGGATCGACCTGCGCCCCACCATTACCGGAACGGGCGCCAGCAAAGTAAAGGGCAAGGTCAACCTGTATCTGGCCGAATCCCTGGTCCCGCAGGACGCCAACGCCGAGCTGCTGCGCGCAGCCCGCGTGGGCATTAAGATCTCGAGCGGCAGCCAGGTGTTCGCCACCAACATCTTTGAGCTCGACAGCTCCGACGGCGGCCATCGCGACGAGCATCCCGCGACCGTCCCCGCGGGCCTGGCAGGCTATACCGAGGGCATGCTTTTGGGCTGGCAAAACGGTCAGCTCGCTTGCGGTGCCAACGTGACGCGGGACCCGGCCGCCTTTTCGCTGGACACGAGCGAGACAGCCACGCGCCCGCAAAGTACGCTTGCCACGCTGGGGCTGGGCCAGACCTATCGTCTTGATATCTATTACTACATCGAGGGCACCGACCCCGATAGCGCCGACTATCTGTATCAGGATCCGGGCACCTTGCACCTGGCGCTCTTTGCGACCTTGGACGGTGAGTAGCCATGACGCGTAAGCAACCCACCGCCAGCTGCACGCCCGCCACCGGCAAGCCCGCCGGCGCGCAAGCCCCCGCCGACACCGACCTGCGCCGCAAGCTCACCACCACCGTGGTGCTGGTGCTGTTTGCGCTGGTGGCGATAGCCATGGCAACGTTTGCCTGGTTCTCCATCGCCGATAGCGCCAAGACCCGCATGCTCATGATTGATGCCAACGCCGACGGCTCGCTGCGCTTTGACCTGGACGAGCACGCCACGTTCGAAGAATACGTGCACAGCCTGGGCTTCGACCAGATCTCGGCACGCATCGCCAGCGAAAAGGGCGTGGACATCGATGCATCCAGGCTCAAGCCCGTCACCACGAGCGACTACCAGACTTTTACCTTCGAGGACGGCTCCACCGCCGATCCCGCGACCGGCGCCTACCTGGAGTTCACGCTGCACTTTATGAGCAGTACGGACCTGCGCGTTCGCCTGACCGGGCAGGACGGCGACGGTGGCGCGTCCGGCACGCGATTTAGCTCCGACACGCAGGGCATGGCCAGCGCCATGCGCATGAGCTTTACCGCCGACGGTCACACCTGGGTCTACAACCCCAACGGAGGCGGGGGCTCGTCTGGTGCGGCCACCGTCTTTGGGCTCGACTCGGGAGTAGCGAACGCGGCCAGCGACATGTTCGGCCTAATAAAAGATACGGACAAGCCGGTAACCGTTCGCATATGGCTCGAGGGAACGGACCCAAATTGCACTAATATGCTAAAGGGAGCTAACTATTCGGTTTCGATGCGCTTTGAGGGCATCGAGGAACAGTAGATATGCACGGCGGCCATCGGGCCGCGCACGACCTAGTCAGACACGGTAGTAAGGGACATCATGCAATCTGTTAAAAAGGCCGCATCCATCGCACTGAGCGTCGTCATGTGGATCATCATCCTGGTGGCGGCCCTGTACGCGTTCACCACGCTCGCCACGCGCGAGGACGGCAGCGTCTCGGACATCGCCGGCTTCACCCCGCTCGCCGTACAGTCCGACTCCATGGCGCCCACGTTTAACAAGGGCGACCTCATCGTCATCAAAAAGTGCGACACCTCCAAGCTCGAGGTGGGCGACATCGTGACGTTCCACACCATTATCGACAACGAGTACGCGCTCAACACGCACCGCATCGCCGCCATCGACGAGGTCAACGGCATGCGCAGCTTTACCACCAAGGGCGATAACAACGACGTGGCCGATTCGCACATCATCAGCGACGGCGACATCGTGGGCAAGTATGTGTTTGCGCTGCCGCAGATGGGCAAGGTCATGGACTTCCTGTCCAGCTCCATGGGCTTCCTCATCGTAATCGTGCTGCCCATGCTGCTGTTCTTTATCTACCAGGTGTATCACCTCATCGTGGTTGGCATGAACCTCAAGCGCGCCATGGCCGAGGAGGACCGCCTGGCCGCCGCGGCTGCCATCGTGGATGCCGAGGGCAAGGGCGCTGACGCCACCGTCACCGCCGATAACGCCGCCGAGCAGCTCGCCCAGGCCGAGGCCAAGCTCGAGGAGGCCCGTCGTCTGAAGGCCGAGGCCGAGGCGGCGATGAACGCGACCAAGCAGGAGGATACCGACGGTGAGTGAGTTTCTGGGATTTGCCTGGGAGCTGCTGGCAAAGGTCGTCTACAACGTCGTTGCCGTTGTGAGCTCCATCCTTAACCTGCTGGTGTTTGGCTGGGTTGAGTACTTCAACATCTTTATGACCTACTTCACCACGTTTGACCTGGTGGGCAAGATCGGCGCGGTCATCCTGTTTGCCATGCTCATCGCGGTCCCCGTGCTGATCGTGGCCATTCTGGTGCACCGCTACCGCATCAACCGCCGCCTGCATCGCGACGACACGTCCAACAAGGCGCTCTATCGCGAGATCGGCCGCCTGAACAAGCAGGTGCTCGACCTCATGGACGAGAAGAACAAGCTGCTGGCGCTCAAGGTCAATGCCATGGGCGGCACCAAGCAGATTCCGTACGTGGGCGCCTCGGCCCTGGCCGACGACCACCTGCCCACGGTGGGCAACGTGGTGGGCGCCGCCGCGGGCGCGCCTGCGGGCGAGGGCGCCACGGCTGCCGTGGTGTCGGGCAACGCGTCGCTCGCGCTCGATGGCGCGGGCGTCAAGGACGCCGCAGCCGCCATGGCCAAGGCCACCGTTGAGGCCAAGACCCTAGCCGAGGAAAAAGAGATTGCGCAGGCCAACCGCTTCCCCAAGTTGTCCCTTGTGGACCTTAAGTACCGCGACTGGGAATCGCCGGTCTACGACGATGCCATCTCGCTGGAGGACTTTGTCGACAGCTTCCGCGCGTTCGCCTGCAGCCAGATGAAGCTCTACTACACGCCTGAGGTCATCCGCCGCTTTGTGGCCGGCATGGCCGCCTCCAAGCTGCTGATCCTGGAGGGCATCTCGGGTACCGGTAAGACGTCGCTGCCCTACAGTTTTAGCCGCTACCTGGATAACCCCGCGACCATCGTGTCGGTGCAGCCGAGTTTTCGCGATCGCACCGAGGTGCTGGGTTACTTTAACGAGTTTTCCAAGCGCTTTAACGAGACCGAGTTCCTCCGCGCCGTGTACGAGGCGGGCCTTCGTCAGGACCCGTCCATGATCGTGCTCGACGAGATGAACCTCGCCCGCGTGGAGTACTACTTTGCCGAGATCCTGTCGGTGCTCGAGATGCCCAGCCACGACGAGTGGGTGCTCGATCTGGTGCCCACCCAGTGGGCTGCCGACCCCAAGGCTCTGCACGACGGCAAGCTCACCATCCCCGACAGCCTGTGGTTTATCGGCACGGCCAACAACGACGACTCCACCTTTACCATCACGGACAAGGTGTACGACCGTGCGATTCCCATCGAGCTCAACGAGCGCGCCGATGCGTTTGAGTGCGAGCCGCACGAGCGCGTGCACGTGACGGCCGAGCATCTGCAGTATCTGTTCCAAAGGGCCAAGGTCGAGTACGTGATCGACGAGGAGCTGCTCCAGAAGATGCACAAGCTGGACCAGTACCTGCAGACCCGCTTTAAGCTGGCCTTTGGTAACCGTATCATCAAGCAGATGTACGACTTTATCCCCGTGTACGTGGCGTGCGGCGGCACCGAGCTGGGTGGCATGGACTACATCATCGCCCGCAAGGTGCTCAAGAAGTTTGAGTCCATGAACGTGAGCTTTGTGCGCGACGAGATGAAGGGCCTGATCGAGTACATTGAGAAGACCTTTGGCGAGGGCGGTCTGCCCGATTCCGTCATGTACCTGCAGCGGATCCAGAACTTCTACTAATGGCGTAAGTGCGGGGCGGCGTGATGTCGCCCCGCTCCTTTCCAATCGATCCAATCTATGGAGTAACCCATGTCCGAGACCATTCAGGACCTCTATACCAGCTTCTCCGAGCAGATGGAGCCCATCCAGGAGGACAGCCGCTACTTCCGCTATCTGTTTGAGATGGCGCAGGCCTCGGGCACCACGATCGAACAGCAGCGCGAGGAGCTCGTCAAGGTGGTGGACGAGGAATGGATCAGCATGATCGAGGACTCGCTCGACGCCATCAACACCATCATCGAAAAGCCGCGCCGCTTTATCACCACCGAGGAAGAGGTGGTGCCGGTCTCGCTCGCTAAAAAGATCAGCGCCGACAGCGTCCGTCATCTGAGCCAGAACACGCAGTTTTTGGCGCCGAGTGAGGACGGTGGCGTTCACCCTACGCGCATCCTCAACGTCAATACCGTCGAGACGTACGACCTGTACGAGAACCGCTTTATCTACCATCTGATTCAGCGCTTGCTGACGTTTGTGGATAAGCGTACCGACGTGATCTTTTGGTCGACGGGCAACGAGGTCCGCAACCGCTTTAAGATGCACAGTAAGATCGACGACGCGTACGAGCAGATCGAGTACAGCGTGGAGATGACGGTCAAAAACCGTCAGAGCTTTGCCGAGAACGACGCCGACAACATGGACGTCTTTATGCGCATCGACCGCGTGCGCCGCCTGGTCATGGCGCTGCGCGGCGCGTCGTTCTGCCAGATCATGAACGGCTGCAGTGCGGTTCGCAGCCCCATTCAGCGCACCAACCTCATCATGAAAGACCCCAACTACCGCAAGTGCTACCAGCTGTGGCAGTTTATGGAGCGCTACGACAAGGTGGGCTACAACATCGACGTGCAGCAGCAGTCACTGGCGTTCGATGACGAGTACATGGTGCAGATGTACACCAACCTCATTAACAACTACACCGTCTTTAAGAGCCTGACCGATGACGAGCGCAACCTGCAGGAGCTCGAGAGCGTGCAACACGCGCCGGTGGCGCCCAAGTTTATTAAGGAGATTAAGGAGGAGCAGGTCGATAGCCCCGACCTGCCCGACGTCGAGGTCCGGCGCGTGTTTGTGGAGGAGGTCACGCAGGCCCAGCTCGATGCCGAGCAGGCGCTGGCCGAGGCCCGCGAGCAGATTGAGGAGCTACAGGGGCAGCTGAAGTCCTGGAAAGTGCAGGCGCACGCGCTGACCGATGAGCGCGACAATCTGGAAGATGAACTGGACGAGGCTAAGACACGCGAGCTGGCGTTGACGCAGCGCGCACAGATTGCCGAGGCCGATGTCGAGGAACTGCGCGCCTCGCTGGAGGATGTCGAGGCCGGTAAAAAAGCTGCCGAGGATGCCGCTGCAGAAGCACGTGAGACCGCGGCGGCTCAGCTTGAGCGGATGCGCGCCGAGGCCGATGCCGAGGTCTCAGTCGCCCGCGCCGACGCGGACGCCAAGGTTGCTGCCGCCGAGCAGGCGGCTTCCGAGCAGGTCGCGCAGGTTAAGAGCGATGCTACTGCGGCCCTGGCCGCCAAGACGGCGGCCGACGCTGCCGAGCTGCAGGCCACCAAGGACACTGCTGCGGCCGAGCTCGCCGCCGTGCGCGAGGCCTCTGCCAAGGAGATGGCCGAGCTGCATGCCAAGTTGGACGCCGCCAAGCTGCAGATCGAGGAAGTGCAGCTGACGGCCGAACGCGATGCTCGCGCCGCGCAGGAGGCGGCCGACGCCTCGACAGCCGCAGCGGAGCAGGCGCTCGCCGACACCGTTGCCGCGGCTGAGGCGAAGGTCTCCGCCGCCCAGCAGGCCGCCGATGCCGCAATCGATGCTGCCCGCGTTGCTGCCGACTCTGCCGTTGAGCAGGCTGCGGTGGATGCCAACGAAAAGGTCGCCGCCGCTGCCGCCGAGCGCGACACCGCCACGCGTGCCGCCGAGGAGGCCCGTGCCGACGCCGATGCACGCATTGCCGCGGCCGAGCTCGAGGCGGGGGAGCGCATCGAGCAGGAGGTCGCCGCCGTCCGTGCCGCTTGCGAGCGCGAGGTCGAAGCTGCTCGCGCGGAGATGCAGCAGCGCCTGGACGCGCTGGCGCAAGAGCTGGAGCGGGCCGAGCGCAACCGTGAGCGTGCCGAGCGCCGCGCCGAGGGCAACAGCCTGTCGCGCTATCTGCTGGCTCGCTTGCGCGGCGAGGCTGGCGAGGGTGTGGCCACCGCGCCTGACGAGGATGGCGCTTCTGCGGCGGATGCCACCGAGGCCGAGGTCGCTGCCGACCCCGAGACTTCCGCAAAGGACGACGGCAAGTGATGAAGCACGTGCTCCGCGTGATCAACGTGTTAGCGACCGTGGTGATCCTCGTCGCCTTTGTGGTGCTGCTGCGCACGGTGTTCACGCCCGCCGGCGAGATCCCCACCATCATGGGCTACGGCTTTATGCGTACGCTGACCGGCTCGATGGAGCCGGCGATTCCCGTGCACTCGTTTATCGTCGTCGATACCGACAACAGCCAGGCCTACCAGGTGGGCGATATCATCACCTTCCATTCGTCCGATGACGTGCTGGAGGGTTCGCTCAACACGCACCGCATCGTATCCGTGGAGGCCGCGTCCGACGGCTCGCCGGTCTACCACACCAAGGGTGACGCCAATCCGGTCGAGGACGCCGCACCCGTGCCCGCCGCCGACGTGGTGGGCCGCGTGGTCTTTGTCTCGGCAGGCCTGGGCGTTGTGGTGTCGCTGCTCACCAATCCGCTGCTGTTCTTTCCGTTTATCGTGGTGCCGCTGATCGTGCTGCTGGTGCTCGAAATTCGCCATATGGTCAAGACCACGCAAGAGGTGGCGCGCGCTGAAGACGAGGCTGCCTTGCGCGCGGCCGTGGAGCAGATTCGCGAAAAGCGCCGCCGCGAGCAGGAGAGCCAGGACGGCGCCAAGGAGCAGGTCGACGGTGAGGATGCCCAGGGAAGCGCGGAGGCCGACCCCGGCGCCCCAGACGATTCCAACCGCTCGGCATAGCTCTTCGGTGCCTTTCGTCCCTGCAATTTGGATGCTCGTAGATGTTCCGAATCGCCCGCATTTCCGTATCAATATTCGTGCTACAGTTTGAGCGCTTTGTTGCCAATTGATTTCTGGGGAGTGGAATGGAACAGGAGCGCACAGCGCAGCGTGCACGTAAAAAGGCTTCGGTGCCGATGACGGCGGCGGCCGATTTTGTCGTGCCCGAGGGAACTGACGAGCTGAGCCGCAGCACCCGCCGCGCATGGCGCGACCGCCTCAACGATGCCCAGACGCGCAAGATGGCCCTGGGCACGCTCGCCGCGTTTGCCGGCGGTACGTTTTGGGGTTTTTCTGGCACCAGTGCCAGCTACCTCTTTGACGTGTGCCATATCGAGACATTTTGGCTGATGAGCGTGCGCCAAGTTATCGCTGGCCTGCTCTTTATGTTCGTCGTGCTCAGAAAAGATCGCGACCGCCTGGTCAGGCTGTGGACCACCCCTGCCGATCGCAAGCAGCTCATCCTATTTACGATCTTTGGCCTGCTGTTCAACCAGCTTTGCTATCTGTCAGCCGTGCGCCTGACCAACGCGGGCACCGCGACCGTCTTCCAGTGCCTGCAGCTGGTGGTCGTCATGGGGTATGCCTGCGTCACCGCGCATCGACTGCCGCGCACGCGCGAGGCTCTTGGCATTTTGCTCGCATTGGGCGGAACGTTTTTGATCGCCACGGGCGGCGACCCCAGTACGCTCAGCATCTCGCCGATGGGCCTGCTCGCGGGCCTTTTGTGCGCAGTGGGCGGTGCCTGCATAGCAATCATCCCTGCCGGAATCCTCAACAAATACGGTAGCCCGGTCGTCACGGGCTCGGCCATGCTTTCGGCGGGAATCGTGATGAGTATCTTTACCCAGCCGTGGGCGCATATGCCGGCGCTCGGCCCCTCGGGTGTCGGCGCGCTCGCGATATTTATTGTGGTGGGGTCGTTCTTCGCCTATATGTTCTACATGCAGGGCGTTAAGGAGATTGGCTCGGTGCGCGCGAGCCTCCTTGGAACCATGGAGCCGGTTTCGGCCACCATCACCAGCGCCCTTATGCTGGGAACGGTGTTTTTGCCCACCGACCTGGCGGGCTTTGCCATGATTATCGCGATGGTGTTTTTGACGGTGTAGATGGCGCCAAGACGGAAAAGGCGTTGTGCCACATTTTCGCCAATTGATGTCCGTGTCTGGAGTTTAGCTGTCGATGCTCAAAATGCCATAAACTAGTAACGTTATGGACTTTTTCATTGCGACTCAATTGCGAGGATTTCTTTATGGCTGGTAATCACTTTAAGGGCAGCGATAGCGGCCGTCCTGCAGTTCCGCCGCGTCCGAACGGGGCTGGTAAGGCCGGCACGCCGGGCGGCGCTGGGCAGGGCGGTTCCGGTAAGCGCGTGTCCCCGGGCGAGACGGCGATGTTTACCGCTCTGTACGAGCAGTCTCAAAAGGCAAAAAAGACCGGCCGTGCAAGAGGGAATGTCTTTGCGGGCGGTGCAACCTCCACGTCGCAGCCGAGCGGGGCCCCTTCGATACCTGCGAACAACGCAGGTGCTGCCAACGCCGCGAATACCGCCGGCAACGTTAATGCCGGCAAGGCCGCCAACAATACTCCCTCTGCCGGTGGCGCGGGGCTTACGGGTAACCTTGGCACGATTTACACCGGCGCCTCCGAGACTGGCACGTTCGCCCGCCTGGATGATAGCGGTGCCCAGTTTGCGGGCTCGGGTTCCAAGGAAGATTATTACGATTTTGGCTTGAACTACGGTAGCGACGCTTCGTCGAGTTCGACCTCTGACGGTCTGGTCCGTCATCGCCATCGCAAGGGCGAGCGCAAAAAGCGTCACACTGGCGCCATTATTGCCGCTGTAGTCGCGGTGCTTCTCGTTGCGCTTGGCGCAAGTGGCTTTATGCTGCTTAACTCGGCAAAGACCGTAAAGAGCGAAGCGAAGGAGGCTGTCGAGATCGTCGGTGGCCTTAAGGACAAGGTCACGTCGGGCGATTTTTCGACGCTGCCTGACGACGCGAAGAAGATCGATGGGCTCTGCGATAGCATGAAGGCGGAGACCTCGAGCCCGCTGTGGACGGTGGCTTCGTTTATCCCGGTGTATGGCAGCGACATCAGTGCGGCCCGCACCATGATTGATGCCCTGTCCGATGTCTCGAGCAACGCGCTGGTTCCCATGGCCGACAACCTTTCGCAGGCCACGCCCGGCAAGCTGTTCCAGGACGGCATGATTAACGTGTCCGCGCTGCAGGCGGTCGCCGATTCGCTTTCCAGCAGCTCGAAGGTATTCAAGAGCGCCAACGAGAAGATCCAGGGTATTGGCGATACTCATATTTCCCAAGTGACCGAGCTGGTCGATAAGGCCAAGGACGGCTTTGCCACCCTCAACGGCGCGGTTGACGCGGCGGAGAAGGTCGCCCCCGTCCTTCCCCAGATGCTCGGCGCCAACGGCCAGACGCGTCATTATCTTGTGCTCGCGATGAGCAATGTCGAGATCCGCGCCTGTGGCGGTTTTCCCGGTTCTCGCGGCGTGATGTCGGTGACTGATGGTAAGCTCGAACTGGGCGATTTTGTCAAAGTCGACATGATGAAAGAGCCTTTGAGCCCGCTTCCCATCACCGATGAAGAAGCAAACTTGTTCACGACCGGATGGGGCCTGACCGGATTCAACACGCTCGGATACACGATGGGTGACGTTACGATGACGCCCGATTATCCGCGTGCGGCTCAGCTTGCCAGCGATATGCAGAAGGCCATTGTCGGAGATGACATCGACGGCGTATTTGCAGTCGATCCGGTATTTTTGCAGTATATGCTCGGCATTGTAGGCGGCACACAGCTTCCTGACGGTACCGTCGTTGATGGAAGCAACGCTGCAAAGGTGCTGCTGCACGATATTTATTGGAATTACCCGGTAGAGGAACAGGACGCCATTTTTGCGGCGGTTGCCGGATCGGCTTTTAACAAGATCGTGGACGAACTGGGCTCCAGCGATATTGCTAAGATTGCTGGAGCCATCGAAAAGGGTGCTTCCGAGGGTCGCATCCTCATGTATTCGAGAAACGATGACGAGGAAAAGGCCGCGAAGGCCCTTGGAATATCGGGCGCCCTCCAAGCCGATACGTCGGAGGCTCCGATCTTGGGCGTCTATGTGAACAACTACAGTTATTCAAAGATGGATTGGTTCCTCGATAAGCGAGTCACCATCGATTCTTCGGTTGAAAATGCCGATGGCTCGACGACGTATCGAGTGACCACCTCGCTCAAGAACACGATGACCCCCCAGGAGAAGGCCGAAATGCCTGGTTATTTCCAGGGCCATAACGGCATTAGCCAGGATATTGATGATGAGGTACTGAGGCTTTATCTCTATGCTCCTGCGGGAGGCAGCATTTCGGACATTAAGACTTCGGGCTCCGGTTCTATCGAGATGAACGAAGCGACGCACGATGGCTTGAAGGTTGCATGGGGCGGTGTCCACATGCTTCTTGGACAAGACATAAAGGTTGAGTACACGGTCACGACTTCGAAGGACTCTGGGCACAAGGAGCTTAAGGTTCGTACCACGCCGACCGCTCAAACGTTCGAACAGGATAAGTAAGATATGAAGTACTTTGGCACCGACGGCTTTCGCGGTGAGGCCAACGTTGGGCTGACGGTAGAGCACGCTTATAAGATTGGCCGTTTTGTGGGCTGGTATTACGGCGCCAACCGCGAGCGCAAGGCGCGCGTCATCGTGGGCAAGGACACCCGTCGCTCGAGCTATATGTTCGAGGCGGCGCTGGTGAGTGGCCTGGTCGCGAGCGGTGCGGACGCCTATATGCTGCACGTGATCCCCACGCCGGGCGTAGCGCATCAGACCGTGGAAGGCTGCTTCGATTGCGGCATCATGATCAGCGCGAGCCACAACCCGTTTTGCGATAACGGCATTAAGCTCGTCAATAGCGACGGTTTTAAGATGGACGAGGACGTACTGGAGCTCATCGAAGACTACATCGATGGCAAGAGCGAGGTGCCGCTGGCAACGAGCAATCACATCGGCGCCACGGTGGACTACATGCAGGGCCGCAACCGCTACATTGCTTCGCTCATCGCCAGCGCGAACTTTTCGCTGCAGGGCGTCAAGATCGGTATTGACTGCGCCAACGGCTCGGCTTCCTCGGTGGCCAAGCCGGTGTTCGACGCACTGGGTGCCGACGTGCGCGTGATCAACGCCGCGCCCGATGGCTTTAACATCAACGTCGACTGCGGCTCCACGCATATGGAGCGCCTGCAGCGCCACGTGGTGGAGCAGGGGCTGGACGTGGGTTTTGCCTACGATGGTGATGCCGATCGCTGCTTGGCCGTGGACGAGCGCGGTCGCGTGGTAGACGGCGACCAGATCCTGTACGTGTGCGGCGTGTATCTGAACAAGCACGGTCGCCTTTCGGGCGGTACCGTGGTGCCGACGATCGCCAGCAACTTTGGCCTGGTCAAGTCGCTGGAGCTTGCCGGTCTGAGCGCCGTGACCAGCGGCGTGGGCGACCGTCACGTGTATGCCAAGATGCGCGAGGGCGGCTACAGCCTGGGTGGCGAGCAGACGGGCCATACGATCTTTGGCGATATCGAGCGCACGGGCGACGGCATTATGACCTCGCTGCGCGTGATGGAAGTGATTCGTGCCGAGCGCGAGACGCTCTCGCAGCTCACGGCTCCGTGCAAGCTGCTGCCGCAGGCGCAGGTGGCCGTGCACGTGGCGGACAAGGACGCCGCGCTCGAGAACATGGGCGTGCAGAACGCCATCGCCGAGGCCGAGGCCGCGCTGGCAGGCGAGGGCCGCGTACTGGTGCGCAAGAGCGGAACCGAGTCGGTGATCCGCGTTTTGGCCGAAGCCCCCGACCAAGCCGCCGCCGACGCCGCCATGAAGCGCATCGCCAACGCGCTCGAGGCTCTGTAGTTACGCGGTTTTACCAAACCGCGTAACTGCTCGACGCTGCAAACGGCCCCAAGCGGCAATCTGACGTTCAATTTCAAGGGCGCGACCAGAAGGTCAGCGCCCTTTCATTTCACGTCACCTTGCTCGCTTAGGGTCGTTTTCGCTGACGTTGCCAAGACATTAGCGTCAACGAACTAGTCATTGGGTACCTAGTTATTGGGTGAAAAAAGGGGACGCTGCGGATTGATCCCGCGGCGCCCCCTTTGCGTCGGCGTGTCGGTTATGCCTTACAACTCGTACAGCGTGGTGAACTTGTCCTGCAGGTAGCTGCAGTAGTAGCGGGCGTCAAAGGCCATGCCGCAGGCGCCCTTGATGAGTTCCGGCGCGTCTTTGGCGCGGCCCCACTGCCAAATGTGCTCGCCCAGCCAGGCGCGGACGGGCGCCAGATCGCCGCTCGCGCAGGCGCCATTGAGGTCGACACCGTCGCGGCACATGGCCGGCACAAACATGGCGTCGTAGGCGCTGCCCAACGCATACGTGGGGAAGTAGCCAAACGATCCGCCGCTCCAGTGCGTATCCTGCAGACAGCCGCGCGTGTCGTCGGGAACGGGAATGCCCAGGTACTCGTCCATTAAGCGGTTCCAAAGCGCAGGGATGTCCTTGGCCGTGGCCTCGCCGGCAAACAGCATGCGCTCGATCTGGTAGCGCACCATAATATGCAGCGGGTAGGTGAGCTCGTCCGCCTCGGTGCGGATCAGCGACGGCTGCGCGATGTTCACGGCGCGGTAGAGCGTGTCCTCGTCCACGTTGCCGTAGACTTCGGGCGCGTGACGGCGCAGCACTTCGAGCAGCGGTCCCATAAAGGCGCGGCTGCGGCCAACGGTGTTCTCAAAGAAGCGGCTCTGGCTCTCGTGGATGCCCATGGAGGTGCCACCCTCAAGACAGGTGCGCGCATAGGCAGGATTGACACCCAGCTCGTACATGGCGTGCCCCGCCTCGTGGATGATGCTGTAGACGTTGGAGATACAGTCGTCCTCGTAGATGTGCGTGGCGATGCGCGCGTCGCCCACCGAGAAGCCCTCGCTAAACGGGTGCTCGGTAAAGGCAAGCGTGGTGTCGTTCAGGTTCAGGCCGACAAGCTTCATCAGGTCGAAGCTCATGGCACGCTGGGCGGCCTCGGGCACGCGGGCGTGCAAAAAGTCGGCAGCCGGCTGCTGGCCGCGCTCGCCGATGGCGTGCACGAGCGGCACGACCGTGGCCTTGACCTCATCGCAAAACGCATCGAAGCTCTTGACGGAAAGGCCGCGCTCGTACTGGTCGAGCCAAACGTCGTATGGATCGCGCTTGGGGTCCATGAGCTCGGCCTGATGCTTAAGTTGGGCGACGATTCTATCCACATAGGTCTCAAAGCTCGCCCAGTCGTTGGCTGCCTTGGCCTTGTGCCACACGGCGTCCGCCTCGCAGGTGAGCCTGGTCCAGGCCTCGGCTTCTTCGGTGGGGATGGCACTGGCCTCACGTTGATCGCGGCCGAGCACACGGATCTCGTCGAGCAGCTGAGGGTCGTCGATTTTGCCGCCGGCGACGGTCTCGCGCGCTAACGAGCGTACGAGCTCAACGGACTTCTCACTGGTCAGCAGCTTGTGATGCTCGCCGGCAAGCGTGCCCATGGCGTCGGCACGCGCTGCTGCGCCGTTGGCAGGAGCAATCGTCGCTCCATCGAACTCGGCAATCTTGAGCAGGTACTCGCGAGTCCACAGCTTGCCCTCGAGTTTGCGGAACTTTTTGACGGCCTTGTCGACTTTAGCAGCCTTGACGCCCTTGGCAGCCTTTGCCACGGCGGCCTTGGCCTTCTTATCGAGTTTCTTTCCCATACCGTATCCTTAATCTCGCAGGCCGAGCGCCGCAGGCGGGTGCACGGCCAGTTTGCACAGCTACCTGCCTTGTACCCAGTGCGAACAAAACGGAACGCGGTGATGCGCTCGCGAAATGTGTTATCCTATAGCCCAATGCGTTGACGGAGAGGGTTTTGCCCGCCGCGTCGCCGGCAAGAGAGGGAAGGTCATGGGCTGCAAGCCTTCCTGCGGTGGCAAGGGCCAAGCGTTCACTCCCGAGCAGCGACCTCAACGGGCGCGCGGCTAGCGGCGGCGAAGCCCCAGTAGGGAAGCCGTGAGCCTCGCGATAAGGGGCGCAGAGTGGGCACGGCGGGCCAGACATCCGCCGGGTCAAACAAGGTGGTACCGCGGAATTCAACCGTCCTTGGGCAATGCACATGCCCGAGGGCGGTTTTTTGTTACCGAACCGGGCCGCACATCCGTAAGCGTCGGGCGGCGCCAGCCACCCCGGCAGGCGGATGCGCGAGAGACGAAAGGGAAGACATGAGTCTGATTGATGATCTGGTCAAACTCGAGGAAGAGGCCAAGGAGCTCGTCGCAGGCGCCGACGACGCCGCCAAGCTCGAGGCTGCGCGCGTTGAGCTGCTCGGCCGCAAGGGCCGCATCACCGGCCTGATGCGTATGATGGGCAAGCTCGCCCCCGAGGATCGCCCCGTCATGGGCAAACGCGCCAACGAGATGCGCCAGCTGATCGAGGGCATGCTCGACGAGCGCACCACCGAGATGAAGGCCGCCGCCCTCAAGCGCGCACTGGAGCACGACGCTGTCGACATCACGCTGCCGGGCGTCCGTCCGCAGATTGGTCACCAGCACCTGATCAAGCAGATCATCGAGGAGGCCGAGGACATCTTCTGCGGCATCGGCTACACCGTCGAGTCCGGTCCCATGGTCGACACCTCCTATTACAACTTCACCGCGCTCAACGCGCCCATGGATCACCCGAGCCGCTCGGCCCGCGATACGTTCTACGTGGTCGACAACAACCCCGGCAGCGTCACGCACCCCGAGGCTCACGCCCACGGCGAGTCCGACGTGCTGCTGCGCACCCAGACCTCGGGCGTGCAGATCCACACCATGGAGTCGCAGAAGCCGCCCATCTACATGATCTGCCCGGGCACCGTCTACCGTCCCGACACGGCCGACGCCTGCCACCTGCCGCAGTTCAACCAGATCGAGGGCCTGGTCGTCGACGAGGGCATTACCTTTGGCGATCTGAAGGGCACGCTCGACTACTTTGTTAAGTGCATGTTTGGCGAGGACCGCAAGACGCGCTACCGTCCGCACTTCTTCCCCTTCACCGAGCCCAGCTGCGAGGTGGACGTAAGCTGTCACGTGTGCGGCGGCAAGGGCTGCAACTTCTGCAAGCATAGCGGCTGGATCGAGATCCTGGGCTGCGGCATGGTCGACCCCAACGTCCTGATCAACTGCGGCATCGACCCCGAGAAGTACACCGGCTTCGCCTTTGGTATTGGCGCCGAGCGCGTCGCGGCACTGCGCTACGACCTGCCGGACCTCAGAACGCTCATGACAGGCGATATGCGCTTCTTAAATCAGTTCTAGGCCCGGCGGCTTTCCCAAGCACCGCACCTTGCCTTTCAATCGTCGGTTGCGTACCTAAGTACGCGGCCCTCCTCTTTCAAGGCAATCTGCGGCACTTGGAAAACCCGTCTCCGTTGCAGTTTTTTGGCTCAAAGCCGCATTTATGAAAGGAGACCAGTTAGATGCGCGTTTCTTACGACTGGCTCAAGACCATGATCGATATTCCGGAGGATCCTAAGACCCTTTCGGACGAATATATCCGTACCGGCACCGAGGTCGAGGCGATCGACACCGTGGGCGAGTCCTTCGACCATGTAGTGACCGCCAAGGTGCTCACCAAGACCCCGCACCCCGATAGCGACCATATGTATGTGTGCTCGGTCGACGTGGGCGACAAGAACCTCGACGCCGACGGCAACCCCGCTCCGCTGCAGATTGTCTGCGGCGCGCAGAACTTTGAGGCCGGCGACCACATCGTCACGGCCATGATCGGTGCCGAGCTGCCCGGCGACATCAAGATCAAGAAGAGCAAGCTGCGCGGCGTCGTGTCCATGGGCATGAACTGCTCCGCGCGCGAGCTCGGTCTGGGCGGCGACCACTCCGGCATCATGATCCTGCCCGAGGACACGCCCTGCGGCATGCCGTTTGCCGAGTATGTGGGCTCGAGTGATACTGTGCTCGACTGCGAGATCACGCCCAACCGCCCCGACTGCCTGTCCATGATCGGCATGGCCCGCGAGACCGGTGCCATCTTCGACCGCGATTTCCACGTTGAGCTGCCCGCCATCAAGGTCGAGACCGGCCGCGCGACCGACGACGAGCTTTCGGTCGAGATCGCCGACGAGGGCCTGTGCGACCGCTACGTTGCCCGCATCGTGCGCAACGTCAAGGTCGGCCCGTCGCCCGACTGGATGGTCAAGCGCCTCAACGCCCTGGGCGTGCGCCCGCACAACAACATCGTCGACATCACCAACTACGTGATGATGCTCACCGGCCAGCCGCTGCACGCCTTTGACCTCGACACCTTTGCCGAGCGCGATGGCCACCGTCGCGTGGTGGTTCGCGCCGCCCAGCAGGACGAGAAGTTCACGACGCTCGATGGCGAGGAGCGTGTGCTCGACGCCGGCATGGGCCTCATCACCGACGGCGAGCGTCCCGTGGCGCTGGCCGGTGTCATGGGCGGCATGGATTCCGAGATCGAGGACGATACCGTCGACGTGATGGTCGAGAGCGCTTGCTTCAACGCCGGTCGCACCTCGCACACCAGCCGTGACCTGTCGCTGATCTCCGACGCCTCCATCCGCTTTGAGCGCCAGGTCGACGAGACCGGCTGCGTGGACGTCGCCAATGTGACGTGCGCGCTTATCGAGGAGATCGCCGGCGGCGAGGTCGCCCCCGGCTATGTGGACGTGTTCCCCGCGCCCAAGACCATCGACAGCATTAGGCTGCGCCTGGCCCGCGTGCATGCCATCTGCGGTGCCGACATCGAGACCGACTTTATCGAGCGTTCGCTCACCCGTCTGGGCTGCACCGTCGAGCGTGACGGCGAGGACTTCATGGTCACGCCGCCGAGCTTCCGTCCCGACCTGCCGCGTGAGATCGACCTGATCGAGGAGGTCCTGCGCCTATGGGGCATGGGCCGCGTGACGGCGACCATCCCGGCTGCCAAGAACCACATCGGCGGCCTGACCCGCGAGCAGAAGCTCACCCGCAAGGTCGGCGAGATCCTGCGCGCCTGTGGCCTCAACGAGACCACGACCTTTGGCTTTGCCGCCCCGGGCGACCTGGAGAAGATCGGTATGTCCACCGAGGGCCGCGGCTGCCCCGTGGTTCTCATGAACCCGCTGGTGGCCGAGCAGACCGAGATGCGCCGCTCGCTGCTGCCGGGTCTGCTGCAGTCTGTGGCCTACAACGAGGCCCACGGCACGCCTAACGTGCATCTGTACGAGGTCGGCAGCCTGTTCCACGGTCGCGAGAACGCCAGCCTGCCCAAGGAGACCAAGTCCGTGGCGGGTGTGCTCTCGGGTCAGTGGAGCGAGCAGTCTTGGAACATGAAGTACCGCAAGCTACGTTTCTTCTTTGGCAAGGGCATTGTCGAGGAGCTGCTCGCCCAGCTGCGCATCGAGAAGGTCCGCTTCCGTCCCGTCGAGGGCGAGGGCTATGCCTTTTTGCAGCCGGGCCGTGCGGCTGAGGTTCTGTCCGGCGGCACCGTGCTGGGCTGGGTCGGCGAGATTCACCCCGAGGCGCGCGAGGCTATGGGCATTGACGAGGTTGTCGTTGCCTTTGAGCTCGATCTGGACAAGCTGATCAAGGGCGCCCGCAATCAGGAGAACTACCGTGAGTTCTCGCAGTACCCGGCCGTTGAGCACGACCTTGCTATCGTGGTCGACAACACTGTGACCTGCGAGGATCTTGAGCGTCGTATTACGAGTGCCGGCGGCAAGCTGCTCGAGGGCGTGCGCCTGTTCGATGTCTACCGCGATCCGGTTCGCATCGGCAAGGGCAAGAAGTCCATGGCCTTCGCACTTACGTATCGCTCTGATGACCACACGCTCACCAGCGAAGAGGTCGAGAAGGCGCACCAGAAGATTGTCACCAAGGTGTGCAAGGGCGTAAACGGCGAGGTCCGCGGCTAGGATTTGCGATGGGAGTGTAGGGCCTGATGGCGGTTGCTGTGGCCTCTGCGTGACCGCGGTGTTCGGAATAAGGCACCGTTGACCCTGCATATATGACACGCGCATTACATAACGGCGTGCTGCTTTTGTGGCGGCGCGCCGTTTTGCTATGATAGCCTGCGGCGTGTTACGAATCATCTAGCTCGTAACACTGATGAAATGGTTCAAGCGGCGCTGCAATCCCATGTGCCGGCAACCGGGAGGCGTATATGCACATTCCAGATAACTACCTGTCCCCGCAGACCGATGCCGTTATGGCGGTGGCGATGGTGCCCGTATGGGTTCACTGCATCAAGAAAGTGCGCGCCACGCTCGATCGCGAGCATATGGCCTTTCTGGGTATTTGCGCTGCGTTCTCCTTTTTGCTCATGATGTTCAACGTGCCGCTGCCCGGCGGCACCACTGGTCACGCTGTTGGTGGCGCGCTCATCACGCTGCTGCTGGGCCCCGAGGCTGCTGCCATTGCAGTCTCGGTTGCACTCGCGCTGCAGGCGCTGCTGTTTGGCGACGGCGGCGTTCTGTCGTTTGGCGCCAACTGCTTTAACATGGCCTTTGTGCTGCCGTTTGTCGCTGCTATCGTGTTCCGTGCGCTCAACAGCCGTCTGCACGACAAGAGCTGGGGCACCTCGGTTTCTGCCATCGTGAGCGGTTGGGTCGGCCTGTGCCTGGCGGCCCTGTGCGCGGCAATCGAGTTTGGTATTCAGCCGATGCTCTTCACCAACGCTTCGGGCGCCCCTCTGTACTGCCCCTTCCCGCTGTCCGTGGCTATTCCGGCCATGTTGATCCCGCATATGCTGGTTGCCGGCGTGATCGAGGGCGTGGCGACGGCCGCCATCTACGGCTTCATTAAGAAGACGGCGCCGAGCATTATCGTCGGCCCCGAAGCCGCCGATGGCCAGCTTGCCGCCGATGGTACCGCCAAGAAGACTTCCCTGATTCCCACGCTCATTCTGGTCGCCGTGCTTGTCGTGGCTACGCCGCTCGGCTTGCTCGCCACCGGTGACGCCTGGGGTGAGTGGGACGCCGAGGGCGCCGCGACCGCCGTTCAGGAGGCTGGCGACGACAGCCTGCAGGCTTCGGTCGGCCTCGATACCCCGACCTTTGCCGACGCCCTGCCCACGGGCGATTATCTGCAGGCCTATTCCGAGGAGCAGGGTCTTGGCTTTGCCGGCCAGGCTGCCATGTATATCCTCTCGGGCGTGATTGGCGTGGCGGTGCTGACCATCGCATTCCGCCTGGTCTCGCTGACGGTCAAGGAAAGCGGTGTTCATGGCAATAGCCGAGCTGCCTAGCTGGCTTACGGTCGAGCAGCGTTACGAGCCCGCGGGGGCTCGACATCGTGTGATGCAAAAGAATGTCCTACACCTGGCGAGCCTGCTTGAGCGGGTTCGCCTGGGTGGAGGCGCACACGAGGGCGGGTCGATGGTCGACCGCGCCCTTTCTTGCGTTTCGGCGCCGGTGCGCCTGGTGGGGATGTTCGTCTGCGTTCTGTGCGTGTACCTGACACAGAGCCCGCTGTACCTCATGTTGATGGCGGCTATCGCGCTGGTGCTCGTTGCCGTGCGCCCCGTACGCGGGCTGCGGGCAACCTTTGTGCCGGCACTTGGCGCTGCGGGGCTCGCGGTGGTTTTGGCACTACCTGCCCTGCTGCTGGGCGCGTCTGCCACGGGCGCCATGCTCAAGATTGCGCTCAAGACGTTCATTAATGTGTCGCTGGTGCTGGGCGTTTCATGGACGCTTACCTGGAGCTGCATGTCGGCGGCGCTCAAAATGTTGCACCTGCCCGACGAGGTCATCTTTACGTTTGATATGGCGCTCAAGCATATCGAGGTGCTGGGACGCACGGCGCACGATCTGTGCGAATCGGTCATGCTGCGCAGCGTGGGTCGTGCGCCTGCGGGTTTTTCGCGCACCGACTCGCTGGCGGGTATCATGGGCATGACGTTTATCAAGGCGATGGAATGCAGCCACGCGATGGACGAGGCTATGCTTTGCCGCGGCTTTGCCGGTGCGTATCCGGCGCCCGCGCGCGCCGGGTTTGGCTGGCGCGATGCGGTCTATGCGGCCGGCGTGGCACTGCTGGCAGTGTTGTGCGCCGTGCTGTAGGCGCTGCTGGTTCTTGCTGGGGATGCAAATAGGGAAGGGCGACGTTTTGGCAAACGATACGAATGGCGTGATGGGCGCGAGCGGTGCTACTGGCGCCAAGAGCGTGCCGCTCATCGAGTTTCGCGACGTGGTGTTCTCCTATGCGGGGCATACGGTTGTCGATGGTGTGTCGCTGCAGGTCGATCGTGGTGAACTCGTTGCCCTACTCGGTCCCAACGGCTGCGGTAAGACGACGATTATGCGCCTTATCAACGGTCTTGAACTAGCGGACGCGGGTGCGTGCCTGTTTGACGGGCACGTGATCGATGCGGCATATCTCAAGGATTCCGCAGCCGCTCAGCGGTTCCATCAGCGCGTGGGCTTTGTGTTCCAGAATGCCGACGCCCAGCTGTTCTGCGCTACGGTGGGCGAGGAAGTTGCTTTTGGCCCCGCGCAGATGGGGCTGCCGACAGACGAGCTCGAGCGCCGCGTCCGCGATGCCATGGAGCTGTTCCAGGTTGCCGATCTGGTCGATGCCTCGCCCTATCAGCTTTCGGGCGGGCAAAAGAAGCGCGTTGCGCTGGCTGCGGTCGTGTCGATGAACCCCGATATCCTAGTGCTCGATGAGCCCACCAACGGGCTCGATGAGGACTCGTGCGACATCGTAGTCAACTTTTTGCTGGCCTACGTTGCTGCCGGTAAGACGGTTTTGATGAGTACGCACCATCAAGATTTGGTGCGCCGCTTGGGGGCCCGTGCCATCTATATCGATCGATATCACCATGTGGTCGAGGCGCCTTCGCCGTCGTATGGAACCGAGAGCGGTGCTGCGGAATAGTTGCTGCGTAGAGGATGCGTAGCCGCCCGCGCGGCTTTGCCGTGATGGTATAGTTATCCAGGTTTTTTATGGGGGTGGCTATGCCAAGCTGGAACATTCATATCGCTCAAACGGAGCGCTTGCTGACACGTGCTAGCGTGCTTGCCGATAGCGTGCGCGACCGCAATGCCTTTTTGTTTGGCTGCGTGGTTCCGGACATCTTTGTGGGCTACATGGTTCCCGGCATTGCCGATCCCATCCCGTACCGCATCACGCACTTTGCTAAGCCCGAGCCTATCCCCAAACCACGCGAGCACGAGTTCTGGGATACCTATGTGACGCCGCTGCTTAAAAGTTCGCCCACCGGTGCGCCAGCCGCGGCGACCTCGATTATCGAGGAGCGCGAGCGACTGAACCGCGTGCACTATCCCCAGCGCTACAAGGATGCCGAGCCGGTTGCCGGTCCCGGCGCCTGTGAGTTCTCGCTTGCGTCCGAAGATGTGGCGCAGTCGCTGCTCGATTTAACGCTGGGCGTCTGGTCGCATCTGGTGGCCGACACGGTATGGAACACGCGTGTGAACCAGTATCTGGAAGCACACGGCGGCAAGCCGTGCGAGGAATTCCGCATTAAAAAGCAGGGCGATTTTGACTGGTTTGGCAAGACGCTGGGCATCGTTTCCATTCCGCGTGCGACCGATCGCCTCTATACCGCTGCGACGCGTTTTGGGCAGTATCCCATCCATAAAGAATATGTGCTCAAGACTATCGGCGTCATGCACGAGATTGTACGCGAAAACCCCGGCGAGCCCGATCATCCGCCGTATCGCCTACTAACCGAGGAGTTTTTCGATGCAACGTTTACCGAGGTCATCGAGCTGACCGAGGTGGGCTTTGCGACTCGCGTTGCCGCTTCTGACGTCCCCGCAGTCCCTCTGATCACTAGCTGCTAGCTGGCCGGCTTGACGGCGAACAGCTCATCCCAATCGACCAATAGCTCCCGCCGCAGGGCATCTTCGGTGGTGCGTTCCTGATCGGTCTTTGGGATGTAGGGGAGCCCTGCCTTTTTATGGATGAGTTCGGCGATGTTGTTAAAGCTCTTCGTGTCTTTGATTTGCTCATAGGTTATCTGGATAACGTCATAGCCCATGCTTGTGAGGGCGGTGGTGCGCTCGGCATCGGAGAGACTTGCGGCTTCGCCATCGTGGGCGGAGCGGCCTTGGCATTCCAAGATGACGCCCATGCTGTCGGTGTTGCTCTCGATGAGGATATCGGCGTAGCAGCAGGTTTTGTCATACAGTGAGCGCGCGGCGTCGCTAAGTGGGATGCGCACGTTGTTTGCGATGTTGATGCCCATGCCGCCCTCGTTGCGGGGGAGCGAGACAAGCATAGAGGTC
The DNA here is from genome assembly GCA_902469435.1 of uncultured Collinsella sp. Taxonomy (GTDB): domain Bacteria; phylum Actinomycetota; class Coriobacteriia; order Coriobacteriales; family Coriobacteriaceae; genus Collinsella. Next base: position 29,178 of record CABRCR010000027.1, on the reverse strand, counting down.
TGTACTTCGAGGGGCGAGGCGGTCTGCCCCGTCATGTGCTCGGCCGCCCAGCGCAGTTGTTTAACGCCGCGCAGGCCTGCAGCCTGCTTGGCGAACGCGGCGATATCCGCCGCGCTGAGGAGCGGCGGGCGCTTCCACAAATTGGTGTCATTGCCCTTGGTGTCGACAACACGCTCCCAACCGCAGTTGGGTGGAATGAGCTTAAGCGAAATGGCTTCATCGAGTTGTTGTTGCGTTCGCTCGCAGGGCGTAAACACTGCAAAGGAGCCGCACATCTCGTAGCAAGCCATGAGTAACTGGTTGCGTGAGACCTGCGTAGCAAGGCTGAGCAGCGTAAACTCAGGCGACGTGACATCAAATCCATGTTCAGTTTGCCTAAACGACCCGGGAGGCGGCTCTTGGGTCAGGAGGTGCGATTTAAACAGGCTTCGCGACCCGGATTGTGCTCGAGTGAATACAAGCCTGTGAAGCGGTGCATGAAGCAGGTCTTTTACAACTGCATGACTTCCGAGGCCGCAACATCTGCGATCCATATTGCCAAGGCTAATGGCGGGGTAAAGCCCTAATACCTGCGGCGGGATACGGTGATAGTAAAAAGCGGATTGACCGCATAGCGTCAGGTCCATGATATCCTCCTGGTCGAAATGTGCTTTTGGACCGTGCGATGCCAGCGTCAATTCGGAAGTATGCGGCAAAATCTGAACCCTGTGAGCAGACCTGGCTTTTGAGGCCAGTTTATCAGGCATTTTGTTGTGAAAAAACGGGGTGTGCTCGGAGGTCTCAGAATTTGCCGCATACTTCCGAAAACGCGGTCGATCTGGCTCTTGCTAAAACGATTTAGCAGCGTCGGGTAAGGTGTGGTTTCGCCATCGGGCGAACACTTTTAGCGCTTGGGACTTTATTTTTGGGCCTCGAAAGGTGGATTTCGCGCTTTTGGTAAAGAAATGGGTGCGTGTTTTGCCGTGTGCCGGCATTGACACAGAAAAAGGGCCCGGAAGGCGAATCCTTCCGGGCCCTTTGCAATGCAAACATGCTTGCAAGTACGACTTAACGCACCTGAGCGACGTAAGCGACGTTGGTCGAGGAGACCTTGTCCTCGAGCTGGACGCTCATGCGGGGATCGCCGGCGGTAGCGACGGTCAAATCGCCAGCCTCGACGTAGCCGAGCTCCTTAGCGGTCTCGATCGCCTTGACGATCGTGCCGTTGACGGTGCCCTGGGTAATCTCGGCCTGATGCGGGATAACGCCCCAGTACATGATCATCTGCTGGACGGCCCACTCGTGGCGGGAGAACGCGCAGATCGGCATGTTGGGACGGAAGTGCGAGATCAGGCGAGCGGTACGACCGGTGGTCGTCGGCACGGTGATGCACTTGGCGCCAACGGTGGTGGCCATGTTCACAGCGGACATACCCACAACGTTGTTGACGACGCGGGTGCCGTGAGCATCGGCCGGAACCTCGAGCGGAGCGTGGGCCGGGAGGTACTTCTCGGTCTCGAGAGCAATGCTGGCCTGCATCTTGACGGCCTCGACCGGGTACTTACCGGCAGCGGACTCGCCGGACAGCATGACGGCGTCGGTGCCGTCATAAATGGCGTTAGCAACGTCGGCAACCTCGGCGCGCGTCGGGCGCGGGTTCTGCTGCATGGAGTCGAGCATCTGCGTAGCGGTGATGACGGGCTTGTAGGCCGCGTTGCACTTGGCGATGATCTCCTTCTGGATGTGCGGAACGAGCTCGGGCTTGATCTCGATGCCCAGGTCGCCACGGGCGACCATGATGCCGTCAGAAGCCTCGAGAATCTCGTCGAAGTTCTCGACGCCCAAGGCGCACTCGATCTTCGGGAAGATCGTCACGTGCTCGCTGCCGTTCTCGCGGCAAAGCTCGCGGATGCCGCGGACGGACTCGCCGTCACGGATGAAGGAAGCGGCGATGTAGTCGATGTTCTCGGTCAGGCCAAAGAGGATGTCCTGACGATCGCGCTCGGTGATGGCGGGCAGCGAGATGTTGACGTTGGGCATGTTGACGCCCTTGCGCTCGCCGATCAGGCCGTCGTTCTTAACGACGCAGGTCATGTCCTGGCCACTGACGGACTCGACCTCGAGGGCAACCAGGCCGTCATCGATCAGGATGAGGGAGCCCTTCTCGACCTCGGAGGGCAGAGCCAGGTAGTCGAGGGAGATGTGCTCAGCGGTGCCGTGGAAATCCTCGGACGTGGGCTGAGCGGTGACGACGATCTTATCGCCGGTCTTGACGGCAACCTTCTTGCCGTCGACCAGAAGGCCGGTGCGGACCTCGGGGCCCTTGGTGTCGAGCAGGATGCCGACAGGCAGACCGAGCTCCTTGGAAATACGGCGGACGCGCTCGATGCGACCGTGGTGCTCGTCGTAGGAGCCGTGCGAGAAGTTAAAACGGGCGACGTTCATGCCCGCCTTGATCATCTCGCGGATGGTCTCGTCGCTATCGCAGGCGGGACCCATGGTGCATACAATCTTAGTGCGCTTGTACATTCAGACCTCCATCTGACATCGTCTTGCGCTGATAGATAAACCATAAGAAATAAAACCGAGATGATTATAACGAAATGCCGACCGAATACCCCAAAAAATCGACCGTATGCCGAAATGGAAGTTCATTTTTTGCGGGAAAAACGGTATATGGAAAATCTTTACCAACCACTCCAACCGCTGCTATCTGGGCGATATGTCAGTTTGGCGATGTGCCGAAGAAAAAACGTTTTACCAATGTTGAGCATCACACGGTCTGCACCGTTGCGTGCGGACCATATTTCCAAACCGATTGTTTTGGCTAGACGCGTCGCTTTGGGGTACCATAGCTCCACTATCAACTGCCGCTCAGCACGGCAGCCTTGATGAGCCCTTGCCCTTCTCCTGGGAATTATGATCGGGCATCAATCTGCTGAGTGGCCCGAATCCCAGGAGGGGACTCTATATGCAAAAGGAATACCTGTCCGCCGCGGCGGAGGTGCTCAGCGACCAAGGTGTCGATGAGAACCTCGGCCTGAGCAACGACGAGGCGTCTTCGCGCCTTGCCAAGACAGGCCCTAACAAGCTCGAGGAAGCCGAGAAGACGCCGCTGTGGAAGCGTTTCTTTGAGCAGATGGCCGACCCCATGGTCATCATGCTGATCGTTGCCGCCGTCATCAGTGCGCTCACGGGCATGGTCAAGGGCGAGCCCGACTTTGCCGATGTTGCCATCATCATGTTCGTCGTTATCGTCAACTCGGTGCTGGGCGTGGTCCAGGAAGCCAAGAGCGAGGAGGCCCTCGAGGCCCTGCAGGAGATGAGTGCGGCGCAGTCCAAGGTGCTGCGCGACGGCAAGCTCGTGCACCTGCCGAGCGCCGAGCTCGTGCCCGGCGACGTGATCATGCTCGAGGCGGGCGACTCCGTCCCGGCCGACTGCCGCGTGCTCGAGAGCGCCACGATGAAGATCGAAGAGGCCGCGCTCACCGGCGAGTCCGTGCCCGTAGAGAAGCACGCCAACGTGATCGAGCTTGCCGCGGGCACCGATGACGTGCCGCTCGGCGACCGCAAGAACATGTGCTACATGGGTTCCACCGTGGTATACGGCCGTGGCCGCGCCGTCGTGGTCGGCACCGGCATGAACACCGAGATGGGTAAGATCGCCGGCGCCCTGGCCGAGGCCAAGGAGGAGCTCACGCCGTTGCAGGTGAAGCTCGCCGAGCTCAGCCGCATCCTTACCATTATGGTGATCGTCATCTGCGTCGTGATCTTTGGCGTTGACATCCTCCGCCACGGCGTGGGCAATGTCCTCACCGACCCGACTGCCCTGCTCGACACCTTTATGGTCGCCGTCTCGCTTGCCGTCGCCGCCATTCCCGAGGGCCTGGTCGCCGTCGTGACCATCGTCCTTTCGCTCGGCGTGACCAAGATGGCCAAGCGCCAGGCGATTATCCGCAAGCTCTCTGCCGTCGAGACCCTTGGCTGCACGCAGACCATCTGCTCCGACAAGACCGGTACCCTTACCCAGAACAAGATGACCGTCGTCAAGCACGAGCTCGCTGCGCCCAAGGAGAAGTTCCTGGCCGGCATGGCGCTGTGCTCCGATGCTCAGTGGGACGAGGAGCTGGGCGAGGCCGTGGGCGAGCCGACTGAGTGCGCGCTCGTCAACGACGCCGGCAAGGCGGGCCTCACTGGCCTGACTGCCGAGCATCCGCGCGTGGGCGAGGCCCCGTTTGACTCGGGCCGCAAGATGATGTCCGTGGTCGTCGAGACCCTGGATGGCGAGTACGAGCAGTACACCAAGGGTGCGCCCGACGTGGTGATCGGCCTGTGCACCCATATCTACGAGGGCGATAAGGTCGTCCCCCTGACCGAGGAGCGCCGCGCCGAGCTCGTGGCGGCCAACAAGGCCATGGCCGACGAGGCCCTGCGCGTACTGGCGCTGGCAAGCCGCACCTACACCGAGGTTCCCGACGACTGCAGCCCCGCTGCGCTCGAGCATGACCTGGTCTTCTGTGGCCTGTCCGGCATGATCGACCCGGTCCGTCCCGAGGTGGCCGACGCTATCCACGAGGCGCACGACGCCGGTATCCGCACCGTCATGATCACGGGCGACCACATCGACACCGCCGTGGCCATCGCCAAGCAGCTGGGCATCGTCGCCGATCGCAGCCAGGCCATCACCGGTGCCGACCTCGATCGCATGAGCGACGAGGAACTCGACGCGCACATCGAGGACTACGGCGTGTACGCCCGCGTCCAGCCCGAGCACAAGACACGCATCGTCGAGGCCTGGAAGTCGCGCGACCAGATCGTGGCCATGACGGGCGACGGCGTCAACGACGCCCCGTCCATCAAGCGCGCCGACATTGGCGTTGGTATGGGCATCACCGGTACCGACGTCACCAAGAACGTCGCCGACATGGTACTTGCCGATGACAACTTCGCTACCATCATCGGCGCCTGCGAAGAGGGTCGTCGCATCTACGACAACATCCGCAAGGTCATCCAGTTCCTGCTTTCGGCCAACCTTGCCGAGGTGTTCTCGGTGTTTATCGCCACGCTCATCGGCTTTACCATCTTCCAGCCGGTGCAGCTGCTGTGGGTGAACCTGGTCACCGACTGCTTCCCCGCGCTCGCGCTGGGCATGGAGGATGCCGAGGGCGACATCATGAAGCGCAAGCCGCGCAACGCCAAGGACGGTGTCTTTGCCGGACATATGGGTCTGGACTGCGTGGTCCAGGGCCTAATCATCACCGCGCTGGTGCTGGCGAGCTTCTTTGTGGGCGTGTACTTTGACATGGGCTACATCCACATCGCCGATATGATCGCCGGCAATGCCGACGAGGAAGGCGTGATGATGGCGTTCATCACGCTCAACATGGTCGAGATTTTCCACTGCTTCAATATGCGCAGCCGTCGTGCGTCGCTGTTCACCATGAAGAAGCAGAACAAGTGGCTGTGGGCTTCCGCCGCGCTGGCACTGGTGCTGACGGTGATCGTGACCGTGCAGCCGACGCTTGCCGAGATGTTCTTTGGCCCCGTGACGCTTGAGCTCAAGGGCGTTGTCGCTGCCCTGGGCCTGGCCTTCCTGATCATCCCGCTGATGGAGATCTACAAGGCGATCATGCGCGCGGTCGAGAAGGAGTAGGTCGAAAGGCCATCCTTCCCACCGGCCCGACCGCCTGCGGGGTTTCTTCCTCGCTGGTCCTCGCGCTTCGCGCTGCGGGATCGCTCGGAAGAAACCCCTCCCGGCGGGCGGGCCTTCGGATAACCTCTCGGGACCATTGGCTGAGGGAAAGTTTGTGAGCTGGTCGGGCTTTGCCCGGCCAGCTCTTTTTGATTTAAAATACCTGCTCAGTTGTGTGGTTTTGTGCTGGGAGGCATCTGTGGGCAAGGCTAAGGCTAAAGCGAAGAAAAAGACGACGGGGGCGCGGGCTAAGCGCGATCGTCGTCGGAAGCTCGCGACCGAACCCCCTGCATCTGCTGAGGAGTTGCTGGCGAGTGCACCGGGGCTTGACGCGCTGCAGGATGTTCCGGCGTTTGATGACCTGCCGGTCGATGAAGCTCAGCAGGCTGCCTTTGATGATTTCTGCGCACATGCCGAGGAGCCCGAGCAGATGCAACTTGGCGCCGTGGTGCGCTTGGATCGTGGGTTTCCGCTGGTGGCGACTGCCGACGATACCTTCCGCGCCGAGCATGCCGTGGGATTTGCCAAGTCGCGCGGTGGGGACGAGGTCCTGCTGCCTGCCGTGGGCGATCGTGTGGCGGTGCGCCGCGCTCCCGGGCACGATATGGGCGTGATTGAATGCGTGCTGCCGCGCCGTACGAGCTTTGAGCGTTGGCGCGGCCGTGCCCGCGGAGAGCGCCAGGTGCTCTGCTCCAACGTGGATAGCGTGCTAATCGTGCAGGCGCTCGGTGCCGGTGAGGTGCTGCTCGACCGCGTGGCGCGCTCGCTGGTGTTGGCGCTCGACTGCGATGCCGAGCCGGTGGTGGTACTCACCAAAGCTGATCGCTGCGATGCCGAGGAGCTCGAGCGCGATCTGGACCGCGCGCGCCGCCTGGTGGGTCCGGACGTGCGTGTGATCGTGACGTCCTCTGCCGAGGGCCGCGGCCTGGACGAGGTCCGTGCCTGCGTGCCCGCCGGGAGCTGCGCCATGATTCTGGGCGAGTCGGGTGCCGGCAAGTCGACGCTGCTCAATGCGCTGCTGGGCCACGATACGTTGGCGACCGGCGGTGTGCGCGAACGCGACGATCAGGGCCGTCACACTACCGTTGCGCGCGTGATGGTGGCACTGCCGGGCGACGCCGGCGTGATCGCCGATGCCCCGGGCCTGCGCAGCCTGCCGCTCGTGGGTCACGAGCGGGGTCTGGCGCGCGCTTTCCCCGAGATTGTCGAGGCATCGCGCGCGTGCCGGTTTGGCGATTGCACGCATACCCATGAGCCGGGCTGCGCCGTTCGCGAGGCCGAGGACGCCGGGCAGATCGATAGCCTGCGTCTGGAAACGTTCCAAAACCTGGCGTCATCCATGCGCGTGAGCGCTCAAATGCTCGATCCCGATGTCCATCTGTAATTGATTTTTCCTATGACAGCCGTCTCCCAACTGTTCGGGAGACGGCTTTTTTTGCTGCGGAAAAGCTTCGAAACATACAGTTTGCTGACGTGCTGACCAAAACCTTGCCACGAGCTTGACGGGCTGGTCAGCTTTTGGTCAGCGATTGGTTTGACATCGAAAACCAAGATTGCGATTGCGCCGCTTTGCACTCTGACCGCTCAGACAATGGTGGTACGGGCATTCGCCCGGCACTGCCATGAGAGGAGCGGCCGTGAACAAGAGCAAGCGCATCGCCATCAGTCTGGTCGCGGGCGTGCTCGCTGCTCTGCTCTGCATGGTTTACGGCTCGTCGATCCGCTCGCAAGCCGAACAGGTCCAGGCTGAGACCTTGGCCAAGTACGGTGGCGATCGCGTCGAGGTTTGCGTCGCGGCGCGCGATATCGATGTGGGCGAGACCCTCGATGAGACCAATGTCATAACCCAGGAATGGCTGACGAGCCTGCTGCCGCGTGACGCAGCGACCGAGCTGCGCCAGGTGCGCGGCGACGTGACGACTTCGCGTATTCCCAAAAACGCCGTGATCTGCAATGTCTACACCAAGGCCGAGAGCCGCAAGCTCGAGGTGCCTAAGGGCAAGGTTGCCGTTTCGGTGGCGGTCGATGCCGAGCACTCGGTCGGCGGTGCCACGGGCGTGGGCAGCTACGTGGACGTGTACGTGCAAAAGGACGGCGTGACCGATCGGCTGTGCGGCGCGCACGTGATCGATACCAGTGAGGATTCCGGTGCCACGCGCGAGGGCAAGATCGAATGGGTGACGCTGGCGGCTGACCCCGAAGACGTCAAGGAACTGCTGGGAGCCTCGGGCAAGGGAACGGTCAGCTTGACGATTCCCGCCACGGCGCGCGGCAAAAAGAGCGGAGGCGACGAGTGATGAAGGCGATCTGGCTTGCGTGCTGCGCGTGCGGCGATTACGGGCTGTTGCAGCGGGAAGTCGAGGGCCGTGATGTGGGTGCACAGGTGCTTCGCGTGGGTGACCTGGACGGGCTGGTTTCCATGGCGCGGGCGTTTCCGTCGCGCCGCGGGGCTGCCATCATCGCGGCGTCTCTGTTTGATACCGAAGATGTACGCAAGACTGTTGCGCGCCTGACGGCCGAAGGCCGCGTGAGTCGCGTGGTCGTGTTGATAGAAGCGCTCGATCCGTCGGATATCGAGGGGCTGTTTCGCGCGGGGGCGACCGAGGTCATCGCTGCACACAGTATATGCGGCAACGGGCGCGCGGGCGAGGGAGCGGTTGATTCCGATCGGAGCATGACGATTGAGCCCGATGCTTTTGTTGATAGGGAACCCGGGGCGCCTCGCGCTACAAGAGGCCCGCGTGTTGATGATTATGGAAAAGCGGAAGCCGAGCATGGTCGGCGCCCCCGGAACCCCCTTGTATACGATGACGCTGGAGGGCCGGCGCAGCATGCTGGCGATTCCCCGGCTGTAGATATGGGATACGTGCACGGCGTGAATCTGGCGGATGAACTCGATGAAGTTGAGGGCTTTGCCGGGTGCGGCGAGTTGTCGCTGATGCAGCATGAGCAGATTGTACAGAACGAGCCTGCCTCGCAGACCGAACAAGCTGCCATGCCGGCTTGGACGCAGCGTGTGGTTGCGGCGGGGGAGACGGGTGCGCTGCCACCGACGCCCGCCCCGCCGCCTCCGATGCCGCCGGCAGACGCTGCCGCTCCGCCGCATCGAGCTCCGGTCATCTGCGCTATTTCGGGTTCGGGCGGTTGCGGCAAGTCGACGATCGTTGCCGCCATGGCACACACATCGTCGCTGTTGGGCTTGCGTGCCGCCGTGCTCGACCTGGACCTGATGTTTGGAAACCTTTACGACTTGTTAGGCGTCGATGCTCCGCGCGATATGGCGGCACTTATCGAGCCGTCGGCGGCGGGCACGCTCACCGAGCCGGATATCGTAGCCACATCGATGCGCGTGGCGCCGGGCGTAACGCTCTGGGGTCCCGTCGCGGCGCCCGAGCAAGCCGAGCTCATGGCGCGTCCGGTGGAGCTACTGCTTGATGTTCTGCGTCGCGAATCCGACGTGGTCTTTATCGATACCTCGGTCTTTTGGGGCGACGCCGTGGCGGCTGCGGTGGCGGCGAGCGACCGTTGCCTGGTCGTTGGCGATGCGGCGGTGTCGTCCGCGACATCGGCGTCGCGCGTCATCGAACTGGCAAGTCGAGTAGGTGTGCCGCGCACGCGCATGAGCGCCGTGTTCAACCGGTTCGGTGCGCGCGGGGCAGACGAGGACGTCGCCATGCGCTTTGAGATTGCCTGTGCGTTGAGCTCCAAGATTCGTATCGCCGATGGCGGGCAGGATCTCGCCGCGCTCATGGCGTTTGGGCGCGCTGACGAGGCGGTGGGGCAGACCAGCGCTTTTGCGACTAGCATGCGCGAGGCCACGCGCGAGATGCTCGTGGAACTGGGGTGCGCCGTCGGCCCTTGGAGCGATATGGTCGCCGACCGTGCAACGCGTACCGAACGCCCGCGTATCCGCCTTCCCTGGTCGCGCGAGGGTGATCAGCGATGAGCCTGCAAACGAGGATTAAGGCTGCCGGCGCTGCAGCGGCGGCAGCGCCTGTAGATGCGGGGCGTCGCCGCGCGGTGAAACGACGCACCAAGCGCGCCGTGATGGACCGCATGGGTTACGACGAAGTGGCGCGTATCAGCGTCTATATCGACCCGGCACTTGCCCGCTCGGAATTGCGTCCTGCGGTGGAGGCGGCGCTCAATGTTGAGGAGCCGACCGATCTCGCGACGCCCGAGCGCGAAACCATCATCGACGAGATTTTGGATGACGTGGTGGGCTTGGGGCCGTTGCAGCCGCTCATCGAGGACGACACCGTTACCGAGATCATGATCAACGGCTGCCGCTCGGCTTTCTTTGAACGCGGCGGCGTTTTGTACCCCATCGAGCATGCGTTTGAGGATGATGAACAGATCCGTGTGCTTATCGACCGCATCATCTCGCCACTTGGCCGCCGTATCGACGAGCGCAGCCCCATCGTCAACGCCCGCCTCAAAACGGGCTATCGCGTCAACGCGGTGATTCCGCCTGTGGCGATTGACGGACCGATTCTCACCATCCGAAAGTTCTCGGACCGTATCTGCTCGCTGGACGAGCTTGTGGGGCTGGGGTCGCTGCCGCTTTGGTATGCGCAGCTGCTGTCGTGCGCGGTGTCGCTGCGACAGGACCTGGCGGTTGCGGGAGGCACGGGATCTGGTAAGACCACCCTGCTCAACGCGTTGTCATGTGAGATTTCCACCGGCGAGCGCATCGTGACGATCGAGGACTCTGCCGAGCTCAAGTTTGCGCATCATCCGCACGTGGTGCGCCTAGAGGCGCGCGAGGCTTCAATTGAGGGTGAAGGCGCGGTGACGATCCGCGACCTGGTAACTAATGCCCTGCGCATGCGCCCCGACCGCATCGTGGTGGGCGAGGTGCGCGGTGCCGAGTGCTGCGACATGTTGCAGGCCATGAACACGGGCCACGACGGGTCGCTCACCACACTTCATGCGGGTTCAGAACAGGAGACCGTGGTGCGTCTGACGTTGCTTGCACGTTATGGCATCGACCTGCCGAGTGAGCTCATCGAGGAGCAGATTGCCATGGCGCTCGACGGTATCGTGATGTCCGAGCGCCACGCCGATGGCAGGCGCTTCGTCTCCTCGTATTCGGGGGTGCGACGCGCCGCATCGGGCGGCGTAGAGCTCGAGCGCTATGTGACGTTCGATGCCGCCGAGCGCACCTGGACGCTTGACCGCGAGCCGCCGTTTATCGCAGAAGGCCTGCGGTCGGGGACGCTCACACAAGAGGAGGTGGACGAATGGAGATCGCTGTGCCCCTCGTCGTAGGGGGCTTGGCAGGGCTTTCTGTCGCGACGGCGTGCGGGGCGGAACCTCGTGTGCCGCAGGTACCGCCGGCGGAGCTGGCACGTCAGGCGCTCGAGACGGTGGCAGAGAAGCTGCCGCGTGAGCTGGTGGAAAACGATCTGCTGAAAAAGATCGCCCGTTCGTGGGCATCGCTGGCTCCGGCGCATCGCCTTGGCCTCGTGATCGAGGATGCTTCGGGGTGTTTGGCGTTTCTGCTGCTATCGAGCGGTGTCTGCTGCGTTTTACTAACGATGGTGTCGTTATCGCCCCTCGGATTTGCCTTGGGACTTGTTGCTCCGTTTGCCGTTGGTGCCGCTCGGGATGGCTTTGAGAGCCGGCGCGAGCAACACGATGCAGAAGAGGCAATGCCCGAGGCGTTTACCGCACTTTCCATGTCGCTTGCCTCGGGACATTCGCTGGCCCAGGGCATGCGCTTTGTGGGCGCTCATGCGCAAGAGCCAGTGCATAACGAGTTTTTGCGGGTGGCGGCGGCGATCGATTGCGGCATCTCGGCGACCGACGCGCTCGATGACTTGCTCGTGCGTATCGACGCCCCCGGTCTTTCGCTTGTGACCTTGGCGCTTAAGGTGTCTCAGCGCACCGGCGCTCCGCTTGCCGACTTACTGTCCGAGGCGTCGAGCATGGTGGGGGAGCGCATTGAGCTCAAGCGCCGCCTGGATGTTAAGACGTCGCAGGCTCGCATGTCTGCGCATATGGTCGCGGCGATGCCGGCGGGCATGTGCGCGGTGTTGGCGCTGCTTTCGGCAGATTTTCGTCGCGGTCTTGCGACGCCTGCCGGCGCGGGCGCTGTGGTGCTGGGTCTTGCCCTCAACGCCGTTGCCCTGGTGGTTATCCGGCGCATTATGCGGGTGGAGCTATGAGCGCCCCGGTTGCAGTTGCGGCTTGCCTGTGCGCCCTGAGCGTATTTGTCGCGACGGGGTTGGATCGGGCGGATGCACGCAAGGTCGCAGGGGCCTGCAAGCGCGAGGCGGTGCTGGTCGCTGCCGCGGGTCGCTCGGTGGTCGATGCTCTGACCGCGCGAGTGAAGGGCGCGGTTGGAGCGGGCGGCCCGGCGCGAGTGTCGCTCGGCGAAGTGTCCGAGATGATCGATGTTGTGCGCTTGGGTCTTTCGGCCGGTCTTTCGTTTGATGCGGCGCTTGAGATTTTCTGCGCCAACCGCCGGTCAGTGCTGGCTCTTCGCCTTGAGCGCGCCTGCATGGCGTGGCAGGTGGGCGTGGGCACGCGTGAGGACGAGTTGTTGGCCGCCGCGCGCGACCTGGACGTGCGAGCGCTCGAGACCTTTGCCATCACGGTGGGGCAGGCGCTCGCCCTGGGTGCCCCACTTGCCGAGACGCTGGCCGCTCAAAGTCGCGAGATCCGTGCGGCTCATCGCGCCGCGGTCGAGCGCGAGATCGAGCGTGCGCCCGTCAAGCTGCTGATTCCCACCGGCACGCTCATCTTGCCGGCGTTGCTTCTGTCCATATTGGGCCCGCTGCTGGGAGCAGGCGGGATGATGTAGGGAGGAATACATGAACACGATGACTGACGCTGCTGGCAAGGTCCAGGGCTGGGCGTTTTGCCGGGCGGCACATGTTCGTCAGCGCGCCAAGGAACTATTGCAGGAGGAGAGTGCACAGGGTACCACCGAGTATGCCATCTTGGTCGGCGTGCTCGTGGTGATCGCGATTATCGCCATCGTCGCATTTAAGGGCAAGGTCCAAGATCTATGGAACGCTATCAGCGAGGGCATCAACAGCCTGTAGAGGGCGAGCGTCCCATCGGGGTGCTGCTGGTGTTTGCTTGCCTGACCGTGGCGATAGCGGCGGTGCTTTGGGGGCTTAACGCCGCGCGGCAGCAGCGTCCTGGGACCGCCTCCGATTTGGGCTCAGATTCGGCGGTGGCGTCTCAAAAAGATGAGATGCGAGATGCGGACGATTCGGATGTCGCTGTCACGGCGCAAACCTTTCTGCGGACGCTCGACAAGCGGTCTGGCACTGCGACGGATTCGCCTGAGGGCAACGCGATTGCGGTCCGGCTTGCATGGTCCGAGGACCGACCGATGACCGAAGCGGCGGCGGATATGCTGCGTGCCTATCGCGAGGTACCCACGGCGCAACTTGCTCTGAGCGGCTATCTCGACATCAAGGGAAACGTGTGGGGCGCCATCGTGCGCGACGAACGCGGCTGGGTCGATATGGTGACAATTGCCGCGGATGCTGGCGATGCTTCGTGTCGTCTGCGCGCCGTGCGCCTGGTCCCGCAAACAATAAGCTCAAAGGAGGGGTCGTGAAATGCATGGCGTTCTGCGTGAGGAGGTTGCCCAAGCGACTGTGGAATACGCCATCGTCACGGTGGCGCTGTTATCGATCGTGTTGGCGATTGCGGGGCTTTGGCGTGCTGGCACCGATGGGCGCTTGGCGGCGCTGGTCGAGCGGGCGGCGTCTCACGGCGTCACCTCGACATCGGTTGTCGACGCTGCTGCGGGTGCTGAGGACATCGCGCTGTATTGATATCGCGCGCGAGGACCGGGCGCAGTCTACGGTCGAGGCCGCTTTTTTGCTGCCGACGTTTCTGACGCTCATCCTTCTCGCACTGCAACCGGTGTGTCTGCTCTATACGCGCGCGGTCATGGAGTCTGCCGCCGCCGAGACCGCGCGGCTCATGACCACGACGACGGCGGAGGACGACGATCTTAAGGAGTTCACCCGCCGCCGACTTGCCGCAGTGCCCAACGTTTCGATCTTTCATGCCGGCGGGCCGTTGTCGTGGGATATCGAGCTTGGCCGGGTCGGTGCGGGTGGCGCCTCGTCCGTGTCCGTTTCCGGCGAGGTCAAGCCGTTGCCTGTGATCGGTGCGTTTGTGCAGGCTATGGGTGGTACCGCCGAGGGCGGCTACGTTGAGCTCAAGGTCGATGTCTCGTATCAATCGCGTCCCGAATGGCTGGAGGGAGATTATGATTCGTGGATTGCTGCATGGGATTAAGCGTTTCTGGTCTAGACGCGTTTTGACGCACCGTCCGAGCTGCCATCGCAAGCGAGGCGGCTTTATGGGTCGAGCCGGTGTCGATCTGTTTATCGAAGACGGTGCCTATACCACGCTTTCTTCTGCCGTGGTCATCCTAGTGGTGCTCACATTGTTGTTTTCGTCGACCGCGGCGATATGGAGCATGTCGCGTGCCGGGGACACCCAGGTGGCGGCTGATAGCGGCGCGCTGGCGGGTGCCAACGTGGTGTCGTCCTATCACACGGCTGCCACGGTGGTTGATGCGAGTATCTTGAGTCTGGGGCTGGCGGGGTTTGCCACGATCGGGACGGGCCTGGTCGCCATCCTCATCCCGGGTGCCGAGCCGGTTGCCGGCAATATGGTCGACACCGGGATCGAGATCATTAAAACGCGCAACAAGTTTGCCAAAAGCGCATCGGAAGGCTTACAGAAAATCGAGACGGCTCTGCCGTATCTGATCGCCGCGCGTGCCACGCAGGCGGTGTCGGCGCAGGATACCGATAGTGTGACCTATACCGGTACGGCGCTTGCCGTGCCCAGGACATCCGAGTCGGACTTCGCTGCGATCAAAGGGTCAGAGATCTCGACCGATACCATTAAAGACACATCAGATGATTTAGAGCGTGCGGCCGAGGAGCTGCGGAAGGCTTCTGAGGACACGGCGAAGGCTAAAGAGCGTGCTTGGCTGGCGGATTGTGGTGGGTCTGACAAGGGCTCGGTCGGCAGCTGTTCTTGCATGTGGGAGCGCGCGAAAAGCCTAACGGATCTTTCCGGTGTTCAAAATCCGCATTACTCATCGAGCGTTACGTGGGAGCCTCAAGTTGCCCTTGATCGCGCGAAGGACTACTACCATTGGCGTCTGACAAATGAGAAGCCCCAGGGCTCGAGTGTCGAGATGAAGGCAGAGTCTGCGGCGCGTAAGGCGTTTTATACCTATGCGAACGCGGAGGTCGATCGGGCATATATAACCGAGAACGGAGACAGGGTTTCCTCCTATATTCCGCTGCTGCCGCGCAACTCTGATGAGGTTCGGGCGACGGAACTCTATACCGATGCGGTGTGGCCGACTAGCGTGAACGATGACAAGGCGTATCTGCATTACGGGACGACCTGCCCTAACTATAAGAAAGGGACGCCGAGCGGATTTGCTTCGGTTGCCGATTACGATGGACAGGATAAATGCAGCAAATGCCATTTTGGCGTTTTGTCGCTTGGTGCTGTTGCGGCGCCTTCAACCTCTATCGAAAACGGCTTCGAGTATCACTTTGACAAGTTTAAAGACGCCCTGGAGGACTACGTCGACTGTCGCAACAAGGAGCTCGAGCTCGAGCGTCAGACCGAGGACGAAGCCGACCGTGCGGGCAATGCGTTCGATACCGCCATCAAAGAACTTTCCGGTGAGCGCCCGCGTATCGCTCCGCCCGGTCGCAACGGCGTGGTTGCCTTTGCGGTTTCGGGTGCCATCTCGAGCTCCGATGAACTCAACTCTTCGTTTAACACGGCAGTCAGACTTGGCGATCGCGGTGCCATCTCTGCCGCGGTGCTGGCGCCCGATGGGGCGACGGCGCAAAACAACGTGCTTTCGCGATTTTTCTCGACATTGAAGGAACGCTCGGGCGGCGTTGCCGGCGTGCTCGACGGCGTCATGGATGTCTGGGGACGGCTGCTTGTGGGATACGGAGACATCCAAGGTTCGGCCGACGAACTTATGGACGAGATGATTAAAGGCCTAGGAGGGGGCAGCGGCGCGTTGGGCTCCATTGCATCGTGGCTCGGCGATACCGTTTCGGCGTCCGTGGCGGCGCTGGGTTTGGAACCGTGCGACTTGCGCCTGCGAAAGCCGGTGCTGACCGATTCCGCCAACGTCATTAAGAGCCCGGGGTCTGACATTGCTGGCCTCTCTCAAGCGCAAGACAAACTGCGAAGTATTCCGTTGGGCGTGACCGATCCCAAGGCGCTTTGCGAGGCGTTGGAATATCAAGTCGAACGCACCATCAGCGGTACGATGTTCACGCTTGCGGAGATTCCTCTGCCCGGCGGCGGCTCCATCCCGCTCACCGTCGATGTCGCCACGCTGGTTGGCGCTCTGGGCGGTGGGTCGTAATGAGTATCCGCATGCGTCTGCGCGAGGAGCGCGCCCAAGCGACGGTGGAGATGGCAGTGGTTACGCCCGTTTTGCTGGTGCTGGCACTCATCGTGTACAACGTCATGATCTTTGCCAGCGCTGTCGCGCGCTTCGACCGCGTGGTGCCCGACATCGTGTTGGCGCACGCCGTGGCGTCGGAGGGGGAGGGCGACGAAAGCTCTGCCGATGCCTCGGCGACGGTTCAGACTCAAATTCTGAATGCCATGGAGGGCTATGACTTGCAGATCGAAGTGTCGAGCGAGCAAGGCGCGGAGGCATCGGATGGTGGCCTGCTCTCCCTATCCGGTACGTTTAGGACCTACACCTGCACCATGCACTATGAGCCTTGGCCGACTTCTCTCAGCATCGCTGGCGTTCCGCTGGGGGCGCCGACAACGTTGTCGCACGAGCGCGCGGTGACGGTCGATCCGTGGCGTCCGGGGGTGGTCATGTGACCGCGGTCTCGTCCTACATCGCCTACGCACGGGCACTCAATAGGCTAGGTTGGACGCCGGCGGAGTTTGTGGTGGCGGAGTCGTTTGTCGTGCGCCTGCGCGGCATGCTGGGACGGCATCCGGTTGCCGCCAACGGCTTGCCGCTCGTCATGGCGTTTCCACGCTGCTCTTCGGTCCATACGTGTTTTATGGCCTATCCCATCGATATCGCCTTTATCGATGCACGTGGCTATGTCCTCGTATGCTACGAAAACGTACGTCCCTGGCGTATGTGCTCCTGCCCCGGCGCCTGGGCCGTACTAGAGCGTCCTTCAATCATTGTTTCGACCCCTGCTCTCCAACGCGTGCCGGCTTAAGAATTGGCGACAGCGGACTTTCGTCATACGAAATTGGGTAAGATGGAGGAGAAGATGCATGGATGTTGAGATCCATCCCAACGCTAAAAAGCACCTGACGGAAAAGCAGGTGCTTAGCGCTTGGCTTGCGGTTACTGAGTGCATTCGTCGCGAGCCGAAGGACGAGCCGCCGAGATGGCTTGCGATTGGATGGCTCCCAGACGGACGAAGCGTGGAGCTTGTTGCGGTCGAGCTTGTCCGTGGGGGCTTATCATTCATGCCTTGTCTCCAGTCCAGAAGAAATTTTGGCAGGAGATTGAACGGGCTCGGCAAAGGGGTCGATGATGGGCAAGACATATACGACCGCTAATGGTCAGGTTGTAACGGATGAAATGATTGACGCGTGGTGTGAGTCGTACGAGCGCGGAGAGTTTCCGGATGGCGAACACACCGTTGGTGGGATCGTGCATGGACGGCCCCCACTCTCAGGTGAGGGAACGGCAACGCTATCGGTCAAGATTCCTCTGGGAATGAAGGAGGCCATTCGTCGACGGGCGGCTGCCGAGGGGATGACGCCAAGTGAGTTTGCCCGTGCGGCCCTGAGTGAAAAACTTCTTGCGGCCGGTTGATGCTTCTGACGTGCCGTTCTATAGGATCGAGGTCGTGGCCGATGTCGCGCGCAAAAACTTTTTTAAAATTCTCGGTTGACCGGAGCGTGTCCTTGGTTATACTAATCAAGCCTTGAAACAAGGCACACCTCAAATGGCTGGGTAGCTCAGTTGGTAGAGCAGAGGACTGAAAATCCTCGTGTCAGGGGTTCGATTCCCTTCCCCGCCACCTTGAATTGACTAGGACCTCTGCAAAGGGGTCCTTTTCTTTTACCGAGGGCTCCTGCGGAAACTGCATCCCGGAATTTGGCTTCAGAGCGGGATGCGTTTTCCGCTTTGAAGCCGCTTGGGAAAGCGCGACCCGGAATGACGCTGGATTGTGGGTCGAGCTTTCCGGTTGGGTCTGCCAGCGGAAAATGCATCCCATTATTGAGCGGAAAAACGGGATGAGCTTTCCGGTGCGCGTGTGCATCTTGGCGTGTGCATCTCGGGTTCCGCTTGCCCGGACATTCCTCCCACTTTCGCGTCACTTTGCAGACCGTTCGGTCGCCTGTCCGCACACGCGGGTATACTCAAAACGATACTTATCCTACGCAATACGATGCGGGTTCGACCTGCATGATCCGAAGGGGGCAGTGATGGAGAGGATACTCGGCGTTAATCTCTCTGGCTGGTTTATTCCCGAGCCTTGGGTGACCCCGTCGCTGTACGCGGCGACCGGTGCATCCAACGCGGCCGAGCTACAGGAGGCCATGGGTACCGTCGCCTATAACGAGCGCATGCGCCGCCATTACGAGACGTTTGTGAGCGAGGACGATTTTCGTCGCATGGCGCAGATCGGTCTCAATGCCGTGCGTCTGCCGGTGCCCTGGTATGCCTTTGGCTCACAGGAGTCCGATGCCTCCTACATATCGGTTGTCGATTACATCGACCGCGCAATTGAGTGGGCTGCCAAGTACGACATCCGCGTGCTGCTCGATCTGGCAACCGTGCCCGGTGGCCAGGGCGATTCCAACGATTCGCCCACCACGCCGGAGGCTGTTGCCGAGTGGCATTCGTCCACCAACGGCCGTCATGTCGCACTCGACGTGCTCGAGCGCTTGGCCGATCGCTATGGCGAGGCCGAGAGCCTGCTGGGCATTGAGCTGCTGGACACGCCGCAGATGAGCGTTCGCAAGAGCCTCTTCACCATGACGGATGGCATTCCTGCTCACTACCTGCGCAATTTCTATCGCGATGCCTACGAGCTCGTCCGTTCGTATATGCCCGAGGATAAAATCGTCGTCTTCTCGTCGTCGGGGCATCCCAGCGAGTGGAAGCATTTTATGCGCGGCGCCAAGTACAAGAACGTCTACATGGACCTTCACCTGTACCATTACCGCGACGAGTATGCGCTCGACATCACGAGCCCTCGCGGGCTGACGACGGCGATTTCGCGTAACAAGCGCGAGCTTAAAGAAGCGATTTCGACTGGGTTCCCCGTGCTGGTGGGCGAATGGTCGGGCGCGGCGATCTTTGCCAACTCGTCGGTTACGCCCGAGGGCCGCAATGCCTACGAGCGCGTGTTTATCGCCAACCAGCTGGCTTCGTTTGCGCCGGCTGCCGGTTGGTTCTTTCAAACGTGGAAGACCGAGAAGCGCATTGCAGCATGGGACGCCCGCGCGGCGCTCGGTACGCTCGAGCGCGGCATGATTGAATAGGTTGATATGACGCAAAACAGCGCCCATACGGGCAAACTCTATGTGGTCGGCACGCCCATCGGCAACCTGGGTGACCTGTCCCCGCGCGTTGGCGAGGCCTTTGCCGCTGCCGATGTCATCTGCTGCGAAGACACGCGTGTGACGTCAAAGCTGCTGATGCACCTGGGCATTTCCAAGCCGCTTGTCCGTTGCGACGAGAATGTGATCGCTAGCCGCGCTGCCGGCCTGGTCGACCGTCTGCTGGCGGGGGAGACCCTCGCCTTTGCCTCGGACGCCGGCATGCCGAGCGTGTCCGATCCCGGCCAGTCGCTGATCGAGGCGGCGCGTGAGGCCGATGTGCCCGTCGAAGTTATTCCTGGGCCCTCTGCTTGCGTCACGGCGCTTGTTTCGTCCGGCATTCCCTGCGAGCATTTTTTCTTCGAGGGCTTTTTGGGCCGAAAGCACGGCGACCGTGTGCGCCGTTTGCAGCGCCTTGCCGTGGTGCCCGGCGCACTCATCTTCTACGAGTCTCCACATCGCATCGTGGCGACGCTCGAGGCCGTGGCGGAGGTCTTTCCCCAGCGTGAGGTTGCCGTCTGCCGCGAGCTCACCAAGCTGCACGAGGAGGTCTTGCGCGGGCCCGCTGACCAGCTTGCCGAGGAGCTGCGTGCTCGCGGCGAGGTAAGGGGCGAGATTGCGCTGGTCATCGCGCCGCCGAGCGAGGATGAGGAGGCCGGTATCGTGCCGGTTGGCGCCGCGGCAGCGGATCCCGACGAGGCCCTGCGCGAGGATATCCGCGCCGCGCTCGAGGAGGGGGAGCCCGCGTCTGCGGTGGCCAAGCGCCTGTCTCAGAAGTATTCGCGCCGCAAGCGCGATGTCTATGCCATAGTGCTCGATATGCAATAGATGGAGGATATCCAGCCCTTGCGCTAGAATCATCCTCTGTATGCAACGTTTTTCTGGAGGACAAACCCCATGGATCAAAGCAAGCCTTCGTTCTTTATCACGACGCCCATCTACTACGTCAACGCCGATCCGCACCTGGGCACGGCTTATTCCACCATCATCGCCGACGTTCAGGCTCGCTATCGCCGTTCCGCCGGCTATAACGTCAAGTTCCTGACCGGCATGGACGAGCACGGCGAGAAGGTCGCCGAGGCCGCAGCCAAGCATGGCATGACGCCGCAGGAGTGGACCGACAGCCAGGCTCCGCACTTCAAGGAGCTTTGGAGCAAGCTCGAGATCTCCAACGACGACTTCATCCGCACCACCGAGTCGCGCCAGCATCATGCCGTGCAGTACCTGTGGGAGCGCATGAAGGAGTCCGGCTATCTGTATAAGGGCAGCTACGACGGTTGGTATTGCGTGCCTGACGAGACCTACTTCACCGATACGCAGGTCCAGAAGGGCGACGAGGAGTACGGCAGCGTTGGCCAGCACCTGTGCCCCGACTGCCACCGTCCGCTTGAGCGCGTGCAGGAGGAGTCCTACTTCTTTAAGCTTTCCGCCTTCCAGGACAAGCTTCTCAAGCTCTATGACGAGCACCCCGACTTTGTCGAGCCTGCGTTCCGCATGAACGAGGTTCGCAGCTTTGTCGAGGGCGGCCTCAACGACCTTTCCGTGAGTCGCACGAGCTTTGACTGGGGCATCCAGGTTCCGTTTGACGAGGGCCATGTGACCTATGTATGGTTTGACGCGCTGCTCAACTATATGACGGCCGTCGGCTACGGTGTCGACACCGACGAGGCGCGTGCCGAGCTGGCCTATCGCTGGCCCGCGCAGTTCCACATCGTGGGTAAGGACATCATCCGCTTCCACTGCGTCATTTGGCCCGCCATGCTCATGGCCATCGGCGAGGCCCTGCCCGAGCACGTCTTTGCCCACGGCTTCCTGACCGTGCGCAATGCCGAGACCGGCAAGGCCGAGAAGATGTCCAAGAGCCGCGGTAACGCCATCGCTCCGCAGGATGTTATCGACATGCTGGGCGTCGAGGGCTACCGCTATTACTTTATGACCGACGTGGTCCCCGGCACCGACGGCGCCATCAGCTTCGATCGTATGGAGCAGGTCTACAACGCCGATCTGGCCAACAGCTGGGGCAACCTCATTTCGCGCTCGCTCAACATGAGCGCAAAGTACTTTGACGGCTGCGCCCCGGCTAAACCGGCGTCTGCCGACGCGTTCGATAACCCGCTGGCAAAGATTGCCGATGGCCTGGTCGACCGCTACATGGCCAAGATGGACGTGCTCGATTACGGCGGAGCCAAGGATGAGGTCATGGAGCTCATCCACGCCGCCAACCACTACATCGAGGACTCCGAGCCCTGGGCGCTTGCCAAGGACGAGGCCAAGGCTGACGAGCTGGCATTTGTGATCTACAACCTGCTCGAGGCCATCCGCATCGCCGCCCACCTGCTGATGCCGCTCATGCCCCAGACTTCTGCCGAGGCTCTGCGCCGCCTGTCCTGTGAGGGCGAGGCCGCGAGCGACGACCTCAAGGGCATTTGCACTTGGGGCCTGCTTGCTGGTGGTCAGCCCGTCGAGAAGGGCGATCCGCTGTTCCCGCGTCTGGCGTAGAGACCGCGCGAGCGCCATATCGGCAATTTGATGTTTAGATGTAAGGGCATGGCCGCAACGGTCCATGCCCTTTCGTTTCAAGACGCCGCCATCATGCTAAGGAGGCAACTATGACAACTTCGCCTTTGGCAAACCCCACGGCAACAAGGGAGCTGCTGGAGGAGTTTGGCCTTGCGACCAAGCACCGCCTGGGCCAAAACTTCCTGATCGACAACCATGTGATCGAACGCATCTGTGAGCTCGCTGAGCTTGCAGGTGACGAGCGCGTACTCGAGGTGGGTCCGGGTTGCGGTACGTTGACACTTGCGTTGCTGCAGGAAGCGGCGTGCGTTACGTCCATTGAGGCCGATCCTGAGCTCGAACCGGTGCTCGACGCCCACGCCGCCGACTATGCCAACTTCCGCTTTATCATGGGCGACGCGCTTAAGGTGGGCCCGGAGCAGATTGAGCAGGCCGCCGGCGGCGAGCCCACGGTATTTGTCGCGAACTTGCCCTATAACGTGGCGGCGACAATCATCCTGCAGTTCTTCCAGACGATGCCCGCGCTCAAGCGCGCCGTCGTCATGGTGCAAAAGGAGGTTGCCGATCGCATTGCCGCAGTGCCGGGCAACAAGACCTATGGCGGCTATACGGCAAAGCTCGGCCTGTATGCGCAGGTGACGGGTCGCTTTGAGGTGCCGCCGCGTTGCTTTATGCCGGCGCCGCACGTGGACTCGGCCGTCGTGCGTATCGACCGTGTTGACGGCGTGGTGCCCGAAGGGCTCGATCGCGACTTTGTGGCTCGCGTGATTGATGCTGCATTTGCCCAGCGTCGCAAAACCATCCGCAATTCCATGAGCGCCAACGGCTTTGCCAAGGACGTGCTCGATGCCGCCTTTGAGGCTTGCGGTATCGCACCCACCACGCGCGCCGAGACGCTTGATGTTGCCGACTTTGTCCGTCTGGCCCAGGAGCTAATCCATGATGCCTAATGCCGAACGTGTGACGTTTACCAAGAAAAAGAAGACGGTTGCTTGTCCCGTGCCCTTGGCACCGCTTGCTGACACGCATGCGCATCTGCTTTCGTTCTGGGGCAAGGAGGTGCCCGAGACGCTCCTGCGCGCCAAGGCCGCGGGCGTCGAGCTATTGGTGACGATGCTCGACCCCATCGCCGACAAGCGCAGTGTGACGGACTATAGCGACTGGCTGACGCGCGAGATTCTGCCGATGCAGGGTATCCCGCAGATCAAGTATCTTGCCGGCGTGCATCCGTATGGCGCGCCGGACTATACCGACAACGTTCATGCACAGGTCGTTGCCGCACTCGATGACCCCTTATGCGCCGGTATTGGCGAAATCGGTCTGGACTACCACATGGATTACGACGACGACATCACGCCGGCGCCCCACAGCGTGCAGATTGATTGCATGGCGCGCCAGCTCGAGCTTGCCGTGTGTCGTAACGTGCCGGTGGAGCTGCATCTGCGTCACGAGGACATGGACCAGGAGCGTACCTCGCACGTGGACGCCTACAACGTGCTTCGTGAGGTGGGCGTGCCCCAGGCCGGTTGTGTGCTGCACTGTTTTGGCGAGGACCGCGCCACGATGGAGCGCTTTGTGGAGCTGGGCTGCTATATCGCCTATGGTGGTGCGGCCACCTTTAAGCGCAACGACGACGTGCGCGAGGCATTTGCGGCAACCCCACTCGATCGAATTTTGTTCGAGACGGATTGCCCGTATATGGCTCCGGAGCCCATCCGCGGTCTTGAATGCGAGCCCGCAATGATCTCCATTACGGCAAACGCGCTGGTTAACGACCGTGTCGATCGCACTGGTGAGGACGCCGAAACAATCGCGCATGCCGCTTGGGAAAATGCCTGCAAACTTTTTCAAAAATAGTTCTTGCGTTCGCGGTGGCGCTCCGTTATTCTAATTCCTGCACGCGGGCGTGGCGGAATTGGCAGACGCGTACGGTTCAGGTCCGTATGGGGGCAACCCCATGAAGGTTCAAGTCCTTTCGCCCGCACCATTGATTGAAAGAGCTCCCAGCAATGGGGGCTTTTTTGTTATGTGCCCATCGCAGGGACTTGAACCTGTGAAGGAGCGAGCGTCAAGAAAACGCGGAGCGTTTTTAGCGAGCTGGCGAGTCCGCCGGCAGGCGGGCGAAGCCGGTGCGGATCCGCGAAGCGGATACGCGGACGTCCTTTCGCCCGCACCATGGATTGAAAGAGCTCCCAGCAATGGGAGCTCTTTTTGTTATGCACGATCTCCTTGGACGGGTATCCTAGTACCAACGTGTGCCTATCAGAGGAGAGACCATGCTGTTTTCCGGTATCATCGCCGCCCTTACCAGCCTTTTGATTCCCATCATCATCCTGTTGCTGCTGCTCCCCAACGCCTGTTATGTCGTTGAACAGCAGCACGCCGTAATCATCGAGCGCTTGGGTAAGTTCAACCGTATCGTCAACGCGGGCTTCCACGTGAAGGTGCCCGTGATCGACCGCAAGGCCGCCACGGTGAGCCTGCGCACCATGAAAAACGGTTTTGGCATCGACGTTAAGACCCAGGACAACGTGACCATCGGTCTTGAGGTCTCCGCTCAGTACCACGTGAGCTACGACATGGGCGCCGGCCCGGCAGATTCGGGCATCTACAAGAGCTACTACATGCTGCAGGAGCCCGTCGACCAGATGCGCGACTTCATCACCGACGCCCTGCGCTCCTCCATCCCCGTCTACACACTCGATGAGGTCTTTGCCAAGAAGGATGACATCGCCAAGGATGTCAACGCTACCGTTTCCGAGCAGATGGCCGCCTACGGCTTCACCCTCGTGTCGACGCTCATCACCAAAATCGCACTGCCGACCGAGGTTGAGAACTCCATGAACGACATCAACGCTGCCCAGCGCAAGCGCGCTGCCGCGCAGGAGCTCGCCGAGGCCGACCGCATCAAGCGCGTCACCGAGGCGACCGCCGAGGCCGAGGCTATGGAAAAGGCGGGCGAGGGCATCGCCAACCAGCGCAAGGCCATCGCGCTGGGTATCAAAGATTCGCTCGAGATCATCCAGGAGACGGGTGTCGGCAATGACGAGGCCAACCAACTGTTCATGTTTACGCAGTGGTCCGAGATGATGACGGAGTTCGCTCGCACGGGTAAAACCTCGACGGTCGTGCTGCCGAGCGACTTTTCGCAGTCGGCCTCGATGTTCGAGCAGATGCTGGCCGCCGGCAAAGTTCAAAACGATTCGAAGGAGTAGACGCGCGTGAAATACACCGTCGTTTGCGTCGGTAAGCTCAAGGAGCGCTTTTGGAAGGACGCGTGCGCTGAGTACACCAAGCGCCTAGGTGCCTATGCCAAGGTGGATATCCGCGAGGTGGCCGATATCGACCCGGCTAAGGCGGGCGGCGTGGATGCCGCGCGCGACAAGGAGGGGGCGGCGATTCTT
Organism: uncultured Collinsella sp.; assembly: GCA_902469435.1. Taxonomy (GTDB): domain Bacteria; phylum Actinomycetota; class Coriobacteriia; order Coriobacteriales; family Coriobacteriaceae; genus Collinsella. The sequence goes on along the minus strand of CABRCR010000027.1, from coordinate 4,011 downwards.
GCCGCCTTGCCATCTCGAGCGCATGTGATCCTGCTGGCTATCGAGGGCAAGGAGCGCTCGAGCGAGGAGTTTTCGGCGAGGCTCGACGATCTTATGCTGCGAGGCGGCAGCGACATTGCCTTTGTAATCGGCGGTTCGGACGGCGTGAGCGATGACGTGCGCGCACGAGCCGACGAGATGCTCAGCTTTGGACGCATTACCTTGCCGCATAACCTGGCGCGTGTGGTGCTGCTAGAGCAGATTTACCGTGCCTGTAAGATCAGTCGTGGCGAGCCGTATCACAAATAGGTCGGCAATACGAAACAATGGCGTGGGACAATACCTTTCGTTTTGAGGAATGTGTCTGAAAGGACTATGCGATATGAAGATTGGATTTGTCGGTTTTGGCAATATGGCGAGCGCTATGGCCGATGGCTGGATCGCTGCCGGTGTAGCTGCGAGCGACATGTGCGCCTGCGCGGGTCGCTACGACGCACTGGTTGAGCGCTGCGAGGCGCGCGGCATGGTCGCCTGCCACGATGCCGCCGAGGTTGTCGCCGCATCCGATATCGTGGTCGCTGCGGTCAAACCGTACATGATCGAGAAGGTATTCGCCCCGCTCAAGGATGCTTTTGCCAAAAAGGTCGTTCTGTCGGTTGCCTGGACCTGGGACAGTGCCAAGTGGGAGCAGGTCCTGCCGGGCGTCGCGCATATCTCGACGGTGCCCAACACGCCGGTTTCGGTGGGCGAGGGCGTCATCGCCTGCGAGAAGGCTTCGACGCTTAACGACGAGCAGCGTGCTGTGGTGCTCGACCTGCTCGGTAAGCTTGGCGCTGTCGTCGAGCTCGACACAAGCCTGCTGTTTGTGGGCGGCACGGTGGGTGGTTGCGCTCCGGCGTTTGTCGCCATGGCAATCGAGGCCCTGGGCGATGCGGCGGTCAAGCACGGTATCCCGCGTGCGGATGCTTATCGCATTGTGAGCCAGATGGTGCTGGGTACGGCAAAGCTGCAGCTTGCAACTGGCCAGCATCCTGCGGCGATGAAGGATGCCGTATGCTCGCCCGGTGGTGCCACCATCAAGGGCGTCGTTGCGCTCGAGGACGCCGGCATGCGCAGCGCCCTGGTCAAGGCAATCGACGCAACCCTTCAGTAAAACCGACCAAAAACGGGACAGGTTTATGTTGGCAGGTTTTCCTGCGGTTTTGTCCTTTTAGCGAAAAGTGCCCCGCAACTGGCTCAATTCCAGTTGCGGGGCACTTGCGTTTGCCCAGATAAAACCGACCAAAATAAACCTGTCCCTTTTTGGCAGGTTAGTCCCAGAAGCTGTCTTCTTCGTCCTCGGACTTGGGGCCGCGGTCGACATACATCTTATGGGTGCGCTTCTCCATTACAAAGGCAATAATCGCAAACAGCAGGATGCCGCCGGCGAAAAGGATGGCAAAACCGGTGCGGGTGCCAAACAAAAAGGAAAAAACTGCGTCCATTGGGTGCCTTCTTGCGTAGTTGAGTTGGGTCGTAAACGCTCATAAGTATATACTTGCCCATACATGTACAAGGTTGCAACCTAAATGGAATGTATATCGCCGGAGGATCTAATGCTTGATATCAAGTTTGTTCGCGAGAACCCCGATGCCATCGATGTCGCCATGGCTAACCGCCAGACGTCTTGGGATCGCGAGAAGTTCTTTGAGCTCGACGACGAGCGTCGTGCCGTCATCACCGAGGTCGAGGAACTTCAAGCCACGCGCAATGCCGAGTCCAAGAAGATCGGCGCCCTGATGAAGGAGGGCAAGAAGGACGAGGCTGAGGCCGCCAAAGAGGCCGTGCGCGCCGTCAACGAGAAAATTGACGGTCTGGCCGAGCGCCGCACCGCCCTCGAGCAGGAGCAGTACGACTTCATGGCTCACCTGCCCAACATTCCTTGCGAGGCCACGCCGTACGGCAAGGACGAGGACGAGAACATCGAACGCCGTCGTTGGGGCACCCCGCGCGAGTTCGACTTCGACTTTAAGCCGCACTGGGATCTGGGCACCGACCTCGATATCCTTGACTTCGAGCGCGGCAACAAGCTCTCCGGCAGCCGCTTCACCGTTCTCGGTGGCGCCGGCGCCCGTCTTGAGCGCGCCCTCATCAACTTCTTCCTCGATACGCACACCAGCCGTGGTTTTAAGGAGTGGTGGCCGCCCATCGTCGTCAAGCGTCAGACCATGTTCGGCACGGGCCAGCTGCCCAAGTTCGAGGACGACGCCTATCACGTCTCGGGCGACAACTTCCTGATCCCCACCGCCGAGGTCGTGCTCACCAACCTGCACGCCGGTGAGGTCCTCGACGCCGATACCCTGCCGCGCCGCTACACCGCCTTCACCCCCTGCTTCCGCGAGGAGGCCGGCTCCGCTGGTCGCGATACCCGCGGCATCATTCGCCAGCACGAGTTCGACAAGGTCGAGATGGTCAAGTTTGCCAAGCCGGAGGAGTCCGACAAGGAGCTCGAGAGCATGACCGCCGAGGCCGAGTTCCTGCTGCAGCAGCTGGGTCTTCCGTATCGCGTGATTAGCCTGTGCACCGGCGACCTGGGCTTCTCTGCCCGTCAGACCTACGACGTCGAGGTCTGGCTGCCGAGCTACAACGCCTACAAGGAGATCAGCTCCTGCTCCAACTGCGGTGACTTCCAGGCCCGTCGCGCCAACATCAAGTATCGCGACCCCGAGAACTTCAAGGGTTCGCGCTATCTGCACACCCTCAACGGTTCCGGTCTGCCGGCTGGCCGTACCATGGCAGCCATTCTGGAGAACTACCAGAACGCTGACGGCACCATCACGATCCCCGAGGTTCTGCGTCCCTACATGGGCGGCCTCGAGAAGATCGAGCCGGTCGCGTAGATTGGCTGCATAAGCGATTTGCTAGGGCACTCCTTTTTGGGGTGCCCTTTTTGTGTGCGGCCATACCATGCTGTGCGGACAGCTCAATAGAAAACACACGAACAACTGTTCTGTATACAGCCATCTACCTGCTATGCTTTTGCTAAATAAGAGCGAGAGAAAGGGGACGCGATGGAGCTGTTTGATGATCGGGTGGTTTTGTTTGAGAGCGACGAGGGCGGGGAGTACCTGCTTGTGACGTGTGAGCCGTCTGGCATGGGTGGCCTGGTGGTTCGACAGACGAGCGAGGGTCCGTTGACCCAATGGTGCTACGAGGAGTCGCCGCATGTGGTTGAGACGTTTGTGGCGCACGAGGGGCTTGTGGCCCTGGAGCATTTCTATGGGGTCCGGACATCTAACCAGGTTGCTCGCATGTTGAGTATCTCGTTTGCCGATTATGATTGTGCCCAGCGGGTGAGATCGCTCCTCAGGGAACTTGATGCTAAGTTTGACGTGATCGAAAAGCCAATCGATCGTACGGGGAACGACGGTATATGCGGAGCAGCATGACAAAACTGCGTTCCAAAAAAAGTTTGAGATTGTGCTTGACTCCAATAAGCTAAAGTGGTTTTATATGTTTTGCGCTGCGGCGTTACCTCAGCTGGATAGAGGGTCTGACTACGAATCAGAACGTCATAGGTTCGAATCCTATACGCCGCACCAATTGAAATTGAAAGCCTCCGGCAACGGGGGCTTTTCTTTTATGCCGCCACCGCATGGATTCGAACCTCGGTCGAGGCGCGAGCGTGAAGCGGACGCGGAGCGTCCGTAGCGAGCGGGCGAGCACGCCGGCAGGCGGGCGAAGCCGGCGCGGATCCGCGGAGCGGATGCGCGGAATCCTATACGCCGCACCAACTGAACTTTAAAGCCTCCGGCAACGGGGGCTTTTCTTTTATGGCAACACCGCATGGATTCGAACCTCGGTCGAGGCACGAACAACTTAATTATCACTCCGTAAAATTTTTTCTAATTGTCGCTTGACCCATCGGGGGCTCGCGTGCATAATAATCCGTGCGTTGCGGCGTTACCTCAGCTGGATAGAGGGTCTGACTACGAATCAGAACGTCATAGGTTCGAATCCTATACGCCGCACCATTTGAGATTAAAGCTCCCG
>CABRCR010000026.1:0-26562 GCA_902469435.1 uncultured Collinsella sp. | reverse complement strand
TGCCGACCCGGGGGCCCGAATGGGACCTCGGGGGCGTTCGGCTAGCTGCGGGAACGGCCTATTCGCTCAATGTGTTCGGCTGAGATCGGAAATCAACCAGTCTGTCCCCAATGAGTGGGTCGGTGCCCTTTGTGCGGAGGTGGGCATTGTTGCTTTATACTGATGCGGTTAGACATCCATCCTGCAATCGAGGAGATTTCCATGGCATCAGACGTTCGCGTCCGCTTTGCACCCTCACCGACGGGCAAGCTGCACATCGGCGGCGCCCGCACCGCTATCTATAACTGGGCTTTCGCCCGTGCTAACGGCGGCACGTTCATCCTGCGCATCGACGACACCGATCCCACCCGTTCCACCGACGAGAACACGCAGATCATCCTGCGCGCCATGCGTTGGCTGGGCCTGGACTGGGACGAGGGTCCCGAGGTGGGCGGAGACTTTGGCCCCTACGCCCAGACCGAGCGCCTGGACCTGTACAAGCAGGCTGCCCAGAAGCTTTGGGACGAGGGTAAGGCCTATCCCTGCTTCTGCACCAAGGAGCAGCTCGACGCCGATCGCAAGGCCGCGCAGGAGCGCAAGGACCCCTTCCAGGGCTATCAGCGCCGTTGCCGCGATCTTGATCCCGAGGAGGCCCGCCGTCGCATCGAGGCCGGCGAGTCCTACGTCCTACGCATCAAGGTGCCCGAGGACCGCGGCGACGTCCGTATCCACGACGCCGTCCACGGCGAGGTGACCTTCGACGCCAAGGAGCTCGACGACTTTGTGATCTTCCGCTCCGATGGCACGCCCACGTACAACTTTGCGACCGTCGTCGACGACGCCATGATGAAGATCACCCATGTCATCCGCGGCGACGACCACCTGTCCAACACCCCGCGTCAGGTCATGGTCTACGAGGCCCTCGGCGCGCCCGTGCCCACGTTCGCCCACATCTCCATGATCCTGGGCGCCGACGGCAAGAAGCTCTCCAAGCGACATGGCGCCACCTCGGTGGAGGAGTACCGCGACGCCGGCTACCTTTCCGACGCCTTCGTCAACTACCTGGCGCTGCTCGGCTGGTCGCTCGACGGCGAGACCACAATCATCCCGCGCGATGTCCTGGCCAGCAAGTTCTCGCTCGACCGCATCTCCAAGAACCCGGCGACCTTCGACCCAAAGAAACTCGACTGGGTCAACGCTGAGTACATCAACGGCATGTCCGATGCCCAGTTTGCCGACGAGATCATGGTCCCCGAGCTGCACGAGGCGGGTCTCATCGAGGGCAACGTCGAGTACGGCGAGGACTGGATCGACGCGCTTGCCGCAATCGTCAAGCCGCGCACCAAGATGCCGGCCGACGCCGTGACCGTCGCCGCTCCCATCTTTGCTACGGCCGAGACGCTCGAGTATGACGAGAAATCCGTTAACAAGGGCCTGGCCAAGGAAGGCATGGGCGCCATCCTGGACGCCGCCAAGGCCGCGCTCGAGGGCGTGGACGAGTGGACTGCCGAGGCCATCGACGCCGCGCTTGAGCCGCTGCCCGAGCAGATGGACCTCAAGAAGCGCGTGGTGTTCCAGGCCGTGCGCGTCGCCGTCTGCGGCAACATGGTGAGCCCTCCGCTGGGCGAGACCATGGCGCTCGTCGGCCGCGACGACTGCCTGGCACGCATCGACCGCGCCCGCACGATGGCGCTATAGTAGACGCGTAAACGCATGTATCCGAGCCCCGTTCCCCCGAGCGGGGCTCTTGTTTCTGTACCGATGAGTGGGTTGCTGGGACAAAATAATCAGTAGTGTTTGTCCCATGTTTGAGTGACGCAACAAGCTCGACACTCGTATCGGCCATGGGACAAACTCTACTGATTATTTTGTCCCACCCCTTTCAGGTCCGTTCGTTAGAGGTGGTGTATGGCTCAACAACTGTCGCTGTTTGGTTCGCCGGAACCGGAGGAAGCTCCGGTGAAGCCCAAGCCTGCCGCTGCCTCGGCTCAGTCTAAGCCTGCGCCCGAGCCCCCTGCCGCCTACGCGAGCGTGGTCCTCGACATCCCCACCCGTGCGCTGTCGGAACCGTTTGCTTACGGCATCCCCGAGTCCCTTGCCAACGAGGTCCAGATCGGATCCACGGTCCTGGTCCACTTTGGTAACCGTGCCGCCGCGGGCTATGTCGTCGACATTGCGCCTGATTTGGGCGATCTGCCGGGCAACAACGCCCTCGACCCCGTGCGCATCAAGCCCATCGAGGCCATCCTCAGCAAACCGCTCTTTACCGCCGAAGCCGCCCGCATCGCACGTTGGATGAGCCGCGAGTATGTCGCGACGCTTTCCGAGTGCCTGCGCCTGTTCTTGCCTCCGGGTGGCGGCCCCCGTGTGGTCAAGGGCGACGACGGTGTGTGGACGGTTGAACGTCCAGCCGTCAAGCCAATCCAAAACCGCTGGGTGATGCTTACGCCCGAAGGCTTTGACTACACGCCACCCAAGACCGCGGTCCGCCAGCGCCAACTCATCGAGGCGCTCCAGTGTGGTCCTGTCACGACGCGCGACCTCAACCTTCTCTATAACAGCATGTCGGCGACCATCAAGGCGCTCAAAAAGCGCGGCGTCGTGGTGGTGGAGGAACGCCGTGCGTGGCGTGGCTGCAGCGAGCAGACCACGCTGTCCTCGGCAAGCGGCAAGGCGCCGGTCTCCCTTACCAACGGCCAGCAAAAGGCACTCGCGCAGATTGAGCGCGCCCGCCTTGACGCTCATGGCGACGTGGTGCTGGTTGACGGCGTCACCGGCTCCGGCAAAACCGAGGTTTACCTCTCCGCTATCGAGCGCGTGCTCGCGGCAGGCCGCTCTGCCTGCGTGCTCGTGCCCGAGATCTCGCTGACGGCCCAGACCGTCGGCCGCTTCCGCTCGCGCTTTGGCGAGACGGTCGCGGTCTTCCACTCGCGCCTTTCGGCCGGCGAGCGCCTGGACCAGTGGGACATGGTTGCCAGTGGTGCTGCCCGCGTTGTCGTCGGCGCGCGTTCGGCGCTCTTTTGCCCGCTCAGCGACCTGGGTCTCATCATCATCGACGAGGAGCACGAGACCAGCTATAAGCAGGGCTCCAGCCCGCGCTACCATGCGCGCGAGGTTGCGGCCGAGATGGCGCGCCGCTATCGCTGCCCACTTGTGCTGGGCTCGGCCACGCCTTCTGCCGAGGCCCTCGACCGCTGCCGCCGCGGTACATACAACGGTGCTACCTGGACGCGTGTCGAGATGCCCGAGCGCCCGGGACTCGCCGTGCTGCCTACGGTCCGCATTGCCGACCTGCGCCGTGAGTTTTCACACGGCAGCCGCTCCATGTTCTCAAAACCCTTGATGGAGGGCTTGGAGCGTGTGGTCGAGCGTCGCGAGAAGGCCGTGCTGCTGCATAACCGCCGTGGCTTTGCGCCGTTCCTGATGTGTCGCGAGTGCGGCTGCGTTCCCACCTGCAACCACTGCTCCACAGCGCTTACGTATCACGAGCGCACGCACACGCTGCAATGTCACACATGCGGATCCTCCTGGCGCGTGCAGCCGTATCCCGCGCCCACGAGTCGTTGCCCCAAGTGCGGCAGCCGCTACCTGGCAAAAATGGGGCTGGGCACGCAGCAGATCGAGGACACACTGCACCAGATGCTGCCCGAGGACGTCGCCATCATCCGCATGGATGCCGATTCCACGCGCGGCAAGGATGCGCACAAAAAGCTGCTCGAGCAGTTCGATGCGGCCGATTGCGCCGTGTTGCTGGGCACCCAAATGATCGCAAAGGGTCTCGATTTTCCCGAGGTCACGCTCGTGGGCGTGGTCAATGCCGACTTCGCCCTCAAGCTGCCCGATTTTCGCGCAGGGGAGCGCGCCTACGATTTACTGGAGCAGGTCGCCGGCCGTGCCGGTCGCGGTGATCGTCCCGGCGAGGTGATCATCCAGACCTACCTGCCCGAGGATCCGGTCATTCGTGCCGTCGCTGAGCACGACCGTTCGATCTTTACCGACTACGATCTGGACCAGCGCCGCGACGCGCTGTACCCGCCGTTTGTTCGCCTGGTCAACATCTTGGTGTGGTCGGCAAACCGAGACGACGCGCAGGACTACATTGGGCGCATTGCAAAGCTTCTTAAGCGCCGCTGGCATGCCGCCGCGCCCGATTTTTTGCGGGCGGGGAGTGCCGTGCCGCAGGTGCTAGGCCCGGCTTCGTGTGTAATCGAGAGAGCCAAGGACCGTTACCGCTTCCATCTGCTTGTGAAGTCGCCCGTGGGGTACCATGTCTCTGATGATATCGACGCCTGCCTCAAAGAGGTGGGCTCTGTGCGCGGCGTGAGCGTGAGCGTTGACGTCGATGCCTATGATTTGATGTAACAACCTGAAAGGATGGCCATGGAAGCCAACGGAATCGTACTGTCGCCCGACCCCCGTCTGCGTCAGGAGTGCGCCGTCATCGAGGAGATCACTCCGGCGATCGAGGCGCTTGCCGAGAAGATGAAGAAGATGATGTTCGAGAACGGCGGTTGCGGCCTTGCTGCCCCGCAGATCGGCGAGCTTATCCAGCTCGTCACCATCGACTGCGACTACACCGACAAGAACGACTATGACCCGTACGTGCTCATCAACCCTGTCATTGTTGAGCAGAGCGACCATCTGGTGCCGTATAGCGAGGGCTGCCTGTCCATTCCTGGCATTAGCTGCGAGATCGAGCGTCCCGATCACGTTGTCGTCGAGGCGTATGACTTGGACGCCAACCTGATTCGCTACGAGGCCTCGGGCGATCTGTTCTGCGTGTGCCTGCAGCACGAGATCGATCACCTGCACGGCAACACCATGTTCGAGCGCCTTAAGCCGATGCAGAGGCTCAAGGCCGTCAAGGAGTACCAGGACGCCCTGGCCCGCGGCGCTCGACCGGGCGAGACGGAATAAAGTCGTCCGTCCCTGGGGCTGGCCGCCTATATATCATCCCGTGCTCAAACATTCTCGCTTTGCTGCGAAACTGCGCGCGGGACGATATATAGGCGGCCAGCCCCAGGGACTACTTGTTCTTGGCTCGGTTCGCACGGGTGCCGTCGGGCCAGGGAGGGGCGTCTTCGCTGATAGGTGCTTTGCTGAAAGAGCTGCTTTTATTGCGGCTCTTTCTTTGGTTTTGGGTATATTTGTCTTTGTTGAATTGTTATTGCGGATGGGCTGGGTACTTGGCTTTCCGCTGCTCTTTCTAGCCGTCTCGGCTTTGGTTGAGAGGAGACGATCTTTATGCGTATTGTGTTTATGGGCACGCCCGACTTTGCTGTTCCGTCGCTGACTTCGCTTGTTGAGGCTGGGAATGAGATTGCGCTTGTTGTTACTCGTCCTGATGCTGTTCGTGGGCGTGGTAAGAAGCTGGAGCCGTCTCCTGTTAAGGCTCGCGCGCTTGAGCTGGGGTTGCCGGTTGTTGAGGCTAATCGTATGACGCCTGAGGTTGTTGAGGTGCTCCAGGCTGCCCAGGCTGATATTTTCTGTGTGGCTGCTTATGGCTGTATTTTGCCTGATGAGGTGCTGCATATGGCGCCGCTTGGTATTGTGAATGTTCATGCGTCCTTGCTGCCTCGTTGGCGTGGGGCTGCTCCTATTCAGTGTGCCATTCTTGCTGGTGATGAGATTGCTGGCGTTTCTATTATGCGCATTGGGCATGGCGTGGATACCGGCGCCTATTGTGCGCAGGCCTCGACCTCGGTTGCCGGTAAGCATGCTGAGGCGCTGACCATGGAGCTCGCTGAGCTCGGCGGCAAACTGCTTACCGATACGCTTCCCTCTCTTGCCGATGGCACTGCCGTGTGGACTGAACAGGATGAGGCGCTCGTTACCCATGCTGCCAAGATTTCTAAGCAGGAGATGCGCTTGGATCCGCAAATGGCGGCGCTCGATTGCGTGCGTCATGTGCTCGCTTCGTCCGATACCGCGCCTGCTCGTTGCGTGATTGCCGGCAAGACCGTGCGCGTGCTCGATGCTGCGCCGGCTGATGTGTCGCTTGGTGAGGGGCTCGTCGCCGTTCAGGCCAAGCGTGTTTACCTGGGCCTTTTCGATGGCTCGGTCGAGTTGCTCGAGGTTAAGCCTGATGGCAAGCGTGCTATGACTGCTTCTGCTTGGGCTGCTGGCCTGCAGGATGCCGATCTTATCTGGGGTGTTTTGTCATGAGCAAGCTGTCTCCCGCGCGCAAGCTTGCGCTCGATGTACTGATGGAGGCCGATCGTCGCGGCATGTATGCGCGCGACGTGCTGTCCTCTCGCGCATCGGCCAAGGCTATTGACCAGCGCGATTCCGCTTTTGCCGCCCGCTTGGCGCTGGGCGTGGCCGCCACGCAGGGTATTTTGGACGAGCTGCTCGATCAGTTTCTCGATAAACCCAAAAAGGTTGCGCCGCGCGTTCGCATGGCGCTTCGTATCTCGGCCTTCGAGATGCTCTACCTGCATACGCCGGGCCGCGTTGCTGTGAGCCAGGGCGTTGAGCTGGTGCGCAGTGGTGCTAAATCGGCCGCCGGTTTGGCGAATGCCGTACTGCATATGGTTGCGGACAACGTTGAGGACTTTGCCGCTGCGGCGGATGCCGATGAGTCCGAGCGTCGTTTGGTTCGTCTGTCGCGCCTGATGGGTCTACCGCGTTGGCTTTGCGCTCGCATTATGGCCTCGTTTGATACGCCCGAGGGCGCGCTGAACTTTGCCGGCAATCTGGCGCCCGCGCCGCTTGCTTTGCATGAGAACGCGTTTGCGACCAAGGCCGACCCGTATATCTCGCAGCTCGTTGCGCCCGTCTTCCCTGGCTGTCATGCTCCGGTCGATGCGCAGGTCACGGTTGCATCGGGCGTGTTTGAGCGTGCGGCCGCGGTTGCCTCAGACCTCAACGCTCAGCTTATCGCTACTGCCGCGACACGTCCCGGCCGTTGCCTTGAGATTGGCGCCGGTCGCGGCACCAAGACCTATGTGATGATGTGCCAGGCCAAGCGCGCCGGGTACGAGCGTCAGCATACCGCGCTCGACCTGCACGACCGTAAGTGCGATCAGAATCTCGCGCGCCTGCATAAGGCGGGCATCTCGGGTGTTCGTACGGTGTCGGGCGATGCCTGCGAGCTCAATGAGGTGCTCACATCCTTTGACGCGATGCTTGGCGAACCCGCCCTGTTCGACACGGTCTTTATCGATGCGCCGTGTTCTGGCACCGGCACCATGCGCCGCCACCCCGAGATTCCGTGGCGTCTGACCGAGAACGATGTTACGGCTGAGCTGCCCCGCCTGCAGCTGACGATGCTCAAGGAAGCAGCCGCGCGCGTGGCTGCCGGCGGTGAGCTTATCTATGCCACCTGCTCGGTTTTTGATGAAGAGAACACGCAGGTCGTAGATGCCTTCCTGGCCTCTCCCGAGGGCGCCGGCTTTACCGTGGCTCCGCTCTCCGAAGCCCAGATTCTGCAGCTGCCCGAGTACGAAAACGCCAAGAGCCTCGTCACCCTGCGTCAAAACGCTCGAGGCCTCTTCCAAAGCGTCCCCGTAAATGCCGACTCCTACGACGGCCACTTCTGCGCGAGACTGGTCCGCAACTCATAGAGCTACCCATAGCGCAAAGAAATAGCCCCGCGATCGGTGCCGGTCGCGGGGCTGCGTTGTTCTTAGTGGCTGTGCGGACAGTTGGCGCAGCAGCCGCTGGTGGCGCTGGTGCTGGAGCCTCCGCTTCGCTGGTCGGTGTTGTAGAAGCCGCTGCCCTCAAACTTGATGCCGCTTGCCGAGAACGTCTTGGCCGCCGGAGCGCCGCAGCTCGGGCACACGACCTTGGGGGTCTCGGACATGGGATGCTCAACCTCAAACACGTTGCCGCAGCTCGAGCACTTGTAATCGTAGCGCGCCATATTACTTCCTTTTCAGCACAAAGCGGGCAGATCGCTCTGCCCGCATAAATTCAAACGTTTGTAACTGTACCCTATATCGGGGGTTTTATCACGCTTCGCCCCAGAATCTATGGGTGTTGCGCAGGAGCTGTGCAGTTTTGCCCTCAGCGGCCGCAACGTCAGCCTCATCGGCCTGCCAGGTCCAGTTGCCCGTGGCCACGCCCGGCACGTTCATGCGCGCGTCGTCGCCAAGCCCCAGGACATCCTGCAGCGGCATCATCACCAAGGGAGCGTCGCTTGTCAGCGCATCGCTCATCAGCTTGGCTGCCACCTCAACACCGCTCGGCTCGTCGCCGCCCGCAAAGGAGCGCGTGCACCAACCCGCGAGCGTCGACGTGTCGTGAGTCGATGTGTACAGGATCTTTCCGGGCGTAGGGTGCACGCCGCAACGAACGTCGTAGTCGCTAAACTCCAGCACGTCCATGCCGGGGAAGCCGCAGGTCGAGGCCATGGCGCGAACGCCGGGCGTCAAATAGCCCAGGTCCTCGGCGATAAAGTTGAGCGGACCCAGCTCGTCGTAGGCGGTCTGGAACAGGTCCTTGCCCGGGCCTGCCAGCCAACGCCCTTCGGCGCAAGCCTTGCCCGCGGGGATACTGAAGTAGCTGTGGAAGCCCAGGAAGTGATCCAGGCGCACGCGGTCGTAGAGCGAAAACGCACGACGTAGGCGATCCATCCACCAGCTATAGCCGTTCTGCTTCATGCGGTCCCAGCGGAACGTCGGGTTGCCCCACACCTGACCCTCGGGTGCAAAGTTGTCGGGCGGCGCGCCGGAAATCTCGATTGCCTTACCGGTATCGGACAGCCAGAAGTTCTCGGGTTCGCTCCACGCATCGGCCGAATCGTCCGAGACATACATGGGGATATCGCCGATGACCTCGATTCCTTTCTTGTGCGCATAGTTCATAAGCTCGCACCAAGCCAGGTCAAAGCGGTACTGCATGTACGCCTGCAGCTCTGACTCGTCGTGGAAACGCTTGTCGTCGATCAGATGCTCGTTGTAGCGCGCAACATCTGCCGGCCAATCGTGGCGCGATTCGCCCTCAAAGTACTTTTTGACGGCCATATAGACGCAGTACTTCTCGAGCCAATCGGCATTGCGATGTTTAAACGCGGTGTACAGTGGATCGGCATCCTCGCCGCCGCGGGCCTTCCAGGTCTCAAAGTCGGCGGCTAGCTCCTCGTGGCTTTCGGGCAGCAGGTCAATATTGCCTGCAAAGGCCGAAGGCCCAGCGTAAGGGGAGCGGAAGAAGTCCGTCGGGTTGACGGGCAGAACCTGCCAGTAGCGCATGCCCATAGCGGCCAGATGGTCGATAAAGCGACGCGTGGGCACGCCGATCGTACCGGGCTTGCCGTCGTCGGTGGGCACCGAGGTGATATGGCACACGACGCCCGCGCCGTGATCGAGCGGCTCCTGCAGGCGCTGCTCGGCGTGGTGATAGATGATTGACGAACCCAACGGATACAGATCGAGCGTGACCGTGCCGTTGTGGATCTCGCACTCGTGACCGCTGATTACGTCACTCGCGCATTCGCTAAGCGCCGGAATTGTCACGCGGTGCGAATTGCGCAGGCTGCGGTTGATGATAACCGTCGCGGACTCGCCATCCTTGCCCGTGCGATTGTAGGCCAGCACCTCGTCGTTGAGCGCGAAGGCCTTGATCTCGCCGTCAACCATAAACGGCAGGGCGCGGCGTACGGCGGAGGCGTTCTTGACAATGGCCAGCGTGTCGAAGTCGTGCAGGTCTTCCTTCAAAGGCAGCGTGCGGCGGTTGCCCGGATCGGTCAGGCCCTCCAGGCCGTACTCGTCGCCGTAGTAGATCGAAGGCACGCCGGGGAAGGTCATCTGCATGAGCGTGGCGAGCCAAAAACGGCTCTTGGCCAGGCCCATCGAGTTCTCGTCCAGACGCCACTTGCTGCGCTCGCACTCGGGTAGCTGCGACTCGTCGGGGCCGCCGCCGAGCACCGAGATGATACGTGGACGGTCGTGGCTCGACAGCAGGTTGAGCGCGCAGGACAGGGCCTCGCGCGGGTAGTTCTCGCGCAGGGTTTCGATATCCTCGGCTGCTTGGTATGCGTTCTTGTAGCCCATCAAAAAGCCGATGACCATGTCGCGGAAGGGATAATCCATAGCAGAGTCCAGCTCGGAGCCCTGCAGGTAACGACGCAGATGGCCATAGCTGATCTTGTTAGAGGCGTCTTCCCAGACTTCGCCGAGCAACAGCGCGTCGGGCTTCTCGGCGAGCACGGCCTTCTTGATTTCGGCCAGGAAGTCATCGGAAAGCTCGTCGGCCACGTCCAGACGCCAGCCATGGGCGCCGGCACGCAGCCACTTACGAATGACGCCGTCCTTGCCCAAAAGCTTTTCGCGTACCAGCTCGGACTTCTCGTTGATGGCTGGCATGTTGCCCACGCCCCACCAGCAGTCGTACGAGCCGTCTTCGTGGAAGGTAAACGCATCGCGCCACGGGGAATCCTCGCTCTGCCAGGCACCCACGCCGGGGTAGTTGCCGTAGCGGTTGAAATAGATCGAGTCGTCGCCTGTGTGGTTGAAGACGCCGTCCAGAATGATGGAGATGCCCAGCTTCTCGGCTGCCTGGCACAGTTCGGTAAAGTCTAGCTCGGTGCCCAGGATCGGGTCGATCTTGGTGTAGTCGGCCGTGTCGTAGCGGTGGTTGCTCGCGGCTTCAAAGATGGGGTTGAGGTAGATGGCCGTAAAGCCCAGCTCGGCGATGCGGGGCAGGTCTTCCTGGATGCCTTTGAGCGAGCCGCCGTAGAAGTCCCAGGTCTTGATGGAGCCGTCCTCGGCGCGCTCGTACACGGGCGGCTCATTCCAGTCCTCGACCATCCGGCGCTGAATGCCCTTGCGCGGTTTTTCGAGTTCGGCCATTGTGCGCTCGCGCCAATGCTCGTCACGGGCGTAGCGGTCGGGGAAGATCTGGTATACCATGCCGCGCTCGTACCAGGTGGGGCGGTTCTCGCGGTGCTTGTAGACGGTAATCTGGAAGGATGGCACCTCGGCGTAGTCGTAGGTCACGCCCTCGCCGCCGGTGCGGCCCTGCGGTGCGCCCAGACGAACCTCGGGCTGGCCTTCGATATTGCATATAAAGCTGTACCACACAAGACACGGTTCATCGCATTTGAGCTCGCCGGTAAAAATGCCATCGCCCTCGTGCTCCATCGGGATCAGGGTCTCGCCGACTTCATCGACCCAGGTACGCAGGGTGAGTGTTGCCTGGTTGGGGTCGGCATCCTCCAGAATCACCGAGAGTGCAACGGAAGTTCCAGTGGTCACAGCGCCAAACGGAGTGCGAAACTGCGGCAGGCGGCTGTTGTGAATCAATCTCATAGTACGGTCCAGTTCTATACAGTCATGGCCAGCGGGCCATGGGCTTAACGCACAGTACTTAAGTATATCGTTGCACTTTAGTTGTATAAACTACAGCCGCTCATTATCGGCGAACGGTTGTCCTAGAAAATCGTTTTACCTCATCTATGGCACAAGGGGTGTCGCACTGAACGACACCCCTTGTTTATTGAAGAGTAGATTGTTGATCGTCCGGATTAGCGGCGCTTGCGGGCGGCCGTTGCCTTGCGGACGGAGGTCTTCTTGGTAGGAGCCTTTTCCTCAGTGGGAGCGGCGGGGGAGACCGAGGCCTCCTTGGCGGGCTCGGTCTTTGCCGTAGCCTTCGGAGCGTTCTTGACCTCAGCGGCCTTTGGAGTCGGCTCGGCCTTTACTGCGGGCTTTTCCTCGGCCTTAGCCTCTGCCTTGGGAGCAGCGGCCTTGGTCGTGGCCTTTTTGGCCGTCGTCGTAGTGCGCTTGCGCGTGGCGGTCTTGGCGGCCGGCTTAGCCTCGACAGCTTCCTCAGCCTTAGACTCAGCGGGCGCCTCCTCGACTTTGGCGGCCGGCTTTGCGGCTGCCTTCGGGGTCGTCTTCGCGGCGGCCTTCGTCGTAGCGGCCTTCGTGGTCGTCGACTTCGTAGCCGTGGTCTTCTTGGCTGCCGTTGCCTTCTTGGTGGACGTGGTCGTCTTCTTGGCAGCGGTCTTGGCCGGAGCCTTTGCCGCGGGCTTAACCTCGGCTGCAGCGGTCTCGGCCTTTACCTCGGGAGCAGCATCGGCCTCGGCGGCCTTCTTGGCAGCGGTGGTCGTGCGTTTGCGCGTCGTCGTAGCCTTGGCAGCGGTGGTCTTGGTTGTCGTCGCCTTGGTCGCAGTGGCCTTCTTAGCCGTCGTCTTACGAGTCGTGGACTTCTTTGCCGCAGACTTCGCAGCGGGCTTCACCTTGGGCTCGGGCTCGGGAGAAGCCTCGACCTTCACCTCAGGCTCGGCCTTAACGGGCGCAGCCTCAACCGGCTTCTCCTCGGCCTTGGGCTCCTCAGCGGCAACCGGCTCGGCAACAGCCTCAGGCTCGTCGACAACAGCCGCCGGGCGCTCGATCTCCGGATGCATAAAGAAGTACAGGTCCAGATACTTGTCGGCCGAGCGCGTCCAGCTAAAGTCCTGGCTCATGGCCTGCGTGACCAGCTGGTTCCAAGCATCGCGGTTATCCCAGAACAGGCGCGCCGCGCGGAACACCGCGTCGCCCATCTCGTCGCCGTTAAAGTTACTAAACGAGAAGCCCGTGCCCTCGCCGGTAAACTCGTTATACGGGATCACCGTGTCCTTCAGGCCACCGGTCTCGCGAACAATCGGCAGCGTACCGTAGCGCATGGCGATGATCTGCGACAGGCCGCAGGGCTCAAACTTCGAAGGCATCAGGAACATGTCGGCGGCGGCATACATGCGCTGCGACAGCGCAGGATCGAACTCGATGCGTGCGGCCATGGTACCGGGGTACTTGTCCTGGAAGTAGCGCAGGCCGTCCTCGTAGTCGCGGTCGCCAGTGCCCAGCACGGCCACCTGAACGCCGCCGGCCAGAATGCGGTCGAGCGCGTACATGACCAGGTCCATGCCCTTCTGGCGCGTCAGGCGTGTGACCATCACCATGAGGGGACGGTCGTCGCGAACCTCGAGCCCCAGTTCCTCCTGCAGCTTGGCCTTGCACACGGCCTTGCCGGAACGGTCATCAACCGTGTAGTTGGCGGCAATGCGCTTGTCGGTCGCGGGGTCAAAGCCCGTCACGTCAATGCCGTTCAAAATGCCCTGCAGCGCATAGGAGCGCTCGCGCAGCACGCCGTCCAGGCCCTCGCCAAACTCGGGCGTCTGGATCTCGCCCGCGTAGGTGGGGCTGACCGTGGTGATGGCATCGGCATAGTGCAGCGCGCCCAGCATGTAGTTGATGCTGCAAGCGTCGCAGCGCAGCTGCGAGGCGGCAGCGGGAATATGCGCCACGCCCAGGATGTCCTCCATCACAGTGTCGCTAAACTGGCCCTGGAACGCCACGTTGTGGATCGAGAACACGGTCTTGACGCGGTCGTACAGCGGCAGGCCCTGGTAGAACTCGCGCAGGAACACGGGCGCCAGCGCCGTCTGCCAGTCGTTGCAGTGTAAAATGTCGCACTCAAAGCCCTCGGGCAGGTGCTGCAGGCTCTCGGTAATGGCCTTGGAGAAAAACGCGAAGCGCTCGCCGTCGTCAAAGAAGCCGTACGGATAGTCGCGCGCAAAGTAGCGCTCGTTGTCCACGAACATATAGGTGACGCCGTCGTGCTCGAGCTTCTCCAGCCCGCAGTATTCATTGCGCCAGCCCAGGCTCACGTAAAAGTCGGCAAAGTGCTCCATTTGCGCCTTGTACTCGTCCTTGATGGTGGCGTACTTGGGAACCATCACGATAACCTCGGCGCCGGCGCGCACAAGCGCCGCAGGCAGTGAGCCCGCCACGTCACCCAGGCCACCGGTCTTAACAAACGGTGCGCACTCGGCCGAGGCAAACACGATCTGCATCTTTTTGCTGGAATCTGCCATATTGTCTCCCATGTTGCAATTCGAGAATAGCCGCCTGGCGCTAACCGGGCGGCTATTCTACATGTTACGAGCGATGTTGCGGTGCCAACGTTAACGTACGATGGTGGTGTCGGAAGTTAACGGAGCCTTGCCCAGCACCAGGATGTTCTCGGGCGTGCCGCGAAGCTCGGTGTTGGTGGGAACCACGTTGTTCTTGTCCAGAATGGCGTTCTCGACGCGGGCGCCGCTCTTGATGATGCAGCTCTGGTTGATGATCGAGTTGGTCACCGAAGCGCCTTCCTCAACCACAACGCCGCGCGACAGGATCGAGTTGCGCACGGTGCCCTTGATGATGCAGCCGGCCGAGATTATCGAGTTGCACGCGTGGCTGCCGGTCGCATAGCGCGAAGGCGGCACGTCGTGGGCCTTGGTCAGGATCGGGCGCTCGGGGTCGAAGAGCTGGTCGGCCACGGTCTGGTCGAGCAGGTCCATGCTGCGGCGGTACAGCGACTTCTCGCTAAACACGCCCACGACCTCGCCCTTGTACTCGTAGCTGCACACGTCGATGTTGCCAAAGTCGCCCTGGAGTGCCTCGAGCAGGTCCAGATAGTCGGCGGCCTGGTAGTGGTCGATAATCTCGAGCAGCGTCTCGCGGTTGACGATGCAGCAGTCCATAGAGGCGTTGTCGCCGTACACGACGCCGGCGCTCACGCCCGTCAGGCGGCCGTTCTCGTTAATCTCGAGCTTGGTCTCGTCATCGACGTTGCGCGTGGCCTTGCAGTACACAACGGTCATCTGGGCACCGGAGTTCTCGTGCGCGTCGATGATGGTGTTGAGGTCCATGTTAAAGATGATGTTCGTTCCCATCATCACAACGTAGGGTTTGTCCGAGCGCTGGAACAGCGTCTTGTTGGAGATGATGTCGCGCAGCAGGAAGCGCATGCCGCCCTTGGTGGTGCCATACGCGTTGCCGGGCACCATGAACAGGCCGCCCTTCTTGCGGTCCAGACCCCAGTCCTTGCCCGAGCCCACGTGGTCGATCAGCGAGCGGTAGTTGCCCGGCATGACGACGCCGACGGTCTTGATGCCGGCATTCATCATGTTGGACAGCGGAAAATCGATCAGGCGGTAGCGGCCCAAAAACGGAACGGACGCGATGGGGCGGTCCTTGAGCAGCACGCTGCCGTAGGTCGAAGAGTAGTTAGCGGTGATATAGCCGATGGCCTTGCGATTGATCATCGGATCATTCCCCCTTCCCGATAACGACGTCATTTCCAACGACGGCCGTATCCTTGGTGGTATCGACAGAGCCGAGCTTCACGCCCTCTTCGACCGTGGAGTTCTCGCCCAAAATAGCGCGGCAGATGTGCGCGCCGCTCTTAACGTGCGCACCTGGCAGCAACACGGAGTCCTCGACCACGGCGCGCTCCTCGATGATGACATCGGTCGAAAGGATCGAGTGGCGAGCGGTGCCGTAGATCTTGCAGCCGTTGGAGACCAGGCAGTCGTCCAGGCGGCCGTCCGGGCCAATGTAGTGCGGCGGACGCGTGGTGATGTTGGACATGATGGGGAAGTTCTTGTCAAACAGATCGAACTCGGGGTTGTTGCCCAGCAGGTCCATCGAAGTCTCGTGGAAGCTGGCGATGGTGCCAACATCCTTCCAAAAGCCGTGGAACTCGTAGCTGTACAGGCGCTTGCCCTCGCCGAGCAGCTTGGGGATGATGTCCTTGCCAAAGTCGTGGCTCGAGCGCTGGTCAAGGGCGTCCGCCTCGAGCGCCTCGATCAGCACGTCGGCCGAGAAGATGTAGATGCCCATGGACGCGAGGTTCGAATCGGGCTTATCGGGCTTCTCGGTGAACTTGGTGATGCGGCCGTCTTCGGGGTCGGTGGTCAGGATGCCAAAGCGGCTGGCCTCCTCCCACGGCACGGGCATAACGCTCACCGTGAGGTCGGCGTTGTTCTCAATGTGCGTCTTGAGCATCTTGCGGTAGTCCATGCGATACAGGTGATCGCCCGAAAGAATCAGGACGTACTTGGGGTCGTTGGCCTTGATGTAGTCCAGGTTCTGCGTGATGGCGTCGGCCGTGCCCGCATACCAGGCGCCGCCGGTCTGCGTCTCGTACGGCGGCAGAATCGACACGCCGCCGTCGCGGCTGTCCAGATCCCACGCCTCGCCGGAGCCCACGTAGGCATGCAGCAGGTAGGGGCGATACTGCGTCAGAACGCCCACCGTGTCGATGCCCGAGTTGGAGCAGTTGGAGAGCGAAAAGTCGATAATGCGGAACTTGCCACCAAAGCTAACCGCCGGCTTAGCGATCTTTTGGGTGAGTGCCCCCAATCGGCTGCCCTGTCCTCCTGCGAGGAGCATCGCGATGCATTCTTTCTTACTCATCGATTTCTCCTTCTGTCATCGATGTTCCTAAACCCATTAGCGACGGGCGCGGCGCTCGGTCGCGCCCGTCGAATAATGCCGTGCGGCAAAGGGAGCTCGCGCACTTTTACGCGTGCCAGATCTCGTCGCGGTACTCGCGAATGGTGCGGTCGGACGAGAACCAGCCGCTCGAGGCGGTGTTGAGCAGGGCCTTGCGGTTCCAGGTCTCCTGGTCGCCGTAGCTGCCGGTGAGCTTTTCCCACGCATCCACGTAGCTGCGGAAGTCGGCCATGACCAGGTCGGGGTCGTTGTTGTTCATGAGCTCGTTGTAGATGCTTTCGAAGTTGCCCGAAAGGCCGGCAAACGTGTTGTCCTTGAGCTCGTCCATCACGCGGCCCAGACGCTCGCGGTCGCCGTTGAGGGTGTCCCACGCAAAGTAGCTGTTGGATGCCCAGAGCTGCTCGACCTCGGGAGCGGTCAGGCCAAAGATGGCCTCGTTCTCGCGGCCGGCCAGGTCGGCGATCTCGATGTTGGCGCCGTCGAGGGTGCCCAGCGTAATGGCGCCGTTCATCATGAGCTTCATGTTGGACGTGCCCGAGGCCTCCTTGCCGGCCGTGGAAATCTGCTCCGAGATCTCGGCGGCGGGGTAGATGAGCTGGGCGTTGCTCACGCGGAAGTTGGGGATAAAGCAGACCTTCATGACCTCGTTCACGCGGGCATCGTTGTTGATGACGTCGGCAACGGAGTTAATGAGGCGGATGGTCTCCTTGGCAAAGGTGTAGCTCGAGGCGGCTTTGCCGCTAAAGATGAACGTCGTCGGCGTCACGTGGAAGTTGGGATCGGCGATGCGGCGGTTGTAGATGTCCATCACCTTCATGATGTTCATGAGCTGGCGCTTGTAGGCGTGGAAGCGCTTCACCTGAACATCGAAGACGGTGTTGGGGTCGATGACCAGACCGGTCTCGGCCTTAACGTAGGCGGCCAGGCGCTCCTTGTTGGCGCGCTTGGAGGCACCCACGGCCTTCAGGAACTCGGAGTCGTTCTGGAAACTTTTAAGCTTCTCCAGCTCAAAGGCGTCCTTGAGCCAGCCGTCTCCAATGGCCTCGGTCACGAGCTTGGCATAGGTGGGGTTGGCCTCGGCAAAGAAGCGACGGTGCGAGATGCCGTTGGTCTTGTTATTGAACTTCTCGGGCGTCAGGGCATAGAAGTCCTTGAGCACGATGTTCTTGATGATGTCGGAGTGGATCTTGGCCACGCCGTTGACGCTATGGCTGCAGATCACGGACAGGTTGGCCATGCGAATCTCGCCGTCCCACAGAATGGCGGTCTGGCGCAGACGCTCCTGCCAGCCCTCCTGCGTGGTGTCGAACGACTCGTGCCAGCGACGGCTGATCTCGTCGATGATCTGGTACACGCGGGGGAGGAGCTTGGAGAACGTGCCGATGGGCCACTTCTCCAGAGCCTCGGGCAGGATGGTGTGGTTGGTGTAGCTCACGACCTGCGTCACGATGTTCCAGGCGTCATCCCACTCGAGCTTCTTCTCGTCGATCAGGATGCGCATGAGCTCGGGGCCGCACATGGCGGGGTGGGTATCGTTGGTGTGGATGGCCACAAACTGCGGCAGCAGCTCCCAGTTCTCGCCGTGCTCCTTCTCAAAGGTGTCGAGCAGGCTGTAGATGCCGGCTGAGACAAACAGGTACTCCTGCTTCAGGCGCAGCAGACGGCCGTGCTCGCCGGCGTCGTTGGGGTAGAGGATGGCGCTGATGGCCTCGGCCTCGGCGCGCTCGGCATCGGCCAGGGCGTAGTCGCCGCGGTTGAAGGCCTCCAGGTCAAAGTGCTCCACGACCGGCTCGGCGGCCCAGACGCGCAGCTTGTTGACGGTCTCGCCGGCATAGCCCACGACGGGGATGTCATAGGGGACGGCCAGGATGTCCTGCGTGTCCACCGTGCGGTAGAACGTGCGGCCGTCCTCCTCAAAGCCCTCAACATGGCCACCAAACTTGATGGTCACGGCCTTGTCCTGACGACGGACCTCCCAGGGATAGCCGTGGGTGAGCCACTCGTCGGTGGTCTCGACCTGGCTGCCGTTGACAATCTCCTGCTTAAACAGACCGTAGCGGTAGCGCATACCGTTGCCGTAGCCGGCAATGCCCTCGGCTGCCATGGAATCCAGGAAGCATGCGGCCAGACGGCCCAGGCCACCGTTGCCCAGAGCCGGATCGGGCTCCTGGTTCTCGATGACGGACAGGTCAAAGCCCATGTCGTCGAGCGCCTCGGCGACCATGTCGCGCACGCCAAAGTTGAGCAGGTAGTTGTCGAGCAGGCGACCGATCAAAAACTCGATCGAGAAGTAGTACACGCGCTTCTTGCCCTCGGCGGTGACGCGGGCGTCACTCTTGGTGGCAACGGTGCGCGCCTTCTCGGCCACGAGCTTTGCCAGGGCGTTAAAGCGGTCGAGGTCGCTGGCGGCCTCGACGCTCTTGCCGCTGATGCTCATAACGGCATCGCGATAGAGCTCGGTAAACTCCTGCTTGTTGTCGAAGATCTTATTCATACGTTCCTTTCCCCCGGGGATGTTTCTCCCGGAACGGTTATGACTCATATCCTACGCCCCGGCGGGGCGGGTGATTACAGCTGTAACGGCTTTGTTACGCATCCTTGGCAGACGGCTTAACAGAAGCAGACTTGGCCTTGGTAGCGGCCTTTTTGGCAGCCGGCTTCTTGGCCGCGGTAGCTTTAGCAGCGGGCTTTGCGTCAGCCTTTGCCTTCGCCTTAGCCGGAGCCTTCTTGGCGGCCGCAGGCTTAGGCTTTACCGAGGACGTGCGCTTCTTGGGCGCAGCCTTGGGCTCCTCAACCACCGGCGGCTTATAGCTGCTGGGACCGCGGCGCTTAAGCACCACGCCTGCCTGGCCGGGAACCTTAATCTCAATGGAGTCCATCTGCCCGTTCCAGGGATAGGGCTCGCTCGAGCAGGTGTAGGGCTCCTCACCGGCGTATCCGCTGCCGCCAAACTCGGGACGGTCGGAGTCAAAGATGACCTCCCAGTCACCCTCGCGCGGCACGCCCACGCGGAAGCTCTCGTAGCTCGCCGGGTCAAAGTTGATCAGAATCACCAGGTCGTCGTCGATATCCTCGCCCTGGCGCACAAAGCTCACGATGGACTGCTTGGAGTTGTCCGCATCGATCCAGGTAAAGCCGTCGTCGGTGTAGCCGCGCTCGTACAGGGCGGGCTCGGCGGTGTACAAGTGGTTGAGTGCCTTGATAAACGCCTGATGATGACGGTGAGTCTCGTACTCCTCGGTCAGGAACCACTGGATGGACTCGTAGTAGCGCCACTCGATAAACTGGCCGATCTCGTTGCCCATAAAGTTGAGCTTGGCACCGGGGTGCGTCATCTGGTAGAAGGCAAGCGTGCGCAGGCCGGCAAACTGGCGCCACCAGTCGCCCGGCATGCGGCCGATCAGCGAGCACTTGCCATGCACGACCTCGTCGTGGCTCAGCGGGCAGATAAAGTTCTCGGTAAAGGCGTACATGATGGAGAACGTGAGCAGTCCGTGGTTGCCGGGGCGCCACGGAAAATCGGTCTGCATGTAGTGCAGGGTGTCATTCATCCAGCCCATGTCCCACTTGTAGTGGAAGCCCAGGCCGCCGTCCTGCGGCGGATAGGTCACGAGCGGCCACGCGGTGGACTCCTCGGCCATCATCATCACGTCGGGGTAGTGTGCCTCCACGGCGCAGTTGACCTGGCGGATAAACGCGCTGGCGTCCAGGTCCTCCTCGGTACCGTACTTGTTGAACTTCTTTTGGCCGGGATCGTCAATGCCAAAGTTGAGGTACAGCATGCTGGACACGCCGTCCATGCGAATGCCGTCCACGTGGAAGTTCTCGAGCCAGTACAGCACGTTGGAGACCAGGAAGGAGCGGACCTCGCCGCGGGCGAAGTCAAACTTGTGCGTGCCCCAGTTGGGGTGAATCTCGTGCTCAAACAGCATGTGGCCGTTAAAGGTGGCAAGGCCGTGGGAGTCGGCGCAAAAACCGCCGGGCACCCAGTCCATGATCACGCCAATACCCGCCTCGTGGCATGCATCGATAAAGTGCATGAGCTGCTGCGGGTTGCCGTAGCGCGACGTGGCGGCATAGTAGCCGGTCGTCTGGTAGCCCCAGGAGCCATCGAAGGGATGCTCCATAAGCGGCATGACCTCGATATGCGTATAGCCCATGTCGCGCACGTAGTCCACGAGCTCAACCGACAGGTCGTCGTAGGTGTAGAACTCGCCGCGCTGTGCGGGGAAGGGATCCATGGGGCCGGGGTAGTTGCCGTACTCGTCGGGCTCGCCCTGCGGCGCGTCGCCGTGGCGCTTCCACGAGCCAATATGTACCTCGTAGATGTTAAGGGGCTGCGACATGTGGTTATGGCTGGCGCGGCGCTTGAGCCAAGCCGCGTCGTTCCACTGGTAGCCATCGAGGGTCCACAGCACGCTGGCCGTTCCCGGAGGGCACTCGGCCTTAAAGGCGTACGGATCGGCCTTGTAGAGCTTTTCGCCCTCGTTGGTCTCGATAAGGTACTTATAGAGCTGACCCTGCTCGGCGCCAGGAATAAAGCCTTCCCAAATAGCGCTCGTATGCACGGGCACCAGCGGGTTGGCTTGCTCATCCCAGTCGTTAAATTCGCCAATGACATGGACGCTCTTTACGTCGGGCGCCCAAACGCAAAAGCGCCAGCCACGCGTACGGTTCTGCGTGTCGGGGTGCGCGCCCATCTTTTCCCAACTGCGCTCCCACATGCCAATGCCAAACAGATAGACATCGTCCTTGGAAAGCTCCGGTGCATGCGGGGCGGCCTTACGGGTAGCGGGCTTTTTGGTTGCTGGCTTTAGCTTTGTATCGCTCACGTTTGATCCCATCATGACGCGGCAGCGTGTTGCCTTGGTGACTAGATGCGAAAGGTCCAAGGCTGCACGAATCGAAGGGACGGCGATAGTTCTATGATTCGTTCCACCTCGCGTGCTCGGTGGAACTTTCGGCACGAAATACGATAACACCTGTTCGTTACTTTTATGGAGAAAAGTGGATTTGCGGCGGCGTTTAATCGGCGAGCGCCATGTTTATACCACTGGCAGAATTGCGATGGTAAAACTCTTGATAGTTTTACCAATTAGGGTTTCAAAACTGTTAGGCTGACGTTTGGTAAAACGTTTTTAGCAGGTTGTTTACCATTTGACATCGAAAGGTACGTTTATGTCCCAGACCGCCGCTCCCAATGTTGCTTTTATTTTCGATTGCGACGGAACACTGGTTAATAGCACCCCCGTTTGGGCCTATGCCCAGCCCGAGTTATTGCGCCGCCACGGGATTGACGTGACCGTGGATGACTTTGCTCAATTTGAGCACCTGTCGTTGGAGGACGAGTGCCAGGCCTACCACGACACGTGGGGCATTGGCGCGAATGGCGAGGAGCTGTATCGCGAGCTGGGCGAGATTTTGATCGACGGCTACTCCAAGGTGCCGCCGCGCGAAGGTCTGCTTGCATTTTTGGAGAAGGCGCAGGAGGTCGGTATTGCCATGTGCGTTGCTACGTCCACGCCAGCCGAGCTGGTTATGTCTGCGCTTGCGGGCGCCGGTCTCGATGCCTACATGGAGTTTATTACTACCACGGGCGAGGCGGGGCGCTCCAAGCAGTTCCCCGACGTATACGAGCTGGCGCTGCGCCGCCTAGAGGAGCGTCACGGGTGCAAGTTTGAGCGCGTTTGGGTGTTTGAGGACGCCGTCTTTGGCCTAAAGAGCTCTGGCACCGCAGGCTTTAAGCGCGTGGGTATTTATGACCCGGAAGGCCGCATGGAGCGCGACGAGGTTCGCGACAACTGCGAGATCTTTATCGATAGCTATGAGGACCTGGACCTGGCCCGCGTGCTTTCGTTTGAGGGCTAGGCGAGGGCCATGGCTTGCAAGGTATTGGTAGTCTGTGGCTCGCCCGTGGTGGCGAGCGCGGATCTGTTGCGTAGGCTAGCGGGGGAGTGCGACCACGTTGTCGCCGTGGACCGCGGGCTCGACGCGCTGCTGGGCGCGGGACTAGGTTGCGACGTATATGTAGGGGATGCCGACACGGTGAGCGATGCAGGTCGCGCGCTGGTCGATGCCGCAGAAGCCTTTGAGGTGGAGCGTCACGACCCCTACAAGGACTACACCGATCTAGCACTGGCCCTCGATTCCGTCCGCCGTCGCTGGCCGGGTGCCGAAGTGGTCGCGACCTGCACCACCGGCGGCCGTCCGGATATGGCGCTTTCCGTACTTGGGTTGCTTGCAGGCTACGATGACGCCCCCGTCTGGATTGCCGAGGATAAGGTGGTCGCCCGCATTCTTCACGCAGGTGATTCGTGGACCATCGAGGGCGTCGAAGGCAAGACGTTCTCCATCATCGCCATTACCCCTGGGACGGTAGTAAGCGAACATGGCCTAGAATGGGAGCTAGACCACAGCCCCTTGGGTTTGTTGGCCGACACGGGCATTAGCAACATAGTAAGAACCACAGCCACAATAACCGTCCACCAAGGAGCCGCGATCGGATTCCTACTGCGGTAGGGATTTTTGGGACTGGCCATAAAATTGCGCGCTGGCCGATGGCCAGGGTGAAATTTTAGGACCTGTCCCAAAAATCCCGTAAGTCACCCCAACAACCCGAAAAAAAGTCCTTGCATCAAGCAAAACATTCCCCTATAGTACTACCTCGTCACGGGGGCGTAGCTCAGCTGGGAGAGCGCTTGACTGGCAGTCAAGAGGTCAGGGGTTCGATCCCCCTCGTCTCCACCATCGTGAATATAAAGGCCTTCGGAATTCCGAAGGCCTTTTTCATGCCAAAACACCACGCGCCACAAACCACTTCCACACCAACAAAAAGTTGCGCAATTTATTTCCCATGTCTGTACATAGTTTGTTAGACAAACGCAATTACCAGTGCAGCTCGCTGCCCCTTTTGGACTTTAGGAACGCTTCTAATTATCGTCAGCACCCCAATAACCTGCGCCAACGTGAACAACTTCCCAAAACAACCCCCTTTAGCACGTCAAATGAACGATATGTTGTCCAACGCAGCCCAAATCAGTTTCACTAACAGCTTGTGCTAGGATAACTAACGTTACATGGGTTCAACTGTGCTCACGGCTCCAGCAAGTCACAAAGCGCAGGGTCGACCAGCATCCGGCCGTAACGGCGGTGCCAGAAACACCACGAGCTCCAATAAAGAAGTCATGTGACGTTGTTTATTTGTATTGAGTTTATTCTCAAATGCAAATAAGTATTAGATCGCATGCAATTACGTAGCAGTTCTTCAGCTGTTTGCGTGCGGTCCAGTTTTGAAATTACTTGACCGGCTCGCACGCAGTCAGCTGAGGTTGCAGGCATTCTTGCGATACGTGCTTGTGATCTCAGCGCTGCTTTTATACATACCGTTCACGGTGGGGCAGAGCCACGTGCTTGTCTGACTGGGCTCAGGGTTTGAATATGGAGCGCCTTCGCGCACAAGCGCCCTGGCGAAGCCATACCCAAACCCCGTGAGCCATACGTAAGACAGCAAGGGGGTGGTGCTCGTGTGGTATGTAATCCAGGTCATTAACGGTCGCGAAGACGTAATGCGCGAGCGCATTGAGCGTATCGTGCCGGCTGGTACCATGCAGGAGCTCTTTTATCCCCAATTTCAAACCGAGATCAAGGTACACGGCGAATGGGTCAATACGACCAAGCCGCTGTTCCCCGGTTATCTTATCTGCGACACGGCAGATCCCCGTACCGTGCAACAGTATCTGCTTCGCATGGACGACTTTGCCCGGGTGCTATCCCAGGACGGTCAGTTTGTGCCGCTGGCAAAAGAAGATGTCCAGCTTATTGGCAGCTTTACGCATAGGGGAGACCGCGTTTTGCCCATGAGCGAGGCCCTAAAAAACGGTGATCAGGTCGTAGTGACGGCAGGTCCACTGCTGGGCCACGAAGGCCTTATCAAAACCATTAACAGACGCAAAAACACTGCTTATTTGGAGCTCGACCTGTGCGGTCGACGCGTGACTACGCGCGTTGGTCTTGCCGTGCTTTCGGCCGAGCAGCGTGTAACGCGAAACCTTAAAAAGGCGATTGCCTAGCTGCGGGCGGTCACTACACAGAACAGGGAGGATCCCCGATCAGGGGACGAAGTGTTGGAAGAGAACGTGTCGGATAAAACTCAATATCCAACGGATGCGCCCGTGGGGGCGGCGCTCATTGCTCAGGCCATGGACCGACGCGAGGGCGTCGGCCGTTACAAGGCCATGCAATCCATCGTGGACTGGGATCGTTCGCGCCTGGCCTACCGCGCCGTTAAGCGCGCCTTTGACATCGTGTTCAGCGGCTGCGTGCTGGCCGTCATAGCCGTACCCAGCCTTGTGCTTGCCGCGGCCATCCGCCTAGAGAGTGAGGGCAACCCTTTCTACAGCCAGATCCGAGTGGGACAGACCCACCGCGACGGCAGCCTGTCGACCTTCCGCATGTGGAAGTTCCGCTCCATGTACAAGGACGCCGACGAGCGCCTGGCGGAGCTCAAGGAGCAGAACGAGATCGCCGGCGCCATGTTCAAGATGAAGGAGGACCCCCGCGTCACCAGGATCGGGAAGTTCATCCGCAAGCATTCCATCGACGAGTTCCCGCAGTTTCTGAACGTGTTCCTGGGCCAGATGTCGGTCGTGGGCCCGCGCCCGCCGCTGCCGAACGAAGTCGCGGAGTACACCGAGTATGACCTGCAGAGGCTAGCAGTGAAGCCAGGCATTACGGGGCTCTGGCAAGTTACGGAGCGCAACTCCACCGGTTTCGACGGCATGGTCCGCCGGGACCTCGAATACATAGCCAAGCGCGGAGTCGTCACGGACTTCAAGATCATCCTCCTCACGGTTCTGGAGGTCTTCAACGGGAGCGATGCGTACTAATGCAGCATGTTTTCATCATCGGATCCAAGGGGATTCCGGCAAACTACGGCGGCTACGAGACGTTCGTGGAGAAGCTGACCGAGAATCAGGTTTCGCCTGACCTCAAGTATCACGTGGCGTGCGCTGTGGATTCCGCCGAGCAGGTCGGCGAGTTCGAGCACAACGGGGCGCACTGCTTCAACGTGCTGCGCAGGCCCGTCGGTGCCGCGAGGGCGATCTTCTACGACATCGACGCCCTCAAGTGGTGCATCGCCTACATTGAGGAGAACCGAGTCCAGCACCCCATCGTCTACGTGCTGGCCTGTCGCATCGGGCCGTTCTTCGGCAGGTACGTGAACAGGATCCACGCCCTTGGCGGCAAGGTCCTCGTGAACCCCGACGGGCACGAATGGAAGCGCGCCAAGTGGAGCGCGCCCGTCCGCAAGTACTGGAAGGTCTCGGAGCGCGGGATGGTCAAGCACGCCGACCTGATGGTGTGCGACTCCAAGAACATCGAGAAGTACATTCGAGGGGAGTATGCCGACCTGGACCCCGAGACGACTTTCATTGCCTACGGGGCCGACATCAGGCACTCCGCGCTCGCTGACGACGACCCCAAGTTCACCGGATGGCTCTCCGAGAAGGGCCTCGAGCCCTACGGCTACTACCTGGTTGTGGGACGCTTCGTGCCTGAGAACAACTACGAGACCATGATTCGGGAGTTCATGGCTTCCGACTCCAAGCGGGATTTCGCGCTCGTGACTGGAGTGGATGACTCCTTCCTCGCGGAGCTCGAGCGGAAGACGCACTTCAAGTCCGACCCACGCATCAAGTTCGTCGGGACCGTCTACGACCAGGAGCTCCTGAAGAAGATTCGCGAGAAAGCATACGGCTACTTCCACGGCCATGAGGTGGGGGGCACCAACCCGAGCCTCCTGGAGGCGCTGGCGTCCACGCGCCTTAACCTCCTTCTCGACGTCGGCTTCAACCGCGAGGTCGCCGAGGACTCGGCTCTGTATTGGAGTAAGGGATCCGGAGACCTGGCTGAACTTATTAACCGTGCGGACATGATGGACTCAAACTCGATCGAGGAGCTCGATACGGCATCGACCTCCGTTATCCGCGACCGGTATTCGTGGCGGTTCATCACCGACAGCTACGAAGGCCTTTTCCTCGGAAGGCAATAGCAATATGAAAGGCATCATCCTCGCCGGCGGGTCCGGCACGCGCCTGTACCCGCTCACGCTCGTGACCTCCAAGCAGCTGCTGCCGGTCTACGACAAGCCCATGATCTACTATCCGCTTAGCACTCTCATGCTGGCGGGCATCCGGGACATCCTGGTCATCTCCACGCCGACCGACCTCCCCAACTTCGAGCGCCTGCTCGGGGACGGCTCGCGCTACGGCGTGAGCCTGTCCTACGCCGAGCAGCCGAGCCCCGACGGCCTGGCCCAGGCCTTCACCATCGGCGAGGACTTCATCGCCGGCGAGCCGTGCGCCCTGGTGCTCGG
>CABRCR010000025.1:0-9528 GCA_902469435.1 uncultured Collinsella sp. | reverse complement strand
TTCCTCTTTCCGGACATGCCGTCCTCCGATCTCCCGGGGCCGGCCGGTCCGGCCCTCAGGGTATCGGGTTCCCACATTCACCCGCACATGTGCGGATGAATGTGGGAAGTGTTCGGATGAAGTTGCCAATCAAGGACTTTTTTCTTCGGTTTTTCTTGACGGAATCTCACCTGTTGTAGTACTTTGTCCCAGTCTAAAAACGCGTGGACTTTTCTGGGCGCTAGCCACCTTTTTGCCACGCAACCGAGCAGTCGGTTGCGTGGCTTTTTTCGTCTTGGCAGCAGGTACCACATGCACCGCCAGAAGACCGCACGAGCCCACCTTCCGACTGCAGGGAACAGACGCACGAGACGTGCATCTGCAAGACAGCAGACGGAAGGGAGCCTAATGGCAGAAACAAACACAATCAAGCAACAGACCGCCGAGGCGGGAGCCGCGGGCGCGGGGCAGGTCAAGGCGGCGCTCCAGGTCTTTGCGGGCGGCGCCTGCTACGGCGCGATGGCCACGACCTACAAGCTCGCCTACGCCGCGGGCTTCACCTCAGCGCAGGTGGTGGCGAGCCAGGCGTGGTTCGGCTGCCTCTTCTTCGCCCTCGCCACGCTCGCAGGGCACGCACTCGGGCACCGCTGGCAGCGCGTGGGCTGGAAGCTCGCCCTCAAGCTCATGGGCCTGGGAGCCCTCACCTGCCTCACCTCAATCCTCTACTGCTACGCCATGAGCGTGCTGCCCGCCCCGGTGGCACTCACGCTCCTCTTCCAGTTCACGTGGCTGGGGCTCGTGTGGCAGACCGTCATGACGCGCCGGCCGCCGAGGCTCCTCCAAGTGGCCTCCGCCCTGGTCATCGTCTTCGGAACGGTGTTCGCGAGCGGCGTCTACAAGACCGGCATCACCGGGTACGACCCCGTGGCCCTGCTCTGCGCGCTGGGGGCGGCCGTGTCCTGCTCCCTCTTTGTCACCCTCTCCGGCAAGGTCGAGGCCCCCTGCTCGTCCGAGCAGCGTGGCGTCATCGTATGCGCGGGCTCCGTGGTCATGTCGCTCACGGTGTGTCCGGACTACGTCGTCTCGGGCGTCCTCGCCCAGGGCATCCTGCCCTTTGCCGTCATCGCCGGCTTCTTTGGCATGCTCTGCCCGGTCCTGCTCTTCGGCATGGGCTCTCCGCACCTGCCCGCGGGCCTGTCCACCGTCATGGCCGCCGCGGAACTCCCCGCCGGCCTGCTCATCGCCATGATCGTCCTCGGCGAGCCGCTCGACGTCGTCGAGTGGCTGGGCGTCGCCATCATCCTCGCCGGCGTGTGCCTGGCACAGGTCCCCTCCCTGCTTGGAGGCCGGGAGGCACGTCGCGCCGCCGCAGGACAAGCCGTCAGCTAGTCACCCCTTCACAGGCGGCCCGCGCGCATCAGGGAAAGGGCCACGGGCCAGGCGCGCGAGGCCGCAAGGACGTTATAAAGCGTCCCCCGCAGAGATGGGGGCGCCAGAGAGAAGGAGGCACCATGCCATTTCCAAAAGGGTTCCTTTGGGGAGGAGCCACCGCCGCCAACCAATGCGAGGGAGGTTATGACGAGGGCGGCCGCGGCCTTGCCAACGTCGACGTCATCCCACACGGGCCGGAGCGCAACGACGTAAGCCGCGGCCTGAGGCGCATGCTCGACTTCGAGCCCGGGTACTACTACCCGGCCCAGACGGGCATCGACTTCTACCACCACTACCGCGAGGACATAGCCCTCTTCGCGGAGATGGGCTTTAAGGTCTTTCGCCTCTCCATCGCCTGGAGCCGCATCTTCCCCAATGGCGACGAGGAGGAGCCCAACGAGGCCGGGCTCGCTTTCTACGAGGACGTGTTCCGCTGCTGCCGCGAGCACGGGATCGAGCCCCTCGTGACCATCACGCACTTCGACTGCCCCATCCACCTCGTCAAGAAGTACGGCGCCTGGCGAAACCGCACCCTTATCGAGCTCTACAAGCGGCTTGTGACGGTGCTCTTCAACCGCTACCGCGGCCTCGTGCGCTGGTGGATCACGTTCAACGAGATGAACATGATCTTGCACCGTCCCTTCATGGGTGCCGGCATCGTCCTCGAGCCCGGGGAGAATGCCCGCGAGGCCGAGTACCGCGCCGCGCACAACGAGCTCGTGGCGAGCGCCTGGGCCACCAAGATCGCCCACGAGGTCGATCCGGAGAACAAGGTGGGCTGCATGCTCGCCGCGGGAAGCTACTACCCCTACTCCTGTCGTCCCGAGGACGTTCGCGCGGCGCAGGTCAAGAACCAGGAGGACCTCTTCT
The DNA here is from genome assembly GCA_902469435.1 of uncultured Collinsella sp. Classification (GTDB taxonomy): domain Bacteria; phylum Actinomycetota; class Coriobacteriia; order Coriobacteriales; family Coriobacteriaceae; genus Collinsella. The sequence continues at coordinate 7,248 of CABRCR010000025.1, read as the reverse complement.
TCGTGGACGTGCAGGCGCGCGGTCGCTACCCCGGCTACGCGCTCAAGATGCTCGAGCGCGAGGGCATCGACGTGGGCATGACCGCCGAGGACGAGCGCATCCTTGCGGAGAACACCGTCGACTTCATCTCGTTTAGCTACTACTCCTCGCGCTGCACCGCGGGCGACCCCGACTCCGTGGGCGGCGTCGCCGAGGGCAACGCCTTCGCCGGCGTGGAGAACCCCTACGTGCGCACGAGCGACTGGGGCTGGGTCATCGACCCGCTGGGATTCCGCATCACGATCAACGACCTCTGGGACCGCTACCAGAAGCCGCTCTTTGTGGTGGAGAACGGCCTCGGCGCCTATGACGAGGTGCTTCCCGACGGCACGATCGAGGACGACTACCGCATCGCCTACCTGCGCGAGCACATCGAGGCCATGCGTGACGCCATCGAGCAGGACGGCGTCGAGATGCTCGGCTACACCACCTGGGGGCCGATCGACCTCGTGAGCGCGGGCTCCGGCGAGATGGAGAAGCGCTACGGCTTCATCTACGTGGACCGCGACAACCTGGGCAACGGCACGCTCGAGCGCAGGCGCAAGAAGAGCTTCTACTGGTATCAACAGGCCATCGCCACCAACGGAGGCGACCTGGGCTAGCCGCCCGGGCAATATCACTAAGGAGAAAATAATGGCTGAAAAATACGACGATCTGGCCAGATCCATACTCGAGAACGTAGGCGGCACAGAGAACGTCGCCAGCGTCGCGCACTGCATCACGCGCGTGCGCTTCAAACTCAAGGACGAGTCCCGCGCCAACACTGCCAAGATCGAGGCCCTCAAGGGCGTCATCCAGGTCATCCAGGCCAACGGCCAGTACCAGGTGGTCGTGGGTAACATCGTCGAGGACGTCTACGACGCGGTCCTGGAGGCCGGCAACTTCTCGGGCGGCGCAAGCGCCGACGACGAGCCCCAGGGCGATAAGACCGTTGCCTCCGTCGTCATCGACCTCATCTCTGGCATCTTCCAGCCCATCCTGGGACCGCTTGCCGCCGCAGGCATCATGAAGGGACTGCTTGCCCTCATCACCTACTTCGTCCCGGCCTTTGCAAACGACGGCCTCTACACGCTGCTCTACACCGTGGCTGACGGCTTCTTCTACTTCCTTCCCGTCGCCCTGGCGTTCAGTGCCGCGCGCAAGTTCCGCATGAACGAGTTCACCGGCGTGGCAATCGGCGTGGCGCTTCTCTACCCGACGATGGTCGCCCTGACCTCGGGCGAGGCGCTCGGCAGCATCGACCTCGGCGTGGCCGGCACGTTCTCGTGGTACGCCACCGCCCTCGGGCTCCCCATCATCATGCCCGTGTCCGGCTACGTGAGCTCGGTGATCCCCGTCCTTCTCATGGTGTGGTTCGGCTCTATCCTTGAGCGCTGGCTCAAGAGCTGGATGCCGGCTGCGCTCAAGATGTTCCTTGTCCCGCTCGCCACGATGACGGTCTCCATCGTCTTGGGCTACCTCATCATCGGCCCGGTGGCCACCCTCATCACCAACCTGCTGAGCGCGGCATTCTCGTTCATCTTCCAGCTCCCCGTGGTTGGTTCCGTCCTGGGCAGCGCCCTGGTTGGCGGACTGTGGATGTGCCTCGTCATCTTTGGCTTCCACTGGAGCCTCATCCCCATCTCCATCATGAATCTGAACACCCTCGGCCACGACAGCGTGCTCGCCGCCACCATCGGCCACGGGTTCGCGCTCGGAGCGGTCATCTTTGCCATGTACCTCAGAAACAAGGACGAGCGCTTCCGCGGCATCGCCCTTCCCGCGATGATCTCCGCCTTCTTCTTCGGCGTCACCGAGCCGGGCATCTACGGCATCGCCCTCCCCAACAAGCGCGCGTTCGTCGTGGCATGCCTGAGCTCCGCCGTGGGCGGCGCCATCGTGGGAATGACTGGCGCTCTCATGTACATCTCGGGCGGCCTCGGCGTCTTCAACCTGCTCAACTTTATCGACGGGACCCCTGGTGGCGCCGGGATCTCCCACATGATCTTCGCGATCATCGCCTCGCTCGTCTCTGCCGTCCTGGCCTTTGTTATCGAGTTCATCACCTACCGGCCCAACGACGATGAGGAAGGCACCCGCTAGCCTGCGCCCTCCTCAATCAGCTCTATGTAATTGAGGGGCAGTTGAGGTGGGTGAGGGCCGAGGGCGATCAAGGTGGCCGCCCTCGGCCCGGGACAACCTGCCAGAAGGCGTTTAGCTTTCTCGGGCGGCGCTGAAATGAACTGCGCCCCGATACTTGGACGGGTCAATTAGCGGCCTATGCCGCACATGGGGACTGATTTCGGAACTCCTCCGGGGTCAGTCCCTTTTGCTTAACCCGCCTCCTCTTGTTCCAGTGAACGGTATAGGCTTCGAGGTCCCGCTTGAACTCCTCGAAGCTCCGCCACGTCCGGCTCCTGTAGAATTCGTCCTTCAGGCGCCCGGGCAGCAGCTCCGTCGCATGAGCTTGCCCTCGCACGCCGCCGGCCCCGGCCGGGTCCGGGCACCCTTCGGCCTCCCGCTGGCCTTCGGCGCGCCCGCACCCCCTGTCGCAAAGCTCTGCTGCAAGAGTCCTCAGCGTGGCGTCGTGCCTGACTCTCCCGTCCATAAAGAAGCCCCCATTTCTAATGTTCAAGAAATGAGGGGCGGTTCAATTTCGGGACGGGGATTAAATAATCATTCGGAGCAAATCTATTTTTATCCCCGTGCCAGAAAAATCATCGGGCGTGGTCTGGGGCAAACAGTCTAGTTGCGCTTGAGGTGGACGACGGTTTCGCAGTGGAAGGTTTGCGGGAACAGATCGACCGGCGTGATCTTGACGGGGGAGAAGGTACCTTCCTCGACAAAGCGCTTAAGGTCGCGTGCCAGGGTGGCGGGGTCGCAGCTCACGTAGGCGACATCGCGAGCGCTCGTGCTGGCGATAAGGTCGATCGCCTCGGGGGCGAGGCCTGCGCGCGGCGGGTCGACCACCAAGACGTCGGCATCCTGGTCGGGGAACTCGCGCACCGCGTCTCCGCCAATGACGTCGACGTTATCGAGCTTGTTGATCTCGAGGTTACGGCGCAGGTCGCGCACGGCCGGGCCGTAGGCCTCGACGGCGGCGACGAAGTCGCAGCGGCGGGCGAGCGGCAGGGTAAAGGTTCCGGCACCGCAGTACAGGTCCACGGCAAGCTCGTCTTCCTGCGGGTCGAGCGCTTCCATGACAAGCTCGATCAAAATCTCGGCACCCTTGGTGTTGACCTGGAAAAACGACGGGGCCGAAAGGCGCATCTGGCCGTCGGCGATGTTCTCGGTCCAGGAGCCCTCGCCGGCGAGCATCTCAACCTTGGAGACGCGGCGGGCCTTCTTCTCACCCTTGCTCATAACGCGCACTATGCTCGTGGGGTGTGCGGCGTCTGCCAGCACGCGCGAGACTTGCGAGCGCGGGAACGAGCCCGTGGGCGTCCAGAGCGCGACCTCGAGCGCTTTGGTGCGGCGCGAGGCGCGAATGCCCACGCGCTCCAAGCCCAGGTCGTGGCTGCCGCTCAGATAATTGAGCGCGCCGACAACCGATTTGAGTGCCTTGGGGAAGCGTTTGTCGAACAACGGGCACGAATCGACGGTCACAATCTTACTGGGATCGACGCCGTGCATGCCAAGACGCACGCGGCCGTTTACAACGGTCGGTTCGAGCTCAATTTTATTGCGGTAGCCCCAATCGTCCTTGGTGTGGCGGATGGGCTGCACCAGCTCGTCGACTTGCTCAGGGGTGAACTTGCCGATGCGCTCGAGCGTGGAGCGCAGGTTTTGCTCCTTGGCGGCAAGCTGAGCGGTGCGTGAGAGGTTGCCCCACGAGCAGCCACCGCAGATGCCCACGAAGGGGCAGGGAGGCTGAATTCGATCGGGGCTCGGCTCCAGAATCTCGGTGGCGCGGGCGCGCATAAACGATTTGCCGTCCTGCACGATCTCGGCCTCGACGGTGTCGCCCGCCACGGCGCCCTGCACAAATACGGCTTTGCCGTTATCGGCATGCGCCAGACCATCGGCGCCATACGTCATCGATTCTATGGTGAGCTTCATATTCCTGCCCGTCATTCGCGTTGTTGTCCGCAACCATGGTAGCAGGGAAAAGCGCCCCGTACCTGAGGCATTCCTCAAATACGGGGCGCTTCTACAAACGTCTATTTCGTCTTGCCGGTAATGAGCGTCTTAAGGCCTAAGCGGATCAGGCCCAGACCCATGCGCACGCGGCCGGGGCGATGGCGCTCGATGGCCTTGGTCTTGCCGGCGGGTTTCTCGCGGCGGGCGCTTGCATGGGGCGCGGACTTGACGGTCTGCGGCTGAGGCTGGGGTGCAGGCTCGGGCTCGGGCTCCAGGTCGGGCTCGATGACGGTCGCCTGGACCTTCTGTACCTTAGGGGCTGCCGGCTGTGGCTCGGGCTTGGGGCCCAGAACAGGTGCGGATTCCGGTTTTGCTTTGGCGACGGGCTCCGAAGCCACGGCTGCGGACTCGGCGTTGCGATAAGCGCGCTCCAACAGGAACTCCTGCGAGTTAAAGGGCTTCTCACCCTCTTTTCGCTCTACGGGAACCCAGGTGCCGTCGCTCGTCAGGCTACGTGCCTTCACGTTGTCGCGCAGCTGCACGCCCATGTACTCGTGCACCAGCGCGCGGCAGGTGGGGTCGAGCACGGGGAAGGCGATCTCCACGCGATGCTCGGTGTTGCGCGTCATCATGTCGGCAGAACTCAGGTAGATCATGTCCGAGTCCACGCCGAAGGCATAGACGCGCGCGTGCTCCAAGAAACGTCCGACGATAGAACGTACGTGCACGTTTTCGGTCTTGCCCGCAATGTTGGGCTTCAGGCACGAGATACCGCGGATGATCATGTCCACACGCACACCGGCACACGATGCCTCGGCGATCTTGTCGATGACCTCGCGGTCAGTGAGCGAGTTGAGTTTAAAGAACACGCGGGCGGGCTCGCCGGCGAGAGCGCGTTGGATCTCGCGGTCCAGTCCGCGCATGATGAGTGGCTTAAGGCCGACGGGCGCCACGCCCAAAAAGCGGTAGTCGCCGCGCAGGTTGCCCAGCGACAGGTTGCGGAAGAACAGGTTGGCGTCTTCGCCGATCCCGGGATGGGCGGTCATGAGCATAAAATCGCTGTAGAGCTTGGCCGTCTTCTCGTTAAAGTTACCGGTGCCCAAAAGCGTGAGTCGAGTGAGCGCCATGCCCTCGCGATAGGTGAGCTGGCAGATCTTTGAGTGGCATTTAAAGCCCTCGGAGCCATAGATGACGGTGCAGCCCGCTTCTTCCAGACGCTCTGCCCACTCGATGTTGTTTTGCTCGTCAAAGCGCGCACGGAGCTCCATGAGCACCGTGACCTCTTTGCCGTTCTCGGCGGCGTCGATGAGCGACTCGCACAGGCGGCTCTGCTTGGCCACGCGGTAGAGCGTGATGCGTAGCGAGATGCACTCGGGGTCGTATGCGGCCTCGTGTACCAGGTCCAGGAACGGATTCATGGCCTCGTAGGGGTAAAAGAGCAACTTGTCGCCCTGTAGCACCTGCTCACGAATGGAGCGGGACATGTCGATGGTGGGGTTGGGCTGCGGCTTAAACGGCGTAAAGAGGAGCTCGTTGCGCAGGTGCTCGGGAATTTTGCCCTCGATGCCAAAGACGTAGCCCAGGTCGAGTGGGATATCGCAGGTAAAAACCGAGCGGCGCGAAAGCTCGAGCGCTTTGCGGATGGTCTTGAGCGTCGCCTTCTCGAGCGAACCGGAGACGGCAAGAACCACCGGCTGCAGGCGCAAACGCTTTTTGAGGATGCGCTTCATGTGCTGGCGGTAATCCTCTTCCTCCTCGACGCCCTCACCGTCCGGGTCGATATCGGCATTGCGGGTGACGCGGATCAGAGCGCGGTCGAGCGGCTTATAGGAGCCAAAGCAACTGTCCAAGCAGGCAAGAATGACGTCCTCGAGCAAGATGTAGGAGTAGGTGCCGGCGGGCGAGGGAATCTCGACCACGCGGTTCATCGAGGCGGGAATCTCGATGAGGCCCAGCAGACTTTCCTCGTCCGTGACACCGTCCAGTCCGCAAGCTAGATAGAGTGCGCCGTTGCGCAGGTTGGGGAAGGGGTGGCGCGGGTCAATGACCAACGGCGAGATGACCGGCGACACGTAGGCCTGGAAGTAGCGGGTGACAAAGGTGCGCTCCTCGGGCGTAAGCGAATCGATGCGAGCGCGGTGAACGCCCAAGGCGTCGAGTTTGCCCTCGATGCTCTTGAAGATGGACTCCCAACGGGTAAGGAGTTCGGGCATTTCGGCCATGACGGCATCGACCTGTTCGGAGGCGGTCATATTGCTCTTGTTGTCCACGGGCTGTTTTTTGAGTTCTGCCAGGTCGGACAGGCCGCCCACGCGCACCATGAGAAACTCGTCGAGGTTGGACTCGAAGATCGACACGAACTTGAGGCGCTCAAACAGCGGGACGGTCTCGTCGAATGCCTCGTCAAGTACGCGGTTGTCAAAGCGCAGCCAGCTAAGCTCTCGGTTTTGCGTATACGAAAAATCACGCGGCGGCTTGCGCAACTTGGCGGCCTTTTGCTTCTTTTCGATTTTGCTCGGCATATGCATCTGTCCGTTCAGTCCCCGCAGGGGACGATAGCCCAACTCTACTTACTATTGTCTCAATTTAGTCGCCCGCTGGCACGGACGTATCGCGCGAACGGTATCTTTACCTACTTCTTACGATGCCCGGCCATAGAACTAACGCTCGCGACACTATTGCTAGCGTTCAATATTCTCACTCAACTGATAAGGATGCGTGAATAAGAATGATGGCAAGCTGAATATCATCGAATTCGGTCCAAAACGTTGGCTAGCTTCATTTATATACATAAAACCGTTTTACCTATGCAATTCTGAATCATGGATTTATAGATGCGACGGGGGATAATTTATAGGAAAAAGAGCGTTTACCTTTGAAAAGGTACTTTAGAACGCCGGAGTACATCATGGGGGAATCACATGCGATATACCGTTCATCGCACTTTGTTGACCGTTCGGGGGCGAGGTGGAATTGCGGGTGGAATTTGGATATAACTAGAGCTGTCAGCAAGCAGCGTCCGCTATGGAAGGGCGCTAACGAATCGGCCCCGACAGGGGCCCGAAAGAAAGGTAGGAGGCCATGACGAAAGGTCTGCACGTGCCTTCCGAGATCGGCAAGCTCAGGAAGGTCTGCCTGCACCGTCCCGGC
>CABRCR010000024.1:0-53085 GCA_902469435.1 uncultured Collinsella sp. | reverse complement strand
GACGGGTTGATATAGGGAGAGGGCCTGACCCCATATCGTTGGGGCCAGGCCCGATTTTGCCTCTTGACAATGTCCTGCCCATATTAAAAGGAACGTCCCTAAGTGCCGGTTGGCTGCATTAGGAGTATCATCGTCTGCGCAAATAAGCACGAAAGAGCATATTAGAGATTGAGAGCGTATGGCAGACACCGCATCTAAGCACATTGACATGACCACCGGCTCGCTATGGCGCAATATTCCCCTGTTCGCCTTCCCCGTGGCCGCCACGAGCATCTTGGAGCAGCTGTCGAACCTCATCGCCACGGTCATCATCGGTAACTTCTCGGGCGACCAGGGAACCCTCGCCATGGCGGCGGTCGGCTCCAATGTTCCGCTTACCAGTCTCATGCTCAACCTTTTTATTGGCATGTCGCTTGGCTCCAACGTGGTCATCGCCAACGCTATCGGCCGCAACGATCAGAACATGGTCAAACGCGCCGTCCATACCTCGATTTTAATGGCGCTCGTGGGCTTTGTCGTCATCGCACTGGGCGAGATCTTTGCCGAGCCCATGCTCGCTGCGCTCAACGTGCCTGCCGAGACCATGCCGCTCGCTTCGCTCTACCTGCGCGTCTTTTTGCTCAGCATGCCCTCGATCTTGCTCTATAACTTTGAGGCCGCGATCTTCCGCTCCGTCGGCATCACCCGCATGCCGCTGCAGGCACTTGCCGTGTCCACCGTCCTCAACATTGGCCTGGACCTCATCTTTGTCCCCGTACTCCACTGGGGCGTCGCGGGCGTCGCCATCGCCACCGCCATCGCCTACACCGTCAGCGCCGCTACGCTCTTTATCCGCCTGCTCAAGACCGACTCCGTCGTCCGCGTCACCCCACGCGACTTAGGCTTAGACCCCGTCGCCCTCAAGCGCATCGTCAAGATCGGCCTGCCCGCCGGCATCCAAAGCGCTGTCTTTGCCGTCGCCAACATCATCATCCAGTCCGCCATCAACAGCTTGGGCACCGAGGTCATGGCGGCATCGAGCGCTGCCATGAGCCTGGAGTACGTGTGCTACAACCTGCTCAACAGCTTTAGCCAGGCCTGCACCACCTTTGTGGGACAAAACCACGGTGCCCGCCAAATCGACCGCTGCACCAAGACGCTCAAGGTCTGCCTGGTCGAAGGCGGTATCGTCGCGCTCACCACCATCGTCATCATCGTAGGCTTGGGACGCGAAATCCTGGCGCTGTTCAACAGCGACCCCAACATCGTCTCGATCGGCTATATCCGCGTGTGCTCGATCTTCCCTGCCTACGCCTTTAGCATGTTCTACGAAAACATGTCCGGCTACCTGCGCGGCTTTGGCATCTCGCTCATGCCCGCCCTCATCACCATGATCTGCGTCTGCGGTATTCGCTTCTATTGGGTATTCTGCGTGTTCCCGCATTTCCGCACCTTTGCGAACATCATGATGGTCTACCCCATCAGCCTGGGCACCACGGCGTTCTTTATGGTCGTGGCGGTACTACTCTGCCACCCGGCACGCACCTATCGCGCCGCCCAAGCCAAAGCGACAGCCCGCTAAACACCGCACTCAACGCCATGCCAGTCATTAATTGACAATATGCGAGCTCATATAGTCGATAAAGTGCCTCGTGGCGATAGGCATGGTGTCCCAGCTGCGCCAGGCTGCCACTACGTCACGCGAGGGAGCGTGCACGATGGGACGCACGCGAATATCGGTCCTCATGCCCTCGACGGTACGGCGATACAGCATACTCACGCCTAGGCCCTCCTCCACCATCGCCATGATGGTGTAGTCGTCGGTCACCTCGCTCGTCACGTGCGGCGACAGCCCATGCGCCGCGAATGCATCGAGCACCAGGCTCTGTTCGCCCTCATCCAGCAGCACAAACGGCTCGGACGCCAGGTCGGCGAGCGTCACCTTTTCCTTTGCCGTCAGCGGATGCGCGGCCGGCAACAGTGCCACCAACTCATCGTGATAGACCACGCGCTTCTCGAGCCCAGCAGTAAATCCGCGTGCCGTAAAGCAAAAATCAACCACGCCATCGTGCACCCACTGGGCATTGCGCGTGTAATCGCCCTGTTTGAGCGTAAAGCGTACACCCGGATGCAGGGCACCAAAGTCGCGGATCACGCGCGGCAACACGGTGCGGCTCACGTTGGTAAACGTTGCGATACGAATATCAGTCGAGGAGAGTCCCAGCAATTCCTGGCGCTTGCCCTCAAGCTCGGCCTCGGCAGTTACAATCTGGCGCAGATACGGCAGGTACTGCTTGCCGTCGCGCGTAAGCGAAACGCCCTGCTTACCGCGCTCGATAAGCGTGGTACCCAGCTCGCGCTCGAGCGCCTTGACGGCCTGGCTCACCGCACTTTGCGTATAGCCTAGCTCGTCGGCCGCGCGTTTCAGGCTGCCGCAATCGACCACCATACATACAATCTGATATCGCGATGCCATCGTGCCTCCACATCGGTATAGCCGTAAAACGTTTTGCCAGGGCTTTTTCTACTAGCATTAGTATTTCTTAATCATACTGAAGATACATTCGCTTTACTACATCCATATCTGGGAGCAGAATCCTTTTTGCGAAACCGTTCTGTAACAAAAGGAGTCCCATGGATCGCAAAAAAGCAATCGCGCTCTCGTTTTCCGTTCCCGTCGCATGGGGCTTTTCGTACCCCCTCATGAAGATCGGCATGGACAGCATGAACGCCACGAGCATCGTTGCGCTGCGCTGCATCATCGCCTTTGTGGCCTGCCTGCTGCTCTTCCACAAGCACGCGCTGCGCATCAACCGCGACCTCATGGTTCGCGCCGCCATCATCGGCGCCATCATGGCAACCGAGCTCACCTGCATGTGCTTGGGCTCCAGCCTTACCTCCGCCTCCACCGCCGGCTTTTTGCAGAGCCTGACGGTCGTGATCGTGCCGTTTGCCAACGCCGCCCTGCTGCGCCGCGCCCCCGAGCGCAAAGTTCTCGTCGGCACCGCCATCGTCACCTGTGGCATGCTGCTGCTCTCGGGCGCCGACTTCACCAGCCTGAACCCGGGCGCGCTCATCATGTTGCTCTCGGCCTTTATCTATGCCGGCCATATCATTGTGGCGAAGCGCTTTGTCGAAGATGTCGACCCGCTGGCCCTGGGCGTTTGGCAGCTTGGCTTCGGCGGCTTATTCTCGGGTATCGCCGCATTCACCTTTGGCGGTTTCACGCTTCCCGGCACGCCGGGCGAGGTCGTGGTCGTCGTCGCACTCGCGCTCATCTGCTCTGCCTACGGCTTTATCACCCAAACGCTCGCGCAGCCCCACGTGCCCGCCGAGACCACAGGCTTTGCCTTCTCGCTCGAGCCGGTCTGCTCCGCTGTCTTCTCGTTCTTCCTGGTCGGCGAGGTCCTGAGCCCCATCGCCTTCTTTGGCGCCGCCCTCATCCTCACCGGCGTCATGGTGGCAACCGTCGAGCTCCCGCGTCTTCGTGCACACGGGCACGCTCGCATGGCAGGAGCGCCCGAGCGCGTCTCGTAGACCCCACTCCTTATACAGCCGCGGCATAAAGGCAACCGGTGCGCCTTTATAATAGATGCCAACAGAGCATCTGACGTAAAGGAGCCCCATGGACGCCGCGACCCGCGACCGCAACATAGCAACTTGGTTGGGCGATGCGCCGCAGCCGGTACGCGACACGACGAACCAGCTGCTCGAGCGCATCGCCCTTTTGCGTGCCGAGCAGACCATCTACCCGGCACAAGACGACATCCTCAATGCCCTCGCCTACACGCCGGCCGACCAGGTCAAGGTTGTCATCTTGGGTCAGGACCCCTATCACGGACCCAACCAGGCCATGGGGCTGTCGTTCTCGGTCCCCGCGTCGCAAACCAAGTTACCGCCGAGCCTGCGCAACATCTATAAGGAACTCAACGCCGATCTGGGCTGCCCCATTCCCGCCACGGGAGACCTAACCCCATGGGCACAGCAGGGCGTCTTGCTCCTCAACACTACGCTCACCGTGCGTGAGCATGCCGCGAATTCGCACGCCAAGCTGGGCTGGAGCACACTCACCGACTACGTTATCGAACGCTGCTGCCAGCTGCCCCAGCCGGTCGTCTTTTTGGCATGGGGACGCTTTGCCCAGCAAATGGTTGAGGGCAAGCTCGACGCGATCGGCGCGGGCAAGGCAACCGGCAAGTTCTGCCTGGCCTCTACGCACCCCTCGCCGCTTTCGGCCAACCGTGCCACGGCAGAACTCCCCGCCTTTATAGGGTCGCGCCCCTTCTCCGCTGCCAATCGGCTACTCGAACAGCACGGCTCGACCCCCGTCAACTGGACTTGCCTCGGCTAAAAACCGATACATCAAAAACGCGCCCGACGGCTTTCCATCGGGCGCGTTTCCTATTCGGGCCAAATAAATTGTGTGCGGCCGGCCTCGCCGCCATCGATCAGCAGGCTCTGCCCGGTCATAAACCGGTTGGTCACGCCCACAAAGTAGATCCACTCGGCGATCTCTTGGGCGGTGGCCCAGCGCTTAAGCGGCGTGAGCTCCATAATCTGGCTCCACAGGCGCTCGTCTTCCATCACGCAACGGTTGAGCGGCGTGATAACGCCGCCCGGGTCCACGCTGTTGGCGATGGCCTGCGGCGCCAGGCGGTTTGCAAGGTTCTTGGTGTAGGCGATAACGCCGCCCTTGCTGGCGGCATAGGCGGGAAACTCCGATCCCGTATGTCCGCTCGCCGACCCCACATTGACCACGGATTTGATAGCCGCTGTCGGCTTGGCGGCAAGCCCCTCCCCCACAAAGGCGTAGCGTTCGGTCACGTTGATGGTGCCACACAGGTTGGCGGCAATGTCGTCGGCCGAATCCTGCGTACCGGCAACGTTTACGATTACCTGGGGTTCAAGGTCGTCTGGAAACGAGTCCGGTTCGCGGACATCAACGATCAGATGGCGGTAGCGCTCGTGCTCGACCGCCGTCGGCAGCAGGTCAAAGCCCACGACCTCGTGGCCCTCGTCCAAAAAGCGCTGCACGCACGCGGCTCCGATACCGCCCGAAGCGCCCGTGATCAAAACCCGCATACTTGCTCCTTAGGCGGTTGCGTGGCGCTCGAGGTACTCGGCGCCCACATTCTCACGCTCCCAGCCACGCACGACCTTGTAGCCCACGGGGCTCAGGAAGACCTCGCACAGCAGCTCGGCAACAGCGCCGGTCAGCGAGCACATAAGGACCTGCACCCAGGTCCAACCAAAGAACGTGTGGCTCACCACAATGGCAAAGACCAAGTTGTCGATAAACTGGCCAACACCCGTGGACACATAAGAGCGGAAGGCAAAGCTCGCAAAGTTATTCTTTTTGAGCATACGACCGAGCGACTGGTTGAGCGTGGAGTTAACGACGGCAGAGACGAGCATGGCGAGCGAAGAGCCCAGCACCACGTACCAGGTGCCGCCGATGGTGGCGTTAAGGGCGGTGTTGACCTCGATCATACCCGTGTCGTAGTAGGCGCCCCACATGCCGGGCGTGAGCGAGCATGCCCAAAAGCACAGGCTCACAGCCAGGTTGACCAGCAGTGCGAGGATAGAGATTTTGATGGATGCCTTGGCGCCAAAGCGCTTGCAGATCATGTCCTGGCACAAAAACGAAACCCAGCTCACCACAAAGCCGCAGTCGAGCGCCAGATATGGCAGGCTGATGAGCTCTTTGTTGGCCAGCAGGTTCATCATGATGACGCTCACGAAAAACAGCGAAACCGTTGCCACGGGAATGCTCCGCAACAGGACCTTATAGTCCTCCATGACCTTCTTGATCATTGTGTACTCCTTTGGTTTTAGGTTTAACGAGCAGGATATCGGACCCGAACTGCTCGGACGCCCCGGTCTGGAGACGACGGTGGGTATAATAGCCGCTCACACGGCATAAGGCAAGCAAACGGCACGGCAGCCCCGCAGGGCCACCGCGCCGATGCGTTAAAACGCTACGTTGCCAAACTCCGACAGGATAAGGTCGGGGTTGTGGTCGGTTGCCCAATTCACGTTCCACGGGCTCGTGAACAGCAGCAGCTTGCCGCCGCGCATGTCCTCGACGCGCAGGGTGTCGCGCGTGAGCGAAAGGGCCGGGATATCGATGGTATCGGGGTCGTTCTGGATCCAGCGGATGTCCGTATAGGGCAGCGGCTGGCGACGAACCTCAACACGGTACTCGGCCTTAAGGCGGCGCTCGAGTACCTCAAACTGCAACACGCCGACCACGCCCACGATGACGCTCTCCATGCCGGCACCCAGCTCGCGGAAGATCTGGATGGCGCCCTCCTGGGCAAGCTCCTCCATGCCCTTCACAAACTGCTTGCGCTTGAGCGTGTCGACCTGCGTAATGCGAGCGAACATCTCGGGGGCAAACGTCGGGATCTGCGGATACTGCACGTGGCGCTTGCCGGAGCACACGGTGTCACCGATGCTAAAGATACCCGGGTCGAACAGGCCCACGATATCGCCCGCGTACGCCTCGTCCACGATGGCGCGGTCATCGGCCATCATCGACGTGCCCGTTGCAAGCTTGAGTTTACGGTTGCCCTGCACGTGGAAGGCGTCCATGCCACGCTCGAACTTGCCCGAGCAAATGCGCACAAAGGCGATACGGTCTCGGTGGTTCTTGTCCATATTGGCCTGGATCTTAAACACAAAGCCGCTAAAGTCGTCGCGGCAGGGATCGACCGGCTCACTGGTGAGCGTATCGGTATAGGCGCGCGGCGTCGGGGCCAGGCGCAGGAACTCCTTGAGGAAGGGCTCCACACCAAAGTTGGTGAGCGCCGAGCCAAAGAACGCCGGGCTCAGCTTGCCGCAGGCCACAGCATCCAAGTCGAGCTCGTCGCCGGCGCCATCGAGCAGCTCGATGTCGTCCATCAGGTTCTTGTGGTTCTCCTCGCCGATGAGCTCGTCCATGGCCGGATCGCCCAGCTCGGTCTCGACCTCGGCGACCTTCTTGGTGGCGTTGGCGTGGCCGTCGCCCTCAAAGGCAATGACGCGACGGGTCTGACGATCGAACACGCCGCGGAAGTTGCGCCCGCTGCCGATCGGCCAGTTCATGGGATACGTATTGATACCCAGGACGTTCTCGATCTCTTCCATGAGCTCAAACGGATCGCGAGCCTCGTGGTCGAGCTTGTTCACAAAGGTAAAGATGGGAATATGGCGCAGCGTACAGACCTTAAAGAGCTTTTTGGTCTGGGCCTCGACGCCCTTGGCACCGTCGATGACCATGACCGCGGCGTCGGCAGCCATAAGGGTACGGTAGGTGTCCTCCGAGAAGTCCTGGTGGCCGGGGGTATCGAGGATGTTGACGCAGGCGCCGTTATAGGTGAACTGCAGTACCGAGGAGGTAACGGAAATACCGCGCTCCTTCTCGATGTCCATCCAGTCCGAGACGGCATGCTTGGCCGAGCTCTTGCCCTTGACCGAGCCGGCAGTCTGGATGCTGCCGGTATAGAGCAGCAGCTTCTCGGTAAGCGTGGTCTTACCGGCGTCCGGGTGGCTGATAATCGCGAACGTGCGGCGCGACGAGATTTCATCCGACAGGCTTGCCATGCGGATCCTTTCTTGCATTGAGTGCATTACGTCGTTGTAACCGCACCATTGTAGCCGCGAAATCCCGCCATAGGGCACCTATCAGGACAAATTCATCAGTTGGGGCCTGGGTAGCCGGCCCAATCCGAATTTGTCTCTTGCGTAACTGTACATAGTGTATATATACTGTGCTTACCGGTTATATACACGTGTAGCCCAACAGCTAAGGAGCCGCTGTGGACATCATCCTATCCAATTCGAGCGATAAGCCTATCTACGAACAGATATCCTCACAGGTCAAAGCTCAGATCCTTTCGGGCACACTCACTGCGGGAGCCAAACTCCCCAGCATCCGCGCGCTCGCGAGCGATCTTGGCGTGAGCGTCATCACCACCAAGCGCGCCTACGCCGACCTGGAGCAGCTCGGGTTTATCTGCACCGTGCAGGGCAAGGGCTGTTTTGTCGCCGAGGGCAACCAGGAGCTCTTGCGCGAAAACCAGCTCTGCCATATCGAAGAACTGCTTGCGAAAGCGGCGAGCCAAGCCGAAGCCCTGGGCGTTACGCGCGACAAGCTGCACGAGATGCTCGACCTGATAGCCCCCGAAACCATGCAGTAGCCATCTGCAAGAAAGGCTATACCATGCAAAACCTTCTAGAACTCAAAGGCATCTCACGCCGTGTGAGCGACCGTTTTTCACTGCGAGACGTCACACTTGCCGTGGAGCCCGGCCAGATCGTTGGCTTTGTGGGCGCAAATGGCGCCGGCAAGACGACGACCATTCGCGCCGCGCTCGGGCTTATAAAGCTCGATGCCGGCGAGGCGCATCTGCTTGGACAGCGCTGCGACGCCAACGCGCCCGACGAGGCACAGCGCCACCTGCGCTCCCGCGTCGGCCTTGTCCTGGACACATGCCCCTTCCCCTCCACGCTCAAGGTGGGCCAGGTCGAGAGGCTCGTAGGCCCGGCGTACCCCACGTGGAGCTGCGAAACGTTCGCCGGATTCATCGACCGATTTGGCCTCGATCCCAAGACGAAGGTCAGGGACCTCTCCCGCGGCATGGGCATGAAGTTGCAGCTTGCCTGCGCACTCAGTCACAATGCCAAGCTGCTCGTTTTGGACGAAGCCACCGCAGGCCTTGATCCCATGGCGCGCGAGGAACTGCTCGACGAGCTGCTTGCCTTTGTCGCCGACGGCCAGCGCAGCGTGCTGCTCTCGAGCCACATTACGTCCGACCTCGATCACACCGCCGACCGCGTCATCTGCATCGATAACGGCTCGATTGTGTTTGACCTGCCGCGCGAGGACATTACTGACCGTGCTGGCATCGCTCACTGCACTCAGGCACAGGCCGCCGAGCTTATGGCTTGCGTCGAAGACGCCCGCGCCGCCCACCACGCCTACAGCGTGGACGTGCTCGTGCCCGACCGTCGCGAAACGCTCGAGGCCTTTCCAGAGATTCCCTGCGATCGGGCAACCATTGATGACTATCTTCGCCTCATGCTGAAAGGGGCTTCGAAATGAAACGCGCCTTTATGTCCGAGCTCGCCATCGTTCGCACGCTCGCCCCGAGCATCGCGGGCGTCGGCCTGTTCATCTTCGTCGTACTGACCCTCGCCAACGCATCGGATGGCGATTCCGGTATGAGCGCCGGCGCCTGCGCGGTCAGTGCCATGTCGCCCATCATGGTCATGAGTTCGCTGGCCGGCTTCGACAATCAAAACGGATGGGAGCGTTATCGGGCGACGCTGCCCATCTCGCGCAAAGACATCATCTGTGCACGCTACCTGAGCATCATTGCCTTCTCGGCCGTTATGACCTGCGCCGCCGCGCTTTTGAGCATCATCACCTTTCCGTTCTTCGATCACATGGGCATGCCCTCGACGGGACAGATCGTCTTTGAGACCACGATAGCCTCCGCCGCATCGATGCTCATCTCCCTCATGATGGTGTTTTTGGCACAGCCGCTGTTCTTCCGATTTGGACACATGGAGGCGCTGCGCTTTTCCGTCGGCCTGTTTGCCCTGCTCGGATGCCTTGCCATGGCCACGCTGAGCTCCTCCAACCCCATCAGCAACTGGCTCATGTCGATTACTGGGGCAAACCCCGATCCCGCCGTCCTCGGCTGCCTGTGCGCAGGAATTGCCGTACTGGCCCTCGTGCTCTTTGCACTGAGTTGCGCCATCAGTACCAAGGTCTATCGAGCACGCGACCTGTAAGCATGCGAGTCTCGATCCACGAAGGGAGTGATCGCCCCCTCCCCGCAAATCCGTGGCAAACGGCATGTCCCCGGCGTGCGCCACCGTGCTACTTGCACAGCGGCTTGGGCAGCGGAATGCCTGCCGCAATGACGGCGGCGATTATCATGCAGACGATACCCTTGAGCGGGAAGCACATAAGCAGCAGGCCCACGACCATGACGGGCTGACGCATAACGGCGCCCATCGTCGAGGCGGTGCAGACGGCGACGCAAAAGACCGGATCGGCGCCGGTAAGGATAGCGAAGCCGTAGCCCAGGCTCACACCCGAGAAGATAACCGGGAAGAAGTGACCGCCACGCCAACCAAGGTTGATGAGGGCGGGCGTCAGCATGGCCTTAACAAGACCGGTCGCGATAAGCACGCCGGCGGGAATGGTCAGATAGGTCTCCATGAGCACGTCGGCTTGGGTCTCGCCGGCAAACATGGTGTAGGGCAGGACCGTGCCACAGATGGCGAGCGCCAGACCGGCCAGCATGGCCTTGACGACAGGGCGCTCCCCTATGGCGTGAGCCAATGCCTCGCTCGCGTGCTCCGAGACAAAGTACAGCCAGCCGCAGGCCGTACCGATGAGTGCCAGGGGAATAAGCCAGGCAAGCTCAAGGTTGCCCACTTGGGCAGCCTCGAACCTCGGCATACCCATACCGCCGCCCATAAGCTGGCCGAGCAGCAGATAGGTGCCCAGGCCGCCGGCAATCGCGATGCCGTAGACCACGGTCTTTTGCGCCTTGGGCAGCTTGATGGTGATCTCGTCGGATTCGGAGTCTCCATCGTCGTTGGCGCCCTGGCCATCGGCGCTACCGGCGAGCGGCGCCACAAAACCAAAGACGGGCGCGGTAAAGAGCGCCGTCAGGGCGGCCTGGGTACCCAGCAGCGTGAGCTGCCTAAACTCGGCACCAAAGCGACGCATGCGGTCGCCGACCCAGCTGCACAGACCCGCGATAACGCCGGTCAGGCCGGCCTCCGGTCCAATGCTTCCGCCAAACAGCAGCGGCAGCAACGCCGCGAGCGAAAGCTTGCCCAGGTTGTCGTACGGATAGCGACCGTCTTGCTTAACCTTGGCCATTACCTGGTTGAGGTCATCGGTCTTGGTGCCCGTCATCTTTTCGTACAGGCCGATCAGCAGGCCGCCCAGCAGGCAGACGAAAAACGGATACGGCAAAACCCGAACGGGCCGCTCGCGAGCTCGGGTGAAGCGACGCCCAGCATATGCGGGATCTCGGTCCATAGATAGTCGATACCGCGCTCCATCGCAAAGAAGAACAGCCAGACCGCGGCGCCCGCAAACGCACCGGTCGCAGCCGCGCTCACTAAGAACAGCGCACGGTTTTTGGGTTTTGCAAGGGTATCCATCGGGACCTCCCGTGGTCAAATCGACAAAGATACGTTTTATTGTAGGACGAGCAGGCCTCGGGCGGGCTAACCATCTACGCCGCGAACGGTGCCGTTGGGTGCCGCACGAGCGATGAGCCTAAGGCTTAGGCGCCGATAATCGATGCGATTTGACGCAGGTCGTCGGCAAAGTAGATGCCGGTCTGGCGCTGCGGGCTCGATAGGCCCTTGTCGATCATGCGCCCGAGCAGCGACTTAAGGTCGTTGTAGTACCCATCCAGGTTGTACAGAATGCACGGCGCACTCAAGTGCCCCAACGACACGGCGGACATGACCTCGGCAATCTCCTCGAGCGTGCCCGTACCGCCCGGGAAGGCGATGAACGCGTCGCCGAGCTCGATCATCTTGGCCTTACGCTCGGCCATATCACTCGTCACGATGAGGTCGTCAATACCGTCGTGTTGAAACTCTGCCTCGATAAAAAAGCTCGGCTCAACGCCCGTCACATGCCCGCCAGCATCGAGCACGCTATCGGCAAGCGCGCCCATCAGGCCCGACTTGGAGCCGCCGTATACCAGCGCGTGGCCGTTGGAGCCAATCCACGTGCCGAGCTCTCGCACTGCAGGCAGAAACGCCGGGTCGTTGCCGACGCTCGCGCCCAGGTATACCGTGATATTCATATTCAGTCCCCCTCGTCGTGACGCGCGTCGCCCGTTCTAGCGTTGGCGTCGGCGATATTCGCGCACACGGCGCGACAGGTCGGCGAGCTCGTCACGATCGAGCTCTTCCAAATGCTCGAGATCGTCCATAAAGCGCGCCATGGTGTCCTTTTGACGCATCTTGATGAGCGTGTTGCAGTAGTTCACCGCCACGCCCGTGAGCATGGCGATGTAGAAGATGCTGATGACGCTCAAAACGACGGTGATAGCGCGGGCAACCGGCGTCTCGGCCGGGATATCACCGAAGCCGATCGTCGATACGGTCTCAAAGCTAAACCAGAGGCCGTCGCCAAACGTGAGGGTCGTGGGCTCGGACAGCCAGACGGCCGTCGAGCACAGCAGATAGAAGACGAGAAACAGGCCCGTGATGCGCGCAAAGCCAGCCTGGCGCAACACGTCAGCAAGCGTCCTCAACTTGTTCATCGCGACCTCTTTTCCAGATGCCCCATCACGTTCGCTCGGTATTGTCCCACGCCTCCCCCGCAAACGGAACTAGTCATTGGGGACGTTTTTAAATGACTAGTCAAACAAGAACGTCCCCAATGACTACAGCAAAGAGTGTCCCCAGTGACTAGTCGTTTAAGAACGTCCCCAATGACTACCCATCTGCCGGGTGTTAGGGTGTCTGAGCTGGTATCCTTAGGCGGTATTGTCTCGACTCGATGGGATTGCATGTGAAACCTTCCGCCGTCCTTCGCTTGGCTCTATATCGCACCCTGGCCGTCGCGCTTGCCGCGCTCGCCATACTGAGCGCCGTCATGCCCGCCCCCGCCTTTGCCGCCGACTCCGACCAGCAGGTCAAGACGGTCCGCGTTGGCTGGCTCGTCAACAACAAAGGCTTCCAGGAAGGCATGCCGGGCGAGCGACTCTCGGGGTGGGGCTACGAGTACCTCCAGACCCTCTCGTATTACACAAAGGGCTGGCAATACGAATACGTTAGCGGCACCTTCTCCGAGCTTATGGACATGCTCGAAGCAGGCGAAATCGACCTCATGCCCAACATCTCGTATTCGGCAGAACGCGAGCAGAAGCTGCTCTTTTCCTCGAACCCCGAGGGCACCGAGCGCTACTACATCTACGCCAGGCCCGACCGCGACGATCTGGCCAAGGGTGACCCCCAGGCGCTCCAAGGCCTCACCATCGGCTGCAACTCTGGCGTTATGCAAACTATCGTCGGCCAGCAGTGGCTCGCCGACGAAGGCGTCACCTGCACCTATAAAGAAATCGACACCGGCAGCGCCCTCTTTGAGGCGCTTGCAGACGGCGAGGTCGACGCCGTCATCATGAACGATACCATTTCGTCGCCCGATGCGTCACCCATGTTCTACGTAGGCTCGAGCGACTACTATTTTGCCGTTCCCAAAAGCCGCCCTGATCTGATGAACGACATCAACGCCGCCATGACGACCATCGCCCGCGATAACCCGCGCTATAACGAGGAAGTCAAATCGAGTTACTCGACCCAAAACAGTGGCTCGTCATCGCTCACCGGCCCCGAGCCCACCTGGCTCAAAGAAAACGGCAATACCATCACGATCGGCTATCTTAAAAACCAACTTCCCTACTGTACGCAAAATGACGACGGCGAGATGGAAGGATCGCTCGCCTCGCTTGCAACGACGTTGCACGACAAGTTTGGTATTACGGTCAAAACAATCGCACTCTCGAACAACAAGCAAATGATCAAAGCCCTTTCCAACGGAACCATCGATGTCGCCCTGCCATTGTTTCGCGACTACTGGCTCGCCGAGCAGACAGGGGTCATCCAGTCAAACTCGATGGGAACGGTTTCGCTGACCGCCATTCACAGTGGCAAAAACCTGAACAGCGACCTTAAGAACATCGCTTGTACAAAGAGCACAATCGTTAACCGTTTTGAGCTCGAAAGTCTCTTCCCGAACGCAACAGTAACCGAGTACTCGAATGACGGCGAGGTGCTCAAAGCCCTCAATGAGGGGAAGGCACGTTGCATCATTGTCCCCAGCACGCGCCTGGAAACTCTCCGCGACACCTACGACATCGAGGATTTCGAAACACAGGAACTCACCAACACGGCGCAGCTATCGTGTTTAATTTCGCGCGGCAAGCCCGAGCTGCTGGGAATCATCAATAAGGGCATCGTCAATGCAGGTGAATCGCTCTCTGCAAACAGCTATTTCCCCACATCGTACTCGGCGCAAGAATCGGACACGTTCCAGTTTTTCTATCGCAACCGCACCGCCATTGCGACTGTTATCATCTGCATCTTGCTCACCAGCATCGCCATCCTTGTCTGGTCGCTTTACCGCGCACAGGAGGAACGGCAGAAAGCTGATGCCGCCAACACCGCCAAAACCGCTTTCCTCACGCGCATGAGCCACGACATCCGCACGCCGCTCAACGGCATCCTGGGCCTTATCGAAATTGAGGAATTGAGAGAAGGCGACATGCAGGTCGCCCGCGAAAGCCGCGCCAAGGCGCGCGTTGCCGCCAATCACCTGCTGTCACTGATTAACGACATCCTCGAGATGGGCAGGATCGAGGAGTGCAAAGTGACGCTCGAGCACGAATCATTCAACCTTAAAGAGCTGTGCGACAATGCGCTCGTACTGTGCAAGCTCCGCGCATCGGACCGCGGCATAACCATGCTCGACACCAGCGAGCCCTACGCTGTCGATCAATATATGATCGGCAGCCCCACCCATATTCGGCAGATCCTTGTCAACCTGCTCGACAACAGCATCAAGTACAACAAGCACGGAGGCACCGTCACGTTCTCATCGACCATCAAACCGGTCGACGACGAGCACGCCGTGTTTTGCTTTAGCGTCTCGGATACCGGCATTGGTATGACGCCCGAGTTTTTGACGCACATTTACGAGCCGTTTGCCCAGGAAGGCGACGATGCGCGCAGCAAGTTCCAAGGAACCGGCATTGGCATGTCTATCGTCAAATCGCTCATCGATATGATGGGCGGCACGATTGAGATTTCGAGTGAGGTTGGCGCGGGAAGCACGTTCAACGTCCAGATACCGCTCGATATCGACAAGAACCCTCAGGCAAAAGAACGTGCGTCCAAGCAGACATACAGTTGCTCGCTTGCCGGTATGAACGTCCTTTTGGCAGAAGACAACGAGCTCAATGCCGAAATTGCCCAGGCTCTACTCGAAAGCGAAGACATCGTCGTAACGCGCGCCGCCGACGGCAACAAAGCAGTCGACCTATACGTTAGTCGTCCCGCCGGCAGCTTCGATGCGATCCTGATGGACATCATGATGCCGGGCATGGATGGCTACGAGGCAACCCGCGCGATTCGTCTGAGCGAAAAGGCCGATGCAGCCGACATCCCCATCATCGCGCTCACTGCCAACGCCTTCAACGAGGACGCCAAGGCGGCACACGATGCCGGTATGAACGCCCATCTGCCCAAACCGCTCGACTTTAGCAAGCTCAAAAACATACTCGCCTGTATCAAGAAATACGGATCCGTTTCGCTATAGTTTGTGCTCAACCACCATGCACAGCCAGAAAGGAAGCCAACGATGTTTAGGCCCTTACGTCGAAAGAAACGCGCCATCACTGACGAGGAAGCGCGCGAGTTGCTCGCCACCTGTAAGCGCGGCGTCTTTGCCGTCAACGGCGATGATGGCTACCCCTATGCCATTCCCGTCAACTACTTCTTTGACGCCGAGCACGACAAGATTTATTTCCATGGCGCCAAGGCCGGCCACAAGGTCGATTCGCTCAGGCGTGACGATAAAGTCTGCTTTACCGTTTACGGCAACGAGTGGTACAAGGACGGCGACTGGGCTCCTTACGTCATGAGCACCGTGGTCTTTGGCCGTTGCCGCCTGGTAGATGAAGCGCCTGCGTTTATCGAGGACAAAGTCCGTCAGCTCGCGCTTAAGTACTACCCTTCTGCCGAAGAAGTCGAGGAAGAAATCGCCAAAGACATCAAGGGCGTCCAACTCTACGAGATTTCGATTGAGCATCTTTGCGGCAAGCAGATTCACGAAAAGTAGCGAATGCGAAAAACGCGCTCGCTACCCTCTGCGCCCCATGTGCCCACGCATTTTGACGGCGTGGGCACATGGGGCAGCACTCGAATCGAGCGCCCCCTATACCCCAAAAACGTAGCGGTCCAGGCGCTCACACGCCTCCTTTACCCGCGAAAGCGGCAGTGCCAGATTCACGCGGATGTGACAAGGCCCGTGGAACGGACGGCCATCCTGATACCCCACGCCCACGCGCGCCCCCTCGTCAAGCAGCCACTGAATATCGCGGCCATGCTCGCGACACCACTCGGTGCAGTCCAGAAACACCATGTACGTGCCCTGCGGGCGCGAATAGGACACGCCCTCAAAATGCTCGTCCACGTAACTGCAGAAGTACTCGATATTACCGGAAAGCACCTGGTTGAGCCCATCAACCCACTCGTAGCCTTGCGGCTGGTAGGCACCGATAAGCGCATGCATGGAGAGGACGTTCATCTCGTTGTAGTGAGTCTTGTCGGACACGGCGCACACGCGGTCGCGCAGCGTCTCGTTATAGATGATGTGGTAGCTGCCGACCAGGCCCGCCAGGTTAAACGTCTTGCTGGGCGCATAGAGGGCGACCGTGCGCATGCGGGCATCCTCGCTCACCGACTGCGTCGGGATATGCTTGTGACCGGGCAAGATGATGTCGGACCAAATCTCGTCCGAAATCACCACGCAATCGTGCCGGCGATAGATGTCCATGGCGCGCTCGATCTCGTCGCGCTCCCATACGCGGCCACAAGGATTGTGCGGCGAGCAGAACACCGCGGCGTGGATGTGGTTTTGGGTGAGCTTGCGTTCCATGTCCTCAAAGTCCATGCGCCACACGCCCTGGTCGTCGAGCTTAAGCGGGCTGTGGACAATGCGATAGCCCGCGGCTTCGATGGACTTGGTAAAGCCGATGTAGGTAGGGCTGTGGACCAGCACCGCATCGCCCGGCTGGACATACGCCCGCAGGGTCGACACGACACCGCCCAGCACGCCGTTTTCGTAGCCGATATGCTCCGGGAGCAGACCCTCGACGCCATTACGTCGGCTCTGCCATTCGATGATGCGGTCGAAGTACTCGTCGCGCGGATCGAAATAGCCAAACATGGGATGCTGGGCGCGCTGAATGATGTGCTCCTGGACCGTGGGCACCGTGGCAAAATTCATGTCCGCCACCCACATGGGGATGCGGTCGAAGCCCTCGTCGGGCGCGTTCGGAGCCATGCCAGGGATCTCGCCCCAGGAGTCAACGGCGATGGCGTCCATGCCGTGGCGGTCGATAAGCGAAGTAAAGTCGTATTTCATGCTGAGCTCCCGTGCAAAGCGGATTGTTTTGATAGGCGTTATTGTCCACCAGCGTGGGCGATTTTGGCACGGGGTTTGGCGTTGAATTTGGCGAGCGCCATCGAATGGCTGGCTAGTCCCGCGCGTCGTTGACGGCGGTTACCGTCAACTTGGATCCGTCAACCGTAAAGGATATGTCGAGCCCAGCGTAAGCCAAGTGGTAAATGCGGTTTGGCTCGTGCTTGCTACCCGCGCGGCGCGGATCTTGGCGAAGGACCTCGACCAACCCGGGGAGCTTCGTGGGCGGGACCATCTCCTGCAGCGCTTGCGGGAAGTCAACGTCGAGCTCTTGCCACGGCGCATCCTCAATCCAGCCGCCGGTCGCATCCGAGTGGCAGTCCGCAAACGGAATGTAGGGCTTAATGTCGTAGATGGGCGTGCCGTCACGCAGATCGGCCCCTAGCACATGGATGATGGGGCCATCGTCGGTAAGCCCGACATGATCGAGTTTGACGCAGGTAAGCCCAATGGGATTAGGTCGAAACGGGCTGCGCGTGGCAAATACGCCCACGCGCTCGGCTCCACCCAAGCGCGGCGGACGCACGGTCTTCGACCACTTGGCGTTGGTGCCGGACCTATCCTGTGTCTTGGCATCGGCGGCGATGTCTTCGGCCGCGCCGCCGGGTGTTCCGTTTTCAAAGCGCCAGAGCAGCCACAGGTGAGAGAAGGAGTCCAGACCCTCAACTGCCGCGCTGGAGGCAAATTCCGGCTCAAAGACGATGCGTCCCTCAAGATGGGGCGCCAAAAAGCTGTTGCGCGGGATGCCGAACTTTTGCGGCAGGTCGGTATGTATGTGTGCAATAGGTTTCATGCCGGTCATTGTACGGCATGAGGGCATGCGCGATGCGCGTAATCCCTCACCGCGACCGCCCCTTTTGCAACCAACGGTTGCTTGGAAGGGCGTCGGCCGCCGCGTATGCTTAAGCCAACAAGCAGCAGAAAGGAGCCGTTATGGCCTTTGCAGAAAAACTCATCGCCGTCCGTCGCGCCAACAACCTTACCCAAGAGCAGCTTGCCGCCAAGCTCTATGTCACGCGCCAAGCCGTCAGCCGCTGGGAGCGCGGCGAAGTCACCCCGGGCATCGACATGATGAAGCTCATTGCCGCCGTAACCGGAGAACCGCTGTCCCACCTGCTCGAAATGCCCGAGCACTATTGCCAGAGCTGCGGCATGGTGCTCACACCCGACGACTGCGGCACCGATGCTGCGGGCACCGCGACCGATCATTACTGCAAGTGGTGCTACGACCACGGCAAGTACACCTACGACACTACGATGGAGGCAATGATCGAGGATTGTGCCCCGCGCCTGGCACAAAACACCGGTATGTCGCTCGACGAAGCTGTCTCGCTCATGGGCGCCGTGCTGCCGCAACTGGAACGCTGGCGCGCCGTGCAAGAAAACGAGGAGCGCTACGGCGCCGAAGCGCGGGCGCGCTACGGCGATGAGGCTATCGATGCAGCAAACGAAACGTTACTGGATATGGATCCTCAGACATGGAACGACATGAAGGAACTTGAACGCGCTATTCTGGGCCAGCTCTCGATTGCCATGAGCGACGGCGAACCGGATGGAAGCGAGGCTCGCAAGCTTGTCGCGATGCATCGTCGCTGGATTGCTCTCAACTGGGGATGCGAGCCCCAAGACGAGGCGTACTTGGGCCTCGCCCACGGCTATCTTGCCGACCAGCGCTTTGTTGACTACTACGACAAGCCCTGCGGCACCGGCGCCACGGCGTTTCTGGTACAGGCAATCGAGTCGTCGTTGACGCGTGCATAGACCGCGGCGGCTTTGGGTATTTCAATCGAAACCTCAACCGATTGGAGACCTATGGCTACTGATCACGAGCTCGCGCTCTACGTTATGACCGGCTGCCCGTATTGCATAAAGGTCAAGCGTTTCCTGGCCGATAACGGCGTGACCATCCCCGAGCGTAATATCTCGACCGATTCCGATGCCGAGCAGACGCTCATCGCCGTCGGCGGAAAGCGCCAAGTTCCCTGCCTGTTCATTGACGGCACGCCACTCTACGAGTCGGGCGACATCATCGCGTGGATACAGAAGAACCTGCTCTAGCGTTCTATTGCGGTCGGCCGGCCCCAACGCACAAACCCATACGGCACAAACATGTACGTCAGCATCCAAAGTCGATATTTTTCGACATCTTTGGATGCTGACGTACAGCTATTTGTGGACAGTCGTTGGGGACGTTCTTAAATGACTAGTTACTTGTATTTTTGTCTACAAAATTGTATACAAAAAGAGAAGCCGCCTCATGGAGCTCATCGCTCGATGTTGCCCCGATCGGGATGGTTACATCATTTACCACGCCCTTGTCCCTCCTACGCGCAAGGTGCTCAGGGAAATCGGAATCGATCGATAGGAGGCGCTATGGACGCTAAACAGCTCGAAAAGATGATGGGGTTTGCTCCCGGTGAGCTAGAAAAAGCCGCAGCGGCATACGAAAAAGATGAGTGGCCGAAGGGCCACACCGTCAAGTTGGGAAGGCCGCCGATTTCCGATGAACCAAGCGTTGTTTTATCGGCACGTGTGGGCGAATCGGTTCTTGAAGCATTTGACGCAAAGGCAAAGCGCCATGGGCAAACGCGCACGGAGCGACTCAGGGAACTCATTACACTCGATGCAATGATTGCCTAGTCCCCTGCCGAACCAAACATGTACGTCAGCATCCAAAAACGATATTTTTCGACATCCTTGGATGCTGGCGTACAGTTTTTTGCATGGGTCCGGCACAGGCGATCCGTTCTTCTCCGTCCCCAAGGGATCATTTAGCCACAAAAGCGGGCGATGGGCGCAAGCTGCTGCTCGCGAAAGACACGGTCGACAGCGGCACGGTATTCATCGACCTTTTTGGTCTTGCGTACGAGTTTGTGAACGGTCGCGGGATCGGCGAAGGCGCATTTGGCGTAGAACCACCACTCCTTCATGCGAAAGACCGCGTTGCCCCCAATCTCGTCCGCATAGGCCGCAAACAGCATGTCGTGGAAGCGCTGCAGCTCAGCGGCCGTGGCAGCAGGGCCGCCCTTAACCATGCGAGGCAGCGCGGGGTTCGCAAGCAGGCCACGCCCCAACATCACATGGCGCGTGCCGGGATAAGCCTCCACCAGCGCATCCATGTCCTCAAGATCAAAAATATCGCCGTTGTATGCCACAGGAAGCGGTGCCCGCTCCAACGTCTCGCCGTAAAACTCCTTGCGCGGCGATCCCGTATAGCGGTCCTTTTGCACGCGCGGGTGCACAATCAGCTCCGCCAACGGCATGCGACAGTAGAGGTCGAGCACGCGCTTGTACTCGTCGTCGCTTTCCAACCCCAACCTGGTCTTGACCGACACCGGCAAGGGCGAGCGTTCGCACACGTCGCTCAAGAACACCTCGAGCTCATCCAAATTGCGCAGAAAGCCCGAACCCTTGCCTTTCGCGACCACCGTACCCGAAGGGCAGCCAAGGTTGAGGTTGACCTCGCGGTAACCCATATCGGCAAGCACCTGCGCCGCCCACACAAACTCGTCCGCATTCTTGGACATCAGCTGGGGCACCACGTTAAGTCCCTGGTTGTTGGCAGGATCGACCTCTTTAAACGCCTTGCCACCAAAGCGGTTGCCCACCCGCGGCGGCGGCAAAAACGGCGTGTAATAACAATCGAGCGCGCCAAAGCACTCCGCATGCACGCGACGGAACACATGCCCGGTAATCCCCTCCATGGGGGCCAGCGATAAATACATCAACATCCACTCTCAAATCAATGTGACAAAGGGACAGTCCCTTTGTCACATCCCATTCAAGCGGTTCAGGAACTCTTCGCAGGCGCGAGAACGCAGGCGATATTTTTTCCACACCAGATACGATGCAATGGTGAAGGGGCAAAAGGGCAGTCCCTTTGCCCCAAGTGCCGGCTACCGGACGCAAGCTAGTTGCCGTTCGCGAACGCCGCCCATATTTCGAGGTCTAA
This sequence comes from uncultured Collinsella sp., assembly GCA_902469435.1. Classification (GTDB taxonomy): domain Bacteria; phylum Actinomycetota; class Coriobacteriia; order Coriobacteriales; family Coriobacteriaceae; genus Collinsella. The sequence goes on along the minus strand of CABRCR010000024.1, from coordinate 31,918 downwards.
TACTTTTCCCGAGAAGTGAACGGCTGTATTTGGACCCCCGAAGCATTGACATTTTTAGGCGTCAAAACCGCAGGATTTGACTGGCAAAACCGCAGGAAATTGCACGCTAAAAGTGTCGATGCTTCGGGAGTCCGTTTTCACTCGTTCACTTCTCGGGAAAAGTATTAGACCTCGATTCCGCAGTCCCCGATGTGACAAAGGAACAGTCCATTTGTCACATTCAGAATTGACCCCCCCCCGCAATAGCTCATCGATGGCGGGATTCTCTATACTGGGTCACATATGACGGTATCGCGCCAAAGGAGAACGCCATGACCACCTCGCAGATATCTCTGCTCGCGCTCATCTCGGTTGGAGGCATCGGCATCCTGTTTATCGGAGCGAGCATGCTCATGAAGGCCGCCGCCCGCAAGAAAGCCAAGGCCTGTACCGCCGTGACCATGGGGACGGTCATCAACCATCGCTTTATGGGTGAAGGCAGAATGAATCCCGTTTTGGAATACACCGTCGACGGCACGCAATACCGCGCGAAAAAACAATTCCGTGGCATAAAGACCAAAAGCTTGTCGGGACTCCCCATCCGCACGCAAGCCACCGCCTACGAAGACGCCAAGGGCTGGCTGCACGTGCAGACAGGCCCCATCGCCCGCCTAGGCACCCTCGCGGAGCAGCTTTGGCCCCTCGGTAGCCAAATGACCGTGTACTACAACCCCAGCAACCCAGACAAAAGCTATGTCGAACGCCCCATCGTGGGCAACTTTGCCACACTGATGTTTAACATCGCAGGCTTCTTGCTCATCGCGATGAGCATCTTGTTCTATGTTCTTATCCAGCGCTAGCTCAAACTGATGCGCCCCGCGCCCCATGCGCCGCAACGACCGTTACGACACCAAGGATCAGCCATGGCAACACTTTCCGAACAAGAACGCAAGCGTATCCAGCGATACTGCATCTACCCCAAGGTTGCCGGTGCAGCGCTTGCCATGGCGTTTGTGCTGCCTTTTTTGATCATTCCCTTCGAAATGATTGACGACATCGTCTTCCATCACGAAGGCTTCCAGGAGACGGGCATGATGGCCGCCCTGGTGCTCACCGCCGTCGAGCTCGCCATCTTCTGCTATTGCGCGCTCGCGCCGCGCTTTGGCATGCGCGGCAAGCAGTGGAAAGAAATGCAGCGCCGACTCGCCGTCGAGCAGTCCGAGAAAGACCGCTCGGCACAAATCGCGGGCGTTATTGGCACGCAGGCCGCCGCGCGCCTGCTCAAGAACAGCGACAACGAGACCGCGCGCAACCTGGGTGGCGCGGCAGAAGTCGCCGCTGCCGTAGGCGCCGTCGCCACCGCAGCGGACGTACTTACCGAAAGCTATGCCAACGCAAAGGCCATGGCGGAAGTCCATGGCGTGCCTATCCCCCGTGCAAAAAAGTGGATTATCGCGCTTGTGGCGCTGCCCCTCGCAATCGTGTGCGGTGCCTATATCCCGCAGCTGGCACAGGGAAACATCGAGATGCAGGAGAATGCCGAGGCCGCGGCCGAGCAGATCGCCATCGCCCGCAAGACGCTAGAGCCCGCATGCGAGTACGTGTCCGCCGATGACCCTTACGAGCGATATCAAGATTACGGCTATCACGTCCGCGGCTATCTGCACGACGGCGACTCCGATACCCAGAAGACCTATACGTACCTGGATTTCGACAACAAGGGAACGCTCAAGGAAGTGAGCTACATCGCAGAGATCGGCCCCGACGCGAGCCTTGAGGACAACCTCGCCCGTGTCGAGCTTGACTTGGATGAGCTTTCCTCTGTCGTCCAAACCGTAGACGTCAAGACCGTGAGTCCCGAGCTCCTAGCACCGCAAAAGCTCCCCGAAGAGTTTAGGCAGGCTTTTTTGAACGGTTCGCTCTACGAGAGAATCTCCATCAGGACGAGTGACAACCCCATCAAAACGTACTATTCGTTTGACACGGATCCCGAGGATGAATTTGACGAGTACACCCATCCAAGCATCCGTATCACATTGATGGGCAAAACGAGCTAGCCACCCAATGTGACAAAGGGACTGTCCCTTTGTCACATTATTCGGAGCGTAGGGCTTCCACAGGGTCTTTCTTGGATGCGCTGCGAGCAGGCAGCAGGCCGGCAACGACCGTCAGCAGCACCGAAATTACAATGAGCATCAGCGCGTCTTGAACGGGCAGGCTCATCAGGTTGGGCACCTGCTTGGCCGCAAGCGCCCAGGCATTAACCGGAAAGCTCACGGCCACCACGACGACAATGGCAAAGACGCCGGCAATGAGGCCTTCGATAAAGGTCTCGGCATTAAATACGTTGGCCACGTTGCGCTTTGACGCGCCGATCGCGCGCAGGATGCCAATCTCCTTTTTGCGCTCCAGCACGCTGATGTAGGTGATGATGCCGATCATGATGGAGCTCACCACCAAACTGATACTCACGAATGCGATGAGCACCAAGCTGATGGTGTTCACGATGTCGGTCACCGAGCCCATGATGATGCCCATGTAGTCGGTATACGAGATTGCCTGCTCATCGTGGCCAGCAGCTTTGACCTGCTTGTTGTACGCATCGATGTAATCGAGCACGCGCTCCTTGGCCTCAAAGTCGCGCGGGAAAATCTTGACCGAAATGGGGTCCGCCTCGTCCGCATAGCCCAACGTGGTCAGATTGTTGTCGTAGGTGAGCTTCGACGCCTTGGCATAGCTCATCATGAGCGAGCTCAGGTCCTCGGCGTCCATGTTGAAGTGGATGGCACGAGCAAAGGCGTTCGCATCCACGCGCATGGCGCTCGCCAGGTTGGCAAAACTCGAAGACATCTGCGTCGCCATCTGGTCCATAAGCCCTGCCGCGCCCGCCTTGAGCTGAGCTGATACCGTCGTGGCAATCTGCTCGCTGACCGCCTTCATCACCTGATCCATAGACTGCTGCAAATACGGAGCCAGCTGCTTTTGCACATAGTCGCCCATCACCTGCTGCAGACGCTCGGCCAGGGCATCGCCGCCAAGCGCTTTGAGCTGTGCCAAAATTTGCTGGGCTGCGGCATCATTCTCAAGATATGCCGAGAATGCGGCAGCGAGCTTTGACGCGTCTTTAAGGTCTTCGGGTGACAGCGCCTTAAACTGATCAGACCGCAAAAAGCCCTCAAACAGCTGGTTGGCAAGCGTTCCCACCTGCTGCATTTGCTCGGGCGTGAGCTCCAGACCGTCAAAGATGCCCGAGAAATCTGGGGTTGGCGCTTTGGCCATGATGTCACTGAAGTCGATGTCCTTACCAACGCCCGAAAGGTCAATGTCCAGCCCAGACAAGTCAAGACCCGACAGGTCCATACCGCCGGCAACACCCGAGAGCGCGGAGGTATCGAACGAGAACGCGCTCTTGAGCGCCGCCTCATCCACGCTGAACATGCTGCCCAGATCCACGCCTTGCTTGGCCTCGCCCTGCAGTTCATCGAAAGACTTGCCCGTAAAGACATCCGTCTCGGGGTGGGCAAGCTGCTCCTGCACAATCTGCGAATCGGCGGCACGCTCCATAAGCTTGCGAGTCAGCGCATGCGTATAGGCAATGCCTGGAGTCAATGCGCTCGCGTTGGCCGTCTCGTTGGGTCGCACCACGCCCACGATGCGCACGTCAATACCGTCGGCAACCTTGGCTGCCATAAAGTCGGCGTCTCCAGACATGTCAGTCCATATGCCGGTCTCTTCGTTTTTGCGATAGGCATCGGCCGGCGACAACACCTTAAACGTCGTAGACTGTGCATCGTCGTAGGTAAAGTCGGTGCCGGTCTTGGGCGTCTCGACCTTGCCATCGGCCGTCATGGCACTGTTAACCAGGTCGTTGAGCTCATCGATATCCAGCGCGCCGATGCTATAGAGGGTGTAATCGCCCACCGTACCGCGGCTCGAAAGCACCATCACGGCCTCGTTGGCGGACGTAGGCCAATGGCCGGCAACGACATCGTACTGGCTGTCGAGCAGGCTCTGGTCGTCGATCATCTCGTTAAAGACCGAGGTTCCCATGGATTCCATGCTCACCGTTGCCGCCGAGCTCGCGCCTCCGCTCATGGCCTCGGTCATGGCGTTGGGCACCAGCCGAACGGGTCTCTCGTCGCCCTTGCCCGCACGATAGACAACCGGCGTCACGCCATAGCCGTACTGGATGGCATTGACCTCTTTATCGATGCCATCGCCACCGGCATCGAGCCATGCCTTAAAGCTCGTCATGTCGTTGGACTTAACACTTGCAAACATATCCTTTACGGCCGTGACCACAGGGATCTTATCGGTTCCCCGAGCCTTGCCGTCGGTGCTGCCGTCGGACGAACCCTCGTTTTTGGACGTATCGTCGTCCGTGGCCCCCTCTCCGCCCATCATGGACGACAGGTCGTAGTCTTGTTTGGAAATCGTCAGCGGGTAGCTCGAGAGCGTGTCCTCCTCGACCTTTTTGATGTAGTCGTTTACGCCGTTGGAGAGCGCCAGGATCGCCGCAATGCCGATAATGCCAATCGAACCTGCAAAGGCCGTCATGGCCGTGCGGCCCTTCTTGGTCATGAGGTTTCGGGCAGAAAGCCCAAGCGCCGTCACAAAGCTCATCGAGGTTTTGCGCGTGGGCTTGGCCTCGCGACGCGCGGCCTCGGCAGCATCAAAGGGATCTGAATCGTCGGTGACCTTGCCGTCCGCCAGGTTGACAATGCGCGTGGCGTACTGGTACGCCAGCTCGGGATTGTGCGTGACCATGATGACCAGACGGTCGCGCGCAACGTCCTTGAGCAAATCCATGACCTGCACGGATGTCGTTGAGTCCAAGGCGCCGGTCGGCTCGTCAGCCAGCACAATCTCGGGATCGTTAATCAGGGCGCGGGCGATGGCCACGCGCTGCATCTGCCCGCCCGAAAGCTGGCTCGGGCGCTTGTCAACGTGCTCGCCCAGACCGACTGCCTCGAGCGCCTTGCGTGCACGTTGGCGGCGCTCGGCATGCCCCACGCCCGTGAGCGTAAGCGCCAACTCCACGTTTTCCAAAATGCTCTGATGCGGAATGAGGTTATAGCTCTGGAACACAAAGCCAATGCGATTGTTTCTGTAGGCATCCCAATCGCGGTCGCTGAAATCCTTGGTCGAGATGCCATCGATCAGCAGGTCGCCGGAATCGAAATGGTCGAGTCCACCAATGACGTTGAGCATCGTAGTTTTACCCGAACCCGAGGGACCCAGGATGGCTACAAACTCGTTATCGCGAAAAGACAGGCTTACGCTGTCGAGCGCTACCTGCGTAAACGACTGCGTAACGTACCTTTTGCAAATATCTCTGAGATCCAGCATGGACGGCAACCTCTCTCGCGCGGGCGCGCTCGCCCGCTCCCCCGCCGTTCACATTCGACGCGTTTGTCCTACTCTATCCTCATTTTTGGCCGGTACCAGTGAGGAATGTAACGAACCGCGCCAAAAAACGAACGGGACAGCACGCCGCATGGCGCACCATCCCGCATATAACATCCCCGATGCGACAAAGAGGCTGTCACTTTGTCACATTCCAATGCGCGCTACTTTTCGAGCCCGCACGGCATAACGTTAGCGCTGCCGCGGCGAGCCTCAGTCACGGCTGCAAAGAAGCGATAGCCGCCCGAGAAGTTAAAGCACTCAAAGCCATGCTGCGCCAAAATGCGGCAAGCAATGTAGCTGCGAATGCCGCTCTGGCAAATCACGTAAACCGGCTTGGCCCGGTCGAGCTCGCCCAGGCGATTGCGCAGATCATCGACGGGAATGTTTACGAAACCATCGATATGCCCGCGCTCATACTCCCCTTCCGTACGAACATCGAGCAGCTGCACGCTGCCATCGCGTGGCAAGTTGGGCTCATCCTCCCAATGCCACTGCGCCAGTATGCCGCGATTGAGGTTCTCGATCATAAAGCCCGCCATATTGACGGGATCCTTCGCCGATGAATACGGCGGCGCGTATGCTAGGTCCAAATCCTTAAGCCTATCGCCGCGCATGCCTGCCTGGATGGCAGTCGCCAGAACGTCGATACGCTTGTCCACACCATCGATGCCCACGATTTGCGCACCCAGCAGGCGCAATCCCTGCTTCTCGAAGACAACCTTCATGGTCATGGGCGTTGCACCCGGATAATAACCCGCATGCGAACCGGGCGACAGGACCACGCTGTCGCAGTCAATTCCTGCCGCGTGTGCCGCCTTTTCGGATAGTCCCGTGCTTGCCGCCGTCAAGTCGAATACCTTGATAACCGATGAGCCCAACGATCCGAGGTAGCAGCTGTCCATGCCGGCTATGACATCGGCGACGACACGCCCCTGCTTGTTGGCGGGGCCGGCGAGCGAAATGACCGCGTCCTCGCCGGTCACCTGATGCGTGACCTGCACGGCATCGCCCACGGCATACACGTCGGCAGCAGAGGTCTCCATGCGGTCGTTGACCACAATAGCCCCCTTGATGCCCAGTTCGAGCCCCGCCTCTTGCGCCAGATGGCTCTCAGGTGCCACGCCAATGGCAAACAGCACCATATCGGCTCCGATAGGGTCATCGCCCGCAACATGGGTAACAACGCGACCATCAACTTCCTCAAAACCTGTCACATCGGCCTTGAGGCGCAGATCGATACCGTGCTCACGCACCTCGGTATGCAAAAGGGTCGCCATGTCGTAATCCAGGTTGTTCATAAGCTGGACGGGACGCTGCAGAAGGGTCACCTGGAGCCCCAGCTCGCACAGATTCTCCGCCGTCTCGACGCCAATGAAGCCGCCGCCGATCACGACGGCACTGCTCGGTCGCCGCTCTCGAACATAGCTGTGAATACGCAGCGTGTCCTCAACGGTGCGTAGGCTAAAGATTTTATCCGAGTCGATGCCCGGCAACGCAGGGCGAATCGGCTTTGCACCCGGCGACAGGATGAGCTTGTCATACGTCTCGACAAATTCCTCGCCCGTCAGCATATTGCGAACCTCGACCGTATGCGAATCGGGATGGATGGCAAACACCTCGTGACTCGTCTTGACCGCAATGCGAAAGCGATCCCAAAAGCCCTTGGGAGACTGCAGCGTCAATGCGCTCTCTTCTTCTATCACGCCGCCAATATAGTACGGAAGCCCACAGTTGGCATACGATACAAAACCCGTGCGCTCAAAGATGACAATTTGGGCCTGCTCGTCGAGTCTGCGCAAACGTGCGGCCGCCGATGCGCCGCCCGCGACGCCTCCAACGATAACCACCTTCATAGCTAACGCACCACCTTTCCCGTGTAGCCGCTTATGCCGCCGATATTCTTGACACTGCCATACCCAGAACGCTTAAGAAAACTCACAGCTTGGTTGCTTCGCGCACCGCTCAGGCAATGCACGAAAAGCTGCGTGCCCTTTCGACGTATACCCATGATGCTACCCCGAAGCAGAAAAAAGAGTCGCTGTTTCCAGCGACTCCCCTTCAGTTGTCTGTCCCACGGACTTACTGTTCGCTCTTCGCGAGTGCCTGATCGATCAGTTTGTTGAGCGCCTCGCGCTGCTCAGCGGAGTTGATGCCGCCCATGATCGGCTCTCCCACAATGTTACCGTTCTGGTCGATCACGTAGGTGGTCGGGAACGAGTACAGGTTGGAGGTGAACTTTCCGGCCTCGCTGTCCGACTTAAACCAGATGTTCTTATACGTCACGCCCTTCTTGGAAAGCACGTCCTTGGCATCAGCCACCTCGTCTTTATTGCCATCGAGCGTAAAGGAATTAACGCCCACGACCTGGCCGCCCTTCTCGGCAAGCTCCTTGTTGAGCTTCTCCAGATCGCCCAGCTCTCCCACGCACGGCTTGCAGGTGGTAAACCAGAAGTTCATGACGGTGACCTTTTTCTTGGAGAACAGCTCGTCGCTGTTTACATCGTTGCCGTCCAAGTCCTTGCCCTTAAAGCTGGGGAACTTCGTCTCCCCGCTCTCGCCGTTGGTCATGCCTGCGGTCGAGGCATCGACGCTCTCCCCCTCGCCGGGCGTGCTGCCGCATCCGGGGAACTCCTTCTCCAGCGCCATGAGCTTGTCCTCGATCTCCTTGACCTGCTGCGCGCCGGCCTTAAGCGTCTTAAGCTCGTCAGCCGCAAACTGATCCTTGGCGCCCTCGATGGTATCGAGCAAGAAGTCACCGTAGTTCTTGCCGTCCTCAATCATGGGAGTGTCTTTGTTGGCCGCAAGGAACACCTTTTCCCATAGGGCGTTATCGCTCGCAAAGATCTCGTTTTCCTTTTGCAGCAGCTGCTGGTACAGCTTGGCCGCCTCCTCGGCGCTCGACGGCTTTTGTGCCACAAGCTCGGCAATCTGCGCATCGCCGCTCGTGGCATCCTTCGCGTCGCCCTTGGGGGCAAAGCACGCCGCGAGAGTCAGCGCCAGCACGGGCAGCATCAACAGAGCCGCAATTTTTGACAGCTTCATGGTTCCTCCGTTTATATCGAAACTTATATAGGTACCTATTTGTTTTCGCAGGCTTGCGTGGACTGCGCGGGTTTGTCGCCCGTCACACCCAGCCCGTAGCGAAAGCTAATAGCATCGACGGGGCACGCGCCCACGCATTTGCCGCAACGAATGCACTCGGCATGGTCGGGCGTACGCGTAACGTCCACGTCCATCTGGCACACCTTGGCGCACTTGCCGCACGAGACGCATTTGCACTGGTCAACCTGGATCCCCAGCAACGACACCTTGTTCATGAGTGCATAAAATGCGCCGAGGGGGCAAATCCATTTACAGAAGGGGCGGTAGAACAGCACGCTCAGCACCGCAACCACAATGAGGATCGCGAGCTTCCAGGTAAAGAGCTTTCCCAGCGCAGAGCGGATTCCCATGTTCATGATGGACAGCGGAATCGCGCCCTCGAGCACGCCCTGCGGACAGATGTACTTGCAAAAGAACGGGTCGCCCATACCCACATCGTTAACCACCAAGACGGGCAGCAGCACCACGGCAAACAGCAGCACGGCATACTTGATGTACGTGAGCGGCTTGAGCTTTTTCGTGGAGAGCTTTTTGCTGGGAATCTTATGCAAAAGCTCTTGTAGCCATCCAAACGGGCACAAAAAGCCGCATACAAAACGTCCCAGCAGCACGCCGATCAGAATGAGCGTTCCGGTGACGTAATACGAAAAGCTAAACTTAGACGAGCCCACCACCGACTGAAACGACCCGATGGGGCACGCACCCGAGGCCGCTGGACACGAGTAGCAGTTAAGCCCCGGCACGCAGACGGCTTTGCCGGCTCCCTGGTAGATACCGCCCTTGGCAAAGTTAGGCAGGTGAATATTGGTCGCAAGCGTCGCCGCCGCCTGAATCAATCCACGAAATCGCGCTAAAAGATGCGATGCAGTGTTTTTTCTTTTATCCAATTCCGATACACTCCAAGCACAGCCTGATTGCCTTGGCCAGCACGGCATCTGCCTCGCCGCGCATAATTCCAAAGCCAACCATGGCTACCCCAACGATCAGCAAAGCCACCTGCGCCACAGGCTTAATCGCTTTGAACAATCTGACCACTCCTTTCGTTTCGCGACCCATTGGACCATACCGACTATAAAATCCGTGTTAAGCGTGAATGACTATGCAAGGAGAACGTTATGCGCATCTTGGTCGTCGAGGACGAGCGGGCGCTGTGCGATGCGATCGCACGCAGCCTGCGCAACTTGGCCTATAGCGTCGACTGCTGCTACGACGGGCAGCAGGCCCTCGATCTACTCGATGTCGAGACCTTTGATCTTGTCGTGCTCGACCTCAATCTCCCCCATGTCGACGGCATGACCGTGCTCAGGCAACTCAGGACAACTGATTGTGAGACCAAGGTGCTTGTGCTCTCGGCACGTGGCGAGGTCTCCGACAAGGTAGCGGGGCTCGATGCGGGCGCCAACGACTACCTCACCAAGCCGTTCCATCTTGACGAGCTGGCGGCACGCATACGCAGTCTCACGCTCAGGCGCTTTACGCAAAACGACGTTGTTCTAGCCTGTGGATTGTTGAGCTTTGACACCAAGGCGCGCCTCGCCTCCGTGGGCGGCGAGACCCTATCCCTCACGCGCAAGGAGACCGGCATCTTGGAATACCTGATGCTTAACCAGGGGCGGCCGGTGAGCCAGGAAGAGCTTATCGAGCATGTATGGGACAGCAGCGTCAACAGCTTTAGCAACGCGACCCGCGTGCATATCTCGTCGCTGCGAAAAAAGCTGCGCGGTGCGTTGGGGCACGACCCCATCCGCAACCGAATCGGCGAAGGCTACGTTATGGAGGACGGCAAATGAAGCGGCTGTCGCTGCAGTGGCGCATCACGTTGATGACGGCACTGCTGATATGTTCGACCTGCGTACTTATGAATTGCCTGGTTGGCTACTCCGGCATGCGCTACATGGACTCGATCGGCAATGAACTATCGGCGCACGGCAAGGTGGAGGCGGCCTCGCCCAGCTCATTTGACCCGACAAACAAAGAGCTCGACGATGCGCTGACCATCGTCGTGAACGACGCCCAAGAATCGTTTGGCGCGACGAGCTGGTATATAACTGCGGCGGTGACGCTGCTCGGAGGCGTCCTGGCCTACTTTGTGAGCGGGCATGCGTTGCAGCCGTTGCGCTCCTTTGCGGCACAAGTCGAGAGCGTGCGGCCCGACAACCTCGCCGACACAAAAATCAGCGAGGACGTGCCCTCTGAACTCAGGCGCTGCAGCGCGTCGTTTAACGACATGATTGCCCGCCTTGACGAGGGATTTTCCGCACAAAGACAGTTTACGGGCAATGCGGCGCACGAGCTGCGCACGCCACTTGCGCTCATGCAGGCCCAGGTTGAGCTGTTTTGCGCCGAGCACCCCGACGTCGACGCCGATACAGCGAGCCTGCTCGGGCTGCTGCAGGAGCAGACCGAGCGGATGACGCACATGACAAAGACCCTGCTCGAGATGAGCGAGCTGCGCAGTGTCCCTTGCAACGATGCGATTGACCTGGCGCCGATGATCGAAGAAGTACTCACGGACCTGGCGCCCCTTGCCGAGCAAAAAGACATCACGCTTACAAGTGAGGGCGACGCGCAAACGATCGGCAGCGATACGCTAATCTATCGGCTGCTGTTCAACTTGGCCGAAAACGCCATACGTTACAGCGCGCCCAACTCGACCGTGCAAATCAACGCCTGCGCCGAAGGCGACCGCGCGCTGCTACGCGTGCGCGACCAGGGGCCGGGCATTCCCGAGCAATACCAGACGAGCATCTTCCAGCCCTTCTTTCGCGTCGACAAATCGCGCAGCAGGGCATATGGCGGCGTGGGGCTGGGGCTTGCACTGGTCTGGGAGATTGCCGCACTCCACGGCGGCTCCATCGAGGTCGAAGAGAGCTCGGAGCGCGGAACGACCATGCTCGTGACCCTTCCCGCGCATAACATCGAAGATGCGACAAAGGAACTGCCCCTTTGTCACATCTGTTAGTTCGCAGGATACGTGAGGCCCAAGATGCGCGAAATTGGGCGAAGCGCCAGCAAAAAGCCCCCGCTTCCAAGCGGAAACGGGGGCTAGGTGAGTTAGCTTACTCCCACTCAACGGTGCCAACGGGCTTCGGCGTGAGGTCGTAGCACACGCGGCAGATGCCGGGAACCTCGGCGGTGACGCGAGCGGTAATACGCTTGAGTAGCGCCCAGTCGAGCTCGGGAACCTCGGCAGTCATGACATCGACGGTGTTGATGCAGCGGATGATGCAGGGCCAATCGTAGGCGCGCTTGCCCTCGCGCACACCGGTTGCGCGGAAGTCGGGCACGACGGCAAAATACTGCCAGATGGTCAGACCGGCCTTGTCGACCTCCTCGCGCACGATGGCGTCGGCTTCGCGCAGCGCCTCAAGACGGTCGCGGGTGATGGCACCAAGGCAGCGGACGCCCAGGCCGGGACCGGGGAACGGCTGGCGCTCAACCATATTCTCGGGCAGGCCGAGCTCGCGACCCACGACGCGGACCTCGTCCTTGTACAGCAGTTTGACGGGCTCGCAGAGCTCAAACTGCAGATCCTCGGGCAGACCGCCCACGTTGTGGTGAGCCTTCACGCCGTCTTGGGACTCCAGGATGTCGGGATAGATGGTGCCCTGGGCGAGGAAGCTGACCTCATCGCCAACCTTGCGGGCCTCCTCCTCGAACACGCGAATGAACTCGGCGCCGATAATCTTACGCTTGGCCTCGGGCTCCTCGACGTCCACGAGCTTGTCCAGGAAGCGATCTGTGGCGTCAACGTAAACCAGGTTGGCATCCATCTGATTCTTGAAGACGTCGACGACCTGCTCGCTCTCGCCCTTGCGCATCAGGCCGTGGTTAACATGCACGCAAATGAGCTGCTTGCCGATGGCCTTGATGAGCAGGGCCGCGACAACCGAGCTGTCGACGCCGCCCGAAAGAGCCAGCAGGACCTTCTTGTCGCCGATCTGCTCGCGGATTGCAGCGACCTGCTCATCGATGAACACCTGGGCAAGTTCGGGAGTGGTGATACGCACCATGTCGTCGGGACGCTTGTTGGGATCCATGCAGAGCTCCTTCTCGATTCGATGGAAATGCGCCGCGCGTATGCAGACGCACCGTCATATGACCTCATTATATGCAGAACGAGATGCGTTTCCCATCGCTGCGACAGAGCTTTTTGCAGGGGCGGCAGTTTTTCTATATCCCAAGGTCAGCTAGACTTCGGTAGCCACCTTGGGAGCATCGCCAATAGACTCTTCCTTTATACGTTCGGCACAATCGTAGGCGATACCCACAAATTCCAGTCCCGAGCAACAAGAGTACAATTGCTGCTAGTGTTGCCAGCTGTTGGGAGATGGAAGATGGACTGCGATGGCTACCCATGCGTTCCCATGCCGTTGATGTGCACCGCCTTTGCGCCGGGGCAGATTGACGCTGCGGTTGCAGGCATTTCCGACCCCGATTCACGCGTCATCGCCACGGCAGAAGCGCTGTACTTTCGCGGACAGGCCGCACTCGCCGCCAAGACAGCACGCCCCTATCTTGACGCCACCGAACCCGCACTGCGCTATTCCGCATGCTTTATCTGCGGATATGCCAGTCTGTCGCTCAACCGTATCGCCGATGCCCGCCGTTGCCTTGCTGGCATCCTCGATACGCCGGCCGACGAGGAATCACCCGCCGTCCACGCCACGCATATCCTGTTCGCCTCGGCCGCGAGCGTCCTGCTGCACTTGTCTTCCCCGTATTCTGCCGAAGAGTTTTATCCGCTTGCGGCGCATCTGCCCGAAGGCCTGCGACTGTTCGCCAGCTACGTGATGGCGCATGCCCTGTACCTGCGCGGCGAATATGGCCGCAGTCTGGGCATGGCGGAAAACGCCCTGATCATGAAACAGGGAAGCTATCCCATCTCGGAACTGTTCCTGCACCTGGCAGCTTCCATGGCCTGCATGAGTCTCAAAGACGTCGACGCCGCAAGGACGCATTTCGGAGCTGCTTGGAACATTGCGCGTCCCGACGGCCTTATCGAGCTCATCGGCGAGCACCACGGCCTTTTGCAGGGGCTCATCGAGGCATGCCTAAAAACGCAATACCCTGACGACTTCGCACGCATCATCGAGATCACGTACCACTTCAGCTACGGCTGGCGGCGCATCCACAACCCCGATTCGGGCGAGGACGTTGCCGACGATTTAACAACCACAGAGTTCACCATGGCCATGCTCGCCTGCCGCGGATGGACCAACGCTGAAATCGCACGCCATATGGGAGTATCGCCGGGCACCGTCAAAAACCGCCTATCCGGCGTATACGCAAAGCTTGGCATCGGCACACGCGCCGAGCTGGTCGCGCACATGTTGCGTTAGCGACCGGGCTGCCAAGCGCATCGAACGCGTTCCGGAACCCGGCGCTTCGCTCGATCAATTTGGACATTTTGACCCTTGAACGGCACTACCGCCACGAAGCGTCTTCTCGCACAATTGGATTATTTCCACCGATATTTGCGGGATGGGAGCCCAAGATGCTTGATCGCCGTTCGTTACTTGTTGCTGGAGCGTCCTCGCTGGCGAGCATTATGTTGCCTCGCGTGCCGGGAAGCGAAAATGCCTTCCTGCTGCTGTTCGCGCCCACCGCGGCCTATGCCGACGAAGAAGACCCCTTCAAGGTGCTCGTTCTCTCGCGCACCATGTTTGGTGTGGTCGTGGTCGACGTCGCCAACAAGAATACGCCCATCGCAGGTGCCCAGGTCACGCTCACATCGCGCTATGCCGTAGGCAAGCAGCTAACCGCCACGACCGATGACGAAGGCACGGCCATCTTTGAGGTCGCCCCTCTTTCGGAAGGCTACGTGGACGAGGCAACGCTCCTTGACGCGTACGACTTTAACGGCGGCATCTCCATTAGCATGGCGGGCTACCGTGATGTCGAGATTCCCCTTGCGCGTATCCAGGGCGGCACCGCCATAACCGCACCCACACGTCCGCTTTCCGACGGCGAGCCGTACTTCCGCCAGCTCACGTTCGACGAATGGGACATCCAGTACGCCGACGCCACGTTTATGGCAATGCCAGCGGACGAAGCAGCAAACGACCAGCCCGACACGCACGCTTTTACCGTGCAGGCTCATCTGCCGCAGGGCGGGCAGGCAACATTGCATATCAATAAAGTGATGCCCGCTGCGGGCAGCTCAACCGAAACCGTCACGCAGATTGGTCAGATCAAGGCCAGCGCATCGGGCGCAGATAGTCTGGCGACGTTCACACTCGAAGACAAGTTCCTCGATGCAACGTCGAGCCTTCTGGAAGAAGGATGCAAGCTGCGCTTTGTCCTCGACTACCAGGGCAAAACCTACACGCTCTCCTCCCCCATGGCCGTTGTTACCGCGCCGGCGGCAAAGGCGGAATCCGGATCGACCACTATCGTCCCCACCACTATGGACCAAGAGATCACTCCGTTTGATTTCCCCGCATCGTTTCCCGGCATCGGTGGTAATAAGTTCACGTGCTGGATGCCCACATTTCCGATCCTCTTCGATTTCTCGTTTGCTGGATACGTGCTGTTTGGCGGAGGATACAAACCAGCCAGCTATATGAACGATTCGGGCAATCCGGATCCGGAGTACTGGAAGAAGTCACCGCGCGAGTCGGGCGCCAAGCAGGCAAACCGCTACCTCGACGAAATGGAGGGGAAGTGGAATCAGTACAAAAGTATGAGTGCCGGTTCGGGCACCGATCCAAGAAACACCAAGCTCCTTCGCCACCATTGCACGCCGCTGTTCACGATGGATATCGCCACACAGCTGTACGGCTCGCTCGCCTACGATTGGGTGGGCAAAACCTGGGGTGACAACAACGACCCCGCATACGGCAACATTAAGGCCCTCTTCCAGGTAAGAACCGACCTCAATTGGACCGAGCAGTTTACCCTAGGACCGGTGCCGTTTTTCCTAAACGTCAACCCCTGGGTGCTGGCAAAACTGGCGCTCGCCGTGGGCGCCCACACGCACGGCAGCGGCGCGGCGTTTTTCAAGAACATTTCGCTCGACTATTCCAACACGTCGGGCTCGTTCACCATCCAGATCGGACTTGCCGTCACCTTTGGAGCCGGCGTTGCAGGCGTCGCTTCGTCCGCCGTGCGTGGCGCCGCATCCCTCACGCTGTTCATTGGATACGAGAAGGCGGATGGACACCAGCTTCCGCGACTACGCGTAGGTGCAGACGTCGATGTCGATGTGATACTCCAGTTCGTAATGTTCAAGTGGACCACCAAAGCTTGGTCGGGATCGTGGCCCACACTCCTCGATTCGTGGAATATGTCGGTGAACAACGGCGACCAGTATGTACTCCAGTGCTCTGAGCTTGCATTGGGTGGGGATACGCCTTATACGCTGGATGCCTGCTTCGGCTCGGCCGGCAACGCCGAGGCAGGTGGTGTGCCGCAGTTTATCGCATCGGCCACCATCGTCACCAACGCCGAGCTGCTCGCACGCGCCGAGGTTAAGGCCACTGCCGTAAACGTCGCGTCTGTCGTGCGCGATTGGGATCAAGCGGTCACGCGCATTGAGCTCGAGGCGGATGCAGAAAGCGACGACACGGGACAGATCGAGCATTTCGTCCATGCACTGATAGAAAACGACGAAAACGCCGCGCCGATGTATGAGTACACCTACATCGGTCAGGCAACGAACGCCGTTGCGGACCCCAACGCCAATTCTGCCGGCGTGTCGGAGGACGAGCGTGGCGGCATCAAGCCTTCGAGCGACAGTGTGCTGTTTTCCGGCGTGCTCAGCGAAGCCCACATGAAGCTGGCGATTATCGCCGGCGTGGAGTGCCTATTCCGTATCGCCTCGGTGCGCTACGGCGACAATGGCCGCTCGCGCCTGGTGGTACACACAAGGGCAAACGGCACGTGGTCTGCCCCCACGCCCGTGGACTTTCCCCTTGGGTTTGGCGAGAACGACGTGGAGCGCGACGGCATATACGATTACGACTTCGACGTGGTGGAATATACGGACGGAAGAGGAAACCAGGACGCCTACGTGTTGCTGGTCTCGGGCGAGCGCCGCGACGGCGACAACACCCTTTTCGATACGGCAAGCACAGCCGGCATACTGTCCGTTGTGCGCCTGCGCATAAGTAATGACGAGACCCGCGTGGTGTCGCACACGTCATGGCGCAGCATCTCGCGCGGCCGCCTGCAAGAGGATGGCTGCCATTGCCTGCAGTGCCCGCGTATCACGGTGGGCAAGACGCTGGTCAACGGACGCCTGTCGGGTGCTTACCTTCACCGCCGCGGAGCCACCGCAGAAAAGGCGCTCGGCAGCGAGGCTGAGGTTGCGCTGGAGTGCTTTACCCTGTGGTCGGACGTTTCGGACGACAACCTGACGTTCCGCCAAGTTCTCCGCTTTCCGCAGGCACCGTCGAGTATCGAGCTGGGCGAGCCCGAGAATATCAACGGCAAAATGGTGGTGCCCGTTGCGTACGAGACCGCAGACGGTTGCGGCTGCGCATCGTACGCCGTGATCGGCCAGTCCATTGCAGGCTGGGGCGTTATGTCACCAGACGCCACGGTACCCCGTGCGGTGCCGTGGCCACAACATTCGGGCTTTTTGGCAACCGTCAACGAGCAACTGCAGCATATTACTTGGACGCGAGGCGCATCGGCATTTGCAACGCAGTCTGTGGGTGCCGCAGGCTGTGGCCCGGCAGCGTTTAGCGTAAGCAACAACGGCAGATGCGTGCTCTATGTAGAGAACACCGACGGCAAGGTGGGACAAACCTACGACGAAGAAGGCAACCCGGTAGCAGTGATGGGCAAGCACTTCCGCATCTTCGCCAGCACCTTGGCAGGCGATCTTTTCACGGAACCGTTCGTGATGTGCGAGCTGGACCATCCCGTCGATCAGATAACGACATTTTTGACGTCGGGAGGCATGCTCTCCGCGCTCGCCACGCACATTGTGAGCGCGGAGAAGAGCGAGGCAGAGCTGCACGGCATCGAAGTGCCCTTGGTGGCGTGTGCCACTCCGACGGGCGCGGTCGCTACCTCGGGCGCAGTGGTTCCCGGAGCAGCAGGCGAATCCTTCATGGTCACGGTGCGAAACGACGGCAACACCTTGCTGACCGCCGGCACGATCGATCTGTACCGAGAGGGCTCCAGCCAGCCGTTCTCCAGCGCATCCATCGGATTCGGAGCGAACGCACGCATGGCTTCGATCTACGATCCAGAGCTTGCCGAGGACGCTTCGGCCAACGACATAGCACACGTGAAGTACGCGCTCGAGACGCTGGACACACGTTTTGCAACGCACCCGCTGGTTGCCGACAATGGAAACGCCGTGCTGGCACCGGGCTGCACGGCACAATTCCGCATGAGCTTTGCCATCCCGGAGAGCTGGGTCGACGAGGTGGGCAAACGCGTCACGCTGTATGCGAAGGCGCGTGACCTGGTGGCGCTCGATCCCGTAACGCTCGAGGAAATTCGACCAGGCGCAAACTCGGCGCTGGGTGCCGTACTGCACGAGCTTCATGTGCCCGACGCGGCATGCGAACGCTCAGAAGTTCAGGTCGGCGTATGCGACAGCGCGGATACGACAGGACTTCACGACGCCCCGATGACAGCAGACGGCGATGGTGGCTCGAGTGGCGGCGGTACTGACAAGGGCGGCGGCTCCGGCGGAAGCAGCTCCGGCAGTGGCAAGGACCACGGCAATAACAAGCGCTCCGGAAAAGCGGGCGCGCTTGCAGGCACGGGCGATGTCAATGCCCCCCTTACGGCAGCCGCTGCAGCACTCGCCGCGGCAGGCGCCGGCCTTGTCGCCTACAGCGCCCGCCGCACGGCGCTCGAAACCGACACCGCCAATGAGGTCAATTCGGATAAGCCTCGCTAGCTCCTAGTTGCTTTTACGAGAGACGCCGACTCGGCTCATCGAACATCAAAATGGGCTGGTTCTGGATACCCAGAGCCGGCCCATTACGCATTAGATATCGTCAGAGGAGTCGAGCTCTGCTTCGAGCTTGGCACGGCGTCTTTTCGCCGTGAAAAACGTTGCGCACAGGGCAGCAAACGTGGCCGCGAAAATCGTCGCACCGCAGAACACGCCCGTGGCCAGGTTCGCCAACCAAAAGACGCTTTCGAGCGGTACGATCTGCGCCTCAGCGATACAGCGCATTGCGGCAATAACAAGTGCAAACGCGGCGCCGCTAAGACCGCTGACAAGCAGGAAATATCCAACAGGAAGATGCTCGGTTTGCCCAAAACGATTGGTATCGACATAGCCCTTCCGCGTTTGCAGGCCTGCGCAAATCAACATCACGAGAACGAGCCACAAATACATGGCTGCCTCGAACGGCGTTGCAAAGCCATGCGGCATTTCACTGGCGTCGCTGTGAACCCACGCAACCTGTCGAGCTATAAACTGGTAGAAAAAGATCATCAACATGCCAAACGAAAGCAGCACGAAACCAATCTTGTAGATCTTCGCGTTCTCAGCTTCTAGGCGCTCATCCTTTGGTCCGGCATATTCACGCCACTTTTGCACGAGTTTCAGATCTTCATATTTCATAGTGGCCTCCTAAAGAGTATTAGGGTCGGCGTCGGTTTCGTCTTCCCAAAACAAGTCGTTCAACGTAACACGCAGCGCCTTACAGATTGCCACGCACAAATTGAGCGTGGGGTTGTAGCCGCCCGCCTCAATAAGACCGATAGTCTGGCGCGTAACGCCCACGGCTTGGGCTAAGTCAGCTTGCGAAAGGCCAGCCGCCGCGCGTGCCGCCTTCATGCGTAGGTTCTTTTTGCCCGGCATGGAGTTCCTTTCGTAAATGTGGACAGATATCCGTTGTAACATGACAGAAATATATTGCATCCTTCACAAGATGTCAACTATATCTGTCATTATGGAAACCATGTTCGCCATCGCCATGTGGACATAACAATTTCGATTCGCTATTCAAACTTACTCGGACAGAAGCGACTCGGTTTTGTCCGAGTAAGATTGGGCATCCGCGAACTCATCGAATTTCTGAATCGTGTCACCCATAATCATTCGATTTTGTTTAGTAAAACTAGGTCCCTATTAAATAAAATTCGTTTGTATCCAAATTTGTTTAACAATGCCGCGCTACCACTAAACACTATACCCGTTAATTCGAACGATTGTTCGATGGATTTCGTGTTAGGTGGAATCGCCCGGGGCCTGGGCTATGCTACCTTGACTATCTATATAACTAAAACGCAGCAAGGGAGCACCGAGAGAGCGAGTATGGCAAAAAACACCGCAAACTATGGTAACGACAGTATCCGCCAGCTCAAGGACGAGGAGCGCGTACGCCTGCGCCCCGCCGTCATCTTTGGCTCGGACGGGCTCGACGGCTGCGCGCATGCTGCCTTCGAGATCCTGTCCAACGCCGTTGACGAGGCACGCCAGGGCTACGGCAAACTTATCACCCTTACCGCCTTTCGCGATGGCTCCATTCAGGTAGAGGATAACGGCCGTGGCTGCCCGCTCGACTGGAACCCTTCCGAGAAGCGCTTTAACTGGGAGCTCGTCTTCTGCGAGCTCTACGCCGGCGGCAAGTACAACAACAACCAGGGCGGCGACTACGACTTCTCGCTTGGCACCAACGGCCTGGGCTCCTGCGCGACCCAGTACGCTTCCGAGTACATGGACGTCACGGTTTGGCGTGACGGTAACAAGTACTCTCTGCACTTTAAGAAGGGCAAGGTCGTCGGCGCCAAAAAGAAGGCGCTCGAGATTGAGCCCAGCGATGAGGACCGCACCGGTACCACCATTAAGTGGCGCCCCGATCTTGAGGTCTTCACCTCGATCAGCATTCCCCACGATTGGTATCGCGAGACCATGCGCCGTCAGGCCGTGGTCAACGCCAACGTGACCTTCCGCCTGCGCATCGAGGGCGACGACAGCGAGTTCTCCGAAGAGGACTTTTGCTACCCCAAGGGCATCGAGGACTACGTGCTCGAGAAGGTCGGCGCCGACTACCTCACCGAGCCCTTCTTTATCGAGGCCGACCGTCGCGGTCGCGACCGCGAGGACCTGCCCGACTACAACGTAAAGATCACCGCGTGCATGTGCTTCTCGCGCACCCTCACAATGCAGGAGTACTACCACAACTCATCGTGGCTCGAGAACGGCGGCTCGCCGGAGAAGGCTGCCCGCAGCGCTCTGACCAGCGCCATCGATGCCTATATTAAGCAACAGGGCAAGTACAACAAAAACGAGAGCGGCATTAAGTGGCAAGATGTCCAAGACTGTCTGGTGCTGGTGACCAACTGCTTCTCCACCCAGACGTCCTACGAAAACCAGACCAAGAAGGCCATCAATAACCGCTTTATCCAGCAGGCCATGACGGCATTCTTTAAGGAGCGCCTCTCGACCTACCTGATCGAGAACAAAGACGCCGCCAACAAGATCATGGAGCAGGTGCTCATCAACAAGCGTTCGCGCGAGAACGCCGAGAAGACGCGTCAGAGCATCAAGACCAACCTGCAGCAGAAGACCGACATGGCCAACCGCGTGCAAAAGTTCATCGACTGCCGCTCCAAGGACAAGAGCCGCCGCGAGATCTACATTGTAGAGGGCGACTCGGCAGCAGGCGCCATTCGCACCTCGCGCGATGCCGAGTTCCAAGGCGTTATGCCCGTCCGCGGTAAGATCCTCAACTGCCTGAAGGAGGACTATCCGCGCATCTTTAAGTCCGACATCATCATGGACCTCATGCGCGTGCTGGGCTGCGGCGTGGAGATCAAGGACAAGCGCATCAAGAACCTCGGTGCCTTTGACCTGGACAACCTCAACTGGAACAAGGTCATCATCTGTACGGATGCCGACGTCGATGGGTACCACATCCGCACGCTCGTGCTCACCATGCTCTACCGCCTGGTGCCCACGCTCATCGACGAGGGCTACGTCTATATCGCCGAGTCGCCGCTCTACGAGATCAACTGCAAAGAAAAGACCTACTTTGCCTACACCGAGCTCGAGAAGAACGGCATCCTCAAAGAGATCGGCGACCAAAAGTGCTCGATCAACCGCTCCAAGGGTCTTGGTGAGAACGATCCGGACATGATGTGGCTCACCACCATGAACCCCGAGACGCGTCGCCTGATCAAGGTGGAGCCCGAGGACGTCACCAAGATGGAGACCATGTTTAACCTGTTGCTGGGCAACGACGAGGTGGGCCGCAAGCGTCACATCTCCGAGCACGGCAAGGAGTACCTGGACCAGCTGGACCTGCAGTAGCAGCAAATCGATAACGACGGCCCACAAGAAGTTCAAGAGGAAATCGTGGCAAAGAAGAAGACGAAAACACAGCCAAAGAAAAAGCAGGTCAACGCCGAGAACGTCATCGGCCTGCACTCCGAGGTCACCGATCAGCCGATCACGCAGACGCTCGAGGTCAACTACATGCCCTACGCCATGAGCGTCAACGTCTCGCGTGCATTCCCCGAGATCGACGGCTTTAAGCCCTCGCATCGCAAGCTGCTCTACACCATGTACAAGATGGGTCTGCTCAAGGGCGAGCGCCAGAAGAGCGCCAACATCGTGGGCCAGACCATGAAGCTCAACCCGCACGGCGATGCCGCGATCTACGAGACGATGGTGCGCCTGGCGACGGGCAACGAGGCGCTGCTTGCCCCCTTCGTGGAGTCGAAGGGCAACTTTGGCAAGTACTATTCGGGCGACCTGAGCTACGCCGCCTCGCGCTATACCGAGGCCAAGCTCTCCCCCATTAGCGCCGAGATCTTCAAGGACATCGACAAGGACCCGGTCGACTTCGTCGACAGCTACGACGGCGCCATGAAGGAGCCACGCCTGCTGCCCACCACGTTCCCCAACATCCTCGTCTCGGCCAACAAGGGCATCGGCGTCGCCATGGCATCCGATATCTGCGGTTTCAACCTCAACGAGGTCTGTACCGCCACAATGCATTACCTGCAGGATCCCGACTGCGACCTGCTCGAATACATGCCCATGCCCGACTTCTCGACCGGCGGCGAAATTATCTACCGCCGCGAGGAGATGGAGAAGATCGTCGAGACCGGCCTTGGCAGCTTCCAGATCCGCTCCCGCTGGCGCTGGATTCCCGAAGAGCGCATCATCGAGGTCTACGAGATCCCCTACACCACCAAGACCGATGTCATCATCGAGCGCATCGTCAAGCTCTCCAAAGAAGGCAAGGTCAAAGAGATCGCCGACATCCGCGACGAGACCGACCTTTCGGGTCTGCGCATCGCCATCGACCTTAAGCGCGGTGTCGACCCCGATAAGCTCATGGCCAAGCTCTATCGCTCGACCACGCTGCAGGACTCGTTCTCGTGCAACTTCAACGTGCTCGTCGACGGCTATCCCCGTGTTATGGGCGTGCGCCAGATCCTGCGCGAGTGGGTCAAGTGGCGTATTGAGTCCACGCGTCGCCGCATTAACTTTGACCTGGGCAAAAAGTCCGAGCGCCTGCACCTGCTGCACGGCCTTGAGGCGATCCTGCTCGACATCGACAAGGCGATCGCCATCATCCGCGGCACCAAACTCGAGGCCGAGGTCGTGCCCAACCTTATGAAGGGTTTCGACATCGACGAGACCCAGGCCGAGTTTGTCGCCGAGCTCAAGCTCCGCAACATCAACGAGGAGTACATCCTCAACCGCACCAAGGACATCGCTAAGCTCGAGGGTGAGATTGCCGAGCTTGAGGAGATCCTTTCGAGCGAAGAGAACATCAAGAAGGTCATCAGCGACGAGCTGGCCGCGGTCAACAAGAAGTACGTGATGCCGCGCCGCACGGGCAGGATCGAGCCCCATGAGGTTATCGAGGTAAGCTTGGAGCCCGAGGTCGAGGAGTACCCGGTTACGATCATGCTCTCGCGCGATGGCTACCTCAAGAAGATGACGGACCGCGCGCTCAAGAAGGCGACCACGCTCAAGTACAAGGACGGCGACAAACCCTTTATCGAGTTCCCGTCCTCCAACACCCACGAGCTGCTGGTCTTTACCAACAAGAGCCAGGTGTACAAGTGCAAGGTCACGGCGTTTGAGGACACCAAGTCGGCACAGCTGGGCTCGTACCTGCCGACCGATCTTGAGATGGAACCCGACGAGAACGTCATCTGGGTCATCGACCCCGAGGACTACAAGGCCGACGTGCTGTTCGTCTTTGAGAACGGCCGCGTGGTGCGTGTCGCGCTTGCCGGATACGTTACCAAGACCAACCGCAAGCGCCTCAAAAACGCCATCTATGGTGGCAGCAAGCTGCTGTATGCCCAGGTGCTCAAGGAAGATCGCGACATCGCGCTGGTCTCGAGCGACTACCGTCTGATGAACTTCAACACGTCGCTGCTCAAGACCAAGACGACCACCAACACGCAGGGCGTCCAGGCCTTTACGGCCAAGAAGGGCCGCTCGGTCACCACCGTCGGCACGACCGAGGAAATCCTTGGCGCCGGCGTCTCGGCCGAGAAGTTCACCGCGCAGAGCCTGCCCTCCGCCGGCGCCCTCATGAAGGAAAATGACATGCCGAGTTTATTTGACTAGGACGACGGCAACGAGATCGTTAGATACTTCGCAAAGCGACGAGGCCCGGAACGCAACGGCATTGCGCCCGGGACTCGTCGTTTTTCTTCTCAACTATTTTTTAACGCAGATAAATTGATTTCTGCTTATTTTTCTGCGTAAAAAATGTCAGCGTCACTGCTTCGATGCCCTTTGGTCAGTCGTTAGCAAAACTTGCAAAAGTTAGCAAAACTTGCAAAAATTAGCAAAACTTGCAAAAATTAGCAAAACTTGCAAAGGAGCTACCATGGAGTACAGCAAGAACCCCTTTACCCCGACGTTCGGAAGCGTCCCTCCCTTTCTAGCGGGTCGCGAGCATATCCTGCGTGACATCAACCGTGGCTTTATCAACGGCCCGGGAGATCCCAACCTGTCGACCATTTTTACTGGCGCAAGGGGAACGGGCAAGACGGCGCTTCTCTCGCTCCTTTCAGAAACGGCGCTTGAACACGACTGGATCGCAGCAAATGTCTCCGCCATGCCAGGCATGCTCGAAGATATTATCGAGCGAACCAAAGAAGCCGCAGATAGCTACCTCTCACAGCCTCACGCGCGCATAAACGGTGTTCAAATTGGCCCAGTGGGCATCGATTGGACATATGCTCAAGAGGCTCAGGGCAACTGGCGCACGCGCATGAATGGCATCTTTAAGCAACTCGAAAAACATGACATCGGACTTCTCATCACCATCGATGAAGTCACCGTCGATCTCGAAGAAATGCTTCAATTTGCCTCTGTTTACCAGCACTTTGTACGCGAAGGTAAAAAAGTTGCCCTACTCATGGCAGGACTGCCCTACAAAGTATCGGCGTTGCTGCGTAACGATTCCGTCTCGTTCCTCAGGCGTTCCCAATATCATCAGTTGGGACGAATCACTGACGTTGAAATTGCAAACGCATTCCGCAAAACCGTTGAGGCCGGAGGACGCTCAATCACGCCAGAAGCGCTCGAGGATGCCGTGAAGGCCGTCGACGGATTTCCCTACATGATGCAGCTCGTCGGATATCGCACTTGGGATGTTTCGGAAAACTCGCCCCAAATCAGCGCACCTGATGTCCAGCAGGGTTCTCTGCTTGCCCGTATGGAGCTGCGCGATCGTATTCTCGAAACGACCTATCGAGAGCTTTCTGACAAAGACATTGAGTTTTTGCTCGCGATGCTGCCCGATTCTGGCCCCAGCAGGGTCTCAGAAATTGCCAAGCGTATGGGCGTCGCAAGCAACTATGCAAGTCAATACAAACGCCGCCTCCTCGAGGACGGCGTTATCGGGGAACGTGGACGTGGCCTCGTCGGCTTCGACATCCCCGCGTTCAGGGAATTCTTGAACGAGAAGGCGTTTTAGCACACCGAAATTGTCCGCGGGAGCATCGTTGCATGGCAATCAGCAATCCTCTTGGTAAGGGCAGCAAGCATTTCCGCTTGTGCTGATTGCCATGCGCTCCTCTTGTCCTTAGGCGAGCTTGCGGGCGAGCTCGCGCACCTCTTCCAACTTGGGCGAGGAGGCCATGCTGTCGCGCTCGGTCATGCCGCTAATGGTGACAATGCCCTGGTCCTCCCACTTGCAGTATGCGCAGGCCGACTTGTACATAGCGATAGCCGCATCATAGACACCCTCGCTGTGGCTATCGAGCAAAAGGGCCGTCTTGGTGAACGGGAAACCCGTGGCACCGAAGGCGTACAGGCGGTCGATGGCGGTCTTTTCCTGCGCAGTGATATCAAACCAGTAGATAGGCGAAGCGAAGACAACCATGTCGGTATCTTTCAGCGACTCAATCACGTTGGCCATGTCATCCTTCTGCACGCAGACGCCCTCATGGGCGAAGCAGTACTGGCATCCCAAGCAGCCGGCGATCTTCTTGCTGGCAACGCGGATGACCTCGACCGTATGGCCGCCCTCACGCGCGGTCTCGGCAAACGCCTCGACCATGGTATCGGTATTGGCGCCCTTACGCGGGCTGCCGCTCAATACAACGATATTCATAGGATTCCCTCTCCTTCATGCTGCAGGCGCGCAGCATTTTTTCTTGTAACCAAAACAAATGGGGTTAATCAATCGCCAGCAGGCCATATCTCTTGCTCAAGTTCCCTAAAGAAGCTCAAGGCGATTGCGATTGCCTTATACAACATCGAAAACCAAAGAGGGGCCATAGCAACGTCGCCTGCCTGAAATGGCACGCTGTCAAGATCAACTACGGGGATCGTGACGAGCCGATACCGCCCGCATGCCCCCTTCGGAATAGGCGCTGAGCAGCTCCTGAGCGTGGGCAAACTCGGGCCCTCGCCTCCAACCGAGCAGGCGGTTGACCGCGAGATTTCCCTGGACGTTGTGGACGAAGAGCAGATAGGCGTCCTCGCGCGAAAGCCCAGTCTCCTCCATGATCGAGGGAACCATCTGCTCGGCGCCGCGCTCGACGACGCGCTGTGCCACCCGAGCGTACGCGTCGTCATCCGAGTAGAGCAGATAATAGTCATCGTTTGCCGGCGGACGCTGGCAGAGGGCACCCGCCTCCGTTCCCTCGAGCGGCGGCACCGCCGCCAAGGCCTCGTCGATAAGCGCGTCGAGCAGGGCGAACTTGTCCTCGTAGTGCAGATAGAACGTGCCACGGTTAATATCGGCACGGCGGCAGATATCCGCTACCGTCATCTTCGCGAAGCCGACCTCGGCCAGCAGCGCGAAGAACGCCTCCCGTATGACCGAGAGTGTATAGCGTCGGCGACGATCGATCTTCCCCGCTTCCATTACCCCTCCAATTGCAACGCTCGACAATGCCCGGCAAACGCTCGTTTATCGACAGCAGGCCGAAGCTGTTCATTGCTCTTAAGCAAATCGACATGGATACTTTTTATAGACACGTGTTTATAATAGCTGAAAGAAGGTATCCAGTGACCCTGTACGAGCAGCTCGTTATCGAGCTCACCAACCGATCGTTTTCCCTTCATGCCGCCTACCGCAGCGGCAGCACGCCCTATGAGCTGAGTGACCGCGAGCCCGAGCCCTACGACCAGCAAATCGAGGACTTCGCCCGTATGATCGAAGAAGCCGATTGCGTGCTGGTGGGCGGGGCCTCCGGGCTCTCCGCGGCGGGCGGCGGCGACTTCTATTACGAGGACAACGCAACCTATCGCAGGCATTTCGGCAAATTCGCCGAGCGCTACGGTTTCAAGGGCGCTTTCGAGGGGTCGTTCTACCGCTGGCCCACCGCCGAGGCGCGCTGGGGATACCTCGCCACCTTCCTCGACACCACGCTCAACGCCCCGCTGCGCAAGCCCTACAGGAACCTCGACGCCATTCTCGCCGAGAAGGATTTCTTCGTGCTCACCACCAACCAGGACACGCAGTTTGTGAAGCTCTATCCCTGGGAGAAAGTGGCAGAGATCCAAGGCGACCACCGCTTCTTTCAGTGCTCCCACTGTTGCACCGACGAGGTGTGGAACGCGGTCGAGCCGGTCTCCCACATGGTAGAGGCCATGGGAGACGGTCTGGAGGTTCCGACAGAGCTCGTGCCGCGCTGCCCGCACTGCGGGGCAGAGGCGTTCCCCTGGGTTCGCGGCTACGGCAACTTCCTGCAGGGCGAACTCTACGAGGAGCAGTACCGCAAGGTGTCCGACTGGCTCGACGCGCACGCACGGCAGAGGATCCTCTTCCTCGAGCTGGGTGTGGGCCGCATGACGCCCGCGTTTATCCAGGAGCCGTTCTGGGCCCTCACGGCGCAGTTACCGCAGGCCAGCTACATCGCCGTAAACAACAAGACGCAGTTTCTCCCCCGCGCGATCGAGGATCGGGGGCTCGCCGTTCGCGCCGACATCGCCGACGTGCTCGCCGACGTGCGCAAGACGCTGGGGAGGTAGCGCATGGAGACGGCGAAAGCAGTTCGCATAGGCAGGGCGCTAGCCGAAGCGGATCTTGTCATCATCGGCGCTAGCAACGGACTCGACATGGCGGAGGGGCTCAACCTTTTCTGCGCCGATGCTCATTTCCAAGAGGCGTACGGGGACCTCGCCCAGGCAGACGGCATCGGCTGCATACTGCAGGGGCTCGCTTCCCCGGATGCCAGCGTGCGACGCCGATGGGCCGAGCGGTTCCATCAAAAGGAGTATCTCGAATATGAGCCCGGCTCGCTCATGAACGGGCTGCGGCGTCTTACGGAGCACGCCGACACCTTCGTGGTCACATGCAACATCGACGGGCACTTCGCGCGCGCCGGGTTCGACGAGGAGCGCGTGCTCGAGACGGAGGGGAGCATACGCACGTCGATCGACGAGCGGCGTCTCGCCCATCCAGACGCCCTCGCCACGGCCCAGCTTGAGGAGCTCGAGCGCCTTGTGCAAGCCCATCGCAACGGCAGGGTCGCCATCCTCGAACTTGGCGTGGGACTGCGTAACGGCGTCATAAAGCACGTGCTCGCTCAGATTGCAAACACCTGCGAGCACGCCACCTACATCGTGTTCAACTACAGCCAGGCCATGGCGCCCGACGCTTCGTACGAGACCATTCTCGTTGATGGCGATATGGCACCGGCTTTTGAGGAGGTCGCCCGATGCCACCCCTAGAAAGAGAAGCGCGTAGGCTTCGAAGCCTTATCGACGATGCCGACGCCATCATCGTCGGCATCGGCTCGGGCATGTCGAGCGCCGCCGGGTTCAACCATTACAACCGCGCGGGCATGGCGCGCGCAGGAATGGCGGACTGGCAGCAAGCCTTTGGCTTCAAGAGCCTTTTCGACGGCTTCTACCACCTCTACCCCAGCCTCGAGCAGCAATGGGCCTACTACGCGCGATACATCGACTTCATGCTGCGCGAGCCGACCTCGCAGCCCTATCTCGACCTACGGTCCCTCATCGGCCATAAGGACTACTTCATCCTGAGCACCAATGTGGACACCCAAGTCGAGAAGACGTTTCCCACCGAGAGGATCTGCAACTATCAG
Source organism: uncultured Collinsella sp. (assembly GCA_902469435.1). Lineage (GTDB taxonomy): Bacteria > Actinomycetota > Coriobacteriia > Coriobacteriales > Coriobacteriaceae > Collinsella. Next base: position 2,962 of record CABRCR010000024.1, on the reverse strand, counting down.
GGAAGCTTCGCGCACCTTCAATGCAAGCAGCCATGCTGCGACGAGCTCTTCGATGCGAGCCCCTACGTCGAGCGCATGCTCGCGGGCATGGCGGGGTTCGAGATCCGCAGCGAGGATGTCCCCCGATGCCCGCACTGCGGCTGGCAGCTTGTGCCGTGGGTGCGCGACGACACGTTTCTGCAGGGTGCGGCATGGCGCGAGAGCCTCGGACGATACGAGCGCTTCGTGCGCGAGCACAGCGATCGCCGCGTGCTGTTGTTGGAGCTCGGCGTAGGCGAGATGACCCCCGGCATCATCACGCTCCCGTTCTGGAGCATGACCGCGAAGCTGCCGGATGCGCACCTTTTGAGCGTAAACATCTCGGGCGACTCGGCTCCGTTGCAGCTTGGAAGCAAGGCAGAGGCGATTCAGGCCGATTTGAGCACGCTGCTCTCGGCGGCGCGGGCAGGTGGCGAGTAACGCGGAGCGGTAGACGCGCAATGAGGTTTTAGCCGCAGCCTCCGAACGAGAGGGCTCGGAGGCTGGTATTCCTGAATCGCAGGTCACGATGGGTTATCGGAATCGCGAAGAGCGGATACCGCCAGTAAGCCCCCTTCGGAATAGGCGTTGAGCAGCTCCTGGGCATGGGCGAACTCGGGGCCTCGTCGATAAGCGCATCGAGCAGCGCGTACTTATCCTCGTAATGCAGATAGAACGTTCCCCGGTTGATCTCGGCGCGGCGGCAGATGTCCGCCACCGTCATCTTCGCGAAGCCGACCTCGGCCAGCAGCGCGAAGAACGCCTCCTGTATGACCGAGAGGGTGTAGCGCCGCCGGCGGTCGATCTTGGTTTCTCCCATCGCCTCTCCAATCTGAGTCGTTTGACAATGTCCAGTAGCTGTTCGTTTATCGACAGGTGCACGCGTTTGTTCATTGCCCCTGCGAAAATCAACAAGGATACTGTTTATAGACACCTGTTTTTTATAGCTGAAAGGGAGCACGGATGACCCTGTGCGAGAAGCTCGGCATCGGGCTTGTCAGCCGATCGTTTTCCCATCGGGCCGTCTATCGAAACGGCGGCACGTCATACGATTTGAGCGATTGCGAGCCTGCTGCTTGCAAGCAAGATATCGAGGCTTTTGCCCGCAAGGTGGGGAAGGCTGATTGCGTGTTTACGGGAGAGGCAGGTAGGCAGGCGTTATGAGCATCTGCATCAAAAATCAGATTCAGAATATGAATATCGTCATCGGCTGCACGGTGGGGTGTCCATATTGCTATGCCCGTAACAATGTGAAACGTTGGCATATGATTGACGACTTCGCTGATCCTGCGTTCTTCCCGAGCAAGCTCAAGATGATGGAAAAGAAACGCCCGCAGAACTTTCTCCTTACCGGCATGAGCGATCTCTCCGGGTGGAAGCTGGAATGGCGAGACGAGGTATTTGCAAAGATCCATGAGAATCCACAGCATCAGTTCCTGTTCCTGACCAAGAGACCCGATTTGCTGGATTTAGATACCGACCTGGAAAACGCATGGTTCGGCGTTACGGTGACGAGGAAAGCGGAGCTGTGGCGTATCGACGCCCTTCGGAAAAACGTCAAAGCAAATCACTTCTTCGTTACTTTTGAGCCGCTATTCGACGATCCCGGTACGGTCGACCTTTCCGGAATCAACTGGATCGTCGTCGGTACCATGACCGGGGCGCAGAGCAGGAAGGTTCATACGGAACCGGAGTGGGCATGGTCTTTGACGGACCAGGCGCACGCGCTTGGCATTCCAATGTTTATGAAGGAAGACCTCGTCTCTGTCATAGGGGACGAAAACATGATTCAGGAATTGCCGGAAGAATTCGAAAGAGTGCTGGAGGTGCAGAGAACATGGCGGAAGTGATCGATGGAATCCTCATCAATGAGGTGGAAGCAAAGAACATCATGACCAAGTCCAGCCTGCCGGTAGGCGGCTACTCGGTCAATCCCTATGTAGGCTGCACGCATGCCTGCAAGTATTGCTATGCCTCCTTTATGAAGCGCTTTACCGGACACAAGGAGGAATGGGGCACCTTTCTTGATGTGAAGCATTGGCCGGAAATCAAGAATCCGAAGAAATACGCTGGACAGCGGGTGGTTATCGGTTCTGTGACGGATGGCTACAATCCACAGGAGGAGCGATTCGGGAATACCAGGAAACTCCTGGAGCAGCTGATTGGCAGCGATGCAGATATTCTGATCTGCACAAAGTCCGATCTTGTGGTACGGGATATCGATCTGCTGAAGAGGCTTGGACGAGTGACCGTTTCATGGTCGATCAACACGCTGGATGAGAACTTCAAGAACGATATGGACTCCGCGTCGAGCATCGAGCGTCGTATCGCTGCTATGAAGCAGGTGTATGACGAAGGTATCCGTACGGTCTGCTTCGTGTCCCCGGTATTTCCCGGCATCACGGATTTTGAGATGATTTTTGAGCGAGTAAAGGATCGGTGCGATTTGTTTTGGCTCGAAAATCTCAATCTTCGGGGTGGTTTCAAAAAAACGATCCTGGATTATATCGCCGAGAAACATCCCAATCTCGTACCGCTTTACGATGAGATCTATAACAAGCGCAACCGTAGCTATTTTGAAGCGCTTGAAGTAAAAGCCGAGGAAATGGCCAAGAAGTACGATTGCCCCTTTGTGGACAACGAAATGCCTTATGGCAGAGTCCCCCAGGGGCATCCGGTGATCGTGGACTACTTCTATCACGAGGAAGTCCGAGGGTCAGATAATAGCGGAAAAAGAAATCGTTAAACGGAAACCGACGACGATTCGCTCGAGCGATTAGCGTCCACGCGTGGCTTCTGCCGATTGGCGCAACGGGCGACGGATTAAGGGATCGCTCGGGCGGATGAGGTAGTGTCGAGAAAGTTGGTGTAGCGCCCGATCCGAAGCGAGGCGGCCCGGCGTCCTGGAACCTGGAACACAGTTGATATCCTATGCCGTCTCGAT